>NZ_JACKXE010000001.1:1334789-2002184 GCF_014212315.1 Nocardioides luti
GAAGATGCCGTGCTCCACGTCGTAGAGGAAGTCCATGCCGAAGAGGTAGAGCCCGGCCGACCCCGCCGCGGTCAGCCAGAAGGTCGCCGACGGACGCCCGGCACGCAGCGCGAGCAGGGCCAGCAGGCAGGCGACACCGAGCCACAGGTCGGCGAGCGGGAAGGCGTTCTCGAACTCGTAGTACGCCGCGCGGTGCTCGCTCGCGAGGACGTCCCGGTCGACGAACCAGATCGTCCAGTAGGCGACGTCCAGCACGATCGCCCCCACCAGCAGCCACTCGACCGTGCGCCTCATGACGCCGATCCAAGCACCTCGGCCCGCGGCGCGTGCCAGAGTTCGTCCATGAGCTCCGAGGCCACCGCCCGCGAGGTCGTCGCCCTGCTCCAGGCCGCCGTCGACAGCCGCGACGTCGACCGCCTGACGGCCCTGTTCGACGACGACGCGGTGCTGATCGGCACCGCGGCGTACAACCACGGACCGGAGGCCGTGCGGGCGTACCTGGCGGCCGTCGTCGGTCAGCCGGGATCCCTGCGCTGGGACCTGGCGGAGGTGCACGTCGTGCTGGAGACGGCCGACGTGCTCGGCTTCGCCGCGGTCGGGCAGGTGGTGTTCACCGAGGACGGTGTCGACGACGCGGCACCGTTCCGGCTCGCCGTCACCGCCCGGCGTACGCCGGCGGGCTGGCGGCTGCTGAGCTTCCACGGCTCGCTCCCCAGCGACTGGTGAGCACCGGCGTCGGGTCGACTGAACTATGTTGCTGAGGTGAGCGCTGACCTCGAGGACCTCGACCTGACCGACTCGCCCTTCTCGGACTTCCTGGGCTTCGAGCTGCTGCTCGAGGACCGGGACCGCGAGCTGCTCAGCAGCGTCCGGGCGCACATGACCCGCGTCGTCGAGCCGGTGATCAACGAGCACTGGACGCGCGCGACGTTCCCCCACGACCTGGTCCCCGGGCTGGCCGAGCTCGGCATCGCCGGCCTGGCGTACGACGGCCCGGGCTGCCCCGCGCGAGGCGCGCTCGTCGACGGCATGGTCGCGATGGAGCTCGGCCGCGTCGACCCGTCGATCGCCACGTTCATGGGCGTGCACGGCGGGCTGGCCATGGGCTCGATCCACCTCTGCGGGTCGGAGGAGCAGAAGGAGCGCTGGCTGCCCGCGATGGCGCGGATGGAGCTGATCGGCGCCTTCGGCCTCACCGAGCCCGACACCGGCTCCGCGATCGCCGGCGGGCTCGCGACCTCCGCGAAGCGCGACGGGGACGGCTGGGTCCTCAACGGCGAGAAGAAGTGGATCGGCAACGCCGACTTCGCCGACCTGGTGATCATCTGGGCGCGCGACGAGGACGACGGCGAGGTCAAGGGCTTCGTGGTCGAGAAGGACACGCCCGGCATGACCTTCGACGTCCAGCAGGACAAGATCGCGCTGCGCGTCGTGCAGAACTCCGAGATCCACCTCGCCGACGTGCACGTCCCGGAGGAGAACCGGCTCCAGGAGGGCAACGGCTTCCACGACACCGCCCAGGTCCTCAAGGTGACCCGGATGGGCGTCGCGTGGCAGGCCGTCGGCTGCGCGCGCGGTGCCTACGAGCACGCGCTGCGCTACACCAAGGCGCGCGAGCAGTTCGGCAAGCCGATCGCGTCGTTCCAGATGGTCCAGGACCTGCTGGTCAAGATGCTCTCCAACGTCACCGCCGCCACCGCGATGAACGTCCGCGCCTCGCAGCTCCAGGACGCCGGGCTGCTCAAGGACGAGCACGCCTCGCTGTGCAAGGTGCACGCGACCGTCCGGATGCGCGAGACCGTGGGCTGGGCCCGCGAGGTGCTCGGCGGCAACGGCATCCTGCTCGAGCACCACGTCGGCCGGTTCGTGGCCGACGCGGAGGCGATCTACTCCTACGAAGGGACCCGCGAGATGAACACCCTGATCGTCGGCCGCGCCATCACCGGCGAGAGCGCATTCGTCTGATGGGCGGCACGACGTACGACGTCAGCGCGGTCCGCGCGCAGTTCCCGGCCCTCCGGCACGGGGTCGCCCACTTCGACGGCCCCGGCGGCTCGCAGGTCCCGTCCGCGGTGGCGCAGGCCGTCGCCGACACGATGACCGGCGGGCTGTGCCAGCGCGGCACCTTCAGCGAGACCGAGCGCCGCACCGACGCCGTCACCCTCGGCGCCCGTGCGGCGGTCGGCGACCTGCTCGGCGTGGACCCGCGCGGCGTGGTCTTCGGCCGCTCGATGACGCAGCTGACCATGGACATGGCCCGCACGCTGGCCTCCTCGCAGGAGTGGGGCCCGGGCGACGAGGTCGTCGTCAGCCGGCTCGACCACGACTCCAACATCCGCCCGTGGGTCATCGCCGCCGAGTCCGTCGGCGCGACCGTCCGGTGGCTCGACTTCGACCCGGTGACCGCCGAGGTCGACGACATCGAGTCCGTGCTGACCACCCAGACCAGGCTGGTCGCGATCACCGCCGCGTCGAACCTGTTCGGCACCCGCCCGGACGTCGCCGCCGTGGCCGCAGCCGTGCACGAGGTCGGGGCGCTGGTGTACGTCGACGCCGTGCACCTCACGCCCCACGCCCCCGTCGACGCCGCGGCCCTGGGCGCGGACCTGATCGCCTGCTCGCCGTACAAGTTCTTCGGCCCGCACCTCGGCGTCCTCGCCGCCGCGCCGTCCCTGCTGGAGTCGCTGCACCCGGCCAAGCTGATGCCGTCGACGGACGCCGTGCCGGAGCGCTTCGAGCTCGGCACGCTGCCCTACGAGCTGCTCGCGGGCGTCACGGCCGCGGTCGACTTCATCGCCGGGCTGGCGCCCGGGGACGGTGGTGACGACCGGCGCGCCGGCGTGCTCGCGTCGATGGCGACCGTCGAGGCCTACGAGGACGAGCTGCTCGAGCGGCTCCTGGCCGGGCTCGGCGCGCTCGACGGCGTGACCCTGCACGGCTCCCCCGCCCGTCGTACGCCGACCGCGCTGTTCTCGGTCGCCGGCCACGCGGCCCGGGAGGTGCACGAGAAGCTCGCCGCCGACGGGATCAACGCCCCGGGCGGGTCGTTCTACGCCCTCGAGGCGTCGCGGCACGCCGGTCTGGGCGACGAGGGCGCCGTGCGCGCGGGCATCGCGCCTTACACCTCCGCCGAGGAGGTGGACCGCCTCGTCGAGGCCGTCGCGGCGCTGGTCGGCGCCGCCCGTTAGCGTGGCGCGGTGCGCATCGCGACCTGGAACGTCAACTCACTCCGCTCCCGCATCGACCGCGTCGAGGCGTTCCTGGAGCGCCACGACATCGACGTGCTGGCGCTGCAGGAGACCAAGGCCCGCGAGGACCAGCTGCCGCTGATGGGGCTGCAGGGCCGCGGCTACGAGGTGGCCGCCGCCGGCACGAACCAGTGGAACGGCGTCGCGATCATCAGCCGCGTCGGCCTCGAGGACGTGCAAGTCGGCTTCGACGCGATGCCCGGCTTCGGCGACCCGGTCGCGGCCGAGGCCCGCGCCATCGGGGCGGTCTGCGGCGGCGTACGCCTCTGGTCGCTCTACGTCCCCAACGGCCGCAAGGTCGACGACCCGCACTACGCCTACAAGCTGGCCTGGCTCGGTGCGCTGCGCGAGGCGGCTCGCAACTGGCTCGGCGAGGACACCGCGCTCGTCGGCGACTGGAACATCGCCCCGCTCGACGAGGACGTCTTCGACATCGCGCAGTTCCGGACCTCGACGCACGTGACGGCCCCCGAGCGGGCGGCCTTCCAGGCGTTCCTCGAGGACGGGTACGCCGAGGTCACCCGCGCCCACGCGCCCGGCTACACGTACTGGGACTACTACCGCCAGCGCTTCGAGCGCGACCGCGGCCTCAAGATCGACTTCGTGCTCGGCTCGCCCTCCTTCGCGTCCCGGGTGACCGGCGCCTTCATCGACCGCGACGAGCGCGCCGGTGCCGGCGCCTCCGACCACGCGCCGGTGGTCGTTGAGCTGGACTGAGGCGGCCCGCTCCTCTGGGTGACGCTTCATCACGGGATGCAGGCGAAGCTGCGCTTCCCACGGTGAGCTCGCCCCGGGAACCTCCACCCCGCCTGCATCCCGTGATGAAGCAGTGGCTGGTGTGACGAGCACCCGCCCCCCGCCTGTCGCGACCCGGACTGTCGGCGGTCCCCGCCATGCTCGTGCCATGCAGATGCTGACGGTGTTCCTCACGCTCCTGGTCGGGCTCGTCCTGGGCGCGGTGCTGGGGGTGCTCTGGGTGCGGTCGCGGCCGGCGCACGTGCTGGAGGTCGGGCAGGGGATGGTCGACCAGGCCGAGGTCATGCAGGGGCTGGACCGCCTCCACGACACGATGCGCGACTTCGAGCACACGCGGGTCTCGTGGCAGAGCCAGCTGCACCAGCAGGTCGACGACATGCGGCACACCACCGACACCCTGCGCCGCGAGACGCAGTCGCTCTCGACCGCGCTCCGCAAGCCGCAGGTCCGAGGCCGCTGGGGCGAGCTGCACCTGCGACGGGCCGTCGAGCTCGCCGGGCTGGTGGACCGCTGCGACTTCTCCGAGCAGGTCCGCCTCGACGACGGCGCCCGGCGCCCCGACCTGGTGGTGAACCTCGTCGGCGGCCGCCAGGTCGTGGTCGACGCGAAGGTCCCGCTGGACGCCTACCTCGACGCCACCTCCACCGACGACGAGGACGAGCGCGCCGCCCACCTGGCCCGCCACGTCCGCCAGCTGCGCACCCACGTCGAGCAGCTGTCGTCGAAGACCTACTGGCGCTCGCTGCCCGAGTCCCCGGAGTTCGTGGTGCTCTTCGTGCCGGCGGAGTCGTTCCTCGCCGCGGCGCTCGAGACCGACCCGGGCCTGATCGAGTACGCCGCCACCCGGCAGGTCGTCCTCGCCACCCCCACCACGCTGATCGCGCTGCTGCGCACCGTCGCCCACGGCTGGAGCCACGAGGTGCTGGCCGACCAGGCCCGCGAGATCCACCGGCTGGGCCGCGACCTGCACGACCGGCTCGCGACCTTCGGCAGCCACGTCGACCAGGTGGGGCGCTCCCTCAACGCCGCGGTCGGCCACTACAACCAGGCCGTCGGCTCGCTGGAGTCGCGCGTGATGGTGTCCGCCCGCCGCTTCCACGAGCTGGCGGTCACCGACGACCCGCTGCCCTCGCCGCGGCAGGTCGAGTCCACGACCCGCTCCTTCGGCACCGTCGAGCTCCGCTCCGTCGACCGGCGCGCCGCGGACGACGACGGTCCCGCGGAGAATACGGTGGCGCTGTGAGCCACACCCGGACTCTCTGGGAAGAAGGGCACGAGCCCGGCCGTCAGGTCGTCGCGCTCGGGCTGGCGGTCGCCCTGACCGCGGTGGTCCTCGACCTGCTCATGGTCGGCCGGATCAGCCTCTTCTTCGACCTGTGCTTCGTCGCGCTGTGCGTCGTGATCGCCCTGGCCGTCCGCCCGCGGGACTTCTTCACCGTCGGCGTGCTGCCGCCGATGATCATGGTCGCGGTCTTCACCCTGCTCGGCTTCACCCGCCCCGCCATGATCGCCGACCGCGGCGACGGCGTCGTCCAGGCCGTCGTGTCCGGGCTGTCGCACCACAGCGTCGCGCTCGTCGTGGGCTACGCCCTGTGCCTGACCTGCCTGGCGGTCCGCCAGCGGGTCGGCAACCGCTGACCGCACCCGCCCGCCGCAGCGGCCACCCACCGCCTACTCGAAGCGGTCCGGATCGCCGGCGCCGCGGCGGACGACCTCGGGAGCGCCGCTCGACCAGTCGACGACCGTGGTCGGCTCGGCAATGGTCTCGCCGGCCTCGATGACCAGGTCGACCTGGTGGTCGAGCTCCTCCTTGATCTCCCAGCCCATCGAGCGCGGCTCGGTCTCGCCGGGGAGGATCAGGGTGCTGGTGAGCAGCGGCTCCCCGAGCAGCTCCAGCAGGTCCTGGACGAAGCGGTGCTCGGGGATGCGGACGCCGACGGTCTTCTTCTTCGGGTGCATCAGCCGCCGCGGGACCTCGCCGGTCGCGGGGAGGATGAAGGTGTACGGCCCGGGTGTGGCCGCCTTGATGGCGCGGAACGCCGAGTTGTCGACGTGGACGAACTGGCCGAGCTGCGAGAAGTCGCGGCACATCAGCGTGAAGTGGTGCTTGTCGTCGAGCCCGCGGATCTTCAGGATCCGGTCGCGGCCGTCGCGGTTGCCGAGCTGGCAGCCCAGCGCGTAGCCCGAGTCCGTCGGGTAGGCCATCAGCTCGTCCGCCCGCAACGCGTCCACCACCTGCGCGAGGACGCGCGGCTGGGGGTTGTCCGGGTGCAGGTCGACGAAACGGGCCACCTGCGGAGTCTAGGTCGTCACCCGGCTCATGCCGCGCCCACGGCACATTCACAGGTCCGTCGCAGGTGGCGTTCCTAGAACTGACCCATGACGCCCCACGAGCCCGGCCGCACGATCGGCCCCGGACGCCACGTCGCCTACGTGCTGCCGGTCTTCAACGAGGCCGACAACGTCGCGGTCTTCCACGCGGCCCTCACCGACGCCACCGCGGCGCGGCCCGACCTGACCTTCGAGTTCGTTTACGTCGACGACGGCAGCACCGACGGGTCGCTGGACGAGCTGCTCGGGCTGCGCCAGGCCGACCCACGGGTCACGGTGCTGAGCATGTCGCGCAACGTCGGGCACCAGGTGGCGGTCACCGCCGGGCTCGACGCGTCCACGGAGGCCGACGCGGTCATCGTCATGGACACCGACCTCCAGGACCCGCCACGCGTCAGCCTCGAGATGCTGCGGATCTGGGAGCGGGGCGTCGACGTGGTCTACGCCCAGCGCCGGACCCGGCGCGACAGCACCTTCAAACGCGCGACGGCCTACGCCTTCTACTGGCTGCTGGACCGGCTCGCCTCGATCGAGATCCCCCGCAACGTCGGCGACTTCCGGCTGATGGACCGCCGGGTGGTCGCCGAGGTGGTCCGCTACCGCGAGCACGACCGCTTCCTGCGCGGCATCGTCGCGCACGTGGGCTTCACCCAGGAGGCGCTGCTCTTCGACCGCGACGCCCGCCACGCCGGCACCACCGGCTACCCGCTGCGCAAGATGCTGGCCTTCGCGAGCTCGGGCATCCTCGGCTTCTCGACGGTGCCACTGCGGATGATCACCCGGCTCGGCTACCTCATCTCGTTCGCCAGCGTGCTGGGCGCGGCGTACGTCGTGGGCGTCCGGCTGTTCGCGCCCGAGACGACCGTGCCCGGGTGGGCCTTCCTCGGCGTCGCGATGTTCCTGCTCAGCGGGCTGCAGCTGATCATGATGGGCGTGATCGGCAGCTACGTCGGCCGGGTCTACGTCGAGGCCCAGCAGCGGCCGCTCTACTCGCTGGCGCTCGCCGCGCGAGGCCGTACGGCGGGAGCCGCACCGCTCCCCGTCGCGATCCGCACCGCGCAGCAGGCGTGAGCACCGGCACCCGCTTCGCGGCGGTGGGCGTGGTCAACACGCTCCTCGACGTCGGGCTGTTCCTGCTGCTGCACGACCGGCTGGGGATCGTGGCCGCCAACCTCGTCTCGACCAGCGCGGGCATGGCCTTCAGCTTCGTCGTGAACGGCCGCTTCACCTTCGGCGCGCGCCGCCTCACCCTGCGCCAGGCCGCGCTCTTCCTCGCGACCACCGGCACCACGATGTGGCTGGTGCAGCCGCTGGTCATCCAGGCCCTGCTGCGCGCCGGGGACGCGATCGGCACCTACCCGGGTGCGCCGGTGGTGCTCATCGCCAAGCTGCTCGCGATCGGCGTCTCGGTGGCGCTGAACTTCGTCGCCTACCGCCACGTCGTGTGGCGGCCGGTGCCGCGGGACGAGCAGGTCAGGCGCGGGCGGCCGCAGCCGCAGCCTTGAGGTCGCGGCGCAGCTCCTTGGGCAGCGAGAAGATCAGCGACTCCTCGGCGCTGTGCACCGCGCGCGCGTCCGGGTAGCCCCGCTCCGAGAGGAACGACAGCACCCCGTCGACGAGGTCCTCGGGCACGCTCGCGCCGGACGTGACGCTGACCGTGCGCACGCCCTCGAGCCAGGCCTCCTGGATCTCCGAGGCGTCGTCGACGCGGTACGCCGCGTGGGCACCCGCCTCGAGGGCCACCTCAACGAGCCGTACGGAGTTCGACGAGTTGCCGGAGCCGACCACGATCACCAGGTCGGTGTCCGGGGAGATCTCCTTGACGGCGAGCTGGCGGTTCTGGGTGGCGTAGCAGATGTCGTCGCTGGGCGGGTCGAGCAGCAGCGGGAACCGCTGGCGGATCGCGTCGACGGTCGCCATCGTCTCGTCGACGGAGAGCGTCGTCTGGGACAGCCAGGCCACCTTGGCCGGGTCGCGCACGACGATGCCGGCGACGTCGTCGGGGCTCTGCACGAGCTGGATGTGGTCGGGCGCCTCGCCCGCGGTGCCCTCGACCTCCTCGTGCCCCTCGTGGCCGATCAGCAGGATGTCGAAGTCGTCGTCGGCGAAGCGCTTCGCCTCGTGGTGCACCTTGGTCACCAGCGGGCAGGTGGCGTCGATGGTCTTGAGCGAGCGGACCGCGGCCTGGGCGTGCACCTCCGGGGAGACGCCGTGGGCGGAGAACACCACGGTCTGGCCCTCGGGCACCTCGTCGAGCTCCTCGACGAAGATCGCGCCGCGGGACTCGAGGTTCGCGACGACGTGCTTGTTGTGCACGATCTGCTTGCGGACGTAGACCGGGGCGCCGTACAGGTCGAGCGCCTTCTCCACCGTCACCACGGCGCGGTCGACGCCGGCGCAGTAGCCGCGCGGGGCCGCCAGGAGCACGGCCTTCTCGGCCTCGTCCGGCGACAGGATCTGCGGGGTGCCCAGGTCGGTCGACATGCCTTCGAGTCTAGAGGTGTCCCCTGTGTGCCCTAATCTCGCGGCCATGGCCCTCGACACGTCCCCCCAGGCACCGGCACCGGTGCGGCAGATCGCCAACGCGATCGCCGGGTGGGTCGACCGGCTCGGCCCGGTGTGGGTCGAGGGCCAGATCGCCCAGGTCAGCCGGCGCCCGGGCCTCAACACGGTCTTCATGACGCTGCGCGACGCGATCGCCGACATCTCGGTGCCGGTCACCTGCTCGCGCACGCTCTTCGACTCGCTCAACCCGCCGCTCGTCGAGGGCGCGAGCGTGGTGCTGCACGCCAAGCCGTCGTACTACGCCAACCGCGGCACCCTCTCGCTGCAGGCCCGCGAGATCCGGATGGTCGGCCTCGGCGAGCTGCTGGCCCGGCTCGAGCGCCGCCGGCAGCTGCTCGCGGCCGAGGGCCTCTTCGCGCCGGAGCTGAAGCGGTCGCTGCCGTTCCTGCCCGGCTGCGTCGGCCTCGTGACGGCTCCCAACTCGGCGGCCGAGCGCGACGTCCTCGAGAACGCCCGCCGCCGCTGGCCGGCCGTGGACTTCGAGGTCGCGTACGCCGCCATGCAGGGCACCCGCGCGGCGACCGAGGTGATGGAGGGGCTGGACCGCCTCGACCGCGACCCCCGCGTCGAGGTGATCGTCATCGCCCGGGGCGGCGGGTCCGTCGAGGACCTGCTGCCGTTCAGCGACGAGGCCCTGATCCGCGCGGTGCACCGCGCCCGCACGCCGGTCGTCTCCGCGATCGGGCACGAGCCGGACACCCCGCTGCTCGACCTGGTGGCCGACGTCCGGGCCTCGACGCCGACCGACGCCGCCAAGCTCGTCGTCCCCGACGTGGTCGAGGAGCTGCGCCGGGTCGTGCAGGCCCGCGACCGGCTCCGCTCGTCCGTGCACGCCCGGCTGGCCCGCGAGCAGGCCGGCCTCGACGCGCTCCGCTCGCGCCCCGCGCTCGCGGACCCCCGCACCCTCCTCGACGCCCGCGCCGACGAGGTCGGGCAGCTGCGCGCCCGCGCCCGCCGCACCGTCTCGCACGCGCTCGACCGCGCCGCCGACGACATCGGGCACCAGCGGGCCCGCGCCCGGGCGCTGTCGCCGCTGGCGACCCTCCAGCGCGGGTACGCCGTCCTCCAGGACGCCGACGGCCACGTCGTCACCTCCGTCGAGGCCGTCACCGACGGGGCGGCGCTCAGCGTCCGCGTCGCCGACGGCCGGATCCGCGCCACCACCACGGGCGTCGAGCGCGACCCCGTCACCGACCCTGCCAGCGACCCCGAGGAGCAGCCATGAGTCCGAAGGCCCCCGACGCCGAGAAGATCTCCTACGAGGACGCCCGCGAGGAGCTCATCGACGTGGTCCGCCGCCTCGAGGCCGGCGGCACGACGCTGGAGGAGTCGCTCGCGCTGTGGGAGCGCGGCGAGGCCCTCGCCACCACCTGCCAGGACTGGCTCGACGGCGCCCGCAAGCGCCTCGACGCGACGCTCGAGGCCGACTCCGACGACTGACCGGCGGCCCCGTCAGCCCGGTCACGCCCCCGTCAGCGCGGGTCGGTGCTGAGCGCGTCCAGGACGGTCCGCAGGTCCTGCACGTCGGCCGAGCCGTAGACCAGGACGGTGTCCTCGCCGACCTCGGCGGCGTACGCGTGGTCGCCGCCCTCGTCGGAGAAGCTGCGCCACTCGGGGGCGACCGAGCCGGAGACCGAGATCGGGTCGCCCTCGGTCGCGTTCTCGTCGACGTACGTCGCCAACAGGTCGTCGACCGAGACGTCCTCCTGGCGAAGGCCGACGTACTTCCCGGCGTCGGTCAGCATGCCGATGCCCCAGGCCGGGCGGTCGCCGGGGACGTACTGCACGCTGTCGGCGATCCACCCCTGCGGCAGGTCGGTCGGGTAGACGAGCTCGACACCCCCGGCCTGCGCGTCCTTCACGAGCCCGAGGTAGTCGACCGCCGTCGGCTTCACCTCGAGGTCGTCGCGGTTGAGCGCGCGCAGCGCCACGAAGGCACCGATGACGAGCAGGGTCACGACGAGGGCGCCGATCAGCCCGTTGGTCGTCCGCGGGTAGCGGCCGGGACGCTGACCGGCCGGCGCGGACGCGCCGTCGGCCGACGGGGTCGTCGGCTCGGTCTCGGGTCCGGGCTCGCTCACGGGACCATCCTCACAGGTGCCGTACATTGCGCGCGTGCCGCCCCTCGTCGACGCCGTGCCCGTGGTGGCGCTCCTGGTCCTGCTCGCCACGGCGTACCGCCACCCCTCCGGCCGGGTCGAGGCGCTCGTCGCCGTGGTCACGGCGGCCGCCACCCTGGCGACCGGGATCGTGAGCCGGGACGAGACCGAGGCGGCCGTGCGGCATCTCGCACCGGTCGTCGTCTTCCTCGCCACGATCCTCGTCGTCGCCGACGTCTGCGCGCGGGCCGGGCTGTTCCGGGCCGCCGCCCAGGTCGTCCGCGACGTCAGCCACGGGCGGGCGGACCGCCTGCTCGGCGGCGTCTTCGTGCTCGCGGCCGCGGTCACCGCCGTGCTGAGCCTGGACGCGACCGTGGTCCTGCTGACCCCGGTCGTCATCGGCGCGGCCCTCGCGATGGGCACGTCCTCGCGCCCCGGCGCCTACGCCTGCCTGCGGATGGCGAACTCCGCCTCGCTCCTCCTGCCCGTCTCCAACCTGACGAACCTGCTCGCGATGCGGCACCTCGACCTCACCTTCGGCGGCTTCGCGCTGGTGATGGCGCCGGTGCTCGCGGCGGTGCTCGTCGTGGAGTACGTCGTGCTGCGGCTGCTCTTCCGTCGCGACCTCGCCGCCCGCACGGAGCCCGCCGCCCCGACCCCGGACGTGCCGCTCCCCCGGGTGCCGCTGGTGGTCGTGGCCGCGATGCTGGTCGGCTTCGCCGCGCTCTCGCCGCTCGGGGTCGAGCCGTTCTGGGTGTCCACCGCGGCCGCCCTCGTGCTCGTCGCCTGGGCCCGTCGCCGCGACCTGCTGACCCTCGGCGACGCGGTCCGGGCCGCGCACCCGTCGTTCGCCGTGTTCGTGCTGGCGCTCGGCGTCGTCGTGGCCGCGCTGGCCGTGGGCTTCCTCGGGGACGCCGTGGCCCGGGTGCTCCCGGACTCCACGTCGTACGCCGCCCTGCTGGTCATCGCCGTCGTCGCGACGGTCCTCGCCAACCTCCTGACCAACCTGTCGGCGACCCTCCTCGTCGTGCCCCTGGTCGCGCCGCTGGGCGACGCCGCGGTGCTGGCCGCCCTGCTGGGGCTGAACATCGGCTCGGGGCTCACCTACACCGGCTCGCTCGCCAACCTGCTGTGGCGCCGCGGCCTGACCCACCAGGGCGAGCGGATCTCGATGCGGGAGTTCCACCGGGTCTCGCTCGTCGCGACGCCGGTCACGCTGGTGGCCGCCGTGAGCGTGCTGGCCCTCGTCACCTGACCGGCGGGCCGCCAACGCATCAGCGCGAAGGCGCATCCGCGGACGCTGCTCGCGCATTTCACCGCAGATGCGGCATGATCACCGGGTGACGACCTACCGGATTGCGGAAGCCGCCGAGCTCCTCGGCGTCAGCGACGACACCGTGCGCCGCTGGATCGACGCGGGGCGGGTCCGCTCCGAGACCGCCGAGGGCCGCACGACCGTCGCCGGGCGCGACCTGGCCGCGCTGGCCGAGTCGCTGGCCGACCACCCCGACCGCGAGCGCACCCGCGCGGCCAACGTCAGTGCCCGCAACCGCATGCACGGCATCGTCACGAAGGTCACCAAGGACGTCGTCATGGCCCAGGTCGAGATGATCTGCGGTCCCTACCGGCTGGTCTCGCTGATGAGCTCGGAGGCCGCCGAGGAGCTCGGCCTCGAGCCCGGTGTGCGGGGCATCGCCTCCGTCAAGTCCACCAACGTCATCGTGGAGCGCCCGTGAAGATCCTGCCGTCCCGAGCCCTGACCGGCCTGTCCCTGCTCGCCCTCGCCCTCCCGCTCGCCGCGTGCGGCGGGGGCGACGACGGCGCCCCGAGCGCGGACGGGGACGGCACGACGATCACCGTGCTCGCCGCCGCCTCCCTGACCGGGACGTTCACCGACCTCGCGAAGCAGTTCGAGGACGACCACCCGGGCGTCACGGTCAAGCTCGCCTTCGACTCGTCGGCCACGCTGGCCCAGCAGGCGCTCGACGGCGCCCCGGCGGACGTGCTGGCGACCGCCGACGAGGCGACCATGGACAGCGCCGCGGACGCGCTCGCCGCCGACCCGCAGGTCTTCGCGACCAACACGATGGTGCTGGTCACCCCGGCCGACAACCCGGCCCAGATCACCGACTTCGGCGACCTCGACACCGGCGGCGCCACCTTCGTGGCGTGCGTCGACACCGCCCCCTGCGGCAAGGTCGCGGCCGCCCTCTTCCAGGACAACGACCTCACCGCGAAGCCGGCGAGCCTCGAGGTCGACGTCAAGGCGGTCCTGGCCAAGGTGACCAGCGACGAGGCCGACGCGGGCTTCGTCTACCGCACGGACGCGGTCGCGGCCGGCGAGGACGTCCGGAGCGTCGACATCCCGCACGCGGAGGACGAGGTGACGACGTACCCCATCGCCCCGCTCGACCAGTCCCGCGCCAGCGGCCTGGCCGGCGAGTTCGTGGACCTGGTGCTGTCGACCGAGGGGCAGCAGGTGCTCGCCGACGCGGGCTTCGGGAAGCCGTGAGGGAGACCCCCCGCACCCTGGGGCGGCCGCCGATCGCCCTCGTCGTGCCGGGCGCGCTCGCGGCCGCCCTGCTGGTCGTCCCGCTGGTCACGCTCGTCCTCGACACCCCGTGGGGCAGCTTCCTCGACGAGCTGCGGACCCCCGCCGTGCGCGACGCGCTGTGGATCACCGCGCTCGCCTCCACGATCACGGTCGTGGTCTGCGTGGTCCTCGGCACCCCGCTCGCCTGGCTGCTCGCCCGCGTGGACTTCCCCGGCCGGACGGTGCTCCGCGCCGCCGTGGCGGTGCCGCTCGTGCTGCCCCCGGTGGTGGCCGGCGTCGCGCTCGTCACCGCGCTGGGGCGCAACGGCCTGATCGGCTCGGTCCTGCGCGACACGACCGGCCTCACGCTCCCCTACACGACCACCGCGGTGGTGATCGCCCACACCTTCGTCTCGATGCCGTTCTACGTCCTCAGCGTCGAGGGGGCGCTGCGCGCCTCCGGCGAGCAGTACGACGTCGTCGCGGCCACCCTCGGCGCGGACCGCTGGACGACCTTCCGCCGGGTGACGCTCCCGCTGGCGATGCCGGGCCTGATGGCCGGGGCGATCCTGGCGTGGGCCAGGTCGCTCGGCGAGTTCGGGGCCACGATCACCTTCGCCGGCAACTACCCCGGCACCACCCAGACGATGCCGTCGCTGATCTACCAGGCCCTGCAGTCGGACCCCGAGGTCGCGCGCACGCTGAGCATGATCCTGCTCGTCGTGTCGGTCGCGATCCTGGCCGCGCTGCGCAACCGATGGCTGACGACGCCGTGAGCGCCCCTCCCCGGCCCGGGCCGACCCCCGGCGGCCTGGTCGCCGACGTCCGCGTCCCCGGCCGCCTGGACGCGCACCTGGAGGCGACGCCCGGCGAGGTGATCGCCGTCATCGGGCCGAACGGCGCCGGCAAGACCACCCTGCTGCGCGCCCTGGCCGGCCTGGTGCCCGTCGAGGGCGCGGTCGAGGTCGACGGCGCCTCGTGGACCGATCCCCCGCGGCTGGTCCGCGAGCGGAGCCTCGGCTTCGTCTTCCAGGACCAGTCGCTCTTCCCCCACCTCAGCGCCGTCGACAACGTCGCCTTCGGGCTGCGCTCGCGCGGCACTCCGCGGGCCGAGGCCGAGGCCACCGCCCACGCGTGGCTGGACCGCTTCGGCATCGACGACCTCGCCGGGCGCCGCCCCCGCGAGCTCTCCGGCGGCCAGGCCCAGCGGGTCGCGATCGCCCGGGCCCTGGCGGCCGGGCCGGACCTGCTGCTCCTCGACGAGCCGTTCGCCGGCCTCGACGTCGGGGTCGCGACGGCACTGCGGCTCGAGCTGTCGCGCCACCTGGCGTCGTACGCCGGGATCGCGCTGCTGGTCACCCACGACGCCCTCGACGCCCTGACCCTCGCCGACACCGTGCTGGTGCTCGACGCCGGGCGGGTCGCCCAGACCGGGACGCCGCAGGACGTCGCCGCCCGCCCCCGCACCGACCACGTCGCCCGCCTCGTCGGGCTCAACGTGATCCGCGAGGACGACGTGTTCCGGTCGTTCAGCCCGAGTGCCGTCACCGTGTCGGCCGCCCGCCCGGAGGGCTCCGCCCGGCACCGGTGGCAGGGCCGGGTCGTGAGCGCGGCGCCGCACGGCGACGCGGTCCGCCTGCTCGTCGACGCGGGACAGGAGCTGATCGCCGACGTGACGCCCGCGGCGACCAGCGAGATGGGGCTGGTCCCCGGCGCCGAGGTGTGGCTCTCCGTCAAGGAGACGGCCGTGCAGACGTACGCACACCGCAACCCGTGACCGTTACCATCACGCCATGACGGACAGCCGCGCGCAGGACATGCCCACCTCCTCCCCCGAGACGCCGGACCGGAACCTCGCCCTGGAGCTGGTGCGCGTCACCGAGGCCGCGGCGATGGCCGCCGGTCGCTGGGTCGGGCGCGGCGACAAGAACGGCGCCGACGACGTCGCGGTCAACGCGATGCGCGTGATGATCTCGACGATCGGCATGAACGGCACCGTCGTGATCGGCGAGGGCGAGAAGGACAACGCGCCGATGCTCTACAACGGCGAGCAGGTCGGCGACGGCACCGGCCCCGAGTGCGACGTCGCCGTGGACCCGATCGACGGCACGACCCTGACGGCCAAGGGCATGAGCAACGCCGTGGCCGTGCTGGCCGTGTCCCCGCGCGGGTCGATGTACGACCCGTCCGCGGTGTTCTACATGGAGAAGCTGATCACCGGCCCCGAGGCGGCCGACGTCGTCGACATCCGCAACTCGGTCGCCGAGAACATCCACCAGGTCGCCAAGGCCAAGGGCTCCAGCACCTCCGACGTCACCGTCGTGGTGCTCGACCGGCCGCGCCACCAGCAGCTCGCCGACGAGATCCGCGCGACCGGCGCCCGCATCAAGTTCATCGTCGACGGCGACGTGGCCGGCGCCATCTCCGCCGCCCGGCCGGACTCCGGCGTGGACCTGCTGCTCGGCATCGGCGGCACCCCCGAGGGCATCATCGCGGCCACCGCGATGAAGTGCATGGGCGGCGTGATCCAGGGCCGGCTGTGGCCGCAGGACGACGACGAGCGGCAGAAGGCGCTGGACGCCGGCCACAACCTCGACCCGAACTTCGTGCTCTCCACCGACGACCTGGTGACCGGCGACGACTGCTTCTTCGTCGCGACCGGCATCACCGACGGCGACCTGATGCGCGGCGTGCGCTACCGCGCCGGCGGCTGCACCACCGAGTCGCTGGTGATGCGCTCGCGCAGCGGCACGATCCGCAAGATCAGCTCGGAGCACCGCCTGCAGAAGTTACGCGCTTTCGCCGCGATCGACTTCCACGGCTGAGGCCAGCGCCTGGCGCCGCAGCGCGCTGGTGACGTGGTCGATGACCCGCGGGTCGAGCGCCATCCCGACGTGGGACGTGCTCACCTCGACGGGCACGGCCAGCGGGTCGACGCAGGCCCGCCAGTCGACGATGCCGTCGCGCCTGCTGTAGATCGCGGTGAAGCCGACCCCGGGCGGCACCGGCAGCTGGCTCTCGTCGAAGCTCTGCCGCGCGCACGGCCCGGCCACGCACTCCTCCGACATCAGGCCCGGCACGCCGGCCCGGCTGAGCCGGACCAGCACGTCGACGCTCGCGGTCAGCGAGATGTGGTGCGCCCCGGGGGCGAGCATCGGGCTGCCCATCGTGACGATCCCGGACACGAGGTCGGGACGGCGTACGGCGATCCCGCGCGCGAGCATGCCGCCGAGGCTGTGCCCGACGATCTGCACGCGGGTGCCGCGGCGGATCACGATCGACTCGAGCCGCGACTCAAGCTGGGCGGCCGCGTTGAGCGTGCAGCCGACGTTCGCGTGGATGTGCGAGCGGTAGGTGCGGAACCCCTGGCGCCGCAGGGACCTGGCCATCAGGGCGAGGGTCCCGTCGCCGGCGAGGAAGCCGGGGACCAGGATCACGGGGTCGACGGCCCGCTCGGTGGTCCGGCCGGTGTAGGGGGTGCGACGGCGGGCCCGGCGGTCCTCGAGCGAGCGCACGGCGTACCGCCCGGCCTCGGTGACGACACTGCCCTCCCGCAGGACCGCGGCCGCGGCAGGGCGTTCGAAGCCCTCCGGGCGGAGGAAGGACGCCAGTGTCGAGTCGCTCACAACTCCTGACGGTAAGCCCAGAACGCCCGGATCACGGGCACATACGGTCAAATCATGTCCTTTTCAACCGGATGCGGTTGACTGGAGCGCATGCCGTCGCGACCTCGTCCCGTGCCCGACGTCACCGTGTCCGAGGAGCTGTTCGCCCCGGTCCACCAAGGTGTCGAGCTCTGCTACCAGACCTTCGGGGACCCCGACGACGAGCCGCTGCTGCTGGTGATGGGCCTCGGTGGCCCGATGAACTGGTGGGACGAGGAGCTCTGCCGGATGCTCGCGCGCCAGGGCTTCTTCGCGATCCGCTACGACAACCGGGACACCGGGCGCTCGACGCGCATCGCCCAGCGCGTGGGCCGCTCCGCCGTGGTCCGGGCGTTCGCGGGCACCAAGGTGCGCGCGCCGTACTCCATCACCGACATGGCCCAGGACGCCTTCGGCCTGATGGACCACCTCGGCCTGGAGTCTGCGCACGTCGCGGGCGTGTCGATGGGCGGGATGATCGTGCAGACGATGGCGATCGACCACCCGGAGCGGGTGCGCTCGATGACCAGCATCATGTCGACGACCGGCAAGCGCAGCGTCGGCTGGCAGCACCCGTCGCTGCTGCCGGCCCTGATCGGCTCGCGCGGCCCCGGCCGCGACGCCTACATCCGCACCAGCGTGACCACCTGGAAGATGATCGGCTCGCCGGGCTTCCCCCAGACCTACGACCAGACCGCCAAGCGCGCCGGCGAGACCTTCGACCGCGGCGTCAGCGCCAGCGGCGTGATGCGCCAGATGCTCGCCGTGCTCACCCAGCCCAACCGCGGCAGCCGGCTGCACTCCCTGCACGTCCCGACGCTCGTGATCCACGGCCTCGCGGACAAGATGGTGCACGTCTCCGGCGGCCGCGCCACCGCCGCCGCCGTCCCCGGCGCCGAGCTGCTGCTCATCGACGGCATGGGCCACGACATGCCGCACGAGCTGTTCGAGACGTTCGTCGCCGGGATCCGGCGGACCGCTGACCGGGCTGCGCGGAGCAGCGGCGCCTGAGGGACGAGGGCGGCGCGTGGGCTCCGCCAGATCGAGCAAGCCCCGCGGCTGAGGGACGAAGCCGCGACGGGCGCGTCGAGATGAGCAGACCAGCGGCGCCTGAGGGACGAGGGCGGCGCGTGGGCTCCGCCAGATCGAGCAAGCCCCGCGGCTGAGGGACGAAGCCGCGACGGGCGCGTCGAGATGAGCGGAGCAGCGGCGCCTGAGGGACGAGGGCGGCGCGTGGGCTCCGCCAGATCGAGCAAGCGTCGCGGCTGAGGGACGAAGCCGCGACGGGCGCGTCGAGATCCGGTGAGACGCACAAGGGCGGTGACCACGGAGGTCACCGCCCTTGTCATCTGCTGGGTTTCGACGCGCCCGTCGCGCCCTCGCAGGCTCGGGCGCGGGGCTTGCTCAACCTGGCCGACCGACGCCGCGGGCTCGTTCCTCGCCCGCGACTGGTCGCCTCATCAGTCGCTGAGGCGCTCGCCGGTGTCGGTGTCGAAGACGTGGACGCTGCGCGGGTCGGTCGTGACGTGGATCGTCTCGCCCTTGTGCACGTTGTCGCGGCCGTTGACCCGGACGATGATGTTGTTCGGGGTGCCCTCGATGCCGCTGGTGCCGTAGACGAACGCGTCGGCGCCGAGCTCCTCGACGACGGTGACGCGCACGGGCAGGCCGCCGTCGTTCTCGCCGACGACGCGCCAGGCCTCGGGCCGGACGCCGACGGTGGTGTTGCCGCGCATCTTCTTGGCGGCGGTCGGGTCGACCGGCACGGTGAAGCTGCCGATCTTGGCCTCGCCCTCGACGGCCGTGGCCTCGAGGAGGTTCATCTGCGGGGAGCCGATGAAGCCGGCGACGAAGAGGTTGACGGGCTTGTCGTAGAGACCGAGCGGGGTGTCGACCTGCTGGAGGATGCCCTCCTTCATCACCGCGACGCGGTCGCCCATCGTCATGGCCTCGACCTGGTCGTGGGTGACGTAGACGGTGGTGACGCCGAGGTCGGCCTGCAGCTTGGCGATGTCCGTGCGGGTCTGCACGCGCATCTTGGCGTCGAGGTTCGACAGCGGCTCGTCCATGCAGAACACCTGGGGGCTGCGGACGATCGCGCGACCCATGGCGACGCGCTGGCGCTGACCACCGGAGAGCGCCTTGGGCTTGCGGTCGAGGTACTCGGTGAGGCCGAGGATCCGGGCCGCCTCGTCGACGCGCTTCTTGCGCTCGTCGGGCGAGACCTTCGCCATCTTGAGCGCGAACGCCATGTTGTCGGCGACGCTCATGTGCGGGTAGAGCGCGTAGTTCTGGAACACCATCGCGATGTCCCGGTCCTTCGGCGGGGTGTGGGTGACGTCGCGGTCACCGATGAAGATCTTCCCGTCGTTGACCTCCTCCAGGCCCGCGAGCATGCGGAGCGAGGTGGACTTGCCGCAGCCCGAGGGCCCGACGAGCACCATGAACTCGCCGTCCTTGATCTCGAGGTCCAGGGCGGGGACCGCAGGGCTGTCGGCCCCGGGGTACCAGCGTTGCGCCTTCTGGAAAGTCACAGATGCCATGATTTCTCTTCTCCTTCACCGGCAGGTACGTGCCGGACGATCCGTTGTGAAGTGACGCCGCTCACACTACGGGGTGGGACGCGGCGGGTGTACTCGTCATCTCAGAATTCGCGCGCCTCCGCCGGCAACCACCTCCTGGGTACGCCGTCGAGGACGAGACCGGTGCCGTCGGACGACCAGGCGACCGGGACCGGCTCGATGACGCCGCCGGTGAAGCCGCCGGTGGCGTCGTGGTTCTGGAACGCCAGGAACCGGTGCTCGCCCGCACGCGTGCGGGCCAGCTTGCCGACGTACAGGTCCTCGCTCGTGATCCGGGTGGCGCGGTCGAGGTCGACCGGTGCGCCGGGACCGTCGACGGGCACCGCCCAGACGCCGCCCGCGCCGTCGGGGGCGCCGGGCATCTGGTCGGCGAGGCAGGAGAACACCAGCACCCAGCGGCCGTCGAGCTCGTGCAGCGAGATCACCTCGGCCCAGGTGAAGCGGGTGCTGGGCGGGCTCAGCGGGGGCCGGACCTCCCAGGACCAGAGGTCCTCGGAGACCGCGTGGGCGACCACGGCACCGTCACCCTCGAGACCTCGGGCCGTCGCGTAGAGGTGCCAGAGCCCGGTGGCGTCACGGCAGACCCACGGGTCGCGCCAGTGCGTCTCGGCGGCGCCGGCCGGGCGGGTGGAGTACCACTGGGGGTCGGCCTCGAGCAGAGGACCGGCCTCGCGCTTCCAGGTCACCAGGTCGTCGGAGGACGAGACGCCGACGCGCTGCACCATCCCGTCCTCGGCTCGGGACAGGCCGGTCGAGAACAGCCGCCAGCTGCCGTCGTCGGCGCGCACCACGCAGCCGGTCCACGTCGCGAGGTCGTCGAAGGCCGGCGAGGGCTGCGGGTCGAGGGCGTCCGCGACGCGGGTCCACGACCGCAGGTCGGTCGAGACGGCGTGCCCGGTCGAGGCGTTGCGGTGCCGGAGCTCGGGGTCGCCGAGCGAGCGCGGGGCCTTGAGGAAGAACAGGTGGTGCGCCGCGCCGTCGTCGGCCAGCCAGAAGTCCCAGACCCAGTCGTCGGCGAGGTCGAACGCCACCCCCGCGACCTCAGACACGACCGGACTCCCGACGCCGCCCTCGCACCGCACGCTCCCCCGTCGAGGCAGCGGACGACGCCCGCGCGGGCCGCGGCGCGGTGCGCACGGACTCGCCGGGGATCAGCGGCATCGGCACCAGGACGGGCGCACCGGGTGCGGTCTCGTCCGCCAGCAGCAGCTCGACCGCCCGGGCGCCCATGGCGACGAACGGCAGCTCGACCGAGGCGACCCGCGGGCGCAGCCAGCCGGCCAGCTCGGAGCCGTCGAAGGACACGATCGACACGTCGCCGGGCACGTGCAGCCCGTGCTCGGCGAGCGCCTGGTAGGTCCCCATCGCGACGCGGTCGTTGAGGCAGATCAGGCCGTGGGCCCGGTGCCCCGCCTCCAGCCAGGGCCGCAGCGCGCCGTAGGCCGCGTCGACCGACCACTCGCACGGCAGCACGCCGCTGAGCTCGACCCCCTCCTCGGCGAAGCGCTCGGTGATCCCGGCGAGCCGGAGCGGGCCGGCCAGCGCGTGCGGCGTCGGGTCCTCGCCCACGACGAACACGCCCTCGCGCACGCCGGCGGCGAGCAGGGCGTCGGCCGCGACCCGGCCGCCGGAGTGCTCGTCGGGCAGCACGGCGGGCGCACGCCCCTCGGGGTCGACGCAGTTCAGCATCACCGTCCGGCCGGCCATCAGGCGGTCGGGCAGCGGGGTGGTGAGGGTGGTGCGGGTGATGTAGATGATCCCGTCGACCTGGCGCTCGAGCATCTCGTCGACGAGCAGCTCACGGACCGCGGGGTCGCCCTCGGTCTCGCCGATGACGAGCAGGTGGTCGTGGGCGCGGGCGGCGGCGTTCGCGCCGCCGAGCATCCGGCTGGCGAACATGCCGCTCGCCACGAAGTCGGTGATCACGCCGATGGTGCTGGTGGTCGACGTGCGCAGGCTGCGGGCGTTGCGGTTCGGCCGGTAGCCGAGCTCGACCACGGCCGCGCGCACCCGCTGCTCGGTGTCGGCGGCGATCCGCATCTGGGCCGAGCGGCCGTTGACGATGTACGACGCGGTGGTGGTCGAGACCCCCGCGCGCGCAGCGACGTCGGAGAGCGTCACCTTGCGGCTGATCGGCACGACTCGTCACCACCTTCAGGGCTCGCACGGACCGACGCACGGGCGTCGGTCTCGATTTGTCCGCGTTTCGACCGTTGTGCTTGACAGTGACGTGAGTGACGTCACATGATCCTTGCTGATTCGATTCAGCATATGACCAGCATCACAGTAGGCCCCGAATCCCCGATCGTCCAGCGTCGCACCACGAACCAACACACGAGGAGAACCGATGCGCACTCCCTTCCGAGGTCGCACAGCACTGATCGCGGCAGCCGCCGCATCCATGGCCCTGATCGCGTCCGCCTGCGGCTCGGGGGGTGACAGCAGCTCCAGCAACAGCAAGACGGTGACCATCTGGAGCAGCATCGACCAGCCGGTCCAGGACGGGCTCAAGAAGTCCCTGGAGTCGAAGCTCGCCAGCACCGGCATCAAGATCGACTGGCAGAAGGTCGAGAACATCAACCAGCTGATCATCACCAAGATCCAGGCCGGTGACACCCCCGACATCGCGCTCGTCCCGCAGCCCGGCGTCGTGAAGCAGATGAACCAGCTCGGTGCGATCAAGCCCCTCGACGACGTCGTGGACATGAGCGCGCTCGAGTCGAGCATGGTCCCCGGCTCGCTCGACTCCGGCACCGTCGACGGCAAGCTCTACGGCCTGCTCGTCAGCGCCAACGTCAAGGGCCTGGTCTTCTACCCGAAGAAGCCCTGGGACAAGGCGGGCTACCAGGCCCCCGAGACCATCGACGAGCTGAACACGCTCACCGAGCAGATCAAGTCCGACGGCAACACGCCGTGGTGCATGGGCATCGAGTCCGACACCGCCACCGGCTGGCCCGCCACCGACTGGTTCGAGACGCTCGTCGCCAAGTACGGCGGCGCCGACGGCTACAACTCGTGGGTCAGCCACGAGACGCCGTTCGACTCCGACCTCGTCAAGGAGGCCGGCGCCGAGTTCGAGAAGCTCCTCTTCACCGAGGGCAACACCCTCGGTGGCCAGGAGGCCATCGCCAGCACCAACTTCGGCACCGCGGGCAACCCGATGTTCGAGAGCACCCCGAAGTGCTGGATGTACAACCAGGGCTCGTTCATCACCGGCTTCTTCCCGAAGAGCGCCACGAGTGACCTCGACGCCAACGTCGGTGTCTTCGGCTTCCCGGCGGCCACCGCCGGCGGCGAGAACCCGGTCGAGGGTGGCGGCGACCTGCTGACCATGCTCAACGACAGCGAGAACGTGAAGACCGTCGTCAAGGCGATGTCCGAGACCGACATCGGCAACGACGCGGCCCCGAGCAGCTCCTTCATCTCCCCGCACAAGGACTTCGACGTCTCGCTCTACCCGAACGAGCTGACGAAGCAGATCGCCCAGGTCGCCTACGACTCGACGGCGTTCCTGTTCGACGGCTCCGACCAGATGCCGGCCGAGGTCGGCACGGGCTCCTTCTGGAAGGAGATGACCGCCTGGATCAGCGGTCAGGAGGACCTCGACACGGCCCTGAAGAACATCGACTCGAGCTGGCCCAGCTCGTAGTCACCGCTCCACCCCGCCGGGCGCGGGCCTCACGGCCCGCGCCCGGCGTACCCCCACCCCATCATCTGAGCTGAAAGGGAGGTCGGCCCCGTGGGATTCAAAGCACTGAGCGCCCTTCTCACCGTGATCGCCGGAGTCGGGGGGGCCCTGGCCCTCTACTGGATCCTGAACAAGCTCGCCGAGATCCTCCCGGGGAAGCTCGAGCACAAGGTCAAGCCGTACCTCTACATCCTCCCGGCGTTCGCCGCGATCGTGCTCTACCTGATCTACCCCGCGATCCTGACGATCAACAACAGCTTCAAGGACAACCTGTCGCTGAAGTACGTCGGCTTCGCGAACTACACGAACCTCTTCAAGTCCAGCGAGTTCAAGGACACGCTGTTCAACACGCTCCTGTGGATCGTGATCGTGCCCGCGGTGACCGTCGTGGTCGGCCTGCTCGTCGCCGTCCTCGCCGACCGGCTCAAGCCCTCGGGCGAGAAGCTCACGAAGACGATCATCTTCCTGCCGATGGCGATCAGCATGATCGGTGCGGCGACGATCTGGCGCTTCATCTACGACGCCCGCCCGAAGGGCCAGCCGCAGATCGGCCTGCAGAACGCCCTCATCGGCACCCTCGACTGGGGCCCGATCGCGTGGCTGCAGAAGAGCGACTTCCACCTCAACAGCCTGCTGCTGATGCTGATCCTGCTGTGGGCGCAGGTCGGCTTCTCCATGGTGCTGCTCTCGGCCGCCGTCAAGGGCGTCCCCGTCGACACCCTCGAGGCCGCCCGCATCGACGGCGCCGGCGAGCGGGCGATCTTCTTCCGCGTCGTGGTGCCGCAGATCAAGGGCACCGTGATCACGGTGTTCATCACCGTGACCATCGGCGTGATGAAGGTCTTCGACATCGTCTACGTCAACACCAACGGTGACTTCAACACGAACGTGCTCGGCAACCTCTTCTACAACAACATCAGCACGTTCCTGAACTACGGCGCCGCGTCCGCGATCGTCGTGATCCTGATGGTCGCCGTGCTCCCGATCATGTGGTACCAGGTGCGCCACTTCAAGGCAGAGGAGGAAGCGGCATGACCGACGCCGCCACCACGACCGCGGCCGCCACGCCGACCACGAAGAACCGGCGCAAGGCCACGGCGTTCGACGCCAACCCCGCGAGGGCGGGCTGGCTCACCAAGGTCGTCCTGGGCATCATCTGCGTGCTCTGGCTGGTCCCCCTGCTCGGCACGTTCGTGACGTCGTTCCGCACGCTCGACGACGTCAACGCCAGCGGGTGGTGGACCGTGTTCACCCACCCGTCGGGCCTGGGCAACCTCACCATCGACAACTACGACAAAGCGCTCACCGGCAACGCGAACATGGGCCGGGCGTTCGTCAACAGCCTCGCCATCACGCTGCCGGCGACGTTCATCCCGATCCTGATCGCCGCCTTCGCGGCGTACGCCTTCACGTTCATGGAGTTCAAGGGTCGCGACGCGCTGTTCCTCACCATCGTCAGCCTGCTGGTGGTGCCGAACTACGTGGCCTTCGTGCCGATCCTCAAGCTCTACCGGAACTTCGGCCTCAACGGCACGTTCCCGGCGGTCTGGCTCGCGCACATCGGCTTCGGCATGTCGTTGGCGATCTACATCCTGCGCAACTACATGGCGACGCTGCCGAAGACCGTGATCGAGTCGGCCAAGATCGACGGGGCCAGCCACTTCCAGACCTTCTACAAGCTCGTGCTGCCGATGTCGGTCCCCGCGCTGGCGTCGTTCGCGATCTTCCAGTTCCTCTGGGTCTGGAACGACCTGCTCACCGCACTGGTGTTCATCGGGCCGGGAGAGAACGAACCCGTCACCGTCGGTCTGACCCACCTCAAGACCCAGCTGGGCCAGGGCTGGGAGCTCACCACGGCCGGCGGCTTCATCACGATGATCCTGCCGATCATGGTCTTCCTCGGCCTGCAGCGCTTCTTCATCCGCGGCCTCACCGCAGGAGCCGTCAAGGGCTGATCCGCAGCACCGCGTCATCCTCGAGCGCCCGGGCGGGTCCCCCGCCCGGGCGTTCGTGCACCCACCCCTAGGCTCATCCGCCGGACCACCCGACACCCCCAGGAGTCCCCCCGCATGCTGTTCCCGAACGGGACGTCCACCGGACCCCGCACCACCCTCGAGCTCGACACCGCCGGCGACGCGATGCCGCGCGTGCTGTGGGCCGGCCTGGCCCCCGCCGGCGGGCCCGGCCCCGGCGGCGTGCCGGTGCTGCCGAACGGCCCCGGCATGCCGCTGCTGGGCGAGCACGCGCACGCGCTCTACACCCGCCCGCACCTGCGCGGGCACCGGATCGACCCCGAGCGCGGCACGACCGGCCACGGCTGGACCACCCGCTTCTCCCCCACGGGCACCGAGGTCACCGACACGACCTTCCGGCTGACGGCGAGCGACCCGGACGCGGGGCTCGACCTCGTCCTCGAGCTCGAGTCGCTGGTCGGCGGCGGGCTGCGGGGCCGCTGCTCGGTCACGAACACCGACCCCACGCCGTACGTCGTGGACGGGCTGGAGGTCGTGCTGCCCGTCGAGGACCGGCTGGTCGAGGTCCTCGACTTCACCGGCCGGCACGAGCGCGAGCGCACCCCGCAGCGCCACCAGGTCACCGACGGCCTGTGGCTGCGCGAGGGGCGCGGCGGGCGCCCCGGGCTGGACGCCGCGACCATGGTGGTCGTCGGGACGCCCGGCTTCTCCTTCACGCACGGCGAGGTCGTCGGCGTGCACGTCGCCTGGAGCGGCAACAGCGTGCTGCGCGTCGAGCGGGACGCCGCCACCGGCACCACGGTCGGCGGCGGCGAGCACCTGCTGCCCGGCGAGGTCGTCCTGGCGCAGGGCGGGACCTACACCAGCCCGTGGGTGCACGTGGCCGCCGCGGACGACGGGCTCGACGGCCTGGCCGCGGCCTGGCACACCTGGCAGCGCTCGCTGCCCGCGCACCCCGGGCCGCAGCCGGTCCTGCTCAACGTCTGGGAGGCGGTCTACTTCGACCACGACCTGGAGCGGCTGCGCTCGATCGCGGACCGCGCCGCGGGCGTGGGCGTCGAGCTGTTCGTCCTGGACGACGGCTGGTTCCGCCACCGCCGCGACGACACCGCCGGCCTCGGCGACTGGTGGGTCGACGAGACGGTCTGGCCCGACGGCCTGACCCCGCTGGCCGACCACGTCCGCGGCCTCGGGATGAAGTTCGGGCTCTGGTTCGAGCCCGAGATGGTCAACCCGGACTCCGACCTGTACCGCGAGCACCCCGAGTGGATCCTGTCCGCCGGCGCGCACCGGGTGCCGCGCGAGCACCGGCAGCAGCAGGTGCTGGACCTGACCCGGCCCGAGGTCTTCGACCACCTCTTCGAGCGGGTGTCCGCGATCCTCGACGCGCAACCGGTCGACTACGTGAAGTGGGACCACAACCGCGACCTCCTCGAGGCCGGGGGCGGCGCCCGCGGCGGCTCCCCCGCGGCGCACGACCAGGCGATCGCCTTCCACCGCCTCCTCGACGCGCTCCGCGCGGCGCACCCCGGGGTGCTGTGGGAGTCCTGCGCGTCGGGCGGCGGCCGGATCGACCTGAGCGTGCTGGAGCGGGTCGAGCGGTTCTGGACCTCCGACATGACCGACGCCGTGGCCCGCCAGTCGATCCAGCGCTGGGCCACGCAGCTCGTGGCGCCGGAGTACCTCGGTGCCCACGTCTCTTCCACCACCTCCCACACCACGGGTCGCACCCTGTCGGTCGACTTCCGGGGCGCCACCGCGCTCTTCGGCTCGTTCGGCATCGAGTGGGACCTCACCACCGCCTCCGACGACGAGCTCACCGCGCTGGCCGGGTGGGTCGAGCGCTACCAGCGCTTCCGCGGGATGCTCCAGGCCGGCCGCACGGTCCGCCCCGAGTCGACCGACCCGACCGTGCTCCTGCACGGCGTCGTCGCCGCGGACCGCTCCGAGGCGCTGGTCGCGCACGTCGCGCTGGACGAGTCGGCGCACAACCGCGGCGTCACGGTCCGGGTCCCCGGGCTCGACCCCGCGGCGACGTACCACCTGGCCTGGGAGGGGCCGGTCGCCCACACGCACGTGAGCATGTCCGCGCCGCTGCCCGAGGTCGGGCCGACCGACGGCGTCGACGTGAGCGGCGAGGTGCTGGCGCGGCGCGGGTTCTGGATGCCGCGGCGGCGTCCCGAGACCGTGACCCTGGTGCACGTCACGCGGGTGGGCTGAGGCCGTCCCCGGCGGTGCGTCCCTGCGTGGCTGGGCGTGCCGTCAGGCGCCGAGGATCCTGCGGCGCAGCGTGCCGGGCGGGTTGCGCCGCTTGACCGAGACGCCGCCCCAGACGGCCACACCCCGGATCCGCACCGTGGGCGAGTGCTCGTCCAGCTCGGCGCGGACCAGGCTGGACGGGCCGGAGTAGCCACCCATGATCCCGGTGCCCTCGATGACGACGTTGACGTGCGGGCCGACGACGATGTCGGCCCCGCCCATGAAGGCATTCACGGTGATGACGACCTCGCGGGCGGCGAACTGCGCCTCGCGGAGGTCGAGGTTCGCGCCGCCCATCACGGCAGTGACCACCAGGTGCTGCGGCACCACCCACACGCCCTTGCGCTCCATCCCGCTCATGAAGGCGAGGTGCCGCTCGTCGGCGGCGCCGCCGGGCACGACCTGCGAGGTGGGACGCGGGGCGGGCGCGTGCGGGTGCTGCGTCGGTGCGGGGGCGCCGGGGGCACCCGGGACGCCCGGCCGGGTGCGGTGGGCCGGCAGGTCGACGGTGATGGGCACCAGGTCGGCGTACGTCCGCGCGGCGTACGCCGCCTCCAGCCGCTCGTCGAGCTCGGCGAGGTCGATGCGGCCCTCGCCGGCGGCCTCGCGCAGGATCTCGGCGACCTGGTGGCGCTCCGCGTCGGAGACCCGGAGCTGCGCCGGGTCGGTCGGGCGGTCGGGTTCGAGCTGTCCCTCCATGGTGCGAGCGTAAACCGCTCGACTAGCCTCGGGGCGTGAGCACCGAGCCCGAGTTCCGCTACTCCGACCTCCTCCCCACCGGCCGCGATGACACGCCGTACCGCCTGGTGACGACCGAGGGGGTCTCCACCTTCGAGGCCGACGGCCGCACCTTCCTGCAGGTCGCGCCCGAGGCGATCCAGCAGCTGACGGCCGAGGCGATGCACGACATCAGCCACTACCTGCGGCCCGCGCACCTCGCCCAGCTGCGCAAGATCATCGACGACCCCGAGGCCTCCGGGAACGACCGCTTCGTCGCGCTCGACCTGCTGAAGAACGTCAACATCTCCGCCGGCGGCGTGCTGCCGATGTGCCAGGACACCGGCACCGCGATCGTGATGGGCAAGAAGTCCGAGGGCGTGCTCACCGGCGCCGACGACGGCGAGGCGATCTCGCGCGGCGTCTACGACGCCTACACGAAGCTGAACCTGCGGTACTCCCAGCTGGCCCCGCTGACGACGTACGACGAGAAGAACACCGGCACGAACCTGCCCGCGCAGATCGAGATCTACTCGACGCCGCAGACGTCCGGGAAGCCGGAGTACAAGTTCCTCTTCATGGCGAAGGGGGGCGGATCGGCCAACAAGTCGTTCCTCTTCCAGGAGACCAAGGCGATCCTCAACCCGGCGCGGATGCTGACCTTCCTCGACGAGAAGATCCGCTCGCTCGGCACGGCTGCCTGCCCGCCGTACCACCTCGCCGTGGTCATCGGCGGCACGTCGGCGGAGTTCGCGCTCAAGACCGCAAAGTACGCCTCCGCGCACTACCTCGACAACCTCCCGACGTCCGGGTCGATGGACGCGCACGGCTTCCGCGACCTTGAGCTCGAGGAGGAGGTCTTCAAGCTGACGCAGTCGTTCGGGATCGGTGCGCAATTCGGCGGGAAGTACTTCTGCCACGACGTCCGCGTGGTCCGGCTGCCCCGCCACGGGGCGTCCTGCCCGGTCGCGATCGCCGTCTCGTGCTCCGCCGACCGCCAGGCGCTCGGCAAGATCACCCCCGAGGGCGTCTTCCTCGAGCAGCTCGAGACCGACCCCGCGAAGTACCTCCCCGCCACCGGCGCCACCCAGCCCGCCGACGAGTCCGAGGTCGTCGCGATCGACCTGAACCAGCCGATGTCGGAGATCCTCGCGACGCTGTCGTCGTACCCCGTCAAGACGCGGCTCTCCCTCACCGGCCCGCTCGTCGTCGCGCGCGACATCGCGCACGCCAAGATCCAGGAGCGCCTCGACGCCGGCGAGGAGATGCCGCAGTACCTCAAGGACCACCCCGTCTACTACGCCGGCCCGGCCAAGACCCCCGAGGGCTACGCCTCCGGCTCCTTCGGCCCCACCACCGCTGGCCGGATGGACTCGTACGTCGAGTCCTTCCAAGCCGCGGGCGGCTCGATGGTGATGCTGGCCAAGGGCAACCGCTCCAAGCAGGTCACCGAGGCCTGCCACACCCACGGCGGCTTCTACCTCGGCTCGATCGGCGGCCCCGCCGCCCGCCTGGCCCAGGACTGCATCAAGTCCGTGTCGGTGCTGGAGTACGAGGAGCTCGGCATGGAGGCGGTCTGGAAGATCGAGGTCGAGGACTTCCCCGCCTTCATCGTCGTCGACGACAAGGGCAACGACTTCTTCACCGACCCCTCCGGCGCGGTCACCGTGCCGATCTCCGGCATCCGAGTGCGGTCGGCCGAGTAGCGCGGTCCGCCGGCGGACGTCATGCGATCTGGTCGCCAGGGCAGCCACATCGCCTGACGTCCCGCGCCACGTCGTACGCCGTCAGGCGGAGCGCTCGAGGGGACACCCGCCGTCGCGCAGCGCCTGCTCGATCTGCTCGAAGAAGTCGTCGGGGGCGACCCGCAGGCCCAGCAGCGGGAGCCGCAGGACTCGCGCGTCCTGCAGCGTCACGGCGTTCTGCCGCAGGGCCTCGTCCACGACCGAGACGGCCCACTGGTGCTGGATGCCGTCGATCTCCACCACGACGCGCCACTCCTCCCAGCTCACGTCCAGGTAGTAGCGCCCGTTGCGTCCCCGCCTGACGACCTGGCGTGACGGCTCGGGCAGCCCGCGGCGACGACACTCCCGCGCGAAGTCGATCTCCCCGAGCGACCTGGCCCCTCCCAGCAGGTCCAGCAGCACATCGTGGATGAGGAGACGCCTCCGGTCGCGCCGCACCCGGAGCATCTCCGCGCCGAGCTGCTCCGCAGTGGCGAGACCCTGCTGGACCGTCATCGCCAGGAGCAGTGCGGCCTGCTTGTCCGAGCGCGCCCAGAGCGCCGCACGGATGGCCGCGACGGCCGGCCGCGTCCTCGGGACGCCGCTGGCAGCGAGGTCGTCCGACGACCAGCGCCGGGTCTGGCGGATGTTGAGGCCGGCGCCGCGCCGGACCCGTGCCCCTCGCGGCACGGACACCCGGATCGTGCGGGACTCGTAGTTCGCCAGGCCCGCGGCGATCAGGGCGGACTCACCGTCGAGGTGCGCACGCGGGCCCGCCTCCTGGACCGCGGCCCAGAACCGCGCCTCCTGCGTGAGCGGACCGTTGTGCGTGACGACCGACTGGGTCCCGTGACGGCGCCACCGACGGGAGGCCACGGCCGCCCGCACCTCGCCGCGGGTCAGCCCCAGCGCATAGGCCTGGACCAGCGAGATGACACCCGCCTGGTCGGCAGCGAGCCGCTCCGCCCTGCGTCGGCGCAGCTCGCGCAGCTGGGGGGTGGGACGGTCGGTCATGCCCGTTCCCTCCCCCACCTGGCAGCGGCCAACCGTCCCACTCGCGACCCTGTGGACAACGGCCTCGCGGGACGTCATACGTTGTGGTCGCCAGAGCAGCCAGATCGCAGGACGTCCCGGGAGCAGCCACATGGAGTACGTCGAGATCGCGCGCGCGGAGTCGGAGCGCGGCGAGCTGGTGCTGCGCGAGCGGCGCCCCGAGGGCGCGCCGACCAGCCTGGAGCTACGGGCGAACGGCGTGTTCGTGATGGACACGGTCGAGGTCAGCACCGAGCGGGCGCTGGCGTCGGCGGCGCTGGAGCTGGTCGAGGACCCGCGGGCCGTGGTGGTCGGCGGGCTCGGGCTGGGGTACACCATGCACGAGGTCCTCGCCGACCAGCGCGTCGAGAAGTGCGCGGTCGTGGAGATCGAGGAGGCGCTGGTCGGGTGGATGCGGGACGGGACGATCCCGCACGGTCCGGCGCTGCTGGCCGACCAGCGGGTCGTGGTGGTGGTGGCCGACATCGCGCACGCGCTCGCCGAGGCCCGCCCGGCGACGTACGACCTCGTGCTGCTCGACGTCGACAACGGCCCCGGCTACCTGGTGCACGAGGCCAACGCGGCGCTCTACGCCCCGCCGTTCCTGACCGCGGCCCGCGCGGCGCTCCGGCCGGGCGGCGCGCTGGTGATCTGGTCCGCGGACGAGGCGCCCGAGCTCGCGGCGGCCCTCACCGAGACGTTCGGCGACGCGGAGGCGCGCCCGCTCGAGGTGCTGCTGCAGGAGCGGGAGGAGCACTACTGGCTCTACGTCGCGCGGGTCCGCGGGTAGCGTCGCGGGCATGAGCGACTTCCGCACCGAGCACGACAGCATGGGCGACGTCCAGGTCCCCCGCGACGCCCTGTGGCGCGCGCAGACCCAGCGCGCGGTCGAGAACTTCCCGATCAGCGGCACGCCCCTCGAGCCCCGCCTCCTCCACGCCCTCGGGCTGGTGAAGGGCGCCGCCGCCCGCGTCAACGGCGAGCTCGGCATCCTCACCGACGAGCAGGCCGGTGCGATCGCCGACGCCGCCGCAGCGGTCGCGGCCGGCGAGCACGACGGGGAGTTCCCCGTCGACGTCTTCCAGACCGGCTCGGGCACCAGCTCCAACATGAACGCCAACGAGGTGATCGCCTCGCTGGCGGCCCGTGCCGGCACCGAGGTCCACCCCAACGACCACGTCAACGCCAGCCAGTCCAGCAACGACACCTTCCCCACTGCCATCCACGTCGCGGCCACGCTCGCCGTCGCCGAGGACCTCCGCCCCGCGCTCGCGACGCTCGAGGCCAGCCTCGCCGCGAAGGCCGAGGAGTTCGCCGGCCTCGTGAAGTCCGGCCGCACGCACCTGATGGACGCCACGCCGGTCATGCTGGGCCAGGAGCTGGGCGGCTACGCCGCCACGGTGCGGTACGCCGGGGAGCGGCTCGACGCCGTCCTCCCCCGCGTCCGCGAGCTCCCCCTCGGCGGCACCGCCGTCGGCACCGGCATCAACACCCCGCCCGGCTTCGCCGCCCGCGTCATCGAGGTCCTCGGCGAGCTGAGCGGCGAGGACTTCACCGAGGCCCGCAACCACTTCGAGGCCCAGGGCACCCGCGACTCGCTGGTCGAGCTGTCCGGGGTGCTGCGCACGATCGCCGTCGGCCTCACCAAGATCTGCAACGACCTGCGCTGGATGTCGTCGGGCCCGACGACCGGCCTGGCCGAGATCCACCTGCCCGACCTCCAGCCGGGCTCGAGCATCATGCCCGGCAAGGTCAACCCGGTGCTGCCCGAGGCCACGCTGATGGTCTGCGCGCAGGTGATCGGCAACGACACGACCGTGACGGTCGCCGGCGCGAGCGGCAGCTTCGAGCTGAACGTGATGATGCCCGTCCTCGCGCGCAACCTGCTCGAGTCGATCAGGCTGCTGTCGACCTCGACCACCCTGCTCGCGACCCGCTGCGTCGACGGGATCACCGCCGACGCCGAGCGGATGCGGCAGTACGCCGAGTCCTCCCCCTCCGTCGTCACCCCGCTCAACCGCCACCTCGGCTACGAGAGCGCGGCGAAGATCGCCAAGCAGGCCCTGGCCGACGGCGCCACCATCCGCGAGACCGTCGTGGCCCTGGGGTTCGTGGAGCGCGGGGAGATCAGCGAGCAGGAGCTCGACCAGGCTCTCGATGTCGAAGGAATGACCCACCCGTGACCAGCGACGACATCATGACGGACCGCGACGAGGTCCGCGCGCAGTACGCCACCGAGGGCAACCTCCTCACCCGCCAGTCCGTGTGGCAGCCCGCCGAGGACGGCCGCGACCCCACCGAGATCGCACTCGCGGTCGTCCGCGCGTCCGCGCCCGCCGACATCCTCGAGATCGGCTGCGGCACCGGCGCCTTCGCCGCGCGGATCGCGCAGGCACGTCCCGGGGCCGCGCTCCTGGCGACCGACCAGTCGCCGCGCTTCGTCGAGCTGACCGCGGCCCGCGGCGTCGAGGCGCGCGTCGCGGACGCCACCGAGCTGCCGTTCGAGGACGACGCCTTCGACCTGGTCGCCGCCATGTGGATGCTCTACCACGTGCCCGACCTCGACCGGACGCTCGCGGAGGTTCGCCGCGTGCTCCGACCCGGCGGCCGCTTCCTCGCCGTGACGAACGGCGACGAGCACGTGGCCGACCTGCGTCGCGAGGGCGGCGACGGACCGGTCGTGACGCAGTTCAGCAGCCAGAACGGCGAGGACGCGCTGCGCCGCCACTTCGACGTCGTACGACGTGAGGACGTGCGCCCGCGGGCGGTGTTCCCCGACCACGCGGCTGCGGTGGCCTACCTGGAGTCCTCGCGCGAGGACATCGCCTGGGACCTGCCGGCCTTCGAGGGCCCGCGGACCTACCTCGGCGAGGGGACCGTGTTCGTCGCGAGCTGAGTCTCGATACGCTCGCTGGCGCTCGCTACTCGACCACCGAACCGGCTCGCTGGCGCTCGCTACTCGACCACCGAAACCGGCTCGCTGGCGCTCGCTACTCGACCACCGAAGCCGGCTCGCTGGCGCTCGCTACTCGACCACCGAAGCCGACTCGGGGTCGGTCAGTACCAGCCGTGGCTGGACTTGAACGCCTGGGCACCGCAGGGCGAGCCGTAGCGGTCCTGGATGTAGCCCAGGCCCCAGCGGATCTGGGTGACGGGGTTGGTCGCCCAGTCGGCCCCGGCGGAGGCCATCTTGGAGCCGGGCAGCGCCTGCGGGATGCCGTAGGCCGACGAGGACGGGTTGTCGGCGTCGACGCGCCAGCCGCTCTCGCCGGTGTAGAGCGAGTCGAGGCAGCCGAACTGGCTGGTCGAGAAGCCGAACTCCGGCAGCAGCGCCATGGCGATGTCGCGGGGGTCCTGCTGGGAGAGGTCGACGGTGCGCGTGATCGCGGGGCCGTCGGACTGCTTCAGCGCCGCCTCCTTGGTCGGGTCGGCCGCGTCGCGGCGGTCCTCGGACCGGGAGGTCGGGGCGTCGGCGGCCCGCTCGGCGAGCTGCTCGTCGGAGAGCGGCTTGACCGTCGTGGCGCCCACGCCGGCAGCGGCGGTGCTGATGCTGCCGGGAGCGCTCAGGACGCCGCCGGAGACGGCGACACCGGTCGCGGCGACGGCCACGGACGACAGCATCAGCGTCGTGCGGAGCGCCTTCTTCGGCGCGTCGACGAGGGTCGCTTCGGGGACATGACGGTGCTTCGGGACGTACTTGGCACGCTTCGGCACAGGGGAGCTCTCGGGGGTGGACAACAAGGAACGATCTCCCCGGACCCGCTTCACTCACCCACGCAGGTCACGAAAAGATCACGACCTACCCTGCATGACCGATCGGGTGGTTGCAAACCGAACGACCGGATCCGTGAGCCGGATCTCGTCACTCCAGCCCCATCGACCACCCTCTCCCCGCACAGCACACCGGCCCCGCGACGTACCAGGAGTACGACGCGGGGCCGGTGACGTGCGAGTGCGGGACGGGCCGGTCAGACCACGACGTTCTCCAGCATCTCGGTGACCAGCGCCGCGATCGGCGACCGCTCGGAGCGGGTCAGGGTCACGTGCGCGAACAGCGGGTGCCCCTTGAGCTTCTCGATGACCGCGACGACCCCGTCGTGGCGCCCCACCCGCAGGTTGTCGCGCTGGGCGACGTCGTGGGTCAGGACGACCTTGGAGTTCGCCCCGATCCGCGAGAGCACCGTCAGCAGCACGTTGCGCTCCAGCGACTGCGCCTCGTCGACGATGACGTAGGCGTCGTGCAGCGAGCGGCCGCGGATGTGCGTGAGCGGCAGCACCTCGAGCATCCCGCGGTCGAGTATCTCCTCGATCACGTCGCGCGAGGTCATCGAGCCGAGCGTGTCGAAGACCGCCTGGCCCCACGGCGACATCTTCTCGGACTCCGAGCCGGGCAGGTAGCCGAGCTCCTGACCGCCCACCGCGAACAGCGGGCGGAAGACCACGACCTTCTTGTGCTGGCGGCGCTCGAGCACGGCCTCGAGCCCGGCGCACAGCGCCATCGCCGACTTGCCGGTGCCGGCCCGGCCGCCCAGGGAGACGATGCCGACCTCGGGGTCGAGCAGCATCTCCAGCGCGATCCGCTGCTCGGCGGAGCGGCCGTGGATGCCGAACGCCTCACGGTCGCCGCGCACCAGGTGCACCTGCTTGTCGGCGCCGACCCGGCCGAGGGCGGTGCCGCGGTCGGAGAGCAGCACCAGGCCCTGGTGGCAGGGCATGTCACGGGCGGCGTCCAGGTCGAGCACGCCGTCGTCGTACAGCTCGTCGAGCTCGGTGGCGGCCACCTCCAGCTCCGCCATGCCGGAGTAGCCGGTGTCGGAGTCGTTGATGCCCTCGGCGCGGTACTCCTGCGCGTCCAGGCCGACCGCGGCCGCCTTGATGCGCAGGGGCAGGTCCTTGGAGACCAGCGTGACCGCGTCGCCCTCCTCGGCCAGGTTGAAGGCCACCGCGAGGATCCGGGTGTCGTTGTCGCCGAGGCGGAAGCCGGACGGCAGCGCCATCGGGTCGGTGTGGTTCAGCTCGACGCGGAGCGTGCCGCCCTCGTCCCCGATCGGGACGGGCTCGTCAAGCCGACCGTGGATGACCCGCAGCTCGTCCAGGCTGCGCAGCGCGGAGCGGGCGAAGTAGCCCAGCTCCGGGTGGTGCCGCTTGCCCTCGAGCTCGGTGATCACGACCACCGGGAGCACCACCTCGTGCTCGGCGAACCGGCGGATCGCACCGGGGTCGGCCAGCAGGACGCTGGTGTCGAGGACGTAGGTGTGCACGGACTTCTTGACGCGGGACTTCTTGGGCTGCGACGGCACGATGTCACCCCTCACGGGCCAGCGCGCGCACTCGTCGCCCGGCCCTAGTTCACACAGGTGGACCGGGCACTGACCTGCAGGCCGGAGTGCCGGCCTCCGTCCGCGCGGCAGGGATCGTCCTGCCGTGCGATACAGCCGTGAATGCTCACGAGCGGGCCTCCCGATACGACGAGCTTCCCCACTCGTCGTTGATCGGAAAGTACGCCGCGGAGCACGCCGGATCGGGGCGACACGCCAGACCGCGGGGTGAAGGGATTGTTAACGGGTTCAGGTGCCGAAGCGACGGTCGCGCTGGGCGTAGGCCCGGATGGCGCGAAGGAAGTCCACGCGGCGGAAGTCGGGCCAGTAGGCCTCGCAGAAGTAGAACTCCGACTGCGTCGACTGCCACAGCAGGAAGCCGCCGAGGCGCTGCTCGCCCGACGTGCGGATCACGAGGTCCGGATCGGGCTGGCCCTTGGTGTAGAGGTGCTCGGCGATGTGGTCGACGTCGATGACCTCGGCCAGCTCCTCGAGCGTCATGCCCTTGTCGGCCTGCGCGTGGAGCAGCGAGCGCACGGCGTCCGCGATCTCGCGCCGGCCGCCGTACCCGACCGCGATGTTGACCAGGATCCCCTCGACGTCGCGGGTGGCCTCCTCGGCGGCCTTGAGGCGCTCGGCGGTGTGCGCCGGCAGCAGGTCCAGCGCGCCGACCGGGTGCAGCCGCCAGCGGCGCTGGTCGGCCAGCGAGTCCACGGCCTCCTCGATGATCTGCAGGAGGGGGGTGAGCTCGGCGGCCGGGCGGTTGAGGTTGTCGGTGGAGAGCAGCCACAGCGTGACGTGCTCGATCCCCGCCTCCTCGCACCAGCCGAGCAGCGGCTCGATGTTGGCGGCGCCGGCACGGTGGCCCTGCGCCGTGTCCGCACCGACGGCCCGCGCCCAGCGCCGGTTGCCGTCGAGCATCACGCCCACGTGCTTGGGCAGCGACTCGGTGGGCATCCGACGGAGCATCCGGGCTTCGTACGCCGGGTAGAGCACCCGCCTGATGCCACGCTTCCAGTCCGCCACCCCTCGATGTTAGCGGCGGTCCGGCCCCGCGGGGGCGCGTGACGTACGCCGCCTTCCCGGCCGTGTCGCCCGGGGGCCCGGTACGGTCTCTCCATGTCCCACTCGATGAACGAGGCGATCCGGTCCGGCCTCGACACGCTGGCCGAGCGCGTCGACGAGGTCAAGCCGAAGCTGCGCGGGTGGATCCACCTCGGCACGGCGCCGCTCGCCCTGGCCGCCGGCATCGTCCTGGTGGCGCTGTCGCCCACCTCCCAGACGCGCCTGGGCTCGGCGGTCTTCAGCCTCAGCGCGCTGATCCTCTTCACGGTCTCGGCGATCTACCACCGGGGCACGTGGTCGCCGCGCACGTGGGCGTTCCTGCGGCGCTTCGACCACGCCAACATCTTCGTGCTCATCGCCGGCTCCTACACGCCGCTGACGCTGATCCTGCTCGAGGGCCGCCAGCGCGTCTGGCTGCTGTCGACCGTGTGGACCTGCGCGATCCTCGGCGTGCTCTTCCGGGTGTTCTGGACCGACGCCCCGCGCTGGCTCTACGTGCCGCTCTACATCGGCATGGGTTGGGCGGCGCTCTTCTTCCTGCCCGGCTTCATCGACGGGGCCAGCTCGGTCCTCGGCGTCGGCGTCGGCACCGCGGTGCTGGTGCTCGTCGGCACGGGCGGGGCGCTCTACACGCTCGGCGCCGTCGTCTACGGCTTCAAGCGCCCCAACCCGTGGCCGCAGTGGTTCGGCTTCCACGAGATCTTCCACAGCTTCACGATCCTGGCGTTCGTGACGCACTACGTCGGCATCTCGATGGCGACGTACGCCTTGCGGTAGGTCTCGATACGCTCGCTGCGCTCGCTACTCGACCAACGAGCAGCAACGCTCGCTGCGCTCGCTACTCGACCAACGAGAAGCGAGGGACGCACGGGACCGGCTCAGCCCCTGCGACGGCGGCGGCGGTTGAGCCCGCCCTGCGGCGCCTGGGGCCCCTTCGGGATCGTGGTCCCGCGCCCGTGCAGCATCGTGATGAGCTGCGCGAGCTGCTGGTCGGCCTTCTCGGTGCGCGTGAACGTCGTGAGGGCCAGCATCGGCTTGAAGCGCTGCCGGGCGATCGCCTTCGGGTAGGTGAACTCCTTGAGCCCGTCCGGCCCGTGGATGCGCCCGAAGCCCGAGTCCCCGACGCCGCCGAAGGGCAGGCTGGGGATCGCGGCGAAGGTGATGACGCCGTTGACGGCGGTCATGCCGGAGCGGATCCGGCCGGCGATCTCCATGCCGTGCTCCTTGGCGAACACGGTCGAGCCGAGGCCGTAGCGGGTGGCGTTCGTCCGCGCGATGGCCTCCTCCATGTCGCGCACCTTGGCGATCGTCACGGTGGGCCCGAAGGTCTCCTCCTGCACGGCCAGCGAGTCCTCGGGGACGTCCACGAGGACGGTCGGCTGCACGAAGCGCTCCCCCACGGCGTCCACGCCGCCGATCAGCGCGCGGCCGCCGCGGTCCAGGGCGTCCTGGATGTGCGAGCGGATCACGTCGAGCTGCTTGGGCATGGTGATCGGGCCGAGGTGCGAGCCCGGGCTGTCGTCGGCACGCAGGCCCTTGGCCTTCTCGAGCAGGGCCGCGACGAACTCGTCGTACACCCGCTCGTGGACGTAGACCCGCTCCACGCCGGTGCAGGTCTGGCCGGCGTTCGAGCAGGCGCCCCACAGCGACGCGTCGGCGGCGGCGTCGATGTCGGCGTCCTGGTCGACGATGACGGCGTCCTTGCCGCCGGCCTCGATCACGACCGGGGTGAGGGTCTCGGCGCAGGCCGCCATCACCCGCTTGCCGGTGGCGGTCGAGCCGGTGAAGGCGACCTTGTCGACACCCGCGTGGCACAGCGCGGCCCCGGTCTCGCCGAAGCCGGTGACGACCTGGAGCACGGGGTGCCCGACCGTCTCGAGGAAGGTCTGGGCCAGCCACTCGCCGACGCCGGGGGTGTACTCGCTGGGCTTGAAGACGACGGCGTTGCCCGCGGCGAGCGCGTAGGCGATCGAGCCCATCGGGGTGAAGACGGGGTAGTTCCAGGGACCGATGACGCCGACGACGCCGAGCGGGGGGTACTCCACGGTGGCGGCCTGGTTGGCCATCACCAGCCCGGAGGCGACCTTGCGGCGCTTGAGCACCTTGCCGGCGTTGCCCGCGGCCCAGGCCAGGTGGTCGATGGCCAGCGAGGCCTCGAGGGTGGCGTCGCCGTGCGGCTTGCCGGTCTCGCGGTGCATCAGGTCGGCGAGCTGGGCCAGCCGCCGGGTGATGACGCCCTTCCAGGCCGACAGGTGGGTGTCGCGCTCGTCGTACGACAGCGCCGACCACCAGCGGCCGGCCTCGCGGGCCCGCTCGACGGCCGCGCGGACCTCCTCGTCGGTGTGGATCGGGTGGGTGCCGACGACGTCCCCGGTGGTCGGGTCCAGCGAGTCGAACGTCCGGGTCGCCTCGGTGCTCGCGAGGGGGTTCTCGGTGAGGGTCATGACGACTTCCTGATCTCGTCGGCCGCCTTCTCGGCGAGCATGATGGTGGGGGCGTTCGTGTTGCCGCGCGGGACGGCCGGCATGACCGACGCGTCGACCACGCGCAGGCCCTCGACCCCGCGCACCTTGAGCTGCGCGTCGACCACGGCGTCCTCGCCGGAGCCCATCGCGCACGTCGAGGTGGGGTGGTACAGCGTCTGGGCCCAGGTGCGGATGTGCTCGATGAGGTCCTCGTCGGAGGGGTCGGCGGGCAGGTTCCACGGCTTGTCGAGGTACGACGCCAGCGCGCCCTGGGTGACCATCTCCCAGGTCTGCTTCGCCCCACTCAGCAGCGCGTCGAGGTCCGTCTGGTCCTCGAGGTAGGCCGCGTCGATGGCCGGGTGCCAGGCCGGGTCGGCCGAGCGCAGCCGCACCGAGCCGCGGCTGGCCACCGACACCAGCGTCGGCGCGGCCGTGAACATCCGGCTGGTGGGCTCGTGCATGCCGTTGTCGTAGAAGCCCGACGGCGCGGCGTGGATCTGGATGTCCGGGGCCACCAGCCCGTCCCGGCTGCCGAAGAACGCGCCGGCCTCGCCGACGTTGGAGGACAGCGGGCCGGTGCCGCTGATCTTCCAGCGGGCGAAGTTGCGGACGTTGTTGAGCTGGGCCAGGTCCGTGATGCCGCGGGTGTACCAGAGCAGCGGGACGACGGGGTGGTCCTGCAGGTTGGCACCCACGCCGGCGAGGTCGACCTTCGCGGTGATGCCGACCTCGGCGAGGTGGTTGCCCGGGCCGATGCCCGAGAGCATCAGCAGCTGCGGGCTGTTGATCGAGCCGCCGCAGAGCAGCACCTCACGCGTCGCGTGCACGGTGTGCTCGACGCCGTCCTGGCGGAAGGTGACGCCGGTGGCGCGCTCGCCGTCGAGCTCGATCCGCGAGGCCAGCGCCCCGGTCGTCACGGTCAGGTTGGGGCGTGAGCGGGCCGGCTTGAGGTAGCCCTCGTTCGTCGACCAGCGGCGCCCACCCTTGCAGGTCACTTGGTACTGCCCCGCCCCCTCCTGGGACGCGCCGTTGAAGTCGTCGGTGCGCTTCAGCCCGTGGCTCACGGCACTGTCGACGAAGAGGTGGCTGAGCTCGTGGGTGTAGCGCCGGTCCTCGACGTGCAGCGGACCGCCTCGGCCGTGCAGCGGGCCCGCGAGCCGCTCGTTGTCCTCGGACTTGCGGAAGTACGGCAGGCAGTCGTCGTACCCCCACCCGGTGGCGCCGTACTGGTCGCGCCAGCTGTCGTAGTCGGCGCTGTTGCCCCGGATGTAGATCATCGCGTTCATCGACGAGCAGCCGCCGAGCGCCTTCATCCGCGGCCAGTAGGCGCGACGGTTGTTGAGCTGCTTCTGCTCGGTGGTGTTGTAGTTCCAGTCCCACTTCGTCTTGAACATCGTCGGGAAGGCGGCCGGGATCATCACCTCGTCCCCCTCGGCCTCCCCGCCGGCCTCGAGGAGGACGACGCTGACGCCGGGGTCCTCCGTGAGGCGGGCCGCGAGCACGGCGCCGGCGCTACCGGCGCCGACGATGACGTAGTCGAACGTGTCCTGGGTCACGCCTGCGAACCTACTCCGGAGTACCCGACGCGGAACAGGGCCGTTCCAGCGCTCAGACGCTGACGCGCTCCTTCATCCGCGACACGACCTGGTCGCCGATGCGCACGATCTCCTCCTGGTACGGCGTGTCCGACAGGATGAAGTGCGTGACGCCGAGCGCCTCGTAGGCCCGCAGCGCCGCCGTGACGTCGTCGGGCGAGCCGACCAGCCACGTCGTGCCGGCACCGCCGCCGCCGACCCTCCCGGGCGCGGTGTAGAGGCAGGAGTCCAGCACGTCGCCGCGCTCCTGCAGGTCGAGCAGGCGCTGCAGGCCCACGGCGCGGCCGCGGTGCCGGTTCCCCACGGCCGACCAGTCGTCGGTGCGCTCCCCCAGCGCCCGGACCTTCTCCTCGGCGTCGTGCCACGCCTCCTCGGTGGTGTCGCGCACCAGCGTGGTGATCCGCAGCCCGAACTCGAGCGGCGCGGTGCGGTCCTGCTGCTCGCTCAGCGGCCGGAGCCGGGCGATCCGCTCCTCGATGCCGTCGAGCGGCTCGCCCCAGAACAGCTGCACGTCGGCCTCGGCGGCCGCCACCTGCTCGGCCGCGGGGGACGCGCCGCCGAAGTAGAGGCGCGGGTGGCGGCCCTCGTCGGCGGCGTACGGGCGCGGCGAGACCGTCGAGTGCTCGACGCGGAAGTGCTCGCCCTCGTAGGTGACGTCCTCCTCGGTCCAGAGCCGGCGGACGATCTGCATGAACTCCCGCGTGCGTCCGTAGCGGGCGGCCTGGTCGCCCTCGACGTCGCCGTACGCCGCCAGGTTGTCGAGGCCGCTGACGATGTTGACCAGCAGCCGACCCCCGCTGAGCTGGTCGAGCGTGGCGGCGGCGCTGGCGAAGTGCGCCGGGTGCCAGTAGCCGGGCCGGATGGCGGCCAGCGGCTTGAAGGTCGTGGTGCGGGCGGCCAGCGCGGTGGCCACCGTGAAGGTGTCGGGCCGGCCCCAGCTGGTGCCGATCAGGGCGCCGCCCCAGCCGTGCTCCTCGGCCGCGGTCGCCATCCGCGCGGAGAAGTCGAGCGTGCCCCAGCCCTCGGAGGTGTCGTCGCCGCGGTGACCGGGCTCGACGGTGTTCGGGATGTACCAGAGGAACTCAGATGTCATGCCGACACCATACTCGACCACATCACTTGACTTAGGTGACATTGCCGCGTCGAGACGATCAGCAACGAGATGCCGCGCGGAGCCGCAGGCTGGCGAAGACGTCGTCGAGCAGCGGGCCGCCGGGCGCGCGACCGACCTCGCGGAACCACTCGCGTCCCAGCACCCGGCGAGCCAGCGGGCGGGGCAGCCGCAGGAGCAGGGCCAGCGTCCGCGCGCCCTCGTCGGCGCTCGCCTGGCTGGCGTGGGCGCGCATCGAGGCGCGCTTGGGGCCCAGGAAGGGGCGCACGTCCACGACGTGCGTGAGGTCGGCGCGACCGGTGAACGCGTGCTCCAGGTCGGGGATCTCGGGCAGGGGCAGCACTCGGGCGAGACGACGGAGCAGCCGCACCGGGCGGAGCAGGGTCGTGCGGTCGAGGGTCGCCTCGAGGACGAGCGGCGTGCCCGCGAGCCGGGCGGCCTCGCGCGCGACCAGGTGGACCTGGACGTGGTCGCGGTGGCCGTAGCCACCGGCCAGGTCGTACGACGTCAGCGCGTCGGCCCGCTCGTCGTCGAGCACGGTGGCCAGCGCACGGGCGGCGGCCCCGACGGGCACCGTGCTGAAGGCTCCGGGGCGCGGCGCGTCCTCCCCCCAGCCGGAGTCGGCGTACCCGAGCACGACGACCCGGGCGACGCCCAGGGCGCCGGCCGAGGCCTCGAGCTCCGCGAGCCGCCGGGACGCGAGGCCGCCGGCGTGGTGCTCGCGGGCGGCCAGGCCGGCCTCGCCGGCGGTCGCGACGACCAGCACGACCCGGTGCCCCTCGGCCGCGGCCCGGGCCAGGGTGCCGCCGGTCAGGAGGGCCTCGTCGTCCGGGTGGGCGTGGAAGGAGACCAGCGTGAAGGGACCGGTGCTCACGACGACGCCGCCGCCCGGGCCGGTGCCGCGGCGACGCGGGTCCGCGACCGACCGGCCGCGAGGTCGTAGGCGGCCAGGGCCCGCCCGCAGGCGGCGTCCCAGCCGAACGGTGGTGGCACCGACCGGTTGTGGGCGGTCATCCGGGCGGTCGTCACCTCGTCGGTCAGCAGCCGGACGAGGTGGGCGACCAGGGCGTCGTCGGAGTCACCGAGCAGGCCGTCGACGCCGTGGGTGATGAAGGTGCCGACCCCGCCGTGGCTGCTCGCCACCACGGGCAGCCCGGCCGCGCGGGCCTCCAGCGCGGCGATGCCGAACGACTCGAGCTCGGCGGGCGCGAGGTAGACCGTGGACCGTGCGAGGACCTCGCGGATGGCGGGTCGGTCGAGCCGCCCCCGCAGCTCGACCCAGCCGTCCAGGTCGTGGCGGCGCAGGTGTCGCTCGAGCCCGGGCCGCTGGGGCCCGTCACCCACCACGACGGCCCGCAGGGGCAGGTGGTCCGGGACCTCCTCACGGGTCGCGCGCAGGATCCGCGCGAGGGGCAGCGGCCGCTTGGTCCGGGCCAGGCGCATCACGCTCACCACGGTCGGCACCGCAGGCGCCCCGCCCGGGACCTGCCAGGCCGCGACGTCGACCGCGTTGGGGAGCACGAGCACCTCGACGGAGGGACCGAGCACGCGGCGTACGGGCTCGGCGGCGGCGTCGCTCACCGCCGACCAGAGGACCGGCCAGCTCCGGAGCCCGGCCGCCCGGCTGCCCAGCGCCGGCAGCGGCCCGAGCCGGGTCCACAGCGAGTGCACGGTCACGAGGGTCGGCCGTCCCAACGACCCCGCGAGGCGGGCGGCTCCGAACGCGAACGGCGAGACGACCGAGACGTGGGCGTGGACCGCGTCGGCGGAAGCGAGCAGGGCGCCCACCTGGGGGCCCAGACCGAGCTGACGGGGCACGGTCACGGCCGGGTTGGCGACACGGTGCAGCCAGGGCGGGTCCGGCTCCGCACCGGGGCCGGAACCGGGCGCGGTCGCCGTCACCACGTGGACGTCGTGGCCGTCCCGGCGCTGGCGGACGGCGAGGTCGTGCACGTGCATCTCGATGCCGCCCAGGCGCGGCAGGTAGACGTCGGTGACGTGGACGATGCGCATCAGGCGGTCCCGCCCGTCACGGCGGACGGCGCCGCACCGGCGCGGCGGAGGCGGAGCCACACGAGCAGCCCCAACCCGCCCACCGGGATCTCGAGGCCGTAGGTGAAGACGCGGTAGAGCAGCGTGCCTGCGACGGTGCCGACCGGGTCGCCGCCGAGCGCGACCAGCAGGCCGACCAGGCCGACCTCGACGACGCCGGCGCCGCCCGGGGTCACGCCGACCAGGGTCAGCACCCGCTCGACGGCGAAGCCCGCGAAGACCGCTGCCAGCGGGAGACCCGCGCCGGTCACGGCCAGGCACCCGGCCAGGAGCGCCAGGAGCAGCGCGGAGTAGAGGAGCATCCCCAGGGACAGGCGGCGCCACGAGCCGCTGAGCAGCTCGCGGCACTCGCGCCTGACCCGGTCCAGCCCGTCGGCCACCGCCGGTCGGCGCGAGCAGCGCAGCACCCGGAGGACCCCGCCGACGAGGCCCTCGCACGCCCCGCCCAGCCGACGCGCCAGCGGGTCGTGCACCAGGAGCGCACCCCCGGTCGCCGACAGGAGGGCCAGGACCACGGTCGCGGCCACGGCGGCGCTCACCACCGGCCCCAGCACCAGGTGGCCGGCGAGGGCCAGCCACCCCAGCGCCAGCGCCGGGAGGGTGAGCTTGAAGAGGACGTCCCAGACGTTGGTGACGACGGTGTACGCCGCGAAGGCCGCCCGGTCGTGGCCCCAGGCCCGCGTCATCCGGTAGTTCAGCGCGATGCCCGCCGCACCTCCGAACGGCAGCACGTTCGACACCGCGCTGCCGGTCAGGCTCAGCAGGAGCGCGCGGCCGTGGGTCAGCCGGGGCAGCGCCGCGGTCAGCGTGATCGTGTGGGCGAGCAGCCCCGCCAGCCAGAGCACCCCCAGCCCCGCCACGACCGGCCACGGCACCTGCGCCAGCGTGCGGCCCACCGCCGCCCACGGCGCACCCGCCACCAGCGGCACGACCACGACCAGCAGGACCGCGACGCCGGCCACGGAGCCCAGCGCGCGGAGCCCCCGCAGCCCGCGGAGCCCGCGCCGGTGTCCCGCGGCTGCCGGGGCGACGGCCGTGCTCATGTCAGCACCCGGGGCCTCGGCGCGCCGGAGGGGTGGCCGCCGCGCAGCTCGTGCCAGCGCCACACGAGCACCCGTCGTACGGCCTCGAGGACGATGTCGCCGGACATCTTCGAGCTCCCGCGGGTCCGGTCGGCGAACGCGATCGGGACCTCCACGACGTGGAGGCCGCGGCGCACGGCGCGCCAGGTGTTCTCCACCTGGAAGCAGTAGCCGTCCGAGGCCGTCCCGACGGCGTCCACCGTCAGCAGGGCGTCGCGCCGGAAGGCCTTGAAGCCCGCCGTCGCGTCGCGGACCGGGAGCCCGAGCACCAGCCGCACGTACGCGTTGCCCGCGCGCGAGATCAGCCGGCGCGACCACGACCAGTCGTCGACCCGGCCGCCCGGGACGTAGCGCGAGCCGACCGACACGTCCGCGTCCGCGAGCGCGCCGACGAGTGCCGGCAACCGGCCGGGCGGGTGCGACAGGTCGGCGTCCATCTGCACGACCACGTCGTAGTCACGCTCCAGCGCCCAGCCGAAGCCGGCCCGGTAGGCCGCGCCGAGGCCGCTCTTGCCGGCCCGGGAGAGCAGGTGGACGTCCGGTGCGGTGGCGGCGTACGCCGTGACGAGCGCCGCCGTGCCGTCCGGGCTGCCGTCGTCGACGACGAGCACGTGCACGGCCGGCACGGCCGCTCGCACGGCATCCAGGAGGGGGACGATGTTGTCGGCCTCGTCGTAGGTCGGGACGACGACGAGCACACGGGAGGCGGGCGAGAGGGCGGGCATGCCTCGATGGTCGGTCGCCCTTCCTGCCCGTCACCTGACGATCGTGGACGCTCTGCCGCTGGAGGCAGCCCCGGGCCGGGGTGGTTCAATCCCGCCATGACGACCGCCCGCACCGTCCCCGTGACGATCGAGATGGACGGCGACGAGCTGGACGCCGAGGACGCCTGGCGGCTGACCCGGAAGTTCGGCCCCCGGCGGATCCTCGTGGAGTCGTTCGTCCGGTTCCGGTACGGCGACGGCTTCACCAACAGCCGGGCGCTGGCGCTCCAGGCCTCGCTCGCGGTGGTGCCCTTCATGCTGGCGCTCACGGGCCTGGCCGACGGGATCGACGAGGCCCGGCCGGCCCGGGTCGTCGCCCGGACGATCCAGACCGTCTCGCCGGGCCACGGCACCGGCGACGCCCTCGCCAACGCCGTCTCCGGCCCCAGCAGCAGCGAGCAGGCCGGCGAGCTCGCGCTGGTCCTGGGGCTGCTCTTCGCGCTGGTCTCGATGACCACCGCGATGGCGCAGGTCGAGCGTGGCGCCAACCGCATCTACGGCATCCGCAGGGACCGCCCCGCGCTCGCGAAGTACGGCCGCGCCGCCGTCCTCACCGCGGTCCTCGCGGTCCCCGTCGGGATCGGCTTCCTGCTGCTGGTCGCGGGCGGGGCGTTCGCCGACGCCATGCGCATCGACTACGGCTGGTCCGACGACGTCGTCCTGGCCTTCCGGGTCGCCCGCTGGCCCGTCGGCACCGCGCTGCTGGTCTTCGCGATCGCGGTCCTGCTCGACCACTCCCCCCGGCGCCGCCAGCCGGCGCTGTCCTGGCTGGCGCTGGGGGCGGGCGTCTCGGTGCTGCTCACGATGCTCGCGACCGGCGGGCTGGCGGCGTACGTCCACGTCAGCTCGTCCTTCGGCAGCACCTACGGCCCGCTCGCGGGCATCGTGGCGCTGCTGCTGTGGTCGCTGCTGTCCGCGATCGCGCTGTTCTACGGCATCGCGGTGTGCGCCCAGCTCGAGGCGCTGCGGGCCGGCGACACCGACCCGGTCTACGACGACCCCGGCCGGCCGCACGGGCACGTCACCGGCGACTGAGCGGGCTACCGTGGCCGGCATGGACGCGAGGGACTGGGACGAGCGCTACGCCGCCCGCGAGCTGGTCTGGTCGGCGACGCCCAACCAGTTCGTCGAGGCCGAGCTGGGCGACCTGCCGCCGGGCCGGGCCGTCGACCTGGCCGCCGGCGAGGGCCGCAACGCGATCTGGCTGGCCCGCCGCGGGTGGGACGTGACCGCGCTCGACTTCTCGCAGGTCGCGCTCGACAAGGGCGCGACGCTCGCCGGCGATACCGCGGTCACCTGGGTGTGCGCCGACGCGACGCGGTGGAGCGAGCCGGCGTCGTACGACCTGGCCGTGCTGGCCTACCTCCAGCTGCCCGCCGAGGAGCGCCGGGCCGCGGTCCGGAGCGCCTTCGCCGCGCTGCGCCCGGGCGGCACGCTCCTGCTGGTCGCCCACGACACGACCAACCTGGCCGAGGGCACCGGCGGGCCGCAGGACGTGCGCGTGCTGATGACCGCCGAGGACGTGCTCGGCGACCTCGCCGACGAGGCGGGCGTCGTCGTGGAGCGGGCCGAGCGGGTCAGCCGCGTGGTCGGCGACGGGCACGGCGAGGAGCCCGCGCGGACGGCGTACGACTGCCTGGTGCGGGTGCGGCGGGCCTGAATCCTCAGAGCGCCGACGAGGCGACGGCGGAGCCGTCCTCGTCGAGGATGACGACCTCGGTGACGGCGTCGCGCAGGGCGGCGGACTGCAGGTTGCACGTCATCGTGGCGGCGCCGACCCCGAGGAACTCGCCCGCCGGGACCAGCTCGCCGTCCGCGGTGCGGAACTCGGCGTGGAAGACCTCGCCGGCGTGGAAGCCCTCGCCGACGATCCGCAGCTCGGTGCCCCAGGTGTGGTTGACCAGGCCCGCGCTGTCCACGGTCACCCCCGAGCCGGGAGCGGCCGCGAGCCGGATCTGCTCCATCGGCACGGTGGGCGGGGAGGGCGCGGTCGCGCGGCCCAGCCCGAGGCCCGCGCCGACGCCGACGACGGCGAGCACGGCGGCGGCCGCCACCAGGCGGGTACGCCGTCCCCGCGCGCGCCGGGCCGCGTCCCGTCGCGCCCCCAGCTCGTCGTCGTCCCGGGCGACCCGCTCCGCGGCCACCTGGCGGCGGATCGCGTCGCCGAGCCCGGGCGGCGGCGTCGGGGGCGTCTCGAAGGACGCGGGATCGACGGCACCGAGCAGGCCGGCCAGGGGCGTGATCTCCTCCAGCTCGGCCCGGCAGGCCGCGCAGCCGTCGAGGTGCGCCTGCACCCGGTCGGTCTCGGCGCTCGTCAGGTGACCCAGGACGAGGGCGCCGAGCATCTCGCGCAGCGCCTGGTGCGCGGGGTCGAGGTGCCCCCGGTCCTCGTTCACAGCGTCACTCCCATCTCGTCCATCGCCGACCGCAGGGCCCGCAGGCCGTAGAACACGCGGCTCCTGAGCGTCCCCACCGGCACGCCGAGCTCGGCCGCCACCTCGTCGTACGGACGCTCCTTGAGGTAGGTCTGCACGATCGCCTCCCGATGATGCTCGCTCAGCCGCCGCAACGCCTCCTCGACGAGCCACTCGCGAAGGATCCCGTCCGCGGGGTCGGCCACCGCGCCGCTCAGCTCCTGCGCCGTCGGCGGGTCCAGCAGGTGCCGCTGCCAGGGCCGGGCCTGCGCGGCCCGGGCGTGGTCGATCATCGTGTTGCGCGCGATCCCGAAGAGCCAGACCCGCAGGGAGGCGAGGTCGGGGTCGTAGCGGTCGGCGAAGCGCCAGGCCTTGAGGAACGTCTCCTGCGTGACGTCCTGCGCGGCGCCCGGGTCGCCGAGGCCGCGGAGCACGAAGCGGTAGAGCTCGGGGCCGTAGAGGAGGTACGCCGCGTGCACCTCGTCCTCGTCGCCGAGGCCGGCCACGACGGCTCCGGCTGGTTCCTCGCGCACGCGGTCGCCCGCCTCCTCGTCGTCGGTGCGGCGGTGCCGGCCGACCGTCCGGCCGCCCGCGCCCACCACCCCGTCGTTCGTCACGACGGTGCTTACGGATGTCGGGCGGCCTGCGTTCATCCGTGGTGAACGCGGGTCCGGCGGGCGCCGTACACACCCCCGAGGCCGCCCCGAGCGGCCGGACCTGCCGCACCAGTGCGGCGCGACCGCAGAGAAGGGTTGGGCAAGATGACCACACCGAGGACCCGCAGGGTCCGCACCATCGGCGGAGGGGCCGTGGGTGCTCTCGTGCTCGCCGTCGTCCCGCTCTCGATCGGGACGGCCGAGGCCGCCGTGGCCGGCGCGAAGCGGACGTCTGCTGCGGCGACGGCCGCGACAGCCGCGACGAGCGCCCGGCCTCGCGTCACCCACGTGAGCACCGAGCGCCAGCTGCGCAAGGCGCTCGCGCGGGCCAACCACCGCGCCGGCGCCGACCGCATCGTGCTCGACCGCTCGATCTCCTTCGACGGCACCCGGCCGCTGAAGGGCGGCGCCTGGCGCGGCGACCTCGACGTGCGCGACGACCTCGTGCTGCGCGGGCAGGGCCACACGATCAACGCCCGCGGCCTGGACCGCGTCCTCGACGTGGACTCCGGCGTGGCGCTCGAGATCGTCGGGATCCGCCTCACCGGCGGGTCGCCCGCGGCCACCACGAGCGGCGGTGCCGTGCGCAGCGCCGGCACCCTGGTCGTCACGGACTCGGTGCTCCGGGCCAACGAGGCGACCGGCACCGGCGGGTCCGGCGGCGCGATCGCCAACGAGGGCGGCTCCCTCACGGTGACCGGCTCCCGGCTCGTCGCCAACACCGCGACGCGGGCCGGCGGCGCGATCGAGGCCGTCGGCGGCGACACCACCGTCCAGTCCTCGCAGCTGCGCCGCAACCGCACCGGCGAGGAGCCGGGCAACGGCGGCGCGCTGCACCTGACCGGTGCCGGCACGGTCGCCGTCGTCAACAGCACGGTCGCCGACAACGCGGCGACCGCCGAGGGCGGCGGCCTCTGGAACTCCGCCGAGGGCACGCTCACGGTCACCGGCTCGGACGTCTCGGGCAACGTCGCGGCCGGCCCCGCGGCCGACCAGGGCGGCGGCGGCGTCTACAACGACGGCGGCACCCTCTCGGTCGTCCGCTCCACCGTCGACGGCAACAGCGCCACCGGCGCGGCCGGCTCGGGAGGCGGCATCCTCAACAACCTCGGCACGACCACGGTCGAGAAATCCCGGGTCGCGGGCAACACCGCGCCGCGGGCCGGCGGCGGCGTCGAGGCCGTGGGCGGTACGACGACGCTCACCGGCACCGAGCTCGCCGACAACGCCGCGGGCACCGCGCCCGGCAACGGTGGCGCGCTGCACCTCACCGGCGCCGGCACGATCGACGTCCGCAACGGCTCGGTCACCGGCAACACCGCCGGCGCCGAGGGCGGCGGGCTCTGGAACTCCGCCACCGGCACGATGACGGTGCGGGGCACCACGGTCGCGGGCAACACCGCGGCCGGCGCGGCGGCCGACCAGGGCGGCGGCGGGCTCTACAACGACGGCGGCACCCTCGAGGTCCGCGGCTCCGAGGTCACCGGCAACACCGCGACCGGCGCCGCCGGCTCGGGTGGCGGCGTCCTCAACAACCTCGGAACGCTCCGCGTCGACCGGACCGAGCTGAGCGGCAACACCGCCCCGCGGGCCGGCGGCGCCATCGAGGCCAACGTCGGCACCACCGAGGTGACCCGCTCGCAGCTGCTGCAGAACACCACCGGCGCCGCACCCGGCAACGGTGGCGCCCTCCACCTCACCGGTGCGGGCGACGTCACGGTCGCCGGCAGCGAGGTGGTCGGCAACACGGCCGCCAACGAGGGCGGCGGGCTGTGGAACAGCGCGTCCGGCACCCTCGACGTCACCGACACCGTGCTCCGCGGCAACACCGCGGCCGGCGCGGCGGCGGACAGCGGCGGCGGCGCGCTCTACAACGACGGCGGCACGATGACCGTCACCGGCGCCACGATCACGGACAACGACGCGACCGGGGCCGCCGGCTCCGGTGGCGGCATCCTCAACAACCTCGGCAGCCTGACCGTGCGCTCGTCGACGCTCGAGGGCAACACGGCGAAGCGGGCGGGCGGCGGGATCGAGACGAACGTCGGCACCGTCGGCCTCACCGACGTCGACCTGACCGCCAACAGCACCGGGGCGGCCCCGGGCAACGGGGGCGGCCTGCACGTGACCGGCGCCGCCGTCGTCCAGTGGCTGCGCGGCACGGTCACCGGCAACAGCGCCACGAAGGAGGGTGGCGGCCTCTGGAACAGCGCGACCGGCACGATCGTCGCCGACCAGCTGAGCGTCAGCGGCAACACCGCCCCGACCGGGCCGGACGTGTTCAACCAGCCTCCGGGCGGCACCTTCGTGCTCAACGGGGCCCCGGTCCCGCCGGGCTGAGCAACCGGCAGCACTGCGCAGCACTCCTCATCGTCCCCGGTGACCTCGGTCGCCGGGGACGCGTGCGTTCAGAGGCGCTGCGGACCCTGGTGCTGGTCGGCGTCGCCGGCCGACCCGGTCGGCCGCGGCTCCGTCGCGTCGTCGTCCGGACCGAAGAGACCCGCGTCCTTGGCGGCCTGCGCCTTGCGCAGCTGCTTGACCAGGCTGAAGCCGAGCAGGACCACGGCCAGGACGAGGAGGAGGAACAGCGCAAAGGCCGTCCAGCCGGCCTTGACGTCCTCGGGCTTCGGGCTCGGGTCGGCCAGCACGGTGAGCAAGGCGTGGATCGGGACGAGGAGCATGGGACCAGTCTCTCAGGCGGGGTTCTCGATGCCGGCGAACAGGTCGTCCTCCGGGGTCGAGGAGGCGACGTGGCTCACGACGAGCTCGAAGTCCTCGGTCGGCCACGTCTCCGCCTGCAGCTCGCGCGGGATCGCGAACCAGAACCCGTCGGGGTCGATCTGGGTGGCGTGCGCCAGCAGTGCCTGGTCGCGGACGCCGAAGTAGTCCGAGCACGGCACCTTGGTGGTGACCCGGGCGTCCCACTCGGGCTCGTCCTTCCACTCCTTGAGGCGCTCGGCCCACGGGGACTCCAGCCCGTGCGCGATCATCGCGTCGTGGGTGGCCTGGATCCGGGCCTTGTTGAACGAGTGGTGGTAGTACAGCTTGAGCACCTGCCAGGGCTCCCCGAGCTCGGGGTAGCGCTCCGGGTCGGCCGCCGCCGCGAACGCCTCGACGCTGATCTCGTGGCATTTGATGTGGTCGGGGTGCGGGTAGCCGCCGCGCTCGTCGTACGTCGTCAGCACGTGCGGCCGGAACTCGCGGATCAGCTTGACCAGCGGTGCGGCGGCCTCCTCGAGCGGGACGAGGCCGAAGCAGCCCTCGGGCAGCGGCGGCTTCGGGTCGCCCTCGGGCCAGCCGGAGTCGACGAAGCCGAGCCAGTCCTGCCGGATGCCGAGGATGTCGCGGGCCCGCTCCATCTCCTGCCGGCGGATCTCGGTGATGTTCTCGAGGATGTCGGGCCGGTCCATCTTGGGATTCAGGATCGACCCGCGCTCACCACCGGTGCAGGTCGCGACGTGGACGTCGACGCCCTCGGCGACGTACTTCGCCGTCGAGGCCGCGCCCTTGCTCGACTCGTCGTCGGGGTGGGCGTGCACGTGCATGAGCCGGAGGCCGGCCCGCGGGCCGGTGGAGGGGTGCTGCGCCATGGGTCGATCGTAGATGTCACCCTTGACGGGTGAGCGCGCAGGCATCCCCCGGCACCGGCCGACCGGCCGATCTGGGCGACCGGTACGGCGCCCCCGCGCCCTGGCGCCGGCGGGCGGTGCTGGTCGCGAGCGTGGTCGTCGCCGTCGCGTTCCTCGGGTGGCTCGGCTGGACGACGTACGTCCACGCGACGCCGGACGTCGACTCCGCCATCGTCGGCTACGACGTCGTCGACGAGCACACGGCCACCGCCCAGGTGACGGTGCGCCTCAAGGACGACACGGTCGCGGCCACCTGCCTGCTCCGGGCCTACGCCGAGGACCACACCGTGGTCGGCGAGCTGTCGTTCACGCCGCAGTACGCCGCGAAGCAGCCGCTCGAGGAGACCGTGCGGACCGAGCGGAGGGCCACCTCGGTCGAGCTCGTCGGGTGCACGGCGCCGGGCGAGCCGCGCCCGCGCTGACCCGGGCTCACGCCGCGCTGACCTGCACGATCGGCGCCCTGTTGTTAAACTCGTCCTCCTGACCGTCCCGCAGGGCCGCCAGTGCCAGGCCCGTGACACTCGTGCCGAGACGGCCCTGTCGCTCTGGCTCGTCCGACGGACACCAGCCCAGACCCACTCGGTGGGCACACCGACGTATCCCCGTGTCCCACCCGATGCAGTGCAGGAGTACCCCATGACGCAGTCGACCGAGCAGGCCACCATCTGGCTCACCCAGGAGGCCTTCGACAAGCTCCAGGCGGAGCTCGAGAACCTCAAGGGCCCCGTCCGCCAGGAGGTCATCGCCCGGATCAGCGCCGCGCGCGACGAGGGCGACCTCAAGGAGAACGGCGGCTACCACGCCGCCCGCGACGAGCAGGGCAAGGTCGAGGCCCGGATCCGCCAGCTCGAGGACATGCTGCGCCGCGCCCAGGTCGGCGAGACCCCGGAGGACGACGGCACCGTCTCCCCCGGCATGAAGGTGACCTACAAGTTCGTCGGCGACGACGACGACGAGGCCGAGACCTTCCTGCTCGGCGCCCGCGAGATCGAGGACTCCGTCGAGGGCCTCAAGGTCTACTCCCCCCAGTCCCCCCTCGGCTCCGCGATCATCGGCGCCAAGGTCGGCGACACGGTCTCCTACGAGGCCCCCAACGGCAAGGCGCTGAAGGTCGTCGTCCTCGAGGCGCACCCGTACGCCGGCTGACCCCACCACCGAGTCGGCGCATCTGCACGCCCCAGGAGCATCGACTCGGCGCATCTGCAGATCCTGGGACCGCCAGATTCTGCAGACGCGCCGACTCGACCTGTTTTCCGTCCGCAGATGCGCCGACTCGGCTGATGCTCAGTCGAAGACGCGGTAGCCGCGCTCGCGCAACCGGCCCTTGACCTGCTCCGCGTGCGGCTCGCCGCGGGTCTCGAGCTGCAGGTGCACCTCGACCTCGTCCAGGTGCAGGGACGGCGAGATCCGCTCGTGCACGACCTCGAGGACGTTCGCGCCGACGGAGCTGACCTCGCCGAGCAGGGTCGCGAGGCCGCCGGGGGTGTCCGGGATGCAGACGCGCAGGTTGAGGTAGCGGCCGGCCGCGGCCATGCCGTGGCGGATCACCTTGCCGAGCAGCAGCGGGTCGATGTTGCCGCCCGACAGCAGCGCGACCGTGGGCGTCCGGAAGGCGTCGGGGCGGTCGAGGATCGCGGCGACGGCGGCGGCACCGGCGGGCTCGACGACCATCTTGGCCCGCTCGACCAGCGCCAGCAGCGCCCGGGAGAGCGAGTCCTCGGAGACCGTGACGATCTCGTCGACATGGTCGCGCACGGCGGCGAACGTGATGTCGCCGGGGCGACCGACCGCGATCCCGTCGGCCATCGTCTTCATCGACGGCAGCGGGACCGGCACGCCCTGGGCGAGCGACCCGGGGAACGCCGCGGCACCCTCGGCCTGCACGCCGATGACGCGTACGTCGGGGCGCAGCGCCTTGACCGCGATGGCGATGCCGGCCAGCAGGCCGCCCCCGCCGGTCGGGACGATGACGGTCTCGACCTCGGGCACCTGCTCGAGGATCTCCAGGCCGACGGTGCCCTGCCCCGCGACGACGTCGACGTGGTCGAAGGGGTGGATGAGGGTGGCACCGGTCTCGGCGGCGAACGCGTGCGCCGCCACCAGGGCGTCCTCGAGGTAGCGGCCGTGGAAGACCACGTCCGCGCCGTACGCCCGGGTGGCCTTCTCCTTCGGGATCGGCGCCCCCTCGGGCATGAAGACGGTGGACGGGATGCCGATCAGGGACGCGGCGAGCGCGACGCCCTGGGCGTGGTTGCCGGCGGAGGCCGCGACCACGCCGTGCGCGCGCTCGGCCTCCGAGAGGCGGGAGATCCGGACGTAGGCGCCGCGGGCCTTGAAGGACCCGGTGCGCTGGAGGTTCTCGCACTTGAGGCTGACCGGGCCCCCGGCCAGCGCGGAGAGCCAGCGGGACTCCTCCATGGGGGTCTCGATGGCGACGCCGCGCAGCACCTCGCGGGCGGCGCGGATGTCGTCGAGCGTCACGCCCGTCCCGGTCGCGGTCGGGTCACTCACGGAGGTCCTCCTCGGTCGGTGGCGACTCACCCAGCTCGGCGTAGTCGTCCTCGAGCTGCTCCTCGGGATCGTCGCCGGGAGCGGTGTAGCTGGCCAGGTGCTGGACCACGGCGTTCACCGCCGCGGCGAGGGGTACGGCGACCAGCGCGCCGGGGATGCCGGCGACGAGCACGCCGCCGCCGATCGCGAGGATCACGCCGAGCGGGTGGACCGAGACCCAGCGCCCCATCAGGAACGGCTGCAGGACGTGGCCCTCGATCTGCTGGACGACGATGACGCCGCCGAGCATGAAGAGCGCGGTGATCGGCCCCTGGTCGACCAGGGCCACCAGGATCGCGACGGTGCCGGCGACCGTGGCGCCGACCATCGGGATGAACGCGCCGAGGAAGACCAGCACCCCGATCGCGAGCACGAACGGCACCTGCAGCACGGCGGCCACGATCATGATGCCGATCGCGTCCGTCGCCGCGACGATCACCGTCGCCCGGACGAACTGCGTCAGCGAGACCCAGGCGACGCGGCCCGAGGTGTCGACGTGGTTCCGGCCGGCGCGCGGGGCGAGCCGCACCAGCCAGGCCCAGATGCGCTCGCCGTCGGCGAGGAAGAAGTACGTCGAGAACAGGATGATGAAGAAGCCCGCCAGCACGTGGCCGAGCGCGGTGCCGACCTCGGTGACGCGGCTGAGCACCGACTCACCACCGGCCGACGGGGTGATCGCCTCCTGCGCCTTGTTGATGTAGTCGTTGATCTGGGAGTCGCTGGCGTGCAGCGGCCCCTCCTGGAGCCACCGCTTGACCTCGTCGAGGCCCTTGACGGTCTGGTCGGCGAGGTCGTTGGCGCCATTGGCGACCTGCTGCCCGGCGAAGGTCAGCAGGGCTCCGATGAAGCCGATGCCGAGGATCACGACCAGGATCGAGGCCAGCCCGCGGGGCAGCCCGATGCGGTGCAGCAGGGCCACCACCGGCTGCACCAGCGCGGTGATGAGCAGCGCGACGACGACGGGCAGCACGACGACCGAGAAGAAGCCGATCGCCCAGAACACGACCCAGCCGGCGGCCACGATGACCAGGAAGCGCCAGCCCCAGGCGGCGGCCAGGTCGAGGCCCCACGGCACCTGCGCTCGGGTGAAGTTGGAGGGGCCCGCGGCGACCGGGGCGGGCTCGGGACGGCGTACCTCCCGCATCTGCGCCCACTGGTGGGCGAGCCGCTGGGCGAGGCCCTCGTCGTCCTCGGCCGGGCGTCCGCGCCGGCCCGGCACGGGGAGCCTCCGTCGGCTCTCGGCGCGGTCCTGGTCGCTCTCGTCGGGGACGTCACCGACGGCCCCGTCGACGGCCGGGCCGTCAGCCTCGTTGGTCACCGCGTCAGGCTATGCCACCGGGGTCGTCGAGCACGCGTCGCACCAGCCGGTACGCCGCCTCGGGGTGCGCCTCGGCGAGCAGCCCCGCCGCCGCGAGCACGTAGTCGGCGTCGACGACCACGCGGGGTGCGCGCGGCAGCTGCCACCCGCCGTCGAGGTCGGCGCCGGTGCTGCCGGCCAGGACTCGCTCCGCGACGCCCGGACGACCGTGCCGCAGCACCCCGCCGGAGCCGATGAGCACGTCCACCTCGCGCAGGTCCTTGCCGGTGCGCTCGACGACCCGGCCCTCGGGGCTCATCACGACGCGCGAGCGGCCCGCGTGCCGGCGCAGCGCCAGCCCGACCGCCGCACGGGCGATCGCCTCGTCGTCGTCGCGGCCCGCGTCGTCGTCGGGGAGGTACGACGGGTCCTGCTGGCGCCGCGCGGCGGCCTCCGCGAGCGCCGGGGTCGCGTCGTCGGCCTGCTCGACCGTCGTGACCGCGGACCAGCGCATCCCGAGGTCGCCCTCGACGGTGCGCGTGACGGGGGTGGTGGCGACGACCTCGCGGGAGAGGTTCGCGTCCTCCGGGTCGACCTCCACGACGCTGTGCACGTCGGTGGTCGCCCCGCCGATGTCGACCACGACGACGTCACCGGTGCCGGGGTGGGCGTCGTCGAAGCCGCGGGCCAGCAGCTCCACGCCGGTCAGCACCACGTCGGGGGTCGCGCCGCGGACCATCGCGACGAAGTCGGCGCGCGCGCTGAGGTGCTTGCCGCCGATCACGTGGGCCAGGAACATCGCCCGGATCGCGGCGCGGGCGGACTCGGGGGCCAGCACGCCGATCCGCGGGACGACGTTGTCGGCGAGCACGTGCGGGACGTCGCCGAGGACCGCGGCGACCTCGTCCTGCGCCTCGACGTTGCCGGCGACGACCACGGGTCCGGTCCAGCCCGAGGCGACGAGGGCCCGGGCCGCGTCGAGCAGCACCTCGCTGTTGCCGCCGTCGGTACCGCCGGTCAGCAGCACCACGTCGGGGCGCGCCGTGTGCCCGAGGTCGCGGTAGGGCGCGTCGTCAGGCACACGCGGCGAGCGGCCGGCGTGGGCGATCACGGCCACCACCTTGCCGCCGCTGCTCAGCGCCACCCGGCGACCGGCCTCGGCCGTGACCAGCTCCTCGTTGCCGACGACGGCGATCCGCAGCCCGCCGCCCGCGGACGAGCAGGCGAGCACCTGCGCGTCGCGCGCGCGGGGGTCGACGGGCGCCAGCTCGGCCAGGCAGGCGTCGTACCCGTCGAGCACGTCGGTGTCGATCGTGGTGCGGTGGCTGGCGCCGGCGAGGATCCGGCCCTCGGTCAGGTCGACCAGCGCCGCCTTGGTGAAGGTGGAGCCGAAGTCGACGCAGACCGCGAGGTCAGCCGAGGGCACGGTCGAGGTCGGCGACGAGGTCGTCGGCCGTCTCGATGCCGACGCTGAGCCGGATCAGGTCGGCGGGGACCTCGAGGTCGGTGCCCGCGACACTGGCGTGGGTCATCCGGCCGGGGTGCTCGATCAGCGACTCGACGCCGCCGAGCGACTCGCCCAGCGTGAAGACCTCGGCCTTCGCGCACGCGTCGAGCGCGGCCTGCTCGCCGGCCTTGACGCGGAAGGAGACGATCCCGCCGAAGCGCTTCATCTGCCGGACCGCGACCTCGTGGCCGGGGTGCTCGGCGAGGCCCGGGTAGATCACCTGGGCCACGGCCGGGTGGCCGTTCAGGAACTCGACGACCTTCTCGGCGTTGTCGCAGTGGCGGTCCATCCGGACGCCGAGCGTCTTGAGGCCGCGGTGCGTGAGGAACGCGTCGAACGGGCCGGCGACCGCGCCCATGGCGTTCTGGTGGAAGGTGATCTGCTCGGCGAGGTCGAGGTCGCGCACCACGAGCGCGCCGCCGACGACGTCCGAGTGCCCGCCGACGTACTTCGTCGTGGAGTGCAGCACGACGTCGGCGCCGAGGGTCAGGGGCTGCTGGAGGTACGGCGAGGCGAAGGTGTTGTCGACGACCAGGACCGCCCCGGCCTCGTGCGCGACGACGGCGAGCGCCTCGATGTCGCCGATGTTCAGCAGCGGGTTGGTGGGCGTCTCGACCCAGACGATCTTCGTCTTCCCGGGGCGGATCGCCGCGGCGACGGCGTCGACGTCGGAGACGGCGGCCGGGCTGTGCTCGAGGCCCCACGCGGTCGCGACCTTGTCGAAGAGGCGGAAGGTGCCGCCGTACGCGTCGTCCGGGATCACCACGTGGTCGCCCGGCCGGCACAGCGCCCGGATCACGGTGTCCTCGGCGGCCAGGCCGGAGGCGAACGCGAAGCCGCGCTCCCCCTCCTCCAGCGCCGCGATCGCGCCCTCGAGCGCGGTGCGGGTCGGGTTCGCGGAGCGACTGTACTCGTAGCCGCCGCGCAGGCCGCCCACGCCGTCCTGCTTGTAGGTCGAGGTGGCGTAGATGGGCGGGATCACCGCGCCGGTCATCGGGTCGGGCTCGTAGCCGGCGTGGATCGCACGCGTCTCGAAACCGGACTTGCTCCTGTGCTGCTGCTCGCTCATGCGTCGAGGCTAGCGACCCCGGTCCCTGACGACGTCATACGGTCGGAGCCGACGGGTGCTCCGCCCGTATGACGTCCTCGGATGCTGCCCGGACGGGAACGGATCGCTCACCGGGGTTGTTGCAGACTGGTGAGAGCCCCTTCGACACCCGGGAGTTGACGCATGTCGATCTTCAGTCGCACCAAGTCCGAGCTCGTCGCCGAGGACCAGGCCCTGCCCGGTCGCAGCGAGAGCCCCTTCCACCAGTCCGCGAAGCACCGCGTGCTCGACGCGCCCGTGGTCACGGACGAGGCCCCGGCCGGCTACGAGGTCGCGGTGTTCGGGCTCGGCTGCTTCTGGGGTGCCGAGGAGATCTACTGGCAGCTGCCCGGCGTCTGGTCGACGTCGGTCGGGTACGCCGGCGGCACGACCCCGCACCCGTCGTACGAGGAGGTCTGCTCGGGACGCACCAACCACACCGAGGCGATCCGGGTCGTCTACGACCCCGCGCGGGTGTCCTACGCCGACCTGGTGAAGCGCTTCTTCGAGGTCCACGACCCGACGCAGGGCATGCGCCAGGGCAACGACGTCGGCACGCAGTACCGCTCCGCGATCTACTACACGACCCCGGAGCAGGAGCAGACCGCGCGCGAGCTCACGAAGGTGTACGGCGACGAGCTGGCGCGCCGCCGGCTCGGGGCGATCACCACCGAGATCCGTGAGGTGCCGACGTACTACTACGCCGAGGACGTGCACCAGCAGTACCTCGCCAAGAACCCGAACGGCTACCGCTGCCACGCGAACACGGGCGTGAAGTTCCCCGAGACCGCCTGATCGGGGTGTCCTAGCCTGAGGTCGTGATCACCTCGGGACTCGTCAATGTCTTCACCCACGACATGTCAGCAGCACTGGACTTCTACCAAGGCGCGCTGAGGCTTCCCGAGACGTTCCGAACGCCAGCCGACGGCACACCCGAGCACGTGGAGATGACGGCAGGCGGCTTCGTCTTGGCCCTCAGCACCGCCGAGGCGGCTCGACGCGTGCACGGGCTGGACGCCGAGGTCGGGCGCCCCGCGATGTCCCTGGTGTTCTGGGTGGACGACGTCGACGCGGCGTTCGAGTCCGTCACCGGAGCCGGAGCGCCCGCCGTCACACGGCCGCACGACGCGGGCAACAACAACCGCAACGCCGTCGTACGTGATCCGGACGGCACCCTCGTCGAGCTGGTCGCCAAGCGCTCGTGACCGTGCAGGTCGCCTCCGGGAACCGCCCGACTCGTCACAGGTCCTTGCGCATCAGGTGGTTGGTGTGGCCGGGCGGGAAGTCCGTCTCGCGGCCGTAGGTGACGTAGCCGCACCGGGCGTAGAAGTCCGGCGCCTGGAAGTCCCAGGTGTTGAGCTTGGACCAGCGGCAGCCCCGGGCGCGGGCCTGCTCCTCGACCGCGTCGAGGAGTGAGCGGCCCAGGCCCTCGCCGCGCCGGTCCGGGCTGACCCACATCAGGTCGACGGTCAGCCACTGCCAGACGTCGACGGTGTTCCCCACGCACCCACCCAGCAGCTCACCGTCGTCCGCGACCGCGTAGGCCGCGACAGGTCGGGAGGGGAGGTTCTCGGGCTCGAAGCGCTCGCGGATCGCGGCCGAGGCCTGCTGGTTGTGGGCGACCAGCCGCTCGGTGACCTCGTCCTCGCGGGCCTGCTCCAGGTCGACCTCGATGCGCCACGTCACCGGGCGAACCTCTCGCGACGCCGACGAGCCGGTCAACCGAAATCGGGTCCGCGTCGCGCACAATGGTCGACCGGGCGGCCCGACCGCCCGGTCGACCATCCGGGTGGCGGAAGAGGACTTCGTGCGGGCAATCCTGCTGAGCAGCGGGCTGGCGGTGATCTGCTCCCTCCTGGGGACGCGGGCGGCCATCGGATGGTTCACCCGCCACGGGTTCGGCCAGCCGATCCGGGACGACGGCCCCACGACGCACCACGTCAAGCGCGGCACCCCGACGATGGGCGGCCTCGTGATCCTGGCGAGCGCGACCACGGCGTACCTCCTCGGCACGTTCGCGACCGGGCGGCAGCCCAGCGCCAGCGCCTGGCTCCTGCTGCTGCTGTTCGTCGGGTGCGGGGTGATCGGCTTCCTCGACGACTTCATCAAGGTCTACACGCAGAACAACCAGGGGCTGACCAGCCGGGCCAAGATGGCCGGGCAGACCGTGGTCGCCCTGACCTTCGGGGTGCTGGCCACGCAGCTCTTCGCCGACGAGAACGGCGTCCTGCCGGCCTCGCAGCACATCTCGACCACCCACGACTGGGGCATCAAGCTGCCGCTCGTGGTGGTGCTGCTGGTGATCTGGTTCATCGTCACCGCGACGTCGAACGGCGCCAACCTCGCCGACGGCGCGGACGGGCTGCTGGCCGGCACCTCGGCCATGGTCTTCGGTGCCTACATGTTCGTCGCCTTCTGGCAGAACGGCCACGGATGTGCGCCGGGCGGGCCCACCGCGACCGGCGCCCAGTGCTACGAGGTGCGCGACCCGCTCGACCTCGCGGTCCTGTCCGCGTCCATCGCCGCCGCGTGCATCGGCTTCCTGTGGTGGAACGCGAAGCCCGCGCAGATCATCATGGGCGACGTCGGCTCGCTCGCCATCGGCGGCGCCCTGGCCGGGCTGGCGATCATGTCGCGGACCGAGCTGCTCATGGCCGTCATCGGTGGGCTCTTCGTGATGGAGACGATGTCGGTGCTCCTGCAGATGTCCTACTTCAAGCTCACGCGGCGGCTCACCGGCACCGGTCGCCGGATCTTCCGGATCGCCCCGATCCACCACCACTTCGAGCACCTCGGCTGGGACGAGGTGAACGTCGTCATCCGCTTCTGGATCATCGCCGGCCTGTGCGTGGTGGCCGGGCTGGCGATCTTCTACGCCGACTGGCTCGGCTGAGGTCGCAGAAACTCGTCGGCCCGACGTCGTAGGAATCGTCGTCCGCCGTTCGTAGGTTGGGTGAGAGCGGACGCCCGGTCCGCGCCAGCCGAGGGAGCAGCGATGCCCGAGTACCTCCTCTACTTCAACCAGCAGTGGGTCGGAGACCACGACGAGGAGTGGTTCCGACCGCGGGGGCCGCTCGCCCGCGCGGTCACCGAGGAGATGAAGGCGGCGGGGGTCTACGTCTTCGCCGGCGGCCTCGAGGAGGAGGACGGCCCGGTCTACAGCGCCGACCCGACCAGTGGCGAGGTGCTCGTGACCGACGGGCCGTACGTCGAGACCAAGGAGTTCCTCGGCGGCTTCGCGATCGTCGACGTCCCCGACGACGAGACGGCGAAGCACTGGGCCGCCAAGATCGCGGAGGCCTGCGGCTGGCCGCACGAGGTCCGTCGCTTCAAGAACTACCCGCCGCCGCCCAGCGAGGACTGAGCCCGTCGGCGGCGTCCGGCCCGTGCGGGGCCGGGGGCCGGGGTCAGCGCAGCCAGGCCTCGATCGCCCGGTGCACGGGCCGGGCGCCGTCGATGGTGTTCGCCACGACCGTCCAGGTCAGCCGGCGGGTCGCGTCGTGGACGCCGTAGAACGACGAGCCCGCGTCCGACCCGTGCAGCGCGGCCTCGCCGGTCCGGACGTCCAGCCACAGCCCGAAGCCGTAGCTCAGGCCGTCCTCGTCGGGGTCGCTGCGCGGGCGCAGCATCGCCTCCACCGCCGTGTCGGACACGATCCGGCGGGCGAGCAGCGCCCCCCACAGCCGGTGCACGTCGTCGACGGTCGTGAAGACCCCGCCGTCGCCGCTGCCCCGCACCGGCAGGTGGAAGACGGTGGAGCGCCAGGCGCCGTGCACGTCGACGTACCCCAGCGCGGCGTCGCCGGGCAGGTCGTCGGAGCGGAGGTACGCCGTGTCGTCCATGCCGGCCCGGGCGGTCACCCGCTGCCGCACCAGCTCGTGGAAGCCGACGCCCGAGGCCCGCTCGGCGAGCAGCGCGAGGAGGACGTAGCCGCCGTTGCAGTAGGAGAAGCCCGTGCCCGCGGGGAACTTCGTGGCGTGGCCGTCCAGGATCGGCAGGTAGTCCTCGGTGTCCACGAGCTCGTGGACCGGGCGAGGCATCAGGTAGTCGCCGACGTCGAAGCCGGTGTCCTCGTCGAGGTAGTCGCCGATCCCGGACCGGTGCGCGAGCAGGTGCTCGACGGTCACGTCGTCGGCGACCAGCGGCAGGTCGTCGCCGAGGAGCGACCGCGCGGTCGTCGCGAGCCCGAGCACCCCGTCGTCCACCAGGGACAGCACGGCCAGCGCCGTCAGGGTCTTCGCGCCGCTCGCGATCGCGAGCCGCGTGCCGACGGTCATCGGGATCGCCCGGGCCCGGTCGGCCAGGCCGTACGCCGCCCGCAGCACCGGCGTGCCCGCGACGTCGACCCGCACCACGCCCGCGAAGCCCGCCGCCGCCAGCGCCTCGATCTCGCGCTCGAGCGCCGCAACGTCCCTCGTCATGGCCGGAGACTAGTCCTGCCGCGCGGGCGGCGCCGCTCGATTCAGGGCGCCCAGCCGGGCGGCGGGTCCTCCCCCGTCAGCCCGTCGACGGCCTCGCGGAGCAGGTCCGCGTGGCCGGTGTGGCGGCCGTACTCCTCGACCAGGTCGAACAGCATCCGCCGCAGGCTGGCGTGGTTGCCCGCGCCGTCGCTCACGTGGATCAGCTGGTCGAGGCCGCCGTCGGCCAGGACCGCGTCGAGCCGGCTGCGCGAGCGCACGACGGCGGCGTCGTACGTCGCGTAGAGGTGCTCGGGAGTGTCGTCGGCGGCCGAGGTGAGCTCCCAGTCGTTGCTGCCGTCCCAGCCCCACCCCGTCCAGGGCTCGCCGAGCGGCTCCCCCGTGAGCTTCACGGTGTGGTGGAAGTCCTCGGCGGCGGCGAGGTGCTTGAGCAGCCCGCCGAGCGTCAACGTCGAGGCGCCGACCGTCGCGCGCAGGCCGGCGGCGTCCAGGTCGTCCGCCTTCCAGCGGAAGGTGGCGCGGAGCCGGTCCAGCGCGCCGGTCAGGTGCTCGGTCTCGGTGCCCGCGAGCGGGGGCTCCCAGGGGGTCTCGTCGTCGGTCATGCGGGCACCGTACGACGGGTCCCGGACGGATCGCTTCCGCAAGTCCCGCGCGGATCCGGAATCGGCTTGGCGCGCCTGCGAGACTGGGGCCATGACCGAGCTGCCACGCAAGGCCGCGGCGCGCACGGCCCGTCTGGCGGCCCTGCCGCTCGGGTACGCCGGCCGCAGCGCGCTCGGCTTCGGCAAGCGGCTCGGGGGCCGCAACGCCGACCTGGTCATGTCCGAGATCCAGCAGCGGACCGCGGAGCAGCTCTTCCGCACCCTGGGCGAGCTCAAGGGCGGGGCGATGAAGTTCGGCCAGGCGCTGAGCGTCCTCGAGGCCGCGCTGCCCGAGGAGATGGCCGGGCCGTACCGCGAGGAGCTGACCAAGCTCCAGGACTCGGCGCCCCCGATGCCGACCCAGCAGGTGCGCGAGGCCCTGGCCCGCGACCTCGGCCCGGACTGGAAGGACCAGCTGGTCTGGCTCGACGGCGGCCCCACCGCGGCGGCCTCCATCGGCCAGGTGCACCAGGGCCGCTGGCACGACGGCCGCGAGGTGGCCGTGAAGGTGCAGTACCCCGGCGCCGGGGAGGCGCTGCGCTCCGACCTCAAGCAGCTGTCCCGGCTGGCCCGCACGATCGGCCCGCTCGTGCCCGGCATCGACATCAAGCCGCTCATCGCCGAGATGCAGGCCCGCACCGAGGAGGAGCTGGACTACCGCCTCGAGGCCGACGCCCAGCGCGCCTTCGCCGCGGCCTTCCGCGACGACCCCGACTTCGCCGTGCCCGACGTGGTCGCGGCCGGCGACACCACCCTCGTCACCGAGTGGATGGACTCGACCTCCTCGCTCGCGAAGATCATCGCCGAGGGCACCCAGGAGGAGCGCGACCACTACGGCGAGCTGTTCGTCCGCTTCCTCGTCAACGGCCCGATGCGCACCGGCATGCTGCACGCCGACCCGCACCCCGGGAACTTCCGGATCATCCCGGCCGCGGACGGCTCCCCCGACCGGATGGGCGTGCTGGACTTCGGTGCCGTGGCCCGGCTCCCCGAGGGCGAGCTGCCGCTGGCGATGGGGTCGCTGATCCGGATCGCCGCGATCGAGGACGACGAGCAGCTGCTCGAGGGGCTGCGCCGCGAGGGCTTCGTGAAGGACCGCGTGAAGATCGACGCGCGGCTGCTGCTCGACTACCTCTCGCCGTTCGTGGAGCCGACCCAGGTCGAGCGGTTCCGCTTCACGCGGGCCTGGATGCAGGGGCAGTTCCAGCGCGTCAACAACCCGCGCGACCCGGCGTACACCGTGGCGCTCAAGATCAACCTGCCCCCGTCGTACCTCCTCATCCACCGCACCTGGCTCGGCGCGATCGGGATCCTCAGCCAGCTCGAGGCGGAGGTGCCGTTCCGCCAGATCCTGACGGAGTCGCTGCCGGGCTTCGCGGAGCCGGGCGCCGACCCGAGCTGAGCACGACGGCCGCGGCGACGGCGCAGGCCCCCAGGCACAGCGGCCAGAGCAGCGCCGGCGCGAGCGCGTAGACCGCCGTGCCGACCGGCGCCGCCAGCATCGTGCCGCTGGTGGCGGCGCCCATGTAGAGGCCTTGGTACTGCCCCACGAGGTGGTCCGGCGCCGCGTCCAGCACGTGCGCGGTCGCGGTCGTCTTGTAGAGGATCTCGCCGGCGGTCAGCACCACCATCGCGACCACCACCGTCAGCGGCGACACCGGCAGGCCGAACAGCACGAAGCCCAGCCCGACCAGGGCGTAGCCGGTCGCGATGACGGGGTACGACGACACCGCGCGCAGCCGGCGCGCCACGGGGATCTCCAGCAGCAGGATCAGCCCCGAGCCGATCGCGATGATCGCGGTGTAGAGTCCTACCGGGCTGCCCTGGTCGCGCAGGTGCAGCGGCACGGTCGTGTAGAGCTGGCGGTAGACGAGGTCGACCAGCACCACCGCCGGCAGCAGCCGCACCAACGCCCGGTCGGCCCGCAGCGCCCGCCACAGGCTCGGAGCGTCCGGGTCCCGCGTCACGTGCGGCTCGTCGCGCGGCAGCAGCGGCGCGACCGCGAACCGGACCGCCAGCGTCATCAGCCCGTCGACCACGAACAGCGCGTCGTAGCTGTGCGCCACGATCAGCGCGCCCACCGGCGGGCCGATCACGAAGCCGGCGTTGGACGCGGCCCGGCCGATGGCCACGGACGTACGCCGGTCGCCGCGCGCGACCGCGAGTGCCGAGAGCGCCCCGGTCGAGACCGCGGCGGTGGTGCCGAGGTAGGCCGCGACCGGCAGGACCACCGCGAGCAGCGGCAGCGGGAGCCACGGCACGGCGGCCACCCCGAGACCCGAGGCCGTGGAGCACAGCAGCAGGGTGCGGCGGTGACCGAAGCGGTCACCCCAGCGCCCGCCCGTGAAGTTGCCCAGGAGCATCCCGACGCCGTAGCCGCCCGCGACCAGCCCGGCCGTGGCGACCGCGAGCCCGCGTGGGCCGGTGAGGTAGAGGGTCAGGAACAGCATCAGGAACGAGGTCACCGAGCTCACCAGCCGGCCCGCAGCCAGCACCCACACCAGTCGGGGGACGTCCCACACGGTCACACTCCTGCTCCTCCGGACCCCGGCCGCACCTCGTCGCAGAGTCAGTCTCTTATCGAAACGCACTGTAGGCTACGGACATGGTCCCGCGCACCCTCGACGACGACTGCGGCGTCGCGCACGCCGTCGGCGTGCTGGGCGACGCCTGGTCGGTGCTGGTGCTGCGCGACGTGGCCCGCGGCCGGACCCGCTTCGAGCAGCTGCTCGCCGGGACCGGCATCTCCCGCAAGGTGCTGACCCTGCGGCTGCAGGCCCTGGTCGGGTCGGACGTGCTGGAGCGGGTCCGCTACCAGGAGCGCCCGGACCGGTACGAGTACCTCCTCACCGCGCGCGGGCGGGCCACCCTGCCGGTGCTCGCCGCGCTCCAGGACTGGGGCGACACCTGGCTGCTCGGCGACGGCACGACGAGCGCCACCGCCGGCGCGACCAGCGCCGAGGCGCACCGCGTCGCGGCCCTCGTCGGCACCGCGGTGCCGCCGGTGGCGCCCGACCCGCTGGCGCCCGACCCGCTGGCGCCCGACCCGTCGGCCGGGGCCGAGGCCGCCGACGCGGCGGCGTACACCGTCCTCTACTGCTACCCCGGCTCGGCGCTGACCGGCATCGACGACGTGCCGGGCGGGGCCGGCTGCACGCTGGAGTCCTGCACCTACCGCGACCGGCTCGCGGAGTTCGCCGCGCTCGGCGCCCGGGTGGTGGGCGTGAGCACCCAGGAGGCCGCGGACCAGGCGGCCTTCGCCGCGCGCAACGGCATCCAGTTCCCCCTCGTCTCCGACGTCGACCTGGGCCTCGCGACCGCGCTGCGGCTGCCGACCTTCCGGCTGCAGGGGGTGCCCCGGCTCAAGCGGCTGACGCTGGTCGTCGACCGGCAGCGGGTCGTGCGGGGCACGCTCTTCCCGATCCGCGACGTCACCGGCAGCGTCGAGGACGCGCTGGCTCTGGTGCGGGCGGCGGTGGCGGAGGACGCCGCGGCGACGACGGTCGCGTCAGGCGAGCGGCAGGTGCATCACGTGCAGGCCGACGGGCCCGTGCGCCGCTGAGCGGAACGCCCCCGGCACCGTCCCGACGATCGTGAAGCCGAGCGACTGCCACAGCGCCACGGCGACGGTGTTGGTCTCCACGACGGCGTTGAACTGGATCGCCGCGAAGCCGGCGTCGCGGTGCCACTGCACGACGTGCTCGCCGAGGCGCCGTCCCACCCCGCGCCCCCGCGCCTCCGGCGCGACCATGAAGGAAGCCGTGCCGACGTGGCTGCCGCGACCGGGACGGTTCGGCCCCATCTTGGCGCTGCCCAGCAGCACGCCGTCCTCCTCGAGCACGACGGTCGCCCCGGGAGGCCGCTCCATCCACCAGCCGCGTCCGGTCTCCTCGGTCAGGTCCTCGGGGAACGCGTAGGTCTCCCCCGCCCGCACCGTGGCGTCGAAGAACGGCCAGATCCGGGGCCAGTCGGCGTCGGTGGCCGGCCGGATCGAGGGATCGCTCACTCGCCGGTCGTCCCGTCGAGCGCCTCGCGGAGCAGGTCGGCGTGGCCGTTGTGACGGGCGTACTCCTCGACCATGTGCACCAGGATCCACCGCAGCGAGAACCGGTCGCCGGCGCGCCCGGCGCGCTGCGACAGGGCGCCGAGGTCGGTCGCGCCCGCCACGATCGTGTCGGAGTCGGCGACGGCCTCGTCGAGGATCGCGCGCAGCTGCTCGGGCGTGTCGTCGACGGCGCTGTGCCAGTCCCAGTCGGCGTCGGCCCGCCAGTCGACCGAGGCCCAGGGCTCGGCGTACTCCTCGCCCAGGAAGACGCAGCGGAACCACCAGTGCTCGACGAAGGCCAGGTGCTTGAGCATCCCACCGAGGGTGATCTCGGACGGCGCGTGCGTCGCGGCGAGCTGGGCGGCGTCGAGGCCGGCGGTCTTCTGCCGGAGTGTCTGGCGGTGGTAGTCGAGGAAGCCGAGCAGCGTGGCCCGCTCGTCCGCGTCGAGCGGTGGGTCGCTGCGGAGGTCGGGCGGGAGGTCGGGCTGGGGGTCCGGCGCGTCGGTCATGGCGGCGACGCTAGTGGCCGGGACCGACAGGAAGCGACCCGGTTTCGGGGTCGCGGTCGGTGATGCAGTACGCCGAGCCGGTGGCGTCGGCCAGCACCGTCCAGCGCGGGTGCTCGCGACGGACCCGGGCCCCGAGCGCCACGTGGCGGGCGACCTCGGCCGTCCGGTCGTCCGTCGCGAGGTCGAGGTGGGCGCGGACCCGGCCCTGGCCCTCGCCGAGCCGCTGCAGGAGGAAGCGGAACGGCTGGCCCTCGGGGCGCTGCAGGACGCTGAAGTCGGCCGAGACCGACGAGGCGGCGGGCTCCCAGCCGAGCAGCGCTTGCCAGAACGCGGTCTCGGCGTCGTGGATGTCGCGCGGGATGTCGAGGCAGACCTGGTCGACCAGGCTGCGGTGGCCGCCGCGCCACGACTGCGGCCGGGGCCGGACCGCCCCGTGGTGGCCCACGAAGCAGAAGACCAGGCCACCGGGAGAGGCCAGGACGACGTAGCCGTGCTCGCTCTCGGTCGTGACCGTCGCCCCCAGCTCCTGGGCCGCGGCGGCGGCCGCGGCGGGGTCCGGCACGTGCAGGTCGAGGTGGATGCGGGACCGGCCGTCGCCGAGCCGCTGGACCCGCAGGAAGTCGTCGCCGTCGCGCGGCACGAGCGTCGCGAACTCCTGCTGCTCCCCGCGCGGGGAGGAGACGCGGTAGCCGGTGACCAGCCCCCAGAAGACCACGCCCCGCTCGTAGTCGGGGTGGGCGAGGTCGAGGAACGCGCTGATCCAGGTCGGCGCCGTGGCGGTCATGCTCGAAGGCTAGTGGTGGGCGGCGACATCGTCGGCGTCCTCAGCGGTCGACCCAGCGCTCGCCCGCGGGCTCGGCCACCGCGGTGCCGCCGGTGAGCTCCGCGAGCAGGGCGTGGAGGCGGGGCACGTCGTGGGGCGCGACGCCGAGCCGGAGCACCACGCGAACGGCGTACGCCGTGTCGAGCACCGCGATCCCGCGGGTGCGCAGCTCGCTCTCGACCCGACCGGCGTCGCCGTGGCCGACCTCGAGGGTGAGCTCGCTGAGCAGCTCGCGGCGGCGGGTCCCGGCCGAGGCGAGCGCGGCGCGGACGGCGTCGCCGTACGCCCGCACGAGCCCGCCGGCGCCGAGCAGGGTGCCGCCGAACCAGCGCGTCACGACCGCGACGACGTCGCCGACCTCGGCGCCGCGGAGCACCTCGAGCATGGGCGCGCCCGCGGTGCCGGCGGGCTCGCCGTCGTCGGCGGCGCGCTCGACGCGGGCCGGTCCGGGCGGGCCGAGGACGTACGCCGAGCAGTGGTGCCCGGCGTCCGGGTGCTGCCGCCGCAACCCCTCGACGACGGCCCGGGCCGCCTGCTCGTCGGCGACGCGGGCCAGGGTGCAGAGGAAGCGGGAGCGGCGTACCTCCGTCTCGACGGCGGCGTCTCGGCGCGGGACCAGGTAGTGGGCGCTCATCCCCAGAGGCCCAGGACCTCGCCGCCGATCCGCACGATGAACGCGGAGACGACCAGGATGAAGAAGACGCGGACGAAGGCCGAGCCGCGGGCGACCGCCGTGCGCGCGCCGACGTAGCCGCCCACGAGGTTCGCCACGCCCATGACGAGGCCGACCTTCCACAGCACCGCGCCGTGGGGGACGAAGACGCAGAGGGCGGCGAAGTTCGTGGCCCAGTTGGCCAGGCGCGCCTTGGCGGAGGCCTCGAGGAAGTTGTAGCCGAGCAGGCCGACCAGCGTGAAGACGAAGAAGCTGCCGGTGCCGGGCCCGAGCGCCCCGTCGTAGAAGCCGATGACCAGGCCGGTGCCCATCGCCGCGAGCGTGTGGTGGTGACCGGCGAAGCGGAGCGCGGTGGCGCCGCCGAGGGACGGCTTGAGGAGGACGTACGCCCCGACGACGACCAGCACCACGAGCACGATCGGGTCGAAGGCCTCGCGCGGCAGGTGGGAGGCGACCACCGCCCCGGCCGCCGAGCCCGCGAAGGCGAGCAGCATCAGCGGGAGGAACGTGCGGGGGTCGGGGCGGACGCGGCGGTAGTAGGTGACGGAGCTGATCGACGTGCCGCAGATGCTGCCCAGCTTGTTGGTGGCGAGGATCTGGACGGGGGCGGCGTTCGGCAGCCCGAGCAGCAGCGCCGGCAGCTGGATCAGCCCGCCGCCGCCCACGACCGCGTCGACGAACCCGGCGGCGAGACCCGCCAGCGCCAGCAGGGCCAGCACGGTGGTGGACGGGTCGGCCATGCGGCGACCCTAAGCGGCGCGGGCCGGGCTCGTAGGGTCGGGCCGTGCGCATCGTCTCCCTGCTCCCGTCCACCACCGAGATCCTCTTCGCGATCGGGGCGGGGCCCGACGTCGTGGGCGTGACCTTCGAGTGCGACCACCCCGCCGAGGCCCGGACCCGGACGATCGTGTCGACGTCCGCGATGCCCGAGGGGCTGTCGTCGGCGGAGATCGACGCCTTCGTGGTGGGCGCGATGGAGCGGGGCGAGGACCTCTACCACCTGTCCGCGGACGCGCTCTCCTCTCTCGACGCCTCCCTCGTCGTGACACAGGACCTGTGCGCGGTGTGCGCGGTCGACGTCTCGGTGGTCGACGACGCGCTGGCACACCTGGGCTGCACGGCGGACGTGCTGACGATCGACCCGCACACGCTGGACGAGGTCTTCGCCTCGATCGAGGAGCTGGGCCGGGCGACCGGGCGCGCCGAGGCCGCCTCGTCGCTGGTGGTCTCACTGCGGGACCGGCTCGCGGCGGTGCGGCGGGCCGTTGCCGGCCGCTTGCGCCCGCGGGTGATGCTGCTGGAATGGACCGACCCGCCGTTCGCACCGGGCCACTGGGTGCCGGAGATGATCGAGGCCGCGGGCGGTGAGCCGCTGCTCGGCACGCCGGGGGCGCCCTCGCTGAGGACGACCTGGGAAGCCGTGCGGGCCGCTCGTCCCGACGTGGTCATCGCCGCGCCGTGCGGCTTCGACCTGGCCGGCGCGCAGTCGCTCGCGGACGACCTGGTCGCCTCGGGCGTCCTGCCCCCCGGCGTACCCGTCCACGCGGTCGACGCCAACGCCGCCTGGGCCCGCCCCGGCACCCGCCTCGTCGACGGTGTCGAGGAGCTGGCCCGGATCCTGCACGGGGTCTGACGCCGAGTCGGCGCATCTGCAGACGCCAAGGGTGCCGAGTCGGCGCATCTGCAGACGCCAGGGTGCCGAGTCGGCGCATCTGCAGATGTTGCGGGACGCGGCAGCCCGGCGCGGCGGTGCGTGGTCAACCACCTCGATGGCCGGAACGGTTGACGGCTCACTGCTCCCCGGCGGCACCGCGACCCAGCGGTGCGTCGGCCACCGTCTCCTCGCCGGGAACGGTGGCCGGCCCACCGCTCACCCCGGACCGGCCGCGCGCGCGGAGCAGGCCGACCGAGCCGATGCCGACCCAGACGAGGTTGAGGACGGCGGAGGGCCAGGCGCCGTAGTACGCCGAGTTGACCATCAGGAAGCCGCCGCCGAAGAGGTTCATCAGCTGGAAGGGCAGGCCGCTGGCGTGCACGCGGCCGGCGGTGACCAGGGCGTAGGCGCCGATGAGCAGGGCCATCCCGACCCAGCCGAGGACGTTGACGAGCAGCACGGTGAGGTCCACCCGGCCATCCTGCCTGCCACCCCCAGCGGCGACCGAGAGCGGCCCCGCGCGACTGTCGGCGCGCCCGGGTAGACACGGTCCGTGGACGACCTCAGCCGCGACGGGCTCACCCAGCCGATCTCGGGCGAGTGCCTGCCCTGCTACGTCGCGCGGATGCTCCGCACCGAGGGCTGCGACCACACCTGGCGCTGGGCCTCACGGTTCCGCGAGCTGCGCTCGCCCGACGCCGCAGGCATGCAGCGGCGGCTGAGCCGTCGCGGCGCCGCGTGCGACTGCGGGATCTTCGTGAGCGAGCTGACCCTGGCGCGCCACCAGCTCGTGCGCGACCTCGACACCGACGAGCTCGAGCAGCCGGCGGTGGCGCCGGACTGCTCGGCCGTACGCCGCACCTCCACCCATCCGTGCGCGAACTGGGAGCGGATCCGGTGACCCGCCCCGCGGCGAGGCGTCAGTCGTCGCCGACCCAGAAGCCGCGGCCGCCGAACATCTCGCCGAAGCCTCCGTAGCCGCCGAAGCGACCCGCGTCGTTGCGGCGCGAGCCCAGGTAGGACCCGATCACCGCAGCCCCCAGGTCGTCGAGCTCGGGGGCGACGACCAGGCCGTCGACCCGCTTGGCCATGGAGTCGATGAAGCGCGCCAGGCCGGGGTCCTCGCCGAGGCGGAAGAACGTCGTCCGCGCACCGAGCCGCATCGAGTTGTCGAGCTCGCGGACGGCGTAGGCCACCGTCAGCGGGTGCGGCGGGTAGGAGAAGTAGACCTCCCCGTCCGGCTCGAGGTGCGACGTCGGCTCGCCGTCGGTGACGATCAGCAGCACCGGCTGGGCGTTGGGGTGCTTGCGGAAGTGCCGGTTCGCGAGCAGCAGCGCGTGGTGCAGGTTCGTGCCCTTGTCCCACATGGCGTCGAGCCCGGTGAGCTGGTCGATCTCCATCACCTCGGCGTGCCGGCCGAAGCCGATCAGCTGGAGGTCGTCGCCGCGGAAGCGCGACCTGATCAGCGTGTGCAGCGCGAGCGCGGTGCGCTTCATCGGCACCCAGCGGCCGTCCATCGCCATCGAGAACGACGTGTCGACGAGCAGCGCGACCGCGGCCTGGGTCCGGGCCTCGGTCTCCTGCACCTCGACGTCCTCGATCGTCAGCCGGAGCCCGCCGGCGGTCGAGCCGCCCTCGGAGACGGTGCGGACGATCGCGTTGGTCATGGTGCGGGTGACGTCCCACGGCTCGGTGTCGCCGAAGGCCCACTCGCGGGTGGCGCCGGAGCGCTCGCCGGCGGCCCCGGCGCGGCGCAGGTCGCGCTGGCCCTGGCGCCCGGACATCCGGTCGGCGACGTCGCGCAGCAGCGCCTTGCCGAGCTGGCGCATCGCCTTGGGCGTCAGCCGCAGCTGGCCGTCGGTGCCGCGCTTGATCGTGCCGGAGTCGCGCAGGGCCTGCTCGAGCTGCTGCAGGGTGCGCGCGTCGACCGCGGCCTCGTCGCCGAGCTGTCGGGCCAGCTTGTCGAGGTCGAGGTCGTCCATGCGGGCGCCGCCGTACGACTGCGAGAGCTGCTCGGACAGCTCGTCGAGGTCGGCGAGGTCCTGGAAGACGCCGGTCCCGTCACCGAGACCCAGCCCTTCGTCACCGTCCATCCGCTCGGAGCCGCCCCAGTCCTCACCGGGACGCAGCGCCTGGAGGTTGCCGTCGAGCTGGGACAGCGACTCCATCAGCTCGGGAGAGCCGAACGCCTGGGCCGCGAGCGCGTCGAGCTCGTCGCGCTGCTCCTGCGTCATCGAGTTGCGCATCCGCTGGGCGGCCGCGGCGCGCTGCGCGAGGGAGTCGAGCAGCTCGTCGATGTTCTGCGGGTTCTCGGGGAAGAAGTCCCCGTGCTTGTCCATGAAGGCGTCGAAGTCCTCCTGCGAGCCCTCGCCGCGACGGTGCTGGTCGAGCAGCGTGTTGAGGTCCTGCAGCATCTCGTTGATCGCCGCGCGGTCCTCGTCGGTGGCGTTCTGCAGCGCGTCCTTCATGCCGGCGAAGCGCTGGTCGAGCATCTCGCGCCCGAGCAGGTCCTTGATCTTCTCGTAGTCCTCGCGCGCCTCCCGGCTGCTCCAGTCGTACGACGTCAGCTCGCTCACCGCGGCGGCGGTGGACGCCGGCAGGTTCTCGAGCTGCATCTCGCGGAACGCCCGGTCGCCGTCGTCCATCGTGACGTCGCGCGCCAGCTGCTTGCGCTCCTCGAGCAGCGCGTGGTCGAGCAGCTCCCTGACCTCCTGGAGCGTGCCGTCGAGGTTGTGCCGCTGCAGGAGCTCGCGCCGCCGCTCGGCGACCCGGCGGGCCAGGTCGTCCAGGCCGCTCTGGTCCTTGCCGCCGCGGCGCAGGAACTCCCGCATCGCGCGCTCGGGCGAGTAGCCCGCCATCACGTCCTCGCCGATGGCGTCGAGCGCCTCGGCCAGGTCGACGGGCGGGGCGAGCGGGTCGCCGCCCTCGTAGCGTTTGAAGCGCGAGGCCCTGGTCCTGCTCATCGCCGACCCTCCTGCGTCCGGCTCACGCGATCACCCGTACACCGTCTCCGCGCCGTCGCTGTCCTTGCCGATCTTGCGGGCGAGGTAGAGCCCCTCGAGCGCGAGCTCGATGGCCCCGGCGCGCTGGCCGTCGTTGGTGGCGTGCAGGCGGTCGCAGATGTCGTCGTACAGCTCGGACTCGCCCAGCACGGGCAGGCCGGTGAGGAAGTCGCGCGCGGTGACTTGCTCGCCGGTCGTCACCATCACGCCGGTCTCGATCCGGTCCACGAGCACCGCGAAGTCGAGGCCGCGGAAGTGCTGCCGCACCGCCTCGGCGGTGGCCGTGCGCAGCAGGTGGGCGAGGATCTCGCGCTCGCGACCCTCCTCGCCGGACTCGAACTCGATCTTGCCGCCGAGCACGTCGACCGCGGTCTCGAGGTCGACCACGCGGGCGACCGCCTCGTCCTCGCCCTGGACCGTCGCGCGGTGCAGTGCGGCGGCCGCGATGGTCTCGGCGCCGGCGATCGCGAAGCGGGCCGAGACGCCGGAGCGCTGGTCGACGGCGCTGGACTCGCGCAGGGCGCGGGTGAAGCGGGCCAGGATCTCGACCAGGTGGTCGGGCACCTCGGCGACCAGGTCCGCCTCCTGGCGGATCACGCGCACCTCGTCGTCGAGCTCGGTCGGGTAGTGCGTGCGGATCTCGGCGCCGAAGCGGTCCTTGAGCGGGGTGATGATCCGGCCGCGGTTGGTGTAGTCCTCGGGGTTCGCGCTGGCGACGACGAGCACGTCCAGCGGCAGCCGCAGCACGTAGCCACGGATCTGGATGTCGCGCTCCTCCATGACGTTGAGCATCGCGACCTGGATCCGCTCGGCGAGGTCGGGCAGCTCGTTGATCGCGACGATGCCGCGGTGGCTGCGCGGGATCAGGCCGAAGTGGATCGTCTCCGGGTCACCGAGCGAGCGCCCCTCCGCGACCTTCATCGGGTCGACGTCGCCGATCAGGTCGGCGACCGAGGTGTCGGGGGTGGCCAGCTTCTCGGCGTACCGCTCGTCGCGGTGCCGCCAGGTCACCGGCAGGTCGTCGCCGAGCTCGGCCGCGCGCCGCTTCGAGGCGTGCGTGATCGGCTCGAAGGGGTGCTCGCCCAGCTCGGAGCCCTCGATGACCGGCGACCACTCGTCGAGCAGGCCGACCATGGTCCGCAGCAGCCGGGTCTTGCCCTGGCCGCGCTCGCCGAGGAGCACGATGTCGTGCCCGGCAATCAGGGCGCGCTCGAGCTGCGGGATCACCGTGCCCTCGAAGCCGTGCAGGCCGGGCCACGGGTCACGCCCCTCGCGCAGGGCCGCGAGCAGGTTGTCGCGGATCTCCTCGCGGAGCGTCCTGAGGGTGTGGCCGGCGGCCCGGAGCTCGCCGACGGTGCTGGAGGTGGGTGCGGACGTGGGTGCAGAGGTCACGCTTTCCACGCTACTCAGCGCGACAACCCCGCGGGTTTCCGGCAGGTTGCGCCCGCCCCGTCAGGCCGAGGGAGCCGGCGGGCCGTCCCCCGCCCCGGGCGCGACGCTCTGGTGGATCTCGCGCACCAGCCGCTCGATGACGCGGGTCAGGTCGGTGTTGACGTGCAACTCCTGCTCCTGGGCGACGAAGTCGTGGTCGGCCTTGATCCGCTGGAAGCGCGCCTGCCGGTTCTGCCCGATCATCACGAACGTCGACAGGAAGATCGCCTCGAGCGACACGATCAGCGTCAGCGTCGGCCAGGGGCTGCGCTCGACCACCAGCATCCAGACGGCGAACGCCGCCACGTGCACGTAGACGAACGGCATCGATCCCGCGAAGCGGGTGATCAGGTCGGCGATCCGCAGCTGGACGTCGCCGGCGAGGGCGAGCTCGTGCGCGACGGCCGGGTGGTGCGCCGTCCGGGTCGGGTGGGGTGCCGGGTGCGGGGCCGGGGACGCGGGTTCGGTCATGGCTCGTTGTACACCCGGGCCCGGCCCGGAGCCGCACGTCGGGGGTCGCCGGTAGCGTGCAGGCGTGCCTCTCCAGCAACCCTGCCCGTGCGGCTCCGCCACGTCGTACGACGCCTGCTGCGGGCGCCTGCACCGCGGCGCCGTGCCGGCGGTGACGGCCGAGCAGCTGATGCGGGCGCGGTATGCCGCCTACGCGCTCGGCGAGCAGGACTACCTCTTCCGCTCCTGGCACCCGCGCACGCGACCGGACGACCTCGAGCCCAGCCCGGGGATGACCTGGACGGGGCTCGACGTGCTCGACACGGTCGCGGGCGGCCCGGACGACCAGGAGGGCGAGGTCGCCTTCGTCGCGCACTACCGGACCGCGGGCGGGGCCGGCGAGCTGCGCGAGCGGAGCCGCTTCACCCGGCGGGCGGGGCGCTGGGTCTACGTCGACGGCGACGCACAGGTGCCGCTCCGATGAGCGACCCGGTGGCGACCGCCCGGGTCCGCGACCGCGTCGTCCTGCGCCCGCGCACCGACGCCGACCTGCCCGCGCTGGCCGAGGCGCTGGCCGGGCAGCAGCCGTCGTCGCGCTACCCGTTCCGCTGGCCGCTGCCGTTCCCGGTCGAGCAGTTCCTGGTGCGTCCGAACGAGCAGGTGGCGTGGGTCGCCGAGCTCGACGGCCTCCCCGTCGGGCACGTGATGGTCGGCCGGGTGACGGGCGCGGAGGCCGCGCTGTTCGCGGCGACGACCGGACGCCCCACCGAGGAGCTGGCCATCGTCTCGGTCCTGTTCGTGGCCCTCGAGCTGCAGGGCACCGGGGTCGGCGGGCTGCTGCTCGACACGGCCGTCGCGTGGATTCGCGAGCACGACCGGCTCCCCGTCCTGGACGTGATCCAGAGCCACGGCACCGCGGTGCAGGTCTACCGGCACCGCGGCTGGACGGTCGTCGGTGAGATGACGCCGCCCTGGATGCCGGACCACGAGGAGCCGATGCTCCTCATGGCCCTGCCCGGCTGACCCGCCTGACCCAGACCCTCAGGCGTCGTCGTCGCTCCGGCTCGGCACGACCGCCACGGTCGTGCGCGCGTGCTCGACGACCGAGGACGCGACCGAGCCGCGGGTCAGCTGGGTGCGCACGCCGCCAGCGTGCGCCCCGACCACGACCAGGTCCATCCGGGCCGATGCCCGCACCAGGCAGTCGTCGGCCAGCCCGTGGGCGAGCTCGGCCCGGGCCCGGACCTCCGGGAACTTCTCGGCCATGCCCGCGACCGTCTCGGCGAGCAGCAGCCGCTGCTCCTCCAGCTCGGACTCGGAGGTCAGCCCCTGCGGGATGCCCTCGACGAGGACCGCGCCGTACCAGTAGCTGTGCAGGACCGTCAGCGGCAGGTCGCGCGCCGCGGCGATCCGGTAGGCGAACTCCAGCACCTCCCGCGACCGCGCCGTGCCGTCCACGCCGACCAGGACGCCGTTGCGGACGGTGCCGCGCTCGGCCGGGCGCAGCACGACCACGGGGCAGTGCGCGTGCTTGGTCACGCTGACGCTGACCGAGCCCAGCAGCAGGCTGCGCAGGGTGCCGCGCCCGCGCGAGCCGAGGACGACCATGCCGGCCTCGCGGGACATCTCGAGGAGCACCTCGCGCGGGTCCGAGATGTGCAGGACCTCGTGGACCTCGACGTCCGGCGCCTTGGTGCGCACGTGCTCCCGGGCGGCATCCAGGATCGCGGTGCCGTCCTGGCGCAGGGCGTCGAGCAGCACCCGGTGGTCGAGGCCGACCTGCCCGGCCCACGCCGTGCCCGCCGGCCCGAGCCCGTGGACGAGCGTCAGCGCCCGGTGCTCCAGCAGCGCCTGCGCGGTCGCCCACGTGAGGGCCCGGAGCGAGCCGTCGGACCCGTCGACGCCGACGACGATGGTGCCGGCCGGCACGTGGGAGTGGGGTGTGGTCATGGCGGTCCTCCTGCTCGGTGGCGCCCGGACGGGCGCCGGGCCGCGGTCCTGCGGCCTCACCCCGACTCTCGTCGCGCACCGCGCGGTCCGGCAGGGCGCAACGGTCCGCCCCCTCGGGACCATCGGCCCTGCTGCGCAGCGCGCTGAGCCGTGAGGATCGAGGGGCAGCAAGAACCACCCGACCGACCGGAGGTGCGCCGTGCACGAATCACTCGACCTGAGCCAGCAGGAGTGCGAGACCCTGCTGCGCTCCGGCGTCGTGGGGCGCCTCGCGCTGTCCACCCCGGACGGACCGCACGTCATCCCGATCAACTACTCGGTCGTCGACGACGCGATCATCGTGCGGACCTCGCCGTACAGCCTGCTCGGCACCTACGGCCGGGACAGCACCCTGGCCTTCGAGATCGACCAGTTCGACCACGAGTACCACCGCGGCTGGAGCGTCGTGGCGCGCGGCCGCGCCGAGTTCGTGACCGACCCCGCCGAGCTGGAGCACATCCGCGCCGTCTGGCAGCCGCACCCGTGGGCGGCGGGCGCCCGCGGGATGCACCTGCGCCTGGCCTGGGACGAGCTGACCGGGCGACGCCTCGGCGCCGCCGGGAACCCCGTGGCCGAGCTGCGCATCCGGCGCGCCCTGTGACGTACGCCGGGAGCCACGCCGACCCGCTCGACGCCGACGTCCTCCTCACCGACGGCACCGTCGCCGTGGTGCGCGGCGTCCGGCCCGACGACCACGACGGCCTCGCCGCCCTGCACGAGGGCGCCTCCCTGGCCAGCCTGCGGATGCGCTTCTTCGCCGTCGGCCGCAAGGCCGGGCAGGACTACGTCGAGCACCTCTTCGACGCCGCGCGCCCGACGGTGGCGGCCCTGGTGGTCACGGTCCGGGACCGCATCGTCGCGCTCGGGACGGCCGAGCCGGTCTCGGCCGACACCGCCGAGGTCGCCTTCCTCGTCGACGAGGAGCGTCACGGCCAGGGCCTCGGCAGCCTGCTGCTCGAGCACCTCGCGGCGACCTGCCGCGACCGCGGCATCCGGCGGTTCGTCGCCGAGGTGCTCACCGAGAACCGCGCCATGCTCGGGGTCTTCCTCGACGCCGGCTTCGAGGTCACCCGCCAGGCGGACGCGGGCACCATCCACGTCGAGATGGGCATCGCCGCCTCAGCGCGCGCCGTGGCGGCCGCCGACGTCCGCGAGGGTCGCGCGGAGACCCGCTCGCTGGCACCCCTGCTCCACCCGCGCAGCGTCGCGGTCACCGGCGTACGCCGCGACGGCAGCGGGATCGGCGCCGCGGTGCTGGCCTCCCTCCGCGCCGGTGGGTACGCCGGCGACCTGTACGTCGTCCACCCCACGGCCCCCGAGGTCGCCGGGCTGGCGGCCTCCGCCCGGTTCGTCGACCTGCCCGGGCCGGTCGACCTGGCGGTCGTCGCCGTGCCGGCCACGCGCGTGCTCGAGACGCTCCGCGACGCCGCCGAGGCCGGGGTCCCCGCCGCGGTGGTGATCTCGTCGGGCTTCGAGGAGATGGGCGCCGAGGGGGCTGCCCTGCAGCGCGCGATGCTCGACCTGGCCCGCCGCCACAGCATGCGCCTGGTCGGGCCCAACTGCCTGGGCGTGATGGTCAACGACCCGGACCTGCGGCTGAACGCGACCTTCAGCCACGGCGTACCCCCGCCCGGCGGCCTCGCGATCGCCTCCCAGTCCGGCGGCGTCGGCATCGCGCTCATCGACCTCGCCCGGGACCTCGGGCTGGGGGTCGGCTCCTTCATCTCGCTCGGCAACAAGGCGGACGTGTCGGGCAACGACCTGCTCGCCGCCTGGCTCGAGGACCCGCGCGTGACCTCGGCCGCGCTGTACCTCGAGTCGTTCGGCAACGCCCCGAAGTTCGCCCGGACGGCCCGCCGTTTCGCCGAGCGCAAAGCCCTGCTCGCCGTCGTCGGAGGCCGCTCGCAGGGGGGCCGGCGGGCCGGTGCCTCGCACACGGCCGCCGCCGCGGCCTCCGGCGTCGGCGTGGACGCCCTCTTCACCCAGGCCGGCGTGATCGCCTGCCGCAGCGCCGAGGAGCTCGCCGAGACCGCGCTGCTCACCGACGGCCGGCCGCTGCCGGGCGGCCCCCGCCTCGCGATCGTCAGCAACGCCGGCGGGCTCGGCGTGCTCGCGGCGGACGAGGCGGACCGGTGCGGCCTCGTCGTCCCCGAGCTCTCGCCCGCCCTGCGCGCCACGCTGGCCGGCCACGTGCTCGGCACGACCGGCACCAGCAACCCCGTCGACGCCGGCGCGGGCACCGCGCCCGCGGACCTCGGCGCGATCGTCGCGGCCCTGCTCACCTCCGACGAGGTCGACGCCGTGGTGGTGGTGCTCGTCCGCACGAGCGTCGGCGACCCCGCTCCCCTCGTCACCGCGCTGGTCGACGCCCGCGCGGCCCACCCCGGCAAGCCGCTCCTCCTGGTCCCGATGGGCGGGTTGAACCCGCGCCCCGACGACCTCCCGGGCATCACGCGCTACCGCTCGGTCGGCACCGCCGTCCAGGCGCTCGCGCGCGTGACGAGGTACGCCGCCTGGTTGCGCGTCCCGCGCGAGGAGCCCGAGCCGCCGGACGAGGACCGCGCCGCCGTGGCCCGCCTCGTGGGCGCGCGGCTGGTGGCGGAACGGTCCGCCGACCGTCCTGCCGGCGGCTGGCTGGACCCGGCCGAGGCGATCGAGCTGCTCGGCCCCTACGGCCTGGCCCCGGCCGGGCGCAGCGCGCGCGGCGGCGAGGGGGCGGGCCGGGCCGCGGTGGACCTCGGCTTCCCGGTCGTGGTCAAGGTCGCGGAGCCCGGGATCGTGCACAAGACCGAGCGCGGCCTGGTGCGCGTCGGGCTCACGTCGTACGACGAGGTGGTGGCGGCGGTCCGCGGGTTCGGCCTCGAGCTCGGGCAGGACGGGGTCCCGGTGCTCGTGCAGCCGGTCGTCGCCGGGGTGGAGCTCGCGCTGGGCGTCGTGCGCGACCCCGGCTTCGGCCCCCTGGTCATGGTCGCGGCCGGTGGCGTGACCACCGACCTCCTGGCCGACCGCGTGTTCCTCCTGCCGCCGCTGACCCGCGCCGACGCCGGCCGGGCGCTGCGCTCGCTGCGCAGCTGGCCGCTGCTGGACGGCTTCCGGGGCAGTCCCCGCGTCGACGTCGCCGCCCTCGAGCAGCTGGTCGTCGACCTGGGCGCGCTCGCCACCGACGTGCCCGAGGTCAGCGAGCTGGACCTCAACCCGGTCCTCGTCACGCCCACGGGCTGCAGCCTCGTCGACGTCAAGGTGCGGCTCGCCCCGGCGACCCTCCTCGACGCCGGGATCCCCCGCCGGCTGCGCCGGCCCCGCTGACCCGGCCCCGCCGTCCCGCCCCGCTGGCACCGCCCGTGCCCCACACTGGCCCGATGACGACCTCCCCGCGTCCCGAGCTGCCCGGCACCGCCCAGGCCCTGCTGGACGCGGTGATCGCGATCTCCTCCGACCTCGACCTGCGCAGCGTGCTCACCCGGATCGTGGAGGCCGCCTCCGAGCTCACGGGCGCGCAGTACGCCGCGCTCGGGGTGATCGGCCACGACGGCTCCCTGGTCGAGTTCGTCACCACCGGCCTCACCGAGGAGCAGCGCGCGCTGATCGGCGACCTGCCCCGGGGCCAGGGCATCCTCGGCCTGCTGATCGAGCAGCCCCGCGCGCTCCGGCTGCCCTCGCTCAGCGCGCACCCGCACTCGGTGGGCTTCCCCGCGAACCATCCACCGATGACGACGTTCCTGGGCGTCCCGGTGCGGATCAGGGGCACGGTGTTCGGCAACCTCTACCTGACCGAGAAGGCCGGCGGGACCGAGTTCACCGAGCAGGACGAGCTGCTCGTCGGGGCGCTCGCCAGCGCCGCGGGCTTCGTGATCGAGAACGCCCGCTCCTACGGCCTCAGCGAGCGCCGGCGCCAGTGGCTGGAGGCCTCGGCCGCGCTGGCCGACGCGCTGCAGCCCCCCGTCGACGTCGTCCGGGCGCTGCGGCTGATCACCCAGGCCGCACGCTCGGTGTCCGGGGCACGGGCCACCGCCGTGCTCGGGTACCGCTACGACACCGCACGCACCGTCACCTCCGACCCGGCCGACGCCGACCGCGCCACCGCCGCGCTGGACGAGCTCGCGACGAGGCCCCGCTCCGGGACCGACATCGCCGCCGTGGATCTCGGGCCCCTCACCGCGCTGGTGATCCCGCTGCGGGCGCACCTGGCCGAGCGGGCCGCGCTGGTGGCGCTCTTCGACAGCGGCCGCGCGCCCCAGGACGTCGAGGAGCGCGAGCTGCTCGCGTCCTTCGCCGACCAGGCCGCGCTGGCCCTCGACCGGGCCCAGGCCCTGGCCGACCGCGAGGAGCTGGTGCTGATCTCGGACCGCGAGCGGATCGCGCGCGACCTGCACGACGTGGTGATCCAGCGCCTCTTCGCCACCGGCCTGCACCTCCAGACCGCCGCCCTGCTCGCGGCCAGCCCGGACATCGCCGAGCGGCTCGACCGCGCCGTCACCGACCTCGACCAGACGATCAAGGACATCCGCGGCACGATCTTCGAGCTGCAGCTCCAGCGCTCCGACTCGCTGCGGGCGGAGCTGCGCGCGCTCGTGCAGGAGTACGCCTCCGTCCTCGGGTACACCCCCACGGTCCGCACCAGCGGTCCCGTCGACACCGCCGTGCCCGACCCGGTCCGCGAGCAGCTCGTGCCGGTGCTGCGCGAGGCACTGTCGAACCTGGCGCGGCACGCGCAGGCGTCGTACGCCGAGGTCGTGCTGCTCGTGACCGGCGAGGACGTGCGGCTCACCGTGCTCGACGACGGGGTGGGGGTCGCGGCCGGTCCGGCCGAGAGCGGGCTGCGCAACGCCCGGCGCCGGGCCGGCGCCCTCGGCGGTGGGCTGGAGCTGACGGCGCGCGAGCCGCGGGGCACGTCGTTCAGCTGGTGGGTCCCGCTCGGCTGAGCGACGGTCCCGGACGTGGCAGAGCGGCCACCCGGCGTGCCGGGTGGCCGCTCACTGCGGCGAGTGGGATCACCGCAGGACGGGGTGCTCCTGGACGACCTTCTGGCTGCCCCACCAGTGGCCGAGGCCCCAGGTGTCGCCGGCGTTGAGGAGGGCCAGCGCGACCACGCTGAGCGCACCGAGGATGTGGTCGTCGAGCACGGGGTTGGTCTCCGGCGGCAGGGCCACGCTCCACATGAGGAGGTACATCGTCGCGCCGGCGACGGCCGCGAAGCGCATGCCGATCCCGAAGGTCAGCGCCGTCCCGATGCCGAGCAGGCCGAGCATGAAGAGGGTGTCGGCCCAGGCGGTGCCGCCGATGCTGTTGTAGAAGCCCTTGAAGGGGCCGTCGGCGCCGAACTTCAGGAAGCCCTCCGTCGGGCTGCCGCCGTTGATCCAGGCGGCGGGGCCGAAGCGGTCCAGCGTGGCCCCGGTCGGGTCGTAGCCGGTGTGGAAGCCCAGGGCCAGCAGCTTGTCGAAGAACGCCCACAGGAAGGTCAGCCCGAAGGCGATCCGCAGGGCGGCCAGGACGCGCCGGGTGGTCGTGACGTGGGTGGCGGAGACGTCGCCCGCGACGCTCTCCACGTTCGTGTGCTGGTGCATGACAGCCATGGCGGCGGCCTCCTCGAGTAGTGGACTTCTTCTGACTCGAGCCTCCCGCGGGGAGGGGGGTCACCGGCAGGGGCGGATGGTCCCCCGGTGGGTGCTGATGGTCCTCAGTGTCCGGGACCGTTCGGCCCGCCGCCGGGGCCCTGACCGGCCGGGCCGGCCTGACCGGCCGGGCCGAGGAGCTTCGAGGCGAGCACGGCGGCCTGGGTGCGGCGCTCGAGGCCGAGCTTGCTCAGGATGCTGGAGACGTAGTTCTTGACCGTCTTCTCGGCGAGGAACATCCGCTCGCCGATCTGCCGGTTGGTCAGGCCCTCGGCGATCAGCGCGAGCAGCTTGAGCTCCTGCTCGGTCAGCTCGGCGAGCTCCGGCGCCGTCGCCGGGCCGTTGCGCACCCGGTCGAGGACGCGCGCGGTCAGCGCCGGGTCGATCAGCGAGTTGCCGGCCGCGACCTGGCGCACGGCCCCGACGAGGTCGGAGCCCTTGATCTCCTTGAGCACGTAGCCCGACGCCCCGGCCATGATCGCCGCGAAGAGCGCCTCGTCGTCGTCGTACGACGTCAGGATGAGCGCCCGGATCGACGGGTCCACCGCCCGGACCGCCCGGCAGACCTCGACCCCCGAGCCGTCCGGCAGCCGGCCGTCGAGGACCGCGACGTCGGGGCGCAGCGCGGGAATCCGCGACGTGGCCTCCTCGGCCGACCCCGACTCCCCCACGACCTCGATGTCACCGGCGGCCTCGAGCAGCGCCCGGAGACCCTGGCGGACCACCTCGTGGTCGTCGAGGAGGTAGACCGTGATGCGCTGGGGATCCGTCATGCGGCCACTGTCCCACCTCGGGCGGTTCGTCGGCGCCGGTCACACGAGCAGCGCGGCCCGGTGGCCGGGCGCCTGGTCGTGGCCCTGGTCGTGCCCGTGGGCGCGCACGGCGCGGTGCGGGTGCGGCGCGACGAGCAGCACCGGGCAGGCCGCCTCGCGCAGCACCGCCCGCGCCACGGGCCCCAGGTGCGAGCCGGTCGGCACGAGCGGGTCGTGGCGGCCGACCACCACGAGGGCGGCACCGGTCGAGGCCTCGACGAGCGCGTCGGCCGGTCGGGCGTGGCGGACCTCGACCTCGACGGGGACGCCGGGGTGCTCCGCGACCGCCTCCGCCAGCGCGGCCTCCACCTGCACGCGGGCCGCGGCCGAGAACGCCTCGGAGGTCTCGCGGGACATGACGAGGTCGTCGTACCCGCCGGGGAACCACCACGTGTGGACCACCCGCACCCCGACGCCGCGGGCGGCGCCGACGGCCAGGGCCTGGACGAGGATCGCGTGGCTGCGCTCGGGGACGTCGACGCCGACCACGACGCGGCCGAGCGGCCCGTGCGGGCCGCGGCGGGGCACGACGACGACCGGGACGGACGTGCGCGCCGCCACCCCGCTGGTGGTCGAGCGGGTCGCGATCCGCGCCAGGCGGGTCTCGTCGCGGCGCTCTAGGACCAGCAGCCGGGCCGGCTCCGCCGCCTCCACGATGCCGCGGACGACCGGCAGCCGCACGAGGCGACCGCGGACGGCGACCCGCGAGGCGACGAGCTCGGCCGCGCGCTCCAGCGCGACCTGCAGCGCCCCGGCGGCGATCCGCTCGGCGCGGGCGACGTCGTCCAGCCCGGTCTGCGGCGCGTGCGGCACCACGTCGTAGGCGTGCACGAGCTCGAGGGGCGCGCCCTGGCGGACGGCCTCCTGGACGGCGTACGCGAGCGCCGCCTCGGGCACGCACTGCTCGCTGACGGCGACGACGACGGGCCGGTGGTCGGTGGTCATGGGGTCCTCCTGGACGTCTGGGTCACGTCCAGCGTGGCCCCGTGCGGCCATCCCGCGGCAGGGACCAAGGTCCCGTCCCGGCGCCCGTTCGGTCCTCCGGTCAGGTGCTGAGCAGCACCGACGACCCGTGCCCGAAGAGCCCCTGGTTGGCGGTGATGCCGACCCGGGCACCCTCGACCTGGCGGCCGGTCGCCTGCCCGCGCAGCTGCCAGGTGACCTCGCAGACCTGGGCGATCGCCTGCGCCGGGACCGCCTCGCCGAAGCAGGCCAGCCCGCCGGACGGGTTCACCGGGACGCGGCCACCGATGGTGGTGTCGCCGGCCCGGAGCATCGCCTCGGCCTCGCCGGGCTTGCAGAGCCCGATGTCCTCCATCCAGTCCAGCTCGAGGGCGGTGGAGAGGTCGTACACCTCGGCCAGGCTGACGTCCTCGGGGCCGATGCCGGCCTCCTCGTACGCCGCGTGCGCGATCGACTGCTTGAAGGTCCGCTCCGGGACGCCGGCCACGGCGCTCGAGTCGGTCGAGAGGTTCGGCATGTCCAGCACGGTGTTCGGGAAGGTCGGGGTGACCGTCGAGACGGCCCGCACCCGGACCGGCGCGGCGATCCCGTGGCGGCGCGCGTAGTCGACGCTGGTCAGGACGACCGCCGCCGCCCCGTCGGAGGTCGCGCAGATGTCGAGCAGGTGCAGCGGGTCCGAGACCACGGCGCTGGTCAGGACGTCCTCGGCACTGACCTCCTTGCGGTAGCGCGCGTTCGGGTTGGCCAGCCCGTGCCGGGCGTTCTTGACCTTGACCGCCGCGAAGTCCTCCGAGGTGGCCCCGTGGAGGTCCATCCGGCGGCGGGCGTACATCGCGAAGTACGCCGGGTTCGTCATCCCGAGCAGCCGGAAGCGCAGCCAGTCCGGGTCGTCCCAGCGCTCGCCGGCGTTCGGGGCCAGGAAGCCCTTGGGCGTCGTGTCGGCCCCGACTACGAGCGCGACCTCGCAGAGCCCGGCGAGGATCCGGGCGCGCGCGGTGTCGATCGCCTGGGCGCCGGTGGCGCAGGCGGCGTACGACGTGGCGACGCGGGCGCCGTTCCAGCCCAGGGCCTGGGCGAAGGTCGCGCCGGCGACATACCCGCCGTAGCCGTTGCGCACCGTCTCGCCGCCGACCACCAGGTCGACGTCGGTCCAGGCGACGTCCGCGTCGGCGAGGGCGGCGCGGGCGGCGTGCACGCCGTACGTCGTGAACGGCCTGCCCCACTTGCCCCACGGGTGCATGCCGACCCCCAGGACGGCGACGTCGGTGCTCACTGGTCGGCCTCCTCGCCCAGCTCGACCACGGGCTTCCAGCGCCAGATGGTGCGGTCACCGGTCTCGTCGGCGTACAGCGTCTCGACGACCAGCTCGACCTCGGCGCCGACGTGCAGGTCGCGGACGCCGTACCCCTGCGCGACCTGCCCCAGCACGACCAGGCCCTCCGGCAGCTCGACCGCCGCGAGCGCGAACGGCTCGTAGGCGTCGCCGGGGCTGCCGGGCGCGAGGTAGGGCGGCGGGGGTTGGTACTGCGCGTCGGTGTACGACCAGACCCGGCCGCGCCGCGACAGCTCGACGTCCTCGAACTCCTCGCCCGCGCACGCCGGGTTGCGGCAGAAGCCGTGCCCGTCGGGGCCGGCGCCGCTGCTGCTCCGCGGGAAGAAGACCGTGGTGCACGTGGTGCACCGGGCGCCGACCAGCGCCGCGGCCGCCCCGGTCGTGAACCATCCCTCGATCGCGGGTGTCGCCGGGGTCGCCGTCATGTCGCTCCTCGCGCCGGAACTAGAACAGGTTCTGATTCTAGCCGACGCGGGAGCGGTCGCTTCATCACGGGATGCAGGCGAAGTGGAGCTTCCCACGGCGAATTCACCGAGGGAAGCGCTGCTTCGCCTGCATCCCGTGATGAAGCAGGGGCCAGTGGGCCCGCCCTCAGCCCCGCGCGAGGAACGCCAGCAGGTCCTGACGCGTGAGCACGCCGACCGGCTTGCCGTCCTCCTGGACAAGCACGGCGTCGGCGTTGCCGAGCAGGGTGACGGCGTCGCGGGCGGCCTCGGTCGAGCCGATGGTCGGCAGCGCCGGGGACATGTGGTCCTCGACCTGGTCGGTCAGCTTGGCGGAGCCGGCGAAGAGCGCGTCGAGCAGCGTGCGCTCGGAGACCGACCCGGCGACCTCGGCGGCCACGATCGGGGGCTCGGCGCGCACGACGGGCATCTGCGAGACGCCGTACTCCTGCAGGATCTGCACGGCCTCGGCGATGGTCTCGCCGGGGTGCGTGTGCACGAGGTCGGGCAGCCGGCCGTCCTTGCCGCGGAGCACCTCGCCGACGGTCTGGGAGTCGCGGGCGGCGAGGAAGCCGTACTGCCCCAGCCACTCGTCGTTGAAGACCTTGGTGAGGTAGCCGCGGCCGGAGTCGGGCAGCAGCACCACGATGACGGCGTTCTCGCCCTCGGGGGTGCCGGCCAGCTCGTGGGCCAGCTGCATCGCGGCGTACGCCGCCATGCCGGACGAGCCGCCGACGAGCAGCGCCTCCTCGCGGGCCAGGCGCCGCGTGTAGTGGAAGGAGTCCGCGTCGGAGACCTCGATGATCCGGTCCGCGACGGTGCGGTCGTAGCAGTCGGGCCAGAAGTCCTCGCCGACGCCCTCGACGAGGTAGGGCCGCCCGGAGCCGCCGGAGTAGACCGAGCCGGCCGGGTCGGCGCCGATCACCTGGACGTCCGGGTTCTGCTCCTTGAGGTAGCGGCCGATGCCGCTGATCGTGCCGCCGGTGCCGACGCCGCAGACGAAGTGGGTGATCTTCCCCTCGGTCTGCGCCCAGATCTCCGGGCCGGTGGTCTCGTAGTGAGAGCGCGGGTTGTTCGGGTTGGAGTACTGGTCGGGCTTCCACGCGCCCGGCTGCGAGGAGAGCCGGTCGCTGACGTTGTAGTACGAGTCGGGGTGCTCAGGGGCGACCGCGGTCGGGCAGACGACCACCTCGGCGCCGTACGCCTTGAGCACGTTGCGCTTGTCCTCGCTGACCTTGTCCGGGCACACGAAGACGCATTTGTAGCCCTTGGCCTGGGCGACCATCGCGAGGCCGACGCCGGTGTTGCCGGAGGTGGGCTCGACGATCGTGCCGCCCGGCTGGAGCTCGCCGGACGCCTCGGCGGCCTCGATCATCCGGGTCGCGATCCGGTCCTTCACGGACCCGCCGGGGTTGAGGTACTCGACCTTCGCCAGCACCATCGGCGCGGTCGCGGGGTCGAACGTGGGCTCCTCGGGGGTGATGAGGGCCCGGGACAGCCTCAGCAGCGGGGTGTTGCCGATGAGGTCCAGGAGTGAGTTCACATACTGCATCCCGTCAATCTAGAGGCCCCCGTCCACAACCCACCAAACCGCGTGCAGGCGGCTCGCCGGCCCTCCGTAGACTGGGGGTGTGGGGAAAGCCGGAGCAGCGCGCAAGCTCGCCTCCGCTGCCGCCTTCGGTGGTGGCGGGCTCTCCGCCGTCGGCGCCGGGTTGTACGGCGTCCTGACCCTCGAGGCGAAGCTCGCCCGCAAGGCCATCGGCGTCGTCTCCAGCGAGCCGCCGCCGGACGCGACCGGGTGGTACGGCCGCGGCCGCCCCGGCCCCGCGCTCAAGGTGGCGCTGCTGGGCGACTCCAGCGCGGCCGGGTACGGCGTGGACCGCGTCGAGGAGACCCCGGGCGCGGTGCTCGCCAGCGGGCTGGCCGAGCGGGCCGACCGCCGGGTCTACGTGCGCGAGTTCGCCGTCGTCGGCGCCCGGACCGCCGACCTGGCCGCCCAGATCGACCGCACCCTGCCGATCGAGCCGGACGTCGCGGTGATCCTGATCGGCGCCAACGACGTCACCCACGGCACCTTCCCGTCGGCCTCGGTGCGCCAGCTGTCCGAGGGCGTGCGCCGCCTACGCGAGGCCGGCATCGCCGTCGTCGTCGGCACCTGCCCGGACCTCGGCACCATCAAGCCGATCGCTCCCCCGCTCAAGCAGGTCGCGCGCACCTGGTCGCGCCGGCTGGCCGCCGCGCAGACCATCGCCGTCCTCGAGGAGGGCGGCCGCACCGTCTCGCTCGGCTCGATCCTGGGCCCGGAGTTCGCCGCCGCGCCCGCGCTGCTCTTCGGCCCCGACCAGTTCCACCCGTCGGTGGACGGCTACCGCTCCCTGGCCGCGGTGCTGCTGCCCTCGACGATGGCCGCGCTCGGGCTGATCCCCGACGACGAGGCCCAGCCGGAGGCGTTCCGCGGCGAGGGCGTGCTGCCGGTGGCCACCGCGGCCGTCCGCGCCGTCAACACCCCCGGCACCGAGCTCGACGGCACCGAGGTCGGCGGGTCCCGCCGCGGGGTCCGCGGCATGTGGGTCGAGCTGCGGCACCGCCGCCGGCACCCCCACTCGGAGGTCGAGGCGCCCGACGACGAGGACGAGCAGGCCGCTGCGGTCGAGCAGGACGCCGGCTCGCGCTGACGCCGTACGACGCGCCCCGGACATGACGACGACCCCGGGGCGTACCCGGGGCCGTCGTGTTCCGCGCCGACCGTTGCGGGGCCGGAGCTCGGTGGGGCTAGTTGTCGCTGAAGATCGCGAGCAGGCGCAGCAGGTTGGTGTAGATCCAGACCAGGCTGACCGTCATCGCGAACGCGGCACGCCACGACTCCCGCTCGGGGATGCCGTTGGCGATGCCCTGCTCGACGAAGTCGAAGTCCATGACGAGCATGAACACGCCGAGCACGAGGCCGGCGATCGCGGTGAGCATGCCGAGCGTGCCGAAGCCGAAGAGGCCGATGCTGGCGTTGAACATGCTCAGCACGAGCTCCATCAGGCTCAGACCGATCATCCCGAAGACGGCAGCCATCACCATCATCTTGAACTTCGCGCCGACCTTGATGTTGAAGACCTTGTACGCCGCGAGCGTGCCGGCGAAGGCCGCGAACGTGCCGATCACGGCGCCGGAGACGACCCCGTCACCGAACTGCACGTCGAAGAGCTTGCTCAGGCCGCCGAGGGCGATGCCCTCCGCGACCGCGAACGCCATCACGAGGGCCGGGCTGATGACCTTCTTGAAGGAGTTCACCATCGACAGCGCGAAGGCCGCGAGCGAGCCGATCATCACGGCGGAGATGAGGCCGCCGCTGATCGCGCCGTTCTCGATGTCCGGCGTCATCACCCAGGTGGCCAGGGCGGAGACGATGACGATGCCGAGCGTGATGCCGGTCTTCTGGACGACCGAGTCGATCGTCATCGGGCCGGTGGAGGCCGGGGTGTGGGTCGGGGTGCCGGGCGTGCCGGTGCCCCAGGTCGAGGGGTCGGACTGGCCGGCCTGCCCGTAGCCGGGGTAGGCCGCACCGTTGCCGGCGTACGTCTGGTTGCCGTAGGTGTTCGCGCCGGGGCGGTTGAACTCCTCCGAGCGGCGGAACACCGGGTTGTTGCTCTGCATGGTCTCCTCCTTGGAGGCCGGGTGGTGGCCGTCCATCTGACGACTCACCGGTGTGTGCCCCAGTCTAGAAGGGCTCACCGGGTTCAACGCTCGGCCGGGCCGTGGCGTTCCCGCTGGTGACGGCTCATTTGGCAGGTTCCGTGCAGGGTGCCCCCGCTGGGACTCGAACCCAGACTGAGCCGCTTTTAAGGCGGTTTCCTCTGCCGATTGGGATACGGGGGCCGGGTGCTGCCAGGGGACGTCATGCGATGTGGTCGCCCCGGCGACCAGATCGCATGACGTCCGTCAGGACCGGATCATAAGTACGTCTTGCGGGCGTAGATCGCGTGCGCGCCGGCCGCCCGGTCCACGAACAGCAGCCCGGCGCAGTGGTCGATCTCGTGCAGGAGCGCGCGGGCCTCGAAGGCGTCGGTGGTCACGGTGACCTCCTCGCCGGTGCCGGGCAGCTGGCCGCGGACGACCAGGCGGGTCGGGCGCTTCACGTCCCCGGTCAGGTCGGGGACGCTCATGCAGCCCTCGCGGGCCTTCTCGTTGCGGCTCGACTCGACGACCTCCGCGTTGCAGAGCACGAAGGTGCCGTGGTGCGTGCGCGTCTTGGGGTGGGCGGAGACGTCGACGCAGAAGAGGAGTACGCCGACGCCGACCTGCGGCGCGGCCAGCCCGACGCAGCCGGGGCTGACCCGCATCGTCGCGACCAGGTCCGCCGCGAGCTGCATGGTCGCGAGGTCGGTGGGGTCGACGCGCTCCCCCGGCGTCGACAGCACGGGGGCCGGCGCGCGGACCACGTCGAGGACCCGGCCCTCGACCCCGAGGTCGGCCTCGGTCCAGGCGGCGACCGGGTGCTGCTCCTCGCTCACAGGTCGTCGGCCTCGGCCTCGCGCAGGGTCGCCCCCACGCCGAGCCCGGAGGCGACCTGCTGGATCGCGGCGTCGACGGCGGCCGGGTCGACGCCGGCGGGCAGGTCGATCTCGGCGACGAGGAGGTACAGGTCGCCGGCCAGCCGGGTGGTCAGGTCGGTGATGTTGCCGCCCACGCGGGCGATCTCCTCGACGATCGAGGAGACGATGCCGGTCCGGTCGCCGCCGTGCACGGTCAGCACCCACGGCGTACCCCCGCCCGCGGCCGCGTCCTCGGTCGGCACCTCGCGGACGGTCACGGTCAGCGACCCGTCGTCGGCCAGCGGCGCGAGCGCGGCCTCGATCTCGGCGTCGGTGGCGGACCCGGCGCAGACCAGCGTCATCGCGAAGTGGCCGCGCAGCAGCGTCATCGACGAGTCCTCGAGGTTGAGCCCGAGGCCGGCGAGGCGGCCGGTGGTCTCGGCGATGATGCCGGGGCGGTCGTGGCCGAGGACGGTGATGGCGTGGAGGGTCACCGGGGCATTCTCGCAGCGGCGGCCGCGCGGCCGAGCACGTCGTCCAGCATCGGCTCGGTGAGCTTGCCGGTGAAGGTGTTCTGCTGGCTGGGGTGGTAGCTCCCGAGCAGCAGCACGTCCCGCCGCGGCTCGTCGGTGGCAGGCCCCTCGAGGACGGCCTCGGCGCCGTGGCCGAAGCGGGGCTTGGGGCGGGGTACGCCGTGGCCTGCGGCCGCGAAGGACCGCAGCGCCGCGTCCCAGCCGAACGCGCCCAGCGCCACGACGACCCGGACCTCGGTGAGCAGCCGGATCTCGGCGGCGATCCACGGGGCGCAGGTGTCGCGCTCCTCGGTGGTCGGCTTGTTCTGCGGCGGGGCGCAGCGGACCGCGGCCACCATCCGGGTGTCGAGCAGCTCCTGCCCGTCGCCGGCGTGGACGCTCGTCGCCTGGCGGGCCAGCCCGACCCGGTGCAGGCTCGCGAAGAGCCAGTCCCCCGAGCGGTCCCCGGTGAAGATCCGGCCGGTCCGGTTGCCGCCGTGCGCCGCCGGCGCCAGGCCGACGACCAGCACCCGCGCGTCGGCCGGCCCCCAGCCCGCGATCGGGCGGCCCCAGTACGGCTCCCCGGCGTACGCCGCCCGCTTGTCGCGCGCCACGTCCTCGCGCCAGGTCACCAGCCGCGGGCACGCCGAGCAGACCGAGATCCGGGCCGTCAGCTCGGCCAGGGACGTTGCGGATTGGTCACCAACCGCACGTTCCGGGGTCTCCGACGTGCGGTTGGTGACCAATCCGCGCACGTCGGCGGCCGTCCGGGCGACGGGCGTGCCGGGCCCGGCAGGGTCGTCGGACCAGCCGGAGCCGGGCGGGACGGGCGAGGCGAAGGGCTCGCCGGTCAGCGGGTGCGGCAGCGGCTCGGTCACCCCCTCACCGTGCCAGACGCGGGGGTGGGACGTCGGGGCACGACTCGGCCCCCGCACGCGACGAACGGGGGCCGGGTCGCGCCGGACGAGCCGGCGGTCTGGGGTGGGGTGGGCGTCAGGACAGCGGCGGGGCCGTGGTCCCGGCCGGCCGGGCCGCGGCGTGGGCGCCACCGACACCACCCGCGGTCGAGGACGAGGTCGACGAGTCGTCGCTGCGGACCTTGTCGGCCACGGTCGAGGCCACGGCGGACGCGGCCTCCTTGGCCGTGGTGGCCGCGGCGTCCTTGGCGACGGCCGCCTGCTCGGCGACGACGCCGGTCGCCTGCTGCTTGGCCGACTGCACGCGGGGGTTGCGGGCGACCTGGCGGGCGCCGGCGGCGATCTGCTCGTAGCGCTCGCGGCCGGCGCGGGCGCCGAGGACGTAGCCGATGCCGGCGGCGGTGAGGAGGGACAGCTTGCTCATGGGGACTCCTGGGGTGGGTCGGGGTGGGCGGGAGGTCAGTGGGTACGCCGGCGCCACACGAGCAGCGCGACGACCGCGAGCACGGCGACGGCGCCGCCGACCAGCTCGGGCCGCGGCGAGCCGGTGGACGTGGTGGCGCGGTCCTTGAGCTCGGCGGCCTTGTCCTGGGCGCGGGCCTTGACGTCGAGCTTGGCCTGCAGCTGGCCGACGGTCGCGGCGAGCTCCTCGCGCTGGCGCGCGATGTCGGCCTCGATCTCCTCGGGCGTCTGGGCGGCGGGCGTCTGGGCGGACGTCTGGGCGGGTGTCGTGCCGTTGGTGCTCACAGGTGCTTCCCCTTGATGGTCTCGACGTCGTCGTGCAGGCCGGCGATCGCGCGCTCGGGAGCCGGCGGCGTGGCCGCCTTGACCTCCCTGGTGCCGACGAAGGCCACGAGGGCGGCCCCCGCCAGCAGGGTCACCGCCACGACCAGCCCCGCCGCCCACGCCGGCAGCACCATCGCGAGGCCGATGACGGCGGTCGCGACCAGGGTGGCGATGGCGAAGAACGCCAGCAGGCCGGCGGCGCTGAACATCCCGATGCCGACCCCGGCCTTCTTGCCCTTCTGGGCCAGCTCGGCCTGGGCCAGGCGCAGCTCGCTGCGCACCAGCTCCGGGATCTGCTCGGAGAGTCGGTGGACGACCGCTCCGAGTGGTTCGTCGGTCGTACGCGTCGTGTCGGTCATCTGCGTCCCGTGCCCGATGCGCCCCCGCACAAACCGCCCGTCGGGGTGGGATGACCTGTGAAACACCTGCCAGCGCGCTCAGCGCCCGATCGACCAGGCGATCCCGTCGAGGATGTCGGACTCGGACACGAGCAGGGACGGGACGCCGGCGCGGCGCAGCACCCGCGACAGGATCAATGCACCGGCGTCGATCACGTCCGCACGGCCCGGGTGCATCCACGGCAGCTCGAGCCGCTCCGCGACGGTCATCGCGACCAGCCGGTCGACCAGCGCGTGCACGTCGTCGGCGGCGAGGACGGCCTGGTCCGTGTCGGTACGGTCGTACGCCGCCAGGTCGAGCACCCCGGCGGCCACGGTCGTGACGGTGCCGGCGACCCCGACGACCGTCGCCGCGTCGCCCGGTGCGACGGGGCAGGCGTCGAGGTGCGCGTCGATGTCGGCCACGCAGGCCGCGACCTCGGCCGCGGTCGGCGGGTCGGAGTGCAGGTGCCGCTCGTGCAGGCGAACCGAGCCGATGTCCATCGAGTGCGCGGTCTCGGGCGCCGACGACCCCAGGATCAGCTCGGTCGACCCGCCGCCGATATCGACGACCAGGACCGGCTCCTGCGGCGGGACCCGCAGGTTGCGCACCGCGCCGTCGAAGGCCAGGGCGGCCTCCTCGGCCCCCGCGATCACCTCCGGCTCGACGCCCAGCCGGGCGCGGACCCCGGCCACGAAGTCGGCGGCGTTCGAGGCGTCCCGCGACGCCGACGTCGCGCAGAACCGCACCCGGTCGACCGGCACCTCGTGGGCGGTGATGAGGGCGGCGTACTCGTCGAGCGCCGCGAACGCCCGCACCAGCGCCTCGTCCGCGATCCGTCCGGTGCGGTCGAGGTCCTGCCCGAGCCGGACCATCCGCATCTCGCGGACGGCGACGTCGGGCAGGTCGCCGATCAGGAGCTTGATGGTGTTGGTGCCGCAGTCGATCGCGGCGACGGTGCTCACGCGTCCGGGGTCACGCAGGGGCCGGACTCCCACCAGGCGCCGAGCGCGTCGAGCACCTCGTCGCCGAGCGGGTTGACGCCGCGGCCCTGGGCCAGCGACTGCCCGGCGAGCACGTGCAGGCACTTGACGCGGTCGGGCATGCCGCCGGCCGAGATCCCCTCGATCTCGGGGACGTCGTGCCCGGCCCGGGCGGCGATCTCGGCGCGGGCGGCGAGGTACCGCTCGTGGGCCGCGCGGTAGGCCGCCGCCAGCTCCGGGTCGGTGCCGAGCCGGTCCTGCATCTCCTTCATCAGGCCGGAGCCCTCGAGGGTGCCGATGCGGGAGGCGGCGCGCGGGCAGGTGAGGTAGTACGTCGTGGGGAACGGCGTGCCGTTGGGCAGGCGGGGCTCCGTGGTGGCGACGTCGGGGTTGCCGCAGGGGCAGCGGTGCCCGACCTCGTGGATGGCGCGCGGCGGCCGGCCCAGCTGGGCGGCGATCGCCGCCTCGTCGGCGGGATCGATCACTGCTGCGAGCCGTCGATCTTCGACAGCGGCGGCGCGGTCGGCTTCGGCGGGTTGCCGGCGAGCTGCACGGACTTCCACTCCTGGGTCCACCACGCGGTGGGGGTCTTGGGGTCGACGGTCGAGGGGTCGCTGAGCGAGGTACGGCTCTCGAGGGGCTTGCCGTCCGCGCCGATCACGACGTACGACGTCTCGCCCGGCATCAGGTAGCCGAACCGCTCGCGGGCCTGCTGCTCGACGTACGCCGGGTCGTTCCAGCGCCGCTTCTCCCGCTCGAGGTCGGTGATGTTGGCCTCGCGCTGGGCGATCTGGCTCTTGAGGTCGGTGATGTGGGAGCGCTGCTGGAGGTAGGCCCGCATCGAGGAGGCGTAGGACACCGTCAGCACCGCCAGGACGAGCAGCAGGATGGCCGCCCGCCCGGTGAAGCGGGGGCGCCGCGGCCCGGTCGCGGGGTCGACGACCGAGGTCGCCTGCTCCACCGACCGGACCCGCGGGACGCTCCGCTGCCCGGGTCGTCTGCCGCCTCCGGGCCCGCCCCGGTTGGTCTTTCGCTCCGCCACAGGAGAAGTGTCTCCCGATCAGGCCCGGTATCGCGGGAAGGCGGCCGCACCGGCGTAGCGCGCCGCGTCGCCGAGCTCGTCCTCGATGCGCAGGAGCTGGTTGTACTTCGCCACGCGGTCCGAGCGCGCCGGGGCGCCGGTCTTGATCTGGCCGCAGTTCGTGGCGACCGCGAGGTCGGCGATCGTGGTGTCCTCGGTCTCGCCGGAGCGGTGGCTCATCATGCAGCGGTAGCCGTTGCGGTGCGCCAGCTCGACGGAGTCGAGGGTCTCGGTCAGCGAGCCGATCTGGTTGACCTTGACCAGCAGGGCGTTCGCCTGGCCGCCGGAGATGCCGCGCTGCAGGCGCTCGACGTTCGTCACGAAGAGGTCGTCGCCGACGATCTGGGTCTTCGTGCCGAGCTGGTCGGTGATGGCCTTCCAGCCGTCCCAGTCGTCCTCGTCGAGCGGGTCCTCGATGGAGACGATGGGGTACGACGCCACGAGGTCGGCGTAGTAGGCCGTCATCTCCTCGGCGGACTTGGTGCCGCCCTCGAAGGCGTAGGACCCGTCCGTGAAGAACTCCGAGGCCGCGACGTCCATCGCCAGGGCGATGTCGGTGCCGAGCTTCAGGCCGGCGGCCTCGACGGCCTCCGCGATCAGGTCGAGCGCGGCGCGGTTGGAGTCGAGGTTCGGGGCGAAGCCGCCCTCGTCGCCGAGGCCGGTGGAGAGGCCCTTCTTCTTCAGGACCGACTTGAGCGCGTGGTAGACCTCCGCGCCGTGGCGCAGGCCCTCGCGGAAGGTCGCGGCGCCGATCGGCGCGATCATGAACTCCTGGATGTCGACGTTGGAGTCCGCGTGCGAGCCGCCGTTGAGGATGTTCATCATCGGGACGGGCAGCAGGTGGGCGTTGGGGCCGCCGACGTAGCGGTACAGCGGGAGGCCCGCCGAGTCCGCCGCCGCCCGCGCCACGGCGAGCGAGACGCCGAGGATCGCGTTGGCGCCGAGCTTGGCCTTGTTGGGCGTGCCGTCGAGCTCGAGCATGGTCTGGTCGACGAGGCGCTGGTCGTCGGCGGCGAGGCCCTCGACCGCCGGGGCGATCGACTGGACGACGCCGTTGACGGCGTTCTGGACGCCCTTGCCGAGGTAGCGGTCCCCGCCGTCGCGCAGCTCGACCGCCTCGAACGCTCCCGTGGAGGCGCCGCTGGGCACCATCGCCCGCGCGAAAGCGCCGTCGTCGAGGAGGACCTCCACCTCGACCGTGGGGTTGCCGCGCGAGTCGAGGATCTCGCGGGCGCCGACTGCTTCGATGGATGCCACGGGCTGCTCCTGGTGCGGTTGCTGGTGCGGTGCTGGGGCGGGTGCGGGGCTGTGCGGGGGCGTCGCGCGACGGCCACCGGCCGCCGGTCTCGGGACGGCACCACCCTAGCGCCGGACGGCTCGGCCCCGTCCCGGGTGGCTGGGGCGTGGGCGGTCCGCGGGACGTCATCGGATCCGTGGGCCATGGCGCTCGGATCCGATGACGTCCGGTGTCGCCGTCAGTCGCCGGCGGCCTCGAGCAGGCGGCGTACGGCGTCGCGCAGCTCCTGCTCGGGATCGACCCCGGCCGCGCGGGCCTCCGCGACCAGCGCGAGCAGCCGGTCGCCCAGCGGCGCCTCAGCCACCGGTCCCGGACCCGATTCGGTGGCAGCCTCACCGCTCCCCGCCAGCAACCCGCGCCGGTCGAGCCGGTCGAGCACCTTGTCGGCGTACAGCAGCGCCGGCAGCCCCATCGGCAGGCCGGAAGTGACGCCGGAGTCCGGCTTCTCGGCCGCCTTGATCGCCTGCCAGACCTCGTTGATCTCGGCTGCGGAGCCGCCCTCGGCACCACCGAACACGTGCGGGTTCCGCCGGCGCATCTTGGCGATCAGCCCGCGCGCGACGTCGTCGAGGGTGAAGTCGCCGCGCTCCTCGGCGATGGCGGCGTGGAAGTACACCTGCAGCAGCAGGTCGCCGAGCTCCTCGCTCAGGTGCTCGGGGTCGTTGACCGCCCCGGGTGTCTCGTCCCAGGCGTCGAGGAGCTCGAGGGTCTCGTGGGTCTCCTCGAGGAGGTAGCGCGCCAGCGAGCGGTGCGTCTGCCCGCGCTTCCAGTCGCACTCGGCGCGCATCCGCCGCATGTCGGCGAGGAACGCGACCAGCGGCTCGCCGGTGGCCGGGTCCACGCGGGACCCCTCAGCCGCAGCGGTGCGCGTCGGGCAGCGCGGCGGCGTACACCTGGTCGGGGCTGTCGGCCTGGCCCTTCTTGGCGGCGTCGCCGACGGCGTACGACAGCGACGTGTCGGTCGGGACCGCCTTGCCGTCCTTGATCGCGAGGCCGAACTGCGGGTCGATCGACACGTCGTGGTCGTCGAGCCAGGCGGTCAGTGCCTTCTGGCCCTCGGCGGCGGAGGCGGTCGGCTCGGGGTTCTTGGTGCCCTTCTCCTCGAGCCGCTGGCCGCCGACGGCGGTCAGGACGTCGGTGAGGTACGCCGAGGAGGACTCGATCTCGATGACGGCCTTCTGCTCGTCGGGCGAGAGGGCCGCGACGGCGCTGCGGAGCTCGGCGACCTTCTGCTCGTACTGCGCGCCGGTGCTGACGCCGTACTCCGCCGCGAGCTGCTTGGCCGCCTCGACGAGCGTGAGCTGACCGACGACCCCGCTGCGGAGGTAGCCGAGCGGGACGACGTTCTTGGCCTTGGTCAGCTGGTCCTCGATCGCCGAGCAGTAGCTGTCGGTCAGGCTGTCGACCTCGTCCACGCTCACGGTCGCGTCGCCCACGCGGGCGGCCACACCGGGGTGGAAGTCGGTGCCGGCGACGCCGCACCCCGAGAGCCCCGAGACGAGCAGGGCGGACCCGGCCACCAGGCCGGCAAGCGATCGACGGGTGGTGCTCACGAGGACTCCTTGGAGGGCTGCGCGTCGGCGGGGTCGATCACCTGGTCGATGACGCCCCGGGCCCATTCAAGCAAAGCCACGCCCGCGATGGGCTTTCCCCCCACCACGGCGGTCTGCGGGCGCGGCACCAGGATCGTGTCGACCTGCGGCTTGACGATGGCGCGGGGGTACATCCGGGCCAGGCGCACGGCACGCGACTCCGGCAGCGAGACCGGCGCGAAGCGGACGTTCTTGCCCGCGATCGTGACCTCGCCGATGCCGGCCCGGCGGGCGCGGGCCCGGAAGCGGGCGACCAGGAGCAGCGAGGCGACCTCCTGCGGCGGCTCGCCGTACCGGTCCAGCAGCTCCTCGTTGATGAGGTCGACGTCCTCGTCGGCGCGGACCTCGGCCAGGCGCTTGTACATCTCCAGGCGCAGCCGCTCGCTGGGGATGTAGCCGTGCGGCAGGTGCGCGTCGACCGGCAGCTCGATGCGGACCTCCTTGAGCTCCTCGTCGACGCCGCCACCCTTGAACTCGTTGACGGCCTCGCCCACGAGCCGGACGTAGAGGTCGAAGCCGACGTCGGCGATGTGGCCGGACTGCTCGCCGCCGAGCAGGTTGCCGGCCCCGCGGATCTCGAGGTCCTTCATCGCGATCGCCATGCCGCCGCCGAGGTCGGAGTGCTGCGCCAGCGTCGCGAGCCGCTCGTGCGCGGTCTCGGTGAGCGGCTTCTCGGCGGGGTAGAGGAAGTAGGCGTACGCCCGCTCCCGCGAGCGCCCGACCCGGCCGCGCAGCTGGTGCAGCTGGCTCAGGCCGAGGGTGTCGGCGCGCTCGATGATCATCGTGTTGGCGTTGGAGACGTCGAGCCCGGACTCGACGATCGTCGTGCAGACGAGGACGTCGAACTCCTTCTCCCAGAAGCCGAGCATCACCTGCTCGAGCTGGTGCTCGCCCATCTGCCCGTGCGCGGTCGCGACCCGCGCCTCGGGCACCAGCTCCTTGATCTTCTGGGCGGCCTTCTCGATGGAGTTCACCCGGTTGTGGATGTAGAAGACCTGGCCCTCGCGGAGCAGCTCACGGCGTACGGCGGCCACGATCTGCCGGTCCTCGTAGGCGCCGACGTAGGTCAGCACGGGGTGGCGCTCCTCCGGCGGGGTCGTGATCGTCGACATCTCGCGGATGCCGGTCACCGCCATCTCGAGGGTCCGCGGGATCGGCGTCGCGCTCATCGCGAGCACGTCGACCGACGTCCGCAGCCGCTTCATCTGCTCCTTGTGCTCGACGCCGAAGCGCTGCTCCTCGTCGACGATGATCAGGCCGAGGTCCTTGATCCGGATGTCGGGGTTGAGCAGCCGGTGGGTGCCGATCACGATGTCGACGGTGCCGTCGGCGAGCCCGGCGAGGACCTCCTTGGCCTCCTTGTCGCTCTGGAAGCGCGAGAGCGGCTTGAGGTTCACGGGGAAGCCGCTCATCCGCTCGGCGAAGGTCGAGAAGTGCTGGGTGACGAGCAGCGTCGTCGGGACGAGCACGGCGACCTGCTTGCCGTCCTGGACCGCCTTGAAGGCCGCCCGCACCGCGATCTCGGTCTTGCCGTAGCCGACGTCGCCGCAGACCAGCCGGTCCATCGGGACGGTCCGCATCATGTCGCCCTTGACCTCGTCGACCGTGCTGAGCTGGTCCGGGGTCTCGTTGAAGGGGAAGGCGTCCTCGAGCTCGCGCTGCCACGGGCTGTCCGGGCCGAACGCGTAGCCCTGGGTGGCCTGCCGGGCGGCGTACAGCTTGATCAGCTCGGCCGCGATCTCGCGGACCGCCTTGCGGGCGCGGCTCTTGCGCTTGGTCCAGTCGCCGCCGCCGAGGCGGTCCAGCGAGGGCTGCTCGCCGCCGACGTACCGCGTGACCTGGTCCAGCGCGTCCGCCGGCACGTAGAGGCGGTCGGGCGGGCCGCCGCGCTTGGAGGCGCCGTACTCGAGGACGAGGTACTCGCGGGTGGCGCCGCCGACCTCGCGCTGCTTCATCTCGACGAACCGGCCGACGCCGTGACCCTCGTGGACGACGTAGTCGCCGGCCGCGAGCTCGAGCGGGTCGATCTGGCGCTTGCGGCGCGCCGGCATCTTGCGCATGTCGCGCGTGGAGGACTTCTGCCCCGACAGGTCGTCGCCGGTGAGCAGCACGATCCGGTTCACCTCGTCGACGAACCCGTGGTCGAGGGCACCGCAGGTGACGGTGACGACCAGCGGGTCGAGGGTGAGGTCGTCGGGCTCGACGAGGCGGGCCGCGACGTCGCGCTCCCCCAGCGCCTCGACCATCCGCTGCGCGGGGCCGTGGCCCGGGTGGACGACCGCGATCCGGTAGCCGTCCCTCACCCACTGCTCGATGTCGCCGATCGCGCGCTCGATGTCGCCGCGGTAGGCCTCGGCGGGCTTGGCGGGCAGGCTGCGGCTCGGCACGGCACCGACCTGGACGTCGATCCCCGCGCTCACGACGTCGCCGAGCTCGTCGTGCAGCGGCGCGGCGGGCGCCGCGCCGTCGTCGTCGATGCCGAACGGGCTCATCGTCCACCACGGCTTGTCCTGCTCGAGGCTGCGCTCGCGCACGTCGGCCAGGGAGCGGTACGACGCGGGGCCGAGGTCGATCGGGGCGGTGCCTCCCCCGGCGGCGGCCGCCCAGCTCGCGCCGAGGAACTCCTCGCTGGTGGCGACCAGGTCGTGCGCGCGGCTGCGCGCGCGCTCGGGGTCGAGGACCAGCACGTGGGTGTCGCCCGGCATCAGGTCGATCAGCAGCTCCATGTCGTCGACGAGCACCGGGGCCAGCGACTCCATGCCCTCGACGGCGATGCCGGCGGCGATCTTGTCGGTCAGCTCGAGCAGGTTCGGGTGGGCCCGACCCAGCTCGGCGGCGCGCTCGCGGACCTCCTCGGTCAGCAGCAGCTCGCGGCACGGGGGCGCCCAGAGCCGCTCGACCTTGTCGAGGGTGCGCTGGTCGGCCACCGAGAAGGTGCGGATCTCCTCGACCTCGTCGCCCCAGAACTCCACGCGCAGCGGGTGCTCGTCGGTCGGCGGGAAGACGTCGACGATGCCACCGCGGACGGCGAACTCACCGCGCTTCTCCACCAGGTCGACGCGCGAGTAGGCCGCGTCCGCCAGCCGTCGTACGACGTCGTCGAGGGGGGCGGTGCCGCCCGGGACCAGCTCGACCGGCTCGAGGTCGCCGAGGCCCTTGACCTGCGGCTGCAGCAGCGAGCGGACCGGCGCGACGACCACGCGGACCGGGCCGTTGGCGGCGTCGGTGCCCGGGTGGCAGAGCCGCCGCAGCACCGCGAGGCGGCGCCCGACGGTGTCGCTGCGGGGGCTGAGCCGCTCGTGCGGGAGGGTCTCCCAGGAGGGGTACTCCACCACCGTGTCCGGGTCGACGAGGTCCGCGAGCGCGGCCACCAGGTCCTCGGCCTCGCGGGCCGTGGCCGTGACGGCGAGGACGCTGCGCCCGGCGCGCACGAGGCCGGCGACGACGAACGGGCGCAGGGCCTCGGGCCCGGTGAGGTCGAGCGCGCGGACCCGGCCACCTCCGGCGTCGGCGAGGGCACCCGCCATCGTGGGGTCGTCGAGGACGGCGTCGGCGAGGCCGGTGAGGCTCACGGGTGGCTCCTGGGGTGGGACGGCACAACACGACAGCCCCCGGCCAGGCTTGGCAGGGGGTGATGGGTCGAGTCTACGGTGGCCCGGTGATCCGCCTGCTGCTCGCTCTCGTCTGCGCGACGACCCTCAGCGGCTGCAGCGCCGACGACGCGGAGCCTCGCGCCGGCGGTGACCCGGGCGCCGGCTCGTCCGCGTCGTCGACGCCCTCCCCCGGCGCCGACCGTCCGACCCGCCCCTCCGGCCCCGGCGCCGTCGCCGAGTCCCTGACCCGGGCCGAGCAGGCGATCGCCGACCCGGCCACCGACGACCGGGCGCTGACCGCGGCCGCGCGCCAGCAGCAGGTGAGCTACCGGACGTGGAGCGACCACCCGGGCTGGGACCGGCGCGTGCTGGCCGCCGTCCCCGCGACGCTGCGGCCGCTCGTGCGCGACAACCTGGCGGCGCGCCGTTCGCTGCGCTCGATCTACCCCACCTCCGACGCCGACCTGCCGACCACGCTCCCGGCCTGGCGCATCGACCCGCCCGACCCGCTGCCCGCCCTGGTCGCGGACTACCGCCTGGCCCAGCGCCGCACCGGCGTCGACTGGCGGCTGCTGGCCGCGATCAACTTCGTCGAGACCGACTTCGGCCGGATCACCGGCGACTCCGAGGCGGGCGCCCAGGGCCCGATGCAGTTCATCCCCGCCACGTGGGAGTCGTACGGCGCCGGCGGCGACATCCGCGACCCGCACGACGCGATCCTGGCGGCCGGCCGGCTGCTCGCGGCCAACGGCTTCGCGGACGACCCGTTCGCGGCGCTGCACCACTACAACAACTCCGACGGCTACGTCCGCGCCGTCCTCGTGCTCGCCGACATCCTGCGCGAGCACCCGCGCGAGCTGCGCGGCTGGCACGAGTGGCAGATCTACTACCTGACCCACCGCGGGCCGGTGCTGCTGCCCGAGGGGTACGACGCCGATCGGCCGGTCCCGGTCGACCGCTGGCTCCGCCAGCACCCCGCCAGCTGAGCGCGTGTGCAGATTCGCCGACTCGGCGGGCCCGGTGTCTGCAGACGCGCCGACTCGGCGGTCCCGGCGTCTGCAGACGCGCCGACTCGGCGGGCCCGGTGGTCAGCCGGCGCGCTGGGCGTAGGTGACCGCGGCGGCGTGCACGGCGTCGACGTAGGCCTGGTCGTGGTTGTAGGAGAAGATCGCGGCCGCCCAGCCGTCGCCGGTGGTGAGGTCGTGGCCGTCGGCGCAGAGGTAGCGCGCGGTCGCCGCCGCGGCGTCGTCGAGGTCGAGCGGGCTCGTGCGCCCGTCGCCGTCTCCGTCGGTGGCCCAGGTCGCCCAGGTGCCGGGGAGGAACTGCATGGGGCCGACGGCGTGCTCCCAGCGCGGGTCGCCGTGCCAGGCCTGCGACCCGGGGGTCGAGCGGATGGCGGCGAACCTCCGCCCGTCGAGGGCCGGCCCGAGGATCGGGGTCGACGAGCGGCCGCCGGGCCGCAGGGTGCGGCCGCCGAGGGTGCCGTGCTGCGACTCGACCCAGCCGACGCCGGCCAGGGTGGTCCACCCGACGTCGCAGCCGCCCGCGTCGGACAGCTGCGCGACGGCGTACGCCCGCAGGGCCGTGGGCGGGATGCCGGTCCTGGTCGCGGTGCGCGCGAGCCAGTTCGGGTCGACGCGCGGCCGGCCGAGCGGCTGGCCGGGCGCCACCGAGGGGGTGGTGCGGGCGGGCACCGGCGCGGCGACGTACGCCGGCAGGTCGCCCGGCACCAGCGGCGGCCGCGCCATCAGCGTCTGCGAGGCGAGGTAGCCGAGCCCGGAGACGGCGACCAGCATGAGCGCCAGCACCCCGATGAGGCGAGGTGCCGTCACCCGAAACGACCGTTGACGTAGTCCAGCGTGCGCTGGTCCTGGGGGCTCTGGAACATGGCAGCAGTATCCCCGTGCTCGACGATCACCCCGGGGGTGCCCTGGGCCGCGAGGAAGAACGCGCACTGCGTGGAGACGCGGGCGGCCTGCTGCATGTTGTGCGTGACGATCACGATCGTGACCTCGCGGGCCAGCTCGAGCATGGTCTCCTCGATCACCCGGGTGGAGGTCGGGTCGAGGGCGGAGCACGGCTCGTCCATGAGCAGCACCCGGGGCTTGATGGCCAGCGAGCGGGCGATGCACAGCCGCTGCTGCTGGCCGCCGGATAGGCCGCCGCCGGGGGCGTCGAGGCGGTCCTTCACCTCGTTCCAGAGGCCGCCCTTGGTCAGGCAGGACTCGACGAGGTCGTCGCGGGTCGAGCGCGAGGCCTTGGTGCCGGTGAGCCGCAGCCCGGCCAGCACGTTCTCCCGGATCGACATGGCCGGGAAGGGGTTGGGCTTCTGGAAGACCATCCCGATCGAGCGACGGGCGTCGATGAGGCGGCGCGACGGGTCGTAGATGTCCTGCCCGTCGAGCAGCACCTCGCCCGCGAGCTGCGCCGAGGGCACCAGCTCGTGCATCCGGTTCAGGATGCGGAGGAAGGTCGACTTGCCGCAGCCCGAGGGACCGATCAGCGCGGTGATCCCCCCGGCGCGCATGGTGAGCGAGACCCGGTCGAGCACCTTGTGGCTGCCGAACCAGGCGGTCAGCTCGCGGGCCTCGATCTCGGCCAGCGGGGCGGCGCCGTCGGCGAGCGGCGCGGCGGACCAGGCCGGCTCGGCGGTCACGGCAGGCAGGGTCGTGGTGGCGGCCTCGTCGGCGAAGAGGGGCTGGGTGCCGCGGGGTGCGTCCATGGTGGTGGTGTCCGTCTCGGTGCTCGGTGGGGCGGGAACAGGGGCGGTGCGCGTGCAGGTGCCGGGCCGGGCGGCCGCCCCGGGAGGGCGACCACCCGGCACGGGTGGTGCGGTGGTGCGGTGGCGCTACTTCTGCTTGATCGTGAAGCTCTTCGACGAGCCGGCGGCCACGGCGTTGCCGGCCCAGACGGCCTTGAGCTTGTTCTTGCCCTTGGTGAGCTTGGCGAGCTTGATCTTCACGACGCCGTTGGACAGCGTGCCCTTGCCGACCGTCTTGGTGCCCTTGAGCACCTTGACGACGCCGGTGGCCTTGTCGGAGACGCCCGCGAGGGTGACGGTGACCTTGCCGGTCGCCCGCTTGCCCTTCTTGACCGTCGCGGGGAAGGACTCCGTGATCGACGAGGAGGTCGTGACGAGGACCGAGTCGCTGGCCTGCGACGGGTCGAAGCCGGCCGCCGGGCGGAAGATCGCGGTGTAGTCGTGCGTGCCGGGCTCCGCCGGGGCGTCGTACGTCGCCTGACCGGAGACCAGCGGGACGCCGGACGTCAGCAGGGTCTCGCCCTGGTAGAAGTCGAAGGTCCCCTGCGGGGAGGTCGAGCCGCTGACCGCCGCGACCAGGTGCGCGACCCGCGCCCGGGGGCTGGTGGCGTCCAGCGTCGAGGTGGTCACGACCTGCTGGTTGAGAGCGAAGTTGCCGGTCGGCGTCTGGGTCGCGGCGCCGCAGGCGCCCCCGTTGGCGGGCGTGGCGAGCTGCTTGAAGCCGGCCTGCTCGATGAGCGGACGGGCCGCCGTCGAGCAGACGAAGCCGTTCTCGGCGAAGGCGGCCTGGACGGCCGCGTTGCCGACGTCCGTGCCGCGCACGACGTTGTAGAGGGCGCGGTTCGCCCGGAAGCCGTCCTCGATGCGCAGCGTGGTGCCCAGCAGCCCGGCGCGGCCCACCGAGAACGGTGCGACGGCGTCGGGGTTGCTCTTGATCGTGCTGTCGTCGTGCTCCTGGACCTCGGTGACCGCGGCGCCGAGCGCCACGTCGGCGCCGCCGTTGGCGGCCTTGAGCTGCGCCACGAAGAAGCTGCGCGTGCCCGAGCCGGCCTGCGGGATCTTCGGGGCGATGACGCCGTCCTGGCCGCCGACCTGGCTCCAGTTGGTGATGTTGCCCTTGTAGATGTCGACGATCTGGCCGGCGGTGAGGCTGACCGGCGCGTGCGAGGGGACGCTGTTGGAGACGGCCATCGCGAGGGTGTCGAGCGCGAAGGGGAAGGTCTGGAGGCCGGCCTGCGTCTCCGCGGTGCTGAGCGCCGAGGAGGAGCGGGCGAAGTCGACGTCAGGGTTGTTGGCCGAGCCGTACAGCAGGGCCTTGCCGGCACCGGAGCCGTTCGGGCGGTTGATGGCCCCGCTCGGCAGGGTGATGGTGCCGCCGCCGGTCGCGGCGAAGCTGGCGAGCTTGGCGGTGGGCGCCGGCGACTGGGCGTTGAAGGCGTCGGCGAGCAGCTTGAGGGCGTGCTGGCTGGTGTCCGAGCCGACGCCGATCAGGTCGCCGGCGACGGGCGTGAAGGTCGTGTCGTCGACGTCGGTGGCGGCCAGGGCCGGGGCGGCGGAGAGGGCGAGCGCCGAGCCGGCGACGGCTGCCGCGACGAGGCCCGACAGGGTCTTTCGTACGAACATCTGCGTGTGCTCCTGAGGTTGGGTAGCGCTGACATGAGGTGGTGCGGTGGTGCGGTCGTGAGGTGGAGACGTGGAGCGGTCGAGGGATCGGACCGGGGTCAGATCAGGTTGGGCAGGAGGCGCATCACCACGTCGGTGGTGGCCCAGGACAACGCCAGCGCCAGCGGGCTCGCGACCACCCAGACCAGGGCGGTCGACCAGCGTTGTCGTGCGGCGATGACCCCGAGCGTCAGCGCCAGGAGGAGGGCCAGGCAGAGCGTGAGGAGCGGGATCGCACCCCGGTCCGCGGCCATCGCCTTCTCCGTCTCGGGCACCGCGGTCGGTCGACCGGGCGGTGCGGGGAACGCCTTCTTCGCGTCGGCGTCCACGTAGACCGCCGACTCCGGGGCCAGGGCGGCGAGCCGCCCCGTCCCCTCGGCGGTGACGAGCGTGAGCCGGGCGGCGCCGGCCTTCGGCGGGGTCGGCAGCGGGTCGCCCGCGCGCCGGATCCCGCTCACGACGAACTTCTTGGTGCCCTGCGCCATCACGACCTGGATCGCGTCGCCGACGCGCAGCTCGGGCAGGTGGCCGAAGGGACCGCCGTACGTCGACGCGCGGCCGTAGACCACCGAGGTGCCCTCCTGGCCGGGCAGCACGGTGTCGCGGCGGTGCCCGGGCCCGGCCAGGGTGTCGCCGGAGGCCGTGCCCTCGACGACGACCTGCTGCAGCCCGAGGTGCGGGATCGAGAGCAGCGCCACGGGGTCGCCCACCGGCACGATCGGCCCGATCGGCGCGGTCGCGCTGGCGAGGTCGGTGCGGAAGCGGCCGTAGAGCAGGTCCTGCTCCCGGTGCTGGGACACGACGCCGAGGACGAGCATCTGCGCGGTGGTCCAGAGGCAGACGATCGCCACCATGGTCGCGACCGACGAGACCAGGACGGAGGTGCGCTCGGCGGCCCCGGGCGGTCCGGCCGCGGGCGCACGGCGCGGGAGCCGGGCGCGTCCGACCGTGGTGCGGACCCGGGTGAGCCGGCGGGCGGCGGCGACGCGGGCGCGGGCTCCTGCTGCCGGGACCCCGCCGCCGCTGCGTCGCACGGTCACGGTCTTCTCCTCGGGGCTGAGCACGGTCGTCACGGCGTGCTCCGCGGGGGGCGCACGAAGAAGCGAAGGCCGCCACCGACGGCGAGCGCGACCAGCCCGAAGATCAGCAGCGTCGGCAGGAACCCACCGGCCAGGCCCGAGCTGACCGGCTGCGTGGCCGGCATGGTGACGGCCTCGGCCGGGGCGGTGGGCGCCGCGGAGGGGGGCTTCGTGGGCTTCGACGCCGGGGCGTCACCGCCCGGCGGGGACGACACGGCGGGCGGGCCGACGGGACCGGTGGACCCGCCGGGCGCGCCGCCCGGCCCGGAGGGCGGACCGGAGCCGGGACCTGCCGGGGCGGGCGTCTGCTTCTCGATCGCGGTCGCCACGGCCAGGGCCGAGGCGTGCAGCTTCTGGGTGACCCCGCTGCTCCGGATCGGCAGGAAGCCGCCGGGCAGCTCGCCGTTCCCGCTGCCGGGGCGCTGGCCCTCGGAGGTGGAGACCCGGACGAACTGCGCGACCTTCGCGGCGTCGGCGGCGTCGAGGTTCCGCAGCCGGGCGGCGGTGTAGACGACCATCGTGCCCGGGTAGGCCGCGCCGGAGGACCGCACGGCGCCCTGGTCGAGGGTGAAGGGCTGCAGCGGCTCGTCCTGCTTCGCCAGGCCGACGGCCGCCCCCAGCGAGCGGTCCGTCGGGGCGACGTACGTCCCCGGCTTCGTCTCGAGGGCGGCGGAGCGCAGCCCGTAGCGGTCGGCGTCCCCGAGGCTGACGACACCGAGCATGAAGCGGGCGCCGAAGGACTGCCGGTCGATCCGGCCGAGCTTGTAGAGCTGCGTCGACTGGTCGAACTCGCACCGGGTCTGCACGTTCGGCCACGAGTCGAGCAGCGCCTCGGCGATCTTGCGCATGGTGGTCACCGGCGCCGCGAGCTGGCTGAAGTAGACGGCCGGGTTCTTCTGGCGGCAGGTGTTCTCGGTCTCGGGGATGTAGGAGTCGAGCAGCGGCCACTCGGCGGTGGGCACCGCGATGTCGCGGTACTCCGGGTTCACCTTCATGCCCCACGGGTCGGCCTTGCCGTGCAGGAACGCCATCGCGTCCTTGTCGTGGGCGATGTAGTCCGTGAGCTGCTCGATCACGTCCGAGGAGTTCGACAGCGACAGCAACGTCGCGCCGGCCTCCTGGGCGTTGCTGCTGAGGCCCGGGTTGAGCTGCTGGAACTCGGGGTCGCTCATGATCGCCAGCGGGTTGCCGCCGATCCCGGGGTGCCCGCGACCGAGGTCGGAGCCCAGGTAGCTCTCGGTCATCAGCTTGGCGATCAGCCGCGCGTTGAGCCGCAGCCGGGTGAACTCACCGGCGTTGTCGGGCCGGTCGATGACGTAGCCGATCGAGAAGCCGGTCACCGCGGTCGGCGCGTAGCCGACCGGGTCGGTCCCCCGCTGCTCGTGCTCCGAGGACACCTCGGCCGCGGCCCCGCCGCCGCTCTCCATGAGGTTCCAGCCGGCCTCGTCGGACATCTGGTTGAGCTGGAACTTGAAGCGCCCGTCGTTGAGGCAGTACGCCGGCGACCACTGCAGCGCGGCCTGGGCGAGCAGCTCGGAGCCGTAGAAGCCCGTCGGCGGCCGCGGGTCGAGGATGTCGCAGGCGTCCGGCGGCAGGCCGAAGGTGATCGGGATCGAGAAGCGGTTCTCCCAGTTGGAGGCCGACCACCACAGCGCCGGGGAGACCGCGGCGTCCACGCCGTCGTTGGCGAAGTTGCTGGAGCCCGGGGTGAAGCGGCCGCCCTTGCGGCACGCGAGGTCGGCGTTCGTGGGCGGCGTCGACGGGGCGTCGCAGCTGAGCCCGTTGATCGGGATCACCACGACCGAGCAGGCGACGGTGTGTGAGCAGCCGAGCGACTCGTTCTCGACGTCGCTGCGGACCTCGAACTGCGCCGAGCCGGCGCCGTTCTCGTCGCTGAAGGCGGCGAGCTCGGCGGGCGGGAAGGCCGCGCCGACGGCCGCCTCGGGCGGCATGTTCTGGGCGTCGCAGGCCGGGAAGACCGTGCCCTTGGCGGCGACGAACGGCGTCAGCCGGGTGGCGTACGGCGCGATGTCGGCCGTCGGGCACTGCTCCGCGGACGGGAACGGGTCCGCGCCCGAGACCCGCTCCTTGTCGGCCGGGGCCGCCTCGAGGTCGTGGGTCCAGACCGCGTCGCCCTCGGACCGGGTGATCTGCGAGCGCTGGGCGACCGACGCCGTCCAGCACGTCTGCGGCGAGAGCTGCTTGGCCTTCGGCAGCGACGGGTCGTCGGTGCCGCGGCACTGGAGGATGACGACGGGGTACTCCTGCAGCAGCCCGTTCTCGCCGTACGGGTTGCTCGCCCGGCCGGCGCTGGGCTGCGCGCCGGTCCAGCTGACCTGGATCCGCTGCCGGCCGCGCAGGTTCTGCGTCTGGTCGGCGGTCACCGTGACCTGGTGGCTCGGGAAGGAGTACGTCGACCCGTCGGCGTTGGTGAGCACGCGGGTGAGGGTCTTGGTCGCGCGGTAGCCGTCCTGGCCGGCGCGGGCCGCCGGGGCGCTCGAGGCCGTGGACGCTGTCGACGAGGTGGCGGGCACCCAGGCGAGGACACCGGCCGCGACGACCGCCAGCAGGGCCGCGACGAGCGGGCGCCGGGTCGGGGCCCTCATCGCCGGCCACCCGTGGCCGTGCGCCGGCGCCGCAGCGAGGCGGCGAACAGGCCGGGGAGGAGGACCAGCGCGAGCAGCTCGACGGCGGCCAACCACCCGAAGGCGGTGCTGTCGATCGGGCGGGCCGAGACCAGCTCGGTCGGGTTGGCGTAGATCGCGTCGCCCGACGTCGTGGTCGTGGTGCCGCCGACGACGGCACCGGTCTCGGGGTCGACGACCGGAGCCGCGCCGGGGTCGGTGGTGCCGGGGGCACTCCCCCCACCACCGCCGGACCCGCCGCCGCCACCGCCGCCGGACCCACCGCCGGTCGTGCCGGGGGCCGCCGACGCCGGGGCGTTGCCGTCGTCGGTCGAGGGCTGGTTGTTGCCGGTCGCGGTGCCGCAGGGGCCGTCGCCGAGCTTGTCGCAGGCCGCCGGCTGCGGCGCGATCTGGGCCAGGTGGTTCTGCGACAGGTTGCCGGCCACGAAGGTCGGGTTGTTGCACTTCGTGACGTCGCGGTCGGTCAGGTCGACGTCCGGGTCGGCCTGCTTCAGCTTCGCCAGCTGGGTGAAGCCGGCCTGCACGAGGTTCAGCGGCAGCGGCGAGTAGCCGTACGGCCCGGCCTTGGACTGGCCCGCGCACAGCGAGTAGTACATGAAGTCCGCGAGCGTCTGCCGCTTGGCGGTCGTCATCCGCGGGTCGTCCGCCCCGGTCGGGATGATCATGTAGGAGTACGACGACAGCGGGTAGGCCCGCGGGTCGGTGGCCGTGTAGACGCCGTCGAGGATCTGCGTGAGGTAGAGCGGCGAGGACTTGTCCTGGTTGATCCGCGCCTTGGTCAGCGCGACGGCCACGTTGTACTGCGTCGGCTCGACGTAGTAGCCGCCCTTGTTGAGGACCTTGACGACCGGGTAGTCCTTGTTGACCGGGTAGGAATACTCGACGTACCCGATCGTGCCGTTGCCGGCGAAGCCGGAGATCGTGTTCATCACCTGGTCGGAGCCGGCCTGGCCGACCGCGCGGCCCTTGCGGGGGTAGTACGACGTGAGCCCGGACCGCCCGAAGAACGGCCGCCAGATCGAGGGGTACTCGTGGTCGAGCCAGGTGGTGAACTGCGCCGTCGTGCCCGAGCCGTCCGAGCGCACCACGGGCGTGATCGCCAGCGCCGGGAACTTCCGGCCGTTGTTGTCCTTGGTGATCGCCGGGTCGTCCCAGCTCGTGATCTGGTTGGTGAAGATCTTCGCCAGCGTCTCGCCGGAGAGCCGCAGGTTGCGGACCAGCTCGTTGCCGATCTTGAGCTGGTAGGTGAAGGCCGTGCCGCCCGCCACGATCGGGAGGTAGGCGAACTCGCGGCCGTTGCTGGTGTCGGCGTTCCCCTGCTCGTCGGTGCCCTGGTAGGGGATCTCGGAGATGGCGAAGTCGGTGCTGTCCTGTGAGAAGTCCTTGCGGCCCTTGGAGGAGCCGCCGCCGGTGTAGACGACCTTCATGCCGTTGGCGTCGACGTCCGCGATCCACTGCTGGACGATCAGCTCCGACCAGGTCGAGCCAGTGCCCTCGATCTGGGCGTAGACGGTCGCGCTGGCGGTCCCGGGCAGGCTGAGCACGAAGCCCAGGGAGATCAGGAAGGCGAGGGCGTTGCGGGCGGTTCTCAACGGGTCTCCCGGTTCGGGGCGAGCGCCTGGGTCAGGCGGCTGCGGAGGGTGCGGCGGTTCCCGCGGGGGCGGGCGAGCAGGCGGGCGACGACGAACAGCACGAGCACCAGCGCGAGCAGGACGGTGGCGGCGCCGAAGCCGCGGGCGATCGCGTTCGGCTCGCCCGAGCGGACGGTGCTGAAGATGAAGAGCGGCAGCGAGTTCATGACCCCGTCGGTCGGGTTGGTCACCAGCGACGGCGCGGCTCCGGAGGTGAGCAGGACCGGGCTGGTCTCGCCGATGCCGCGGGCGACGCCGAGGATCACCGCGGTCGCGAGGCCGGGCCGGGCGGTCGGGAGCACCACGCACCAGACGGTGCGCCAGCGGCTGGCACCCAGCGCGAGGCTGGCCTCGCGGAGACCGCCGGGCACGACGCGCAGCACGACGTCGGCGGCCCGCGCGATGATCGGCAGCATCATCACCGCGATCGCCATCGAGGCGGCCAGGCCGGAGCGCGGGTAGCCCAGCGCCACGATCAGCACGCTGTAGATGAAGAGGCCGGCCACGATCGACGGCAGGGCGGTCATCGCCTCGACGACCGTGCGGACGACCTTGGCGAAGCGGCCGCCGACCTCGGTCATGAAGACCGCGGTGCCGATCCCGAGCGGCAGGGTGACCAGCAGGGCGATCCCGAGCTCGATGAGCGAGCCGACGATGGCGTGCAGCACGCCGCCCTTGTCGAAGCCGTCCTTGGGGCCGACGCCGCTCATGTCGTGGGCGAAGAAGTTGAGGTGGGTCATCGGGTGCCAGCCGCGCAGCGCCACGAAGACGATCGTGCTGAGCAGGGCCGCGCCGACCACGACCGCGGCGCCGGTGATGACCGAGGCGGCGACGCGGTCCTTGACCTCGGTCGCGCCGCCGGTCATGGCCGCGGTCACGGCGGTCACGAGGATCCCGCAGACGAACCACGCGATGAGGAACCACGGGACGCCGGCCAGCGGCAGCAGCCGCTGGGTGAGCAGCCAGGCCAGGCCCAGGGCGGCGACCCAGGAGCCGATCCGGGTGAAGCGCTCGTCGGGGCTCGGCCCGCCGAGGGAGCCGCGCGGGACGGCGGGCGGGGCGTCGTCGTCGAGGACGGGGCGGGTCGTGAGGGGGGCGCGGGTGTCGCGGTCGGCGGTCGTCGTCATCAGTCCGTCTCCGCCCCGGAGCGGCTGCGGTTGACCACGATGGCGGCCAGCGTGTTCACGACCAGCGTGATCACGAAGAGCACGAAGCCGGCGGCCAGCAGCGCCGAGAGCTGCGAGGCGCTCGCCTCGCCGAAGCGGCCGGCGATCAGCGAGCTGACCGTGCTCGCACCGATCTCGAGGATCCGCGGCTTGATGTCGAAGGCGGGCGAGACGATCAGCACCACGGCGATGGTCTCGCCGAGCGCGCGGCCCATCCCGAGCATCGTCCCGCCGATGATCCCGCCGCGGCCGAAGGGCAGCACCACCGAGGTGATCACGCCCCACTTGGTGGCGCCGAGCGCGAGCGCGGCCTCCTTCTCCCCCACCGGCGTCTGCGAGAAGACCTGCCGCATCACGGCGCAGGCCATCGGCATCACCATCATCGCGACGGCGATCCCGGCGCAGAAGGCGCTGGCGATGTAGCGCGAGGTGTCCCACACCGCGGCGTTCGGGTCGCTGCCCTCCACCTGGAAGATCGGGATCCAGCCGAGGTGCTTCTGCAGCCAGAGCGCCAGCTCCGCGGCGTACCGCATGATCAGGTAGGCACCCCAGAGGCCGTAGACGATCGACGGCACGGCGGCCATCAGGTCGACGAGCGAGACGAGCGTCGGCCGGATCCGGGCGGGGGCGTACTCGCTGATGTAGAGCGCGGTCAGCAGCGCCAGCGGGAAGGCGAAGAACATCGCGACCAGCGCCACCGACAGGGTGCCGGTCAGGACCGCGGCGATGCCGATGACGTCCTGGTCGGGCTGCCACTGCGTCTCGGTGAAGAAGCTCCAGCCGTAGCGCTGCAGCGTCGGGTAGGCCTGCCACGCCAGGAAGATCGCGACGCCGCCGGTGATCACGAGGACCGAGGCCCCGACGGTGCGGGCGCCGACCTGGAAGACGGCGTCGGCGCCGGTGCTCTTGCGGGAGATCCTGCGGGGGTGCACGTCGGGTGCGTCGTGCGGGGCGTCCGTGAGCGGAAGCGTGGTCACCTGGTGTCCTGGCTGAGAAGGGGCGGAACGCCTCGAAGTCTCAGGAGGTCACGGGAACGAGAAGGGCCGGTTCAGGTGAACGACCGGGGAACGTCCGAGCGGCCTTTCCCCAACAGGCCAGGGCAACTTCTCCGGGGTAGTCCGAACGGGCTACTCGCCGACTGGTTCGGGTGGCCCGGACGGGCCAGGGGTCACTCCGGGGGCGTGGCGGGGGCCGGCGCCGCGGCGACCTCCGCCTCGGACCGCAGGATGCAGAACTCGTTGCCCTCGGGGTCGGCCAGCACCACCCAGGCGGTGCCGGGGCCATACTTCCCGCGGTGGTCCTCGACCACCGTCGCGCCGTGCGCGAGCAGCACCTCGAGCTCCTCGTCACGGGTGGCCGTGCGGGGGCGCAGGTCGAAGTGGATGCGGTTCTTCGCGGCCTTGTCGTCCGGCACCTCGATGAAGAGGATCCGGTGGCCGGTCTCCACGTCGCGGATCATGCACTCCTCGTGCCCCGGGAGGTTCGGGTCGTCCTCGAGGTCGGCGTAGCCGAGCACCGGCTTCCACCACTCGGAGAGCTCGAAGGCGTTGGCGCAGTCGACGGTCGTGTGCGAGATGAAGGACGTCATGGCGCCACTGTGCTGACCCCTCGCAGCCGGGGCAACCGCTTTCCCGGACCGGTCAGAGGACGAGACCGTGCCGCTCGACCAGCGCGTGGAGCGCCGGGAGCCCGTCGTCGAGGTGCCAGCGCTCGGCCGCGAGCCCCACCTCGCGCGCCGCCACCACGTTCGGCTCGTGGTCGTCCACGAACAGGACCTCGGGCGCCGCAGCGGCGAGCCGGTCGAGCGCGCGGGTGAAGAAGGCCGGCTCGGGCTTCGCGGCCCCCAGGTCGCAGGAGTAGAACGACTCGTCGAAGAGCTCGTCGTAGCCGAGGTCGCCGCGCATGTACGCCGCGCGGCCGGCCTCCTGGTTGGTCGCCAGGTGCACGCCCACCCCGACCTCGCGCAGGGCGTGGACGAGCGCGCGCGACGACGCGGCGACCTCCACGTCCAGCCACACGGCCGGGTAGACCTCGTCGACGGGCGCGTCGACGGCGTACCGCTCGAGGTGGTCGGCGAGCACGGCCCGGAAGTCCCCGGCGCCGCGCAGGCAGGGCTGCTCGTCCATGCCGAGCGCGGTGAGGAACTCCCCCGCACGCTCCCCGAGGTACGGCGCCACCGCCGCTGCCCATCCGCCGGGCAGGCGCTGCACCACGCCGTCGGCGTCGAGCAGCACGTGGTGGATCACCGGGTCGGCGCGCCGCTCAGGCGTCCGTGCCGTGGCGCTGGACGAAGGCGACGATCCGCTCGGCCAGCTCGGGCCGGCACACGATCAGGTCCGGGAGGTAGACGTCCTCCTGGTTGTAGCGCAACGGGCTGCCGTCCACGCGGGACGTGAACAGCCCGGCCGCCGCGGCGACCGCGACGGGGGCCGCGGAGTCCCACTCGTACTGTCCGCCGGCGTGGACGTAGGCGTCGGTGAGGTCGCGCGCCACGGAGAGCACCTTGACCCCGGCCGACCCCATCGGGACCAGCTCGGCGTCGAGCTCCTCGGCCAGGGCGTGGACGAAGGCCGGCGGGCGGCTGCGCGAGACCGCGATCCGCGGACGGGGCGACGTGCTCGGCGGGACCACGGGCGGGTGGCCGGTGTTGAACGTCTCGCCCAGGGCGGGCTGGGCCACGGCCCCGGCGGTCAGCTCGCCGCCCTCCCACAGCGCCACGTGCACCGCCCAGTCGTCGCGGGGCGGCTCGGAGAACTCCCGGGTGCCGTCGAGCGGGTCGACGATCCAGACCCGCTTCGCGTCCAGGCGCCGCTTGTCGTCCTTCCCCTCCTCGGACAGCACCGCGTCGTCCGGCCGGTGCTCGGCGAGCAGGCGCATCAGGAGGTCGTGGGCGGCGAGGTCGCCGGCGTCCTTGAGCTCCTTGCCCTCGAGGCCCTCCCCGCGGACCTCCAGCAGCCGGCCCCCGGCGGCCTCCGCCAGCCAGGTGGCGAGGACGTGGTCGTCGGTGGCGGCGTCGGGCGGCGGGGTTCCGGGATCGAAGGTCACCGGGGCAATGTAACGGGGACGCCCCCGCCGGGGCACATCAGGAGTTGAAGCGCTGCTGGGTCCGCTCGAGGCCCTCGGTGACCAGCGTCTCGACCGCGTCGGCCGCGTGGTCGACCTGGAAGGGCAGCTCGCGCTTCTCGACCGTCGAGTAGTTCGACAGCACGAAGTCGGCGACGTCCTGGCGCCCCGGGGGGCGGCCGATGCCGGCCCGGACCCGGTAGAAGTCGCCGGTCCCCAGCGAGGAGCGCATCGAGCGCAGGCCGTTGTGGCCGTTGTCGCCGCCGCCGAGCTTGACGCGCAGCGTGCCGAAGGCGATGTCGAGCTCGTCGTGGATCGCGACGATGCGCTCCGGCGGCACCTTGTAGAAGGTGGCGAGCGCCTTGACCGGTCCCCCGGTCTCGTTCATGTAGCAGCGCGGCCGCGCCAGCACGAGCCGCGGGCCGGGCGTGCCCGGCGCACCGAGCCGTCCCTCGACGACCTCGGCGCGGCCGGACTTGTGCGCGCGGAAGGGCGAGCCCATCCGGCTGGCCAGCTCGTCGGTGACGAGGTAGCCGATGTTGTGCCGGTGCCCGGCGTAGGAAGGGCCGGGATTCCCCAGACCGACCACGAGCCACACGGGTGTCCCGGTGGGTTCTGCGGTCACGGTGGAGTCCCGGCCCTCTCTGGTGCTGCGTGGGGGTGGATCAGCCCTCGTCGGACTTCTCGTCGTCGTCCGACTTCTCGGCGTCGTCGCCCTCGGTGGCCTCGGCCTCGGCGTCGGCGATCTCCTCGTCGGACGGGTCGCGCTCGATGCCGGCCTCGGCCTCGGCCTCGGCGAGCTCGGCCTCGATCTCCTCGGTGGTGGGCGCGTCGGTGATGTTGACGACGAGCGCCTCGGGGTCGAGCAGCAGCGTCGAGCCCTCGGGGAGCGTGAGGTCGGAGGCGAGGATCTGGGTGCCGGCCTCGAGGCCCTCGATGTCGACCTCGATGTGCTCGGGGATGTGCGTGGCCTCGGCCTCGATCTGGATCGTGGCGTTGTCGAGGACGACCAGGGTCTCCTTGGCGGCCTCGCCGGTCAGCTGGACCGGGACGTCGACGGTGACCTTCTCGCCCTTGCGGACGATGACGAAGTCGATGTGCTCGAGGTGGCGGCGGATCGGGTCGATCTGCACCTGCTTGGTCAGGGCCAGGACGGTCTTGCCGTCGACCGACAGCTCGAGCAGGGCGTTCGCGCCGGCGTGCTTCAGCGCCATCATGGTCTCGTGACCCGGCAGGGTGACGTGCTGCGGCTCGGTGCCGTGCCCGTAGACGACGGCGGGGACCTTGTCCGCGCGGCGGATGCGGCGGGCGGCGCCCTTGCCGAACTCGGTGCGGGACTCGGCGGTGATCTTCTCGGCGGCCATGCGGCTCATCTCCTCGTACGGTGCGGTGCAGGTCTGGTCCCGGACGTGTGACGGTCCGGCGGTTGCGCTGCGCTCGAGGTGTGCGGCCGGCCCGTCACATGACGAACGCCGCGCACTCGGATCGAGCAGCGCGGCGCACCAGTGGTCTGCCAGCCCTGTCGATCACGGACCCCCTCGCGGGGTTCCCTCGCCGAGGCAACCGCAGCAGTCTAGCCCCGGGGAAACTCCCGCGCGAATCGTCGGCACCCGTGCCTAGGCTCGGGCGCGTGTCCCTGACTCTCGTGGAAGCCCGCGCCCGCGCCGCCCAGCTCTCCGACGTGTCGTACGCCGTCGAGCTCGACCTCACCGACGAGGGCTCGTTCCGCTGCCGCACCACGGTCCGCTTCGCCTCGTCCGGTCCCACGACCTTCCTGGAGCTGGCGCGTGCCGAGGACCTGGTCGTCCGGGTCAACGGGAGCGCCGTCGAGCCGTCGTACGCCTCGGACCGCATCGCGCTGGAGGGCCTCCTCGAGCGCAACGAGGTGGTCGTGGAGGCCCGGCTGCCCTACGTCAGCGACGGCGACGGCATGCACGCGATGACCGACCCGGCCGACGGGGAGCGCTACGTCTCGGCGTACTGCGGCATGGACATCGCGCACCGCGTCTTCGCCTGCTTCGACCAGAACGACCTCAAGGCGCCGGTCTCGCTGACCGTGACCGCCGACCCGGCGTGGACCGTACTGGCCAACGGCCTGCTGACCTCCGTGTCCGACGACGGGGCGACCCGGACCTTCGCGACCACGCCCCCGATCCCGGTCGCGCTGTTCGTCGCCTGCGCCGGGCCGTGGCACTCGGTGACCTGGGAGCACGCGGCCCTGCCCTTCGGCTGGCACGCGCGCCGCTCGCAGGCCGCCGAGCTCGACCGGGACGCCGCCGAGCTCCGCACCACCACGAACGACTGCTTCGACCACTTCGCCGTGCTCTTCGAGGAGCCCTACGCGTTCGACTCCTACGACCAGGTCTTCGTCCCGGGGCTCAACTGGGGCGCGATGGAGCTGCCCGGCTGCGTGCTCTGGGCCGACGAGCTCCTCCCGCGCGGCGTGATCACCGACGGCGAGCGGACCGACCGTGCCACCGTCGTCGCGCACGAGATGGCGCACATGTGGTTCGGCGACCTGGTGACGATGACGTGGTGGGAGGACACCTGGCTGCAGGAGAGCTTCGCCGACTACATGGGCTATCGGGTCGCGGAGGACGGGGCCGGCTTCGCCGGCACCTGGGTCTCGCACGAGGCGTCGCGCAAGCCCGGCGCCTACGAGGCCGACGAGCGCCGCTCGACGCACCCCGTGGCCCCCGAGGCCGAGGAGATCGTCGACGTCGCGACCGCGATGACGAACTTCGACGCGATCTCCTACTCCAAGGGCAACTCCGTCCTGCGCCAGCTGGTGACCTGGCTCGGTGACGAGGCGTTCCTGGCCGGGGTGAACCGCTACCTCGCCCGGCACCGCTTCGGCAACGCCACCCTGCGCGACTTCGTCGCGGCGCTCGACGAGTCCTCGGACCGCGACGTGCACGGCTGGGTCGACGTGTGGCTGCGCGCCTCCGGCTTCGACACGCTGCGCGTCACGCTCGACGGCGACGTCCCCGTGCTCGCCCGGGAGGGCCGGCGGCCCCACCGCCTCCGCGTGACGGCGTACGACGACGAGCTGGTCGAGCGGGACAGCCGGATGGTCGACCTCGGCGACGAGCCCGTCCGGCTCGACGACTGGGCCGGGCTGGTCGTGGTCCCCCACGCCCAGGGCGAGTCGTTCGCCCGGCTGCGCCTGGACGAGCGGTCCTGGTCGGCGGTCGCCGGCGGGCTGCACCGGATCGACGACGCCCTGACCCGTGCGGTGCTGTGGAGCGCCGCTCTCGACCTCGCGCACACGCGCGAGCTCTCCCCCGACGACTTCCTGGCCCTGGTCGCGACCAACCTGCCGCACGAGACGAACGCGACCATCGTCGGGTCGGTGCTGCGGCGGGTGCACCGCGGGCTGCTCGTGAGGCGGGTCCCCGCCGACCGCACGGCCACGGCGGTCGACACCCTCGCCGCCGCCTGCGACGCGGGCCTGGCCGCCGGTCCGGACGCCGAGCTCACCACGGCCTTCACGCGCGGCCTGGCGGCCACGTCGCGGGACGCCGACCGGCTGCGCGGCTGGCTGGCGGACGGCCGCGCCGACTCCGACGTCGACCTCGACCCCGCCCTGCGCTGGACGGTCGTGCACCGGCTCGCGGAGATCGGGGAGCTCGACGAGGCGGAGATCGCCGCCGAGGAGGCACACGACACGTCGGCCTCCGGCGCCCAGGCCGCGGCCACCGCCCGGGCGGCCCGGCCGACCGACGGGGCCAAGGCGGCCGCGTGGGCCGCGATGACCGCGCCGGACGTGTCGAACCGGATGTTCAGCGCGCTCGCCCAAGGTCTCTGGTCACCGGAGCAGGCCGGGCTGCTGGCGCCGTACGTGCAGCGCTACCTCGCCGAGGGTCCCGCGCTCGCCGCCCGCGGCCAGGCCTTCTCGCTGGTGATCGGCTGGTCGTTCCCGACGGTGGCGTTCGACGCCGAGCAGGTGGCCGCGCTGCGGCACACCCTCGACACCGCCGAGGTGCCGACGGTGCTGCGGCGGTCCTGGGAGGACCGCTACGACGACCTCAGCTGAGCGGAGGTCCGTCGGATCCGGTCACTGGTCACTGGTCACTGGGCGCGATCATCACCTGCGCCCAGCGTGGGCTGCCGAGCAGTGCCCTGCCGCTCGGGTGGGACAGGTTGAGCAGGAAGGCCTGCTGCCCCTCGCGCCGGCGGTCGTCCAGGATCCTGACGGTGAACGACGCCTTCCTGGCACCGCGGGCGAAGCGCACCGTCCCCGAGGCGGGCACGAAGTCCTGGCCCGCCTCGGCCTGGCCGCTGCGGGTCGCGTACCGCACGGTCACGGCACGGTCCGCCCGTCCGTAGCGGCGCAGCCGGATCGTGACCCGACCGTCGTCCTCGTCCACCGTGTGGTCGAACCCGCGGAAGGCGACCTGGGGTCGGGAGGTGTCCCGCAGGACCCACACGGTGGCGCGGTACCTGCGGCCGTGCCTGACCGCGCCGACAACCACGTCGCCCGAGACATCGGCGGGCTCGGTGTGGTCCCAGGAGCCCAGGTCGACCATGGTCGGCTTCGCCGCGCCCAGGTCGTAGACGAACGCCGAGGGCTCGTCCTTCCTCTGGAGCGCACGCCAGGTCCCGACCACGACGTCGCCGTCGATCTCGGTGCCCGACACGTAGGTCGAGGCCGCTCCGGCGACGTTGCCGAGGTCCTGCATGACCGGCTGGGGGGCGTCGAGGTCGTAGGCGAAGGCACGCAGCCTGCGCGGTGAGTAGATGGTCGACGTCCCGGCGACCACGCCGTCGTCGATCCGCACCCGGGTCCCGGTCCCACCGCGTTCGGGACGCTCCAGGGTGCCGAGGTTCTCCATGACTGGCGTCGGCGCGGCCAGGTCGTAGGCGAAGGGGTACGAGCGACCCGCCGCGTCGTAGGCGTTGCCGACGACGACGCTCCCCTCGACGTCCGTGGCCTCGCTGCTGAGCCCACCCAGGGTGCCCAGGTCCCGCATGACCGGGTGGTCGGCGGCCAGGTCGTAGGCAAAGGCGTGGACGTCGCCCGAGACGGTCGCGGAGCTGCCCACCACGATGGTGCCGGACACGGCCGTGGCCTCGCTGTGGCTCCCTCCGAGGGTGCCGAGGTCCTGCAGGTGGGGCTCGGCGGCGGTGGCGTCGTAGGCGAACGCGTGCGGAGCGAGGGCGGCAGCGTCCACCGACTCGACCGTGTCGGACTGGCCCACCGCGATGCCCTGGTCCAGGTCGGCCACCTCGGTGGTGCGCCCGCCCAGGGTGCCGAGGTCCCGCATCACCGGCTCGGCGGCGGCGAGGTCGTAGACGAACGCGTGGAAGACACCGGAGGGAAGCCTGGCCGACCCGACGACGAAGGGCCCGTCCACGTCGACGGCACCCGTGGCTCCCCCGCCCAGGGTGCCGAGGTCACGCATCACCGGCTCGGCGGCGGCGAGGTCGTAGGCGAACGCGTGACGCCGCCCGTGGTCGGCGGTCGCGGAGCCCACGACGACGGAGCCGTCCACGGCGGAGGCCTCGCTGTTCCTCCCCCCGAGGGTGCCGAGGTCGATCCTCGTGGCGGTCGGGTGGGACGGCCGGTCCGGACGGCCGCCGGGTGCGGCTTGCGCGGGTGAGGCGAGCGCGAGGCCGGTGACGACCGTGGTGAGGACGACCGCGGACGCGAGACGTGGGTGGATCAGCACAGGAGCTCCCCGAGGGTGGTCGAGCGGGACATGGTGTCCGATGCCGGCCGTCGGGGAAAGGTTCGCGGGAGGTGGGACGCCTACGCGTGCCCGTCGAACATGCTGGTGACCGAGCCGTCCTCGAACACCTCGCGGATCGCGCGGGAGAGCAGCGGCGCGATCGAGAGGGTCGTGAGCTTGTCGAACTGGCACTCGGGCGCGATCGGGAGCGTGTTGGTGACGATGACCTCGACCGCGGGGCTGTTCTTGAGGCGGTCGACGGCGGGGTCGGAGAGGATCGCGTGGGTGGCGGCGATGACGACGCCTGCGGCACCGTCGGCCATCAGGGCCTCGGCGGCCTTCACGATCGTGCCGCCGGTGTCGATCATGTCGTCGACGAGCACGCAGATGCGCCCCTCGACCTGGCCGACGACGCGGTTCGCGACGGTCTCGTTCGGCCGGTCGGTGCGGCGGGTCTTGTGGATGAAGGCCAGCGGGGCGCCGCCGAGGCGGGCCGACCAGCGCTCGGCGACCTTGATCCGGCCGGCGTCCGGGGAGACGACGGCGAGCTTCTCGCGGCCGTACTTCTCCTTGACGTAGTCGGCGAGGATCGGCAGCGCCATCAGGTGGTCGACGGGGCCGTCGAAGAAGCCCTGGATCTGGTCGGCGTGCAGGTCGACCGTGATCAGCCGGTCGGCGCCGGCCGTCTTGAAGAGGTCGGCCATCAGCCGGGCCGAGATCGGCTCGCGGCCACGGTGCTTCTTGTCCTGGCGGGCGTAGCCGTAGAACGGCATCACGACCGTGATCCGCTTGGCCGAGGCGCGCTTGAGCGCGTCGACCATGATCAGGTGCTCCATGATCCACTCGTTGATCGGAGCCGTGTGGCTCTGGATCACGAAGGCGTCACACCCGCGGACGGACTCCTCGTAGCGGATGTAGATCTCGGAGTTCGCGAACTCGTACGCCGACTGCGGCACGAGTCCGGTGCCGAGACCGGCGGCCACTTCCGCGGAGAGCTCGGGGTGGGCCCGGCCGCTGAAGACCATCAGGTTCTTCTCGGTGGTCCGCTTCATTCCGGTCACGGTGCGTGGCTCCCTGGGTCGCCGGACGGGTGCGTCAAGGATTCTGCACCCACTTGGCCGCTCGGCCCAACTCAGGAGCCGTCGTCGTGAGACACGTCTCGTTCACCCTCCGTTGCGGCCGCGGCCGCCTGGCCCTGGGCGGTGTCGGCGCGCTTGCGGAGCGCCCAGCCCTCGAGGTTGCGCTGCGGTCCGCTCGACACCGCGAGGGCCCCCGGCGGCACGTCCCGGCGCACCACGGTGCCCCCGGCCGTCCCGGCGCCGTCCCCGAGGGTCACGGGGGCGACGAAGGTGTTGTTGGAGCCGGTCTTGGCGTGCCTGCCGATCGTGGTGCGGTGCTTGGCGACCCCGTCGTAGTTGGCGAAGATCGTGCCGGCGCCGATGTTGGTGCCCTCGCCGATCTCGGCGTCCCCGACGTACGACAGGTGCGGGACCTTGGCGCCGTCCCCGATGACGGCGTTCTTGGTCTCGACGAAGGTGCCGATCTTGCCGCCGGCGCCCAGCTGGGTGCCGGGGCGGAGGTAGGCGAAGGGGCCGACGGTGGCGCCGCCGCCGACGACCGCGAGCTCGCCGTGGGTGCGGACCACGCGGGCACCGGCCCCGACCTCGCAGTCCTTGAGCGTGGTGTCCGGGCCGATCACCGCGTCCTCGGCGACGACGGTGGCCCCGAGGAGCTGGGTGCCGGGCAGCAGCGTCACGTCCTGGGCGAGGACGACGTCGGCCTCGATCCACGTCGTGGCCGGGTCCATGACCGTCACACCGTCGCGCATCCAGCGGTCGACGATGCGGCGGTTCATCTCGGCGCCCGCCCGGGCCAGCTGGGCCCGGTCGTTGACGCCCTCGGTCTGCATGACGTCGTCGAGCGCGTAGGCGCCGACGGTCAGGCCGTCCTCGCGGGCGATCCCGATCGCGTCGGTGAGGTAGTACTCCCCCTTGGCGTTGTCGTTGCCGATCCGCGGCAGCACCTCGGCGAGGAACTCGGCGTCGAAGGCCAGGATCCCGGAGTTGATCTCGCGGATCTCCCGCTGCTCCGGGGTCGCGTCCTTCTCCTCGACGATGGCCTCGACGTCGCCCTCGTGGTTGCGGATCACGCGGCCGAGGCCGAACGGGTCCTCGACGATGCCGCTGAGGATGCTGACGGTGCGCTGGGCGGCCTCGTGGTTCGCCGCGAACGCCCGCAGGCTCTCGCCCTGCAGCAGCGGGGTGTCGCCGTACGCCACCAGCACGGTGCCGCGCGCGGCGCCGCCGTCGAGCACGGCCTCCATCGCCATGCGGACCGCGTGGCCGGTGCCGTCCTGCGTCTCCTGGACGGCCAGGACGACGTCGGGCACCAGCGACCGGATGTGCGCAGCGACCTGCTCGCGCTGGTGGCCGACGACGGCCACGATCCGGCGCGGCTCGACGGCCTGCGCGGCGGCCAGGACGTGGCCGACCATGCTGCGCCCCGCGACGGGGTGCAGCACCTTCATGGTCTTCGACTTCATCCGGGTGCCGCCCCCGGCGGCGAGGACGATGACGGTCAGGTCGTGCGGGGCAGGACGGGCCATGCTCACTACCTTGGCTCAGGAGGCTCGGACCTCGACTGGTTGCTCGCTGCGGACTCTCGCTCCCCGGGTAGGAGTCGAACCTACGTCGCTAGTCCTGATTCAAAGTCAGGCGGGCCCTGCCGGCAGACCAACCGGGGATTGCTCGGGGCAACCCTAAGGCGTGGGACGTCGGGCGGAGCGCCCACCGCCGGGTCGGCGCACCTGCAGACGCGCCGACTGGGCACGGCTCCGCGGCTAGGGTCGGCTCGTGGACCTGCCCGTGATGCCTCCCGTCCAGCCCATGCTCGCCAAGTCGGTGGCCGGGATCCCCGACCCGGCCAAGCACGGCGGCCTGTCGTTCGAGCCCAAGTGGGACGGCTTCCGCTGCCTGGTCTTCCGCGACGGCGACGAGGTCGAGCTCACCTCGCGCAACACCAAGCCGCTGACCCGCTACTTCCCCGAGCTCGTCGCCGCGATCAAGGAGCAGCTGCCGGAGCGGTGCGTGCTCGACGGCGAGGTGTTCGTGGCGCTGCCGACCGAGGACGGCGGCGAGCGCCTGGAGTTCGAGGTGCTGCAGGAGCGGATCCACCCCGCGAAGTCGCGCGTCGACATGCTCGCCGAGAAGACCCCCGCCGGCTTCGTCGCGTTCGACCTGCTGGCGCTGGGTGACGAGTCGTACGCCGAGCGACCGTTCGCCGAGCGCCGCGCCGCGATGGAGGAGGCGCTGACGGGGCTGGACGGCCCCTGCTTCCTGACCCGCACGACCACCGACCCGGCCGAGGCGGAGGCGTGGTTCACCGAGTTCGAGGGCGCCGGGCTCGACGGCGTGGTCGCCAAGCCGCTGGGGGCGCCGTACCAGCAGAACGCCCGCACGATGCTCAAGATCAAGCACGAGCGCACCGCGGACGTGGTGGTCGCCGGCTACCGCGAGCACAAGACCTCGACGCCCGAGCGACGGCTGCTCGGCAGCCTGCTGCTGGGGTTGTACGCCGACGGCGAGCTGCAGCACATCGGCGTCAGCGCCAGCTTCACCGAGAAGCGCCGCCACGAGCTGTTCGAGCAGCTGCAGCCCCTCGTCTGCGACATCGCCGACCACCCGTGGGGGCGTTGGCAGGAGTTCCTCACGGCCAACCCGGACCGGATCCCCGGCACCCAGAGCCGCTGGAGCGCCGGCAAGGACCTGTCCTTCACGCCGCTGCGCCCGGACCTGGTGATCGAGGTGAAGTACGACCACATGGAGGGCCGCCGCTTCCGCCACACCGCTCACTTCAAGCGCTGGCGCCCGGACCGCGACGCCACCTCGTGCGGCTACGAGCAGTTGGAGGAGCCGGTGAGCTACGACCTCGGTAGGATCCTGGGTGTCGAGGCTTTCTCGGCGAGGGAGGGCGATCACGATGAGTGAGACGACGTACGACGTGGTGCTGCTCGTGGAGCAGGCCCTGACCGCGGCCGACGCGGCCCAGGTCCGTTCACTGCACGACGGGATCGAGGAGCCCGTGGTCTACCACGTGCTCCTGCCCCTGGAGGACGCCGCGGCGCGGATCGAGTCCGCGATGGGGTCGCTCTCCTCGGGCGAGGTGCTCGCGACGCCGGCGATGGGGATGAGCGACGTCGACCTCGACGCGGTGCGCCAGGACTGCCAGGAGCGCTCGGACGCCGACCTCGCCGCCACGCTCGCGGCCCTGCGCGGCGCCGGCGCCACAGCCGAGGGCCGGGTCGTCGGCGAGCCGCCGATCGACGCGCTCGCCGCCGAGGTCACCCGGGTCGACGCCCGCGAGGCGATCATCCTGACCCGCTCGCACGTGGTCGCCGAGTTCTTCCACGTCGACTGGACCTCCCGCGCGCGCCGCAAGATCGGCGTCCCGGTCCTGCACCTGCTCGAGCACGAGACCTTCGACGAGCAGGCCGGCGGCACCGGCGAGGGCGTCACGGGGCTCTGAGACCCCGGATTCTGTTACCGAACGCTGGACGAATCGTGGCCCGCACGTGGATCGGCTGTGTGTCGCGCGCCCCTAGTGTCGGAGACGTCGGAAGCTCCTTCACCGGGGTGGACGACTGAAGGTCCGACGGGGGTCCATGGGGTCCCGAGTGCGACGTCCCGAGCGTCGAGCGACCTGTGACGAGGGACCCGTTCGGCGCTTCTGGGGGGGAGCGCCGGCGGGTCCTCTGTCATGTCCGGGCCCGTGTCGTGGGGGTCCGGGCCCGGCGCCGCGTCACTCGATCCGGTTGCCGTCGCCGTCCCAGTGCGACTCGACCTTCTTCGACGGCTGCACGCGCGGCGGCTCCCCCGGCATCTTCGGGTGGTCCGGCGGGAAGTTCAGCTCACCGCCCGGCAGCTCCTCCCACAGGTCGAGCAGCGGCGTGAGGTCGTGGTGCACGTCGTCGATCCCGGCCCACGGGTCGCCGGCCGCGACCCGCTCCGGCACCGTGAACAGGTTGAACTCGCGCGGGTCGGTGACGCCGGCCAGCTCCTCCCAGGTCATCGGGGTCGACACCGGTGCGCCCGGCAGCGGCCGGAGGGAGTACGCCGAGGCGATGGTGCGGTCGCGGCAGTTCTGGTTGTAGTCCACGAAGATCCGCTCGCCGCGCTCCTCCTTCCACCACGCCGTCGTGACGCCGGGGTCGCGCAGCTCGAGCGCCCGCCCGAACCCGATGGCGGCGTGCCGCACGTCCGCGAAGTCCCAGTCCGGGCGGATCCGCACGAAGACGTGGATCCCCCGGTTGCCGGACGTCTTGGGGTAGCCGGTGATGCCGAGCTCCTCGAGCAGCTCGTGCGCCACCCCGGCGACCCGGACCGCGTCGGCGAACGTCGTGCCGGGCTGCGGGTCCAGGTCGATGCGGAGCTCGTCGGGACGGTCGACGTCGGCGCGGCGCACCGGCCACGGGTGGAAGACCAGCGTGCCCATGTGGGCGCACCAGACCGGCACGGCGATCTCGGTCGGACAGATCTCGTCGGCGGTGCGTCCGGACGGGAAGGTGATGCCGACGGTCTCGACGTAGTCGGGGGCGCCCTTGGCGACCCGCTTCTGGTAGAACGCGTCGGCGTTGCGGTCAGCGGGGCCGGTGGCCAGCTTCATGCCCTCACGCACCCCGGACGGCCAGCGCTCGAGCGCCGTCGGCCGGTCGCGCAGGGCTCGCATCAACCCGTCGTCGACGCTGGCGAAGTACTCCGCCACCATCAGCTTGGTGACCTCGGGCGTGGTGTCCGTGGCCTCGTAGATCACCCGGTCCGGGCTGGAGACCCGGACCGCGCGACCTCCGGCGTCGACCTCGACTGCGGCTGGCTTCGGCATGGGCTCACGCTAGCCGGACGGGCCGCGTCGAGGTGTCAGAGCAGGGAGTTGGGCTCGAACGTCGGCCGTCGGTCGATGTCCTGCTTGGCGGGCCGCACGAATTCGAAGCCGGCCGTGGTCACCAGCTGCCAGGTGGCGACCTGCTGGACGACCTGCTCGGCGCAGGCGAGGTGCAGCGGCGGGAAGTGGAACGCGTTGCGCGCCACCTCCGCGCCGCTGCCCACGAACGCGATCGGTCGGCCCAGCGGGCGCCCGCAGGACCCGCAGATCCTGCTGAGCGCGCACTGGGTGACGCGCTTGCCGTTGAGCCCCTCGAGGCCCTCGGTGAGCGCGCCGGTGGTCCCGTCGTCGTACGTGCAGGCGAACGGTGCCGTCGTCACGCTCATGCCGACTGGGTCCGCGACCAGCCGCCCGTCTCGGTACGACGGGTGGGCCGCTCGGCGTCCGAGCGGCGGCCGCGCTCGATCGAGACGGTGGGCTCCGGCGGGGTGGGCTGGTCGCTGGAGGTGAACTTGTTCGGCAGCGACAGCTTCATGATCGTCCGGAGAGCCTGGCCGTACTGGTGGTGCAGCGGACCGGTGGTGTACGGGATGGAGTACTTGTCGCACAGCGCGCGCACCTTGACCGCGATCTCCGGGTAGCGGTTGCTCGGGAGGTCGGGGAACAGGTGGTGCTCGATCTGGTAGCCGAGGCTGCCCGCGAGGATGTGCAGCGTGCGGCTGCCCTCGAAGTTCGCCGAGCCGAGCATCTGGCGGAGGTACCACTCCGCGCGGGTCTCGTCCTCGAGCTCCTCCTCGGTGAAGTGCAGCGCCCCGTCGGGGAAGTGCCCGCAGAAGATGATCATGTAGGACCACAGGTTGCGGGTGAGGTTCGCCGCGACGTTCGCCTTGATCGTCGACTTCCACTGCGGACCGCTGAGGGCCGGGTAGACGACGTAGTCCTTGAGGATCTGGTTGCGGCCCTTCCACGCGATCTGGCGCAGCTGCCGCTTCATCTCCTTGGGGTCCTTCTTGCCCTTGCGGATCGCCTCGAGGTCGAGGTCGTGCAGCGCGACGCCCCACTGGAAGAGCCCGGCGAGCAGCGCGTTGTAGACGGGCTGGCCGAGGTAGACGGGGTGCCACTTCTGCTCACGGGCCATCCGCAGGATGCCGTAGCCGATGTCGTTGTCGTGGCCGAGGACGTTGGTGAACTGGTGGTGGATGTAGTTGTGCGAGTGCTTCCACTGCTCGGCGGGCTGGGCGGTGTCCCACTCCCAGTTGCTCGAGTGGATCTCGGGGTCGTTCATCCAGTCCCACTGGCCGTGCATGACGTTGTGGCCGATCTCCATGTTCTCGAGGATCTTGGCCACGCCGAGCAGGGCGGCGCCGGCCGCCATCGCGCCCTTGCGGGACTTCTTCGACTGGGTGCCCACCATCAGGGTGACCCGGCCGGCGGCGGCGAGGCCGCGCTGGATGCGGATCATCCGGTTGATGTACGCCGCGTCGGCGTCGCAGCGGGACTCCTCCACCTCGGCGCGGATGGCGTCGAGCTCGCGTCCGAGCTGCTCGACCTCCTCCTCGGTGAGGTGGGTGTACTCCTTCACGTCTGCGATGGCCATGCGGTTCCTCCGTGTGTCGGTTCGTCGTGCTTCGGTGATCGAGCCTGGTGCGGTGATCGAGCGGGTCGGGTCAGATGTTGAGCGTGCAGTTGCCGACCGGGACGGTGACGCAGGTCTGCACCTGCTCGTTCGGCTGGGAGAACTCGTTGCCGTTGCGCAGGTCGCGGACGGTGCCCTCGACGAGCGTCAGGGTGCAGGTGTGGCAGATGCCCATGCGGCAGCCGTACGGCATGCCGACCCCGGCCTCCTCCCCCGCCTCGAGCACGGTGGTGGCGCCGTCGGCCTCCGCGGTCTTGCCGGAGTTCTGGAAGGTGATCGTGCCGCCCTCGCCGCCGTCGCCGCCGAGCGCCAGGGAGAAGCGCTCGAGGTGCAGCTGGTCGGACAGGCCGGCCTCCTCGAAGTGCTCCTCGATGGCGTCGAGCATCGGCGCCGGGCCGCAGGCCCAGGTGTCGCGCTGGCGCCAGTCGGAGCAGAGGTCGTCGAGGTCCGCGAGCTCGAGCATGCCGTCGGTGTCGGTGTGCAGCTGGTGCAGCGTCAGCGACGGGTGCTTGGCGGCGAGCGCCTCGAGCTCCTCGCGGAAGATCATCCGCTCGGCCGTCGGCGAGGAGTAGTGGACGACCACGTCGGGCATGGTGCCGCGGCGGTCGAGGGTGCGCAGCATGGCCATCACCGGGGTGATGCCGCTGCCGCCGACGAGGAACAGCATCTCGGCGGGCGGCGGGTCGGGCAGCACGAAGTCGCCGTTCGGCAGCGCCAGCCGGACGATCGTGCCGGGGGCCAGGCCGCGGACCAGGTGGTCGGAGAGGAAGCCCTCCGGCATCGCGCGGACCGTGATCGCGATGGTGCGGCCCTTGCGCTTGGGCGGCGAGCTGACGGAGTAGGAGCGCCAGTGGAACTTGCCGTCCAGCTGCACGCCGATCCCGACGTACTGCCCGGGGCGGTGGTCGTAGCGCCAGCCCCAGCCGGGCCGGATCACGAGCGTGGCGGCGTCCTCGGTCTCCTGGACGACCTTCTCGACGCGGCCGCGCAGCTCGCGCGAGCTCCACAGCGGGTTGATCAGCGACAGGTAGTCATCGGGATGGAGCGGGGTCGTGAGCTTCGACCCGGCCTCGCGCACGCGCTCCCACGGGATGGTGCTTCCTGCCGCCATGCTGCCTCCGTCGTTCCGTGCCTGCGGTGATCCCGCGAGGGTACTCAGTGAACACATGTTCACTGCGTGCGTCAACGCCCCCAGGGGTGATGCCCGGGCGCGGCGAATGTGCCGTCGCTCACGTGGTGTACCCCGCCACCGCCGGTTCTCACCACTGGTCTAGAGATCGGCTCGGCGGTCGTCGCCCGCGCTGGCTTGTCGCCCCCATTACCGTGGAGGGCATGGCATACGGAGTGGAGAAGACCGACGAGGAGTGGCGCGCCGAGCTGAGCCGCGAGGAGTACGCCGTGCTGCGCCAGGCCGGCACGGAGCCCGCGTTCCGCGGGGAGTACACCGACACGGAGACGACCGGCGTCTACCGCTGCAAGGCGTGCCGGTCGAAGCTGTTCGAGTCGAACACGAAGTTCCACTCGGGCTGCGGCTGGCCGTCGTTCTACCAGCCGATCAGCGACACGATCGAGTACATCGAGGACACCAGCCACGGCATGAAGCGCGTCGAGGTCCGCTGCGCCACCTGCGGCTCGCACCTCGGCCACGTCTTCCCCGACGGCTACGGCACGCCGACGGGCGACCGCTACTGCATCAACTCGATCAGCCTGACGCTCGAGCCCGTCGATCCGGCCGGGTCCGCCGACCCCGCGTAGGCGACGGGACCTCAGCGGCCCACGGTCACGAGCGCGGAGATCACCTCGACCACGCCCTCGCCGTACGTCGCGTCCGCCCAGTCCTGGATCGTGCCGTCGTCGTGGACGACGTCGACCACGACCGAGACCTCGGTGGGGACCACGCTCAGCTGGCCCGGCAGCGGGCGCTGCTCGAGGTCGGTGGCGATCTCGGCGCGCCGCGGGTCCTGCTTGCCGCCGAGACCCTGCTGGGTGTCGGGGGGCTCGATCCCGCTGCCGTCGTCGACCGGCGCGGCGTCGTACAGCGCCGCCGGGATCGCGTGGGTGACGTCCATCGCGGTGCCGTCGAAGGTGCCGGTGACCACGAACATGCCCCAGCGGACGTCACCCTGGTGCTCGAAGACGCCCTGCTGGTCAGCCCAGCTCCAGCCGCGCAGCTCGGGGCCGCCGCACTGGGGCGGGTAGGACTCCGCGACGGCGCCCAGGCAGAGCTGCGGCAGCCCCTCGCCGGTGTCCATCACGGTGACGATCGTGCGCGTCGCGACGGGGCCGTCCGCGGCGGGGACCTCCGTGGGCCGCCCGTCGTCGGGGGCGGCCGCGCTGCCGGTCGGGGACCCGGACGGGTCGCCCGCGGGGTCGCTGGCGGTGGTCGCGCCACCGCACCCGGTCAGGGCCAGGAAGAGGGTGCCCGCGAGGGCGATCCGGATCATCACGCCGGTGGGACGTCGGGACGGCCGGTCCGGTTCCCCGGCGTCACCGGGCCGGGCGGAGCGCCGAGTGCAAGGTCACGACACCCGGGCCGTACTCCTGGTCCGCCCAGGCCTGCAGCGTCCCGTCGTCGTGGAGGACGTCGACGTCCACCACACCGGTGACTCCCCGGCCGGACGACAGGGCCCCCGGCAGCTCCTGCGCCTGCTCCTGCACCACCGCCAGGTCGGCGTCGGTGCGGGTGCCGCCCCGGACGACGCACAGCCCGCCGCCCCACACCCGGCGCACGGCGGCCTCGCCGCCGGCGACGTCGCGCAGGACCCGGACGTCGATGATCTGGCGGCTCACGTCCGCGGCGCCCCCCGCACTGCCCTGGTCGATCTCCTCCGGGGTGCGCGGGTCCAGCGACGTGTCGACCCAGGAGGACACGTAGTCGTCGAGGTGCCGCGCGACGGCGAAGGCACGGTTGCGGTCACGCTGCGTGACCCGGCCCGGATCCACCGTCCAGCCGCCCGCCGGCGCGCTGCACGGCGTCGCGAACTCGTCCACGTCGTCCTCGGACGCGGGTGGGGGCACGTCGTCCGCCGGCACCACCCGGGTCGCGGTGAACCGCCGGCCGTCGAACCGCCCGGTGACCTCGAACTCGCCCCACCGGACGCCGGCGGCGCTCTGGTAGTCGCCCTCGTGCTCGGACCAGTCCCACCCGACGAGCGACGGCCCCCCGCACTGCGGCGGCAGCGAGTCGAGCACGCCGCCGAGGCACAGCTCGGGGCCGCGGCCGGTGGCGTCGTCGAGCACCGTGACGGCGTACGCCGTCGTCACCTCGCCCTCGGCGGGCGGCACCGCGGTCGGGCGCACGAGCGGGGTCGGCGCGGCGGCCGGACCGGTGGAGGCGTCGACGTCCCCGCAGGCGCCGAGGAGCAGGGCGGCGAGCGCCAGGACCGGCGCGAGGAGAGGTCGCATGCGGGTGGGACGCGCAGGGTGCCGCACCGGCTCCGCCTCCCTCCGCGGCTAGGGCAGCCGACCCACGAGGTCGGCGACCTCCACGAGCGAGCCGGTGTAGAACGGTACCTCCTCGCGCACGTGGCGGCGGGCCTCCGAGCCACGCAGGTGCCGCATCAGGTCGACGATGCGGTGCAGCTCGTCGGCCTCGAAGGCGAGGATCCACTCGTAGTCGCCGAGCGAGAAGCTCGCGACCGTGTTGGCGCGGACGTCGGCGTAGTCGCGGGCCATCTTGCCGTGGTCGGCGAGCATCCGGCGCCGGTCGGCGTCGTCGAGGAGGTACCACTCGTAGGACCGCACGAAGGGGTAGACGCTGACGTGCTTCTTGGCGTCCTCGTCGCTGAGGAACGCCGGCACGTGGCTCTTGTTGAACTCCGCCGGCCGGTGCAGCGCCATCTGCGACCACACGGGGGCGAGGCGGCGGCCGAACGCGGTGCGGCGCAGGCGGTGGTAGGCCGCCTGCAGCTCCTCCGACGTCGTCGCGTGGATCCACACCATCACGTCGGCGTCCGCGCGCAGCCCGCTGACGTCGTACACGCCGCGGACGACGACGTCGGCCTCCGCGAGCTCGGCGAACAGCTGCTCGACCTCGGCGGCCTCGGCCGCGCGGTCGGCGTCCTCGCCGAGCACGGTGTCGAGCCGGAACACCGACCACATCGTGTAGCGGATGGAGTCGTTGATCTCGCGGGCGCGTGCGGCCTTGCTGTTGCTCATGGCTCCATTGTCGCGCGGTGGGCGGAGGCGATGACGGCCGGGATGCCCACGCCGTCGTACGCCGCCCCGCAGACCGACAGGCCGGGGACCCGGGCCACGTCGACCCGGATCCGGGCCACCCGCTCGAGGTGCCCGGGGGCGTACTGCGGCAGCCCGCCGCCCCACCGCTGGACGTGGGTGTCGACCGGACGGGCGGCGAGCCCGGTCGCGAGGGCCAGGTCGGCGAGCGAGGCGGCCACGAGCTCCTCGTCCGTGGCCTGGAGCGCCACCGCGTCGCCGTGCCGGCCCAGCGAGGTGCGCAGCAGCAGGAGGTCCTCGCCGTCGAGCGCGCCGCGACCCGCGTCGCGCACCCAGCCCCACTTGGCGAAGGAGAAGGTGGCGGCCTTGATCCGGCGGCCGTCGACCGGAGGCACGAGGAAGCCGGAGCCGCCGTCGAGCAGCGCGGTGCCGGTCAGGTCGCGGGCGCGGAGGGCGAGGGTCACCACGGCGGTCGAGGCGTGCTCGATCGCGGCCAGCTCAGCTGCCGCGACGGGGGCCAGGTCGCCCAGCAGCCGCCCGGTGGGGGCCGCCGGGGTCGCGAGCACAACGAGGTCGGCCGGCACCCGCTCGGGCGCGGTGGTCGGGCCGACGGTGAGCACGAAGCCCTCCGGCGTCCGCCCGAGCGCGCGGACGGTGGCGCCGGTGCGGAGCGTGACTCGCGGGTCGGCGGCCAGCAGGTCCGCCAGGGCGTCGACCAGGCCGGCCATGCCGCCGGGCAGGCCCGCGAAGACGGGGACGCCGGAGATCGGGAGCACTGCGGCGGCCTCCAGCAGCGACCCGCGCCCGGCCATCGCGACCAGCTGCGGGACGGTCGACCGGGCCGACAGGGCGCGTGAGTTGCCGGCGTACACCCCGCCGAGCAGGGGCTCGACCAGGCGGTCCACGACCTCGGCGCCGAGACGGGCCTCGACCAGCTCGCCGACGGACGGGTCGCCCTCGATCCGCGTCGGCGGCAGGCCCGGCTCCTCGCGGACCCGGGCCAGGCCGGCGTCCGACAGCACGCCGGAGCGGGCCAGGTCGTCGACGTCGAGGGGCACGCCCATCAGCGAGCGAGGCAGCGGGCGCAGCGCGTCGCGGGTCCAGATGCGCGACGACGCCGTGGTGGGGTGCTCGACGGTGAGCCCGACCGCCTCGGCCAGCTCGACCCCCTCGGGCCGGCGGTTGAGCATCGCCTCGGCGCCGACGTCGACGGCCACGCCCGCCACGCGCCGCCGCAGGAGCTTGCCGCCCAGCCGGTCGGAGCCCTCGAGCAGCAGCACCTCGTGCCCGGCCGCGGCCAGGTCGCGCGCGGCGGTGAGGCCGGCGATCCCTCCCCCGACGACGACGGCACGACGGCGGTCGCTCGGGGAGGGGGGCACGTCCCCAGTCTAGGAAGCGGGGCGCGAGGTGCCGGGAAAGGCCCGACCCCGACCGCGGGTGCACACGGTCGGGGTCGGGAGCTGGGGGCCCGGGACGGGCTCAGGCGCTGTCGGCCAGGCGTCCGAAGGCGCTGCGGTGGAAGACCAGCGGCAGGGAGGTGTCGGCGTGCTCGACGGCGTGCAGCTGGAGGATGACGATCAGGTGGTCGCCGGCCTCCACCTCGCGGTAGATCGAGCACTCGAACCGGGCGAGGCCCTCGTCGAGGGTCACCGCGCCGTCGTCGGTCGCGGTGACGGCCACGTCGTCGAAGCGGTGGGCGACGTCGCCGGCGAGCTGGCGGCAGACCTCGCCGTGGTGGTCGGCCAGGATCGTCACGCCGAGGTGGTCGGCGCGCCGCAGGGACGGCCAGGTCTTCGAGGTCCGGGCCACGGAGAACGACACCAGGGCCGGCTCGAGGCTGACCGAGGTGAACGAGCTCGCGGCGAGCCCGATCAGCTCCCCGTCGACCTCCGCGGCCACGGCGACGACGCCGCTCGGGAAGATGCCGAAGGCCTCGCGCAGGCGGTCCGGGTCGAGGTCCTGGTTGGTGGTGAGAGCGGTGACGGTCATGAGGTCACTCCTGCCGTGCTGTCGAGGATGGCGGTGATGGCGGGACGGGCGAGCCCCAGCCAGTGGGTGTAGGCGTCCGGGTCGTCGTACGCCGCGTCGAGGACGTAGAGCCCCTTGGCGGGCACGATGCCCCCGATCTCGGTGAGCACCGGGCGCAGCGTGAGCTCCGGCGCCAGGGCGTGCCCGGGGCCGGCGCCGAGCATGAGCGGCACGGCGACGCCGTGCAGCCCGTCGGTCGCGAAGCGGTCGAGGAAGAGCTTGAGCAACCCGGTGTAGGTGCCCTTGTACGTCGGGCAGGCGACCACGACGAGGTCGGCCGCGCCGACCTCCTCGACCAGCCCGGCCACGGTGGGGTCGGACCAGTCGAGCAGCGCCGGGCCGAGGTCCGCGAGGTCGACGACGAGGTCGGGCTCGGCCCCGTCGGTCAGCTCGCGCCCCACGTGCAGGGCCGCCTCGAGCGTCCGCGACCGCGGCTTGGGGTTGCCGACGACGACCGCGACCCGGGTGCCGGGACGGGAGGTCACGAGGCCGCCTTCGAGCCCTCGGCGGCGAAGGGGACCTGGGCGCTGACGGCCGTCGGGTGCGGGTGCTCCCACAGGCCCTTCTTCGCCAGCACCGGCAGCACGCCCTCGCCGAACCAGTAGGCGCCCTCGAGGTGGGGGTACGCCGAGAGCACGAACTCGTCGATGCCGACCGAGTGGTACTCCTCGATCCGCTCGGCGACCTGCTCGTGGCTGCCCACGAGCGCCGTGCCGGCGCCGCCCCGGACCAGGCCGACCCCGGCCCAGACGTTGGGGTAGATCTCGAGGTCGTCCTTGCTGCCGCCGTTCAGCTCGAGCATCCGGCGCTGGCCCTCGGACTCGCTCTTGCGCAGCCCGGCCTGGACCTTGGCCACGGTCTCCTCGTCGATCCCGGCGACCAGGCGGTCGGCCTCGGCCCACGCCTCCTCGGCGGTGTCGCGGGTGATCGTGTGCATCCGGATGCCGAACGTGATGTCACGGCCCTGCTGCTCGGCCAGGCCCCGGATCCACTTCACCTTCTCGGCCACGGCCTCGGGCGGCTCGCCCCAGGTGAGGTACACGTCGGCGTGCTTGGCAGCGACGTCGCCGGCGGCCGGGGAGGACCCGCCGAAGTAGATCTCCGGGACGGGGTCGGGGATCTGGGCGAGGGAGGCGTTCTCGACCTGGAGGTGCTTGCCCTCGAAGGTGACCGTCTCGCCGGCCCACAGCCGGCGCACGATCGTGAGGAACTCGTCGCAGCGCTCGTAGCGCTCGGTCTTGTCCAGGAAGTCGCCGAACATGCGCTGCTCGTGGCTCTCGCCGCCGGTGACGACGTTGAGCAGCAGCCGGCCGCCGGTCATGTTCTGGAAGGTGCCGGCCATCTGGGCGGCGAGGAACGGCGAGACGAGCCCGGGCCGGAAGGCCACGAGGAACTTCAGCCGCTCCGAGACCTGGCTGAGCATCGCCGTGGAGAGCCAGGCGTCCTCGCACCAGGCGCCGGCCGGCGTCAGCGCGGCGTCGAAGCCCATGTCCTCGGCCCCGCGGGCGACCTGGCCCAGGTAGGACACGGACGCCGGGCGGCCCGAGGGCAGGGCGTTGACGCCGTGCCCGCCGCCGACGACCTGCCGGCCGTCACCGCCGTTGGTCGGGAGGAACCAGTGGAACTTCAGCGTGCTCATCAGGGAGTGCCTTTCGTTGGTCGAGTGCCCGCGAGGGACGAGCGGGTGTCGCGGTTGCCCTTTCGTTGGTCGAGTGCCCGCGAGGAACGAGCGGGTGTCGCGGTTGCCCTTTCGTTGGTCGAGTGCCCGCGAGGAACGAGCGGGTGTCGCGGTTGCCCTTTCGTTGGTCGAGTGCCCGCGAGGAACGAGCGGGTGTATCGAGACCTACAGCTGCCCGTGGTTGGGCGGGAACGTGCCGTCGACGGCGTAGCGGCCCAGGTGCTGGACCTTCCACCCCGCCGGGTCGTGGAGCGTGTGCGTGCGGGCGTTGCGCCAGTGCCGGTCGAGGGCGAGGCTCGCGAGGGCCGAGCGGGTGCCCGCCACCTCGAAGAGCCGGCTGCCGACCTCGATCGAGGCCTGGGTGCTGGAGGCGCGGGCGGCGGCCACCGCCAGGCTGGCGTGGGCGGCGCTCTCCTCGGTGAGGTGGGCGTCGGCCCGGTCGACGGCGCGTCCGGCCTCGGCCAGCAGCGCCTCGGCCGCGCGGACCTGCAGCTCCATCTCGCCGAAGGCCTGTACGACGAGCGGGTCGTCGGCGGCCCGCTCGACCTGCGCGTCGGGGTAGGGCCGGCTCTTGGTGGTCACGAAGCCGGCCGCCTCGCTCAGCGCGGCCCGGGCGATCCCGGCGTCGAGGGCGGCGTGGAGCAGCTGAGCGAACGCGCCATACGTCTGCGGGCCCTCGAAGGTGAGGTGGTACGGCGTGATCAGGTCCGAGTCGACCCGCACGTCCTGGAGCCGCACGGTGCCGCTCGCGGTGGTCCGCTGACCCATGCCGTCCCAGTCGTCGACCACGCTGACGCCGGGGGCGGTGCGCTCGACCCAGGCCACGTGCATCGGCCCGTCCACGTCGAGGTGCGCGAGCACGGGGATCCAGTCCGCGAACAGCGCGCCGGTGCTGTAACCCTTCTCGCCGTTCAGCAGCCAGCCGCCGTCGCCGCGCGGCGTGAGCGTCGTGCGGTAGTCGCGCACGTGCTTGGTGCCGACCTCGGACTGCGCGTTGCCGAACCGCTTGCCGCGGAGCACCTCGCCGAACAGGTGGACCTGCTGGTCGTCGGTGCCTTGGTGGCGCAGCGCGTTGACGTAGACGAAGTGGCTGTGCGGGATCTGCGCGACGCTCGGGTCGCCCGAGGCGAGCAGGCGGAACACCTCGGCCAGCGTCTCGGCCGGCAGGTCGGCTCCGCCGTACCCCTCCGGCACGGTGATGGCGAGCAGGCCCGAGGCCGACAGCGCCTCGAGCTCGGCGGCCGGGAGGATCCGCTCGGTGTCGCGCTCGGCGGAGCCGGCGGCCAGCTCGGCCGCGAGCTCGCCGGCCACGCGGACGGCCTCGTCCGCGGTGAGCACGGGCACCAGCGCGCGGCTCACCTCCGGCGCGATGTCGTTGACGAGGGACAGGGCCACCATCAGGCCGCCTTCTCGGCCTCGTCGGCCTCCATCTCGCGCACGATCGGCAGCACGTCCTGCCCGAACTGCTGGACCTCCTCGTGGAAGTGGAGGTAGCCGAGGAGGAAGAGGTTCACGCCGAGGCGCTTGTAGTCCATGATCCGCTCGGCGATCTGCTCAGGCGTGCCGATCAGGCCGGTGCGGAAGCCGTCGTTGTACTGGACGAGGTCCTCGAACGACGAGTCCTGCCACATCCCCTTCTTGTCGCCGGTCGACTGGCCGGCCTGCGTCACCGCGGAGCCGAAGCCCTCGACGGCCTCGCGGTCGGCCTTGGCGACGATCTCGTGCAGGGTCTCCCTGGCCTCCTTCTCGGAGTCGCGGGCGATCATGAAGCCGTTGAGGCCGAACCGGACCGTGCGGTCGTGCTGGGCGGCCTCGCCGGAGACGTCGGCGATCTGCTCGGCGATGCCCTCGAGGGTGTTGCCGTTGGAGAAGTACCAGTCCGAGACGCGGCCGGCCATCCGGCGGGCGTCGGAGGAGTTGCCGCCCTGGAAGATCTCCGGGTGCGGGCGCCCCTCGGACGCGAGCGGCTTGGGCTTCAGGTCGAAGTCGTGCAGGCGGTAGAAGTCGCCGTTCAGCTCGGCGCTGTCCGAGGTCCAGATCTCGCGGAGGTAGCGGATGAACTCCTCGGCGCGCCGGTAGCGCTCGCCGTGCTCGAGCCACGGCTCGCCCATCTGTGTGAACTCGTTCTTGAACCAGCCGCTGACGACGTTCACCGCGGCGCGGCCGCCGGACAGGTGGTCGGCGGTGGCGAGGAACTTCGCGAGCACGCCGGGCTGCCACATGCCGGGGTGGACGGCGGCGATCACCTTGAGCCGCTCGGTCGCGAGCAGCAGCGCCAGGCTGAACGACGTCGACTCGTGCTGGTAGGCGGCGCCGTACGACGCCATGTAGCGCACCTGGGACAGGGCGTACTCGAAGCCGTTGTTCTCGGCGAGCTGCGCCAGCTTCTTGTTGTAGTCGTAGCCCCAGTCCGTGCGCTGCTCGATCTTGCTGACGACCAGGCCGCCGCTCACGTTGGGCACCCAGTAGGCGAACTTCAGGGGGGTGGTGCTGGGCTGTCGTGCCGGTGCTGCGCTCATCGCGGAACTCCTCGGGGTCTGCCGCGCCGTGCTGATTTGGCGCTTATGTTGACTAGATTGCTTGACTAAAGGGCTGAGTGCAAGGCGAGACCCGCCCACAGGCGGCCGATTCCGTCGATCGGGTGACAGGCATTGCCTGTCATCCGGGGTGGTTCGTTCGGACCGACCGGGTGCGGATCAGGCGCTGGAGGCGGCCTCGTCCGCGGAGGACGACCACGCCTGGCCTCGCTCGGTGGCGCCGATCGCCCAGGCGTACGGCGGCGGGGTGCCGTTGACCTCGTACCCGCCCACGACGCGCGCCTTGAGGATGCGCGGGTTGTGCGACGACACGGTGCGGGCGTTGCGCCAGTGGCGGTCCAGCGCGTGGGCCCGGGAGGTCGCCGACGCCCCGAGCGTGTCGAAGAGGTCGCTGGTCGCCCGGAGGACGAGGTCCGTCACGACGACCTGCGCGGCCGAGGACTCGATCTCGGCAGCCTCGTTGAGTGCCCGCAGCGTCGCGTCGGGACCGCGGCCGGCCCGGAAGGTGGCCTCGAGGGCGGCGGCCACGCGCAGGGTGGTCGCCTCGGCGGCGTACACCGCGGCGGCGATCTCGCCGATCCGGGCGAGCACCTGCGCGTCGTCGCGCACGCGCGGGGCGTTGGCGTGGGAGTAGTTGCGCTCGCGGCGCCGGACCGCGGCCACGGCGTCGCGCAGGGCGGCGCGGCCGATCCCGGTGAGGGTCGCGAGGAGGTTCAGCTGGTAGAACGCGGTCTGGTACGGGAAGCGCCGGCTGAAGACCAGGACGTTCTCGGCATTGACCCACACGTCGTCGAAGGCCGTGGTCCCGCTGCCGGTCCCCCGCTGGCCGAACCCGTCCCAGTCGTCGGTGACGGTGACGCCGCGCTCGCGGGTGTCGACGACGGCGATGACGTAGTCGTCCTCGCCCCGCCCGGTCGCTCCCCCGGGTCGACGCGTGTAGACGTCGGCCCACTCCGCGAAGATGCTGCCGGTCGTGTAGTACTTCTCGCCGTTGATCCGGTAGCCGTCACCGTCGCGGGTGAGCACCGTCTGCTGGGTGTCGATGCCGGTCGACCCGACCTCCGACCAGGCGTTGCCGGCGATCTCGCCGGCGGCGAACCGGGCGAACCAGGCGCGCTGGTCGTCGCCGAGGACGTGCTGGAACAAGCGGTCCTCCGCGAGGGCGAAGTGGCCGCGCAGCGCCTGCGGGAGGTTGGCGTCGGCCGTGGCGAGGTTGATCCACAGCTGGGTCAGCTCGACCAGGTCGGCGCCGCGGCCGCCGTGCTCGACAGGCACCCGGACGGCCCCGAAGCCGGCCTCCTTGAGCCGGCGGACCTGCTCGGTCGGCAGCTCGCCGTCGAGCTCGCGCTGCACGGTGCCGGCCGCGATCTCCTCGAGGAGCGGGGCGTACGTCGCCCGGAGGTCGGCCAGGAGGGTGCGGGGCCTGGTGGACTGGTCGAGGGTCATCGGGGACTCTTTTCGGGATGTGGGGAAGGCGGTTCGGATGGTCTAAAATAAGGTAACTCTACCGTTTTAGTAGACTAACACTTCCCCCAAGGAATCCCGTGCGCATCGAACAGCTCGAGTACATCGCCGCCGTGACCCAGCACGGCTCCCTGCGCCGCGCCAGCGAGCGGCTGCACATCTCGCAACCGGCCCTGAGCGAGGCGGTCAGCAAGCTCGAGCGCGAGCTGGGGGTCACGCTGCTCGACCGGCGCCGGTCCGGGGCGCGGATCAGCCGGCGCGGCCGCGAGCTGCAGCAGTTCATGGTCGAGGTGCTCGAGGCGGTCGAGCGGCTGCGCACCGCGGCCGGCGACCAGACCACCAGCACCCGTCAGGTGCGCGTCGGCACGGTCAGTGCCGCGACGTCGACGCTCCTCGCTCCGGCGCTCCGCGAGTTCCGCGCCGCCCACCCCGGGACCACCGTCGAGCTCATCAACACCCAGCAGGGCGAGATCCACCAGGGCCTGCTCGAGGGGGCGCTCGACCTCGGCCTCGTGAACGTGCTCGCCGGCGACGACCCGCCGACCGACCTGGTCGGCACCGGCCTGGTCCACGGCCGCCCGGTGGCGGTCCTGCCGGCCGGGCACCCGCTCACCGCGCAGGCATCGGTGACCGTCGAGGAGCTGCGGGCCGAGCCATTCGTGGCCATGCGGGCGGGCTATCTCATGCACCGCTTCGCGCACCGGCTCTTCGGCGCGGACATGCCGGCCATCAGCTACACCACCGACGGCGCCGAGCTCGGCAAGATCATGGTGGCCGAAGGCCTGGGTGCCACCGTGCTTCCCGACTACAGCGTCCTCGGCGACCCCATGGAACGCGCGGGCCTCATCGTCGCCCGCCCGATCGAGGACGACCGCACCGCCGTGACCCTGGTGCTCCGGCACCGTCAGGGCGAGCACGCCCCCCGACCGGTCCGCGACCTGCAGGAGCTGCTGGTCCGGCACGCGCGCACCTACCAGGACGCCCGCGTGTCCTGACGCGGGAACCGCCGGGCGGGGCCGGCCGTCCCAGCCCCATGACGCGCACTCCTCGCCGCACCGGGCTCACCGGCCTCCTGACCACCCTCACCGTGCTCGGGGTGGCCCTCGTCGGCTGCTCGTCCGGCGCCGACACCGCGTCCACGGATGCTGCCGGGACCAGCTCGTCCGGAGGCGCCGTCGACGGCCCGGAGCCGGCCGCCCCCGCACCGCTCGCGGAGGGTGCGGACGACCTGACCTCGCTGGACTCCCGCGCCCTGAGCTCCTCCGGCCTGGCCTTCCAGGCCAACGGGCTGCAGGGCGCCGCCCCGGAGAAGGTGTCCCCGAAGTCCGTCATCTCGACCGGCAACGTGGCCCTGCGCTCCCCCGACGTCGCCGAGGCGCGCTTCGACGTGCAGAAGGTCGTCGACCGGTACGCCGGCGAGGTGACCGAGGAGCAGACCGACACCGACAAGGAGGGCGAGGTGAAGCACGCCCGGCTCGTCGTCCGGATCCCCACCGCGGACTTCCGCGCCGCGATCGGCGACCTGGAGCAGGCCGCCGACCTGATCTCCTCGGACACCAACACCGACGACGTCACCATGCAGGTCATCGACATCGCGGTCCGCCTGCGGGTGCAGCGGCGCAGCATCCTGCGCGTCGAGACGCTGCTCGACCGGGCCCAGAACATCCGCGACATCATCGCCATCGAGGCCCAGCTGTCCCGGCGCCAGGCCGTCCTGAACTCCCTGGAGCGCCGCCAGTCCTACCTCGCCGACCAGACGAAGATGTCGACGGTCACGGTCTCCCTCGAGCGGACCCCCGAGAAGAAGCCGGTCGTCGAGGAGAAGAAGAAGGACGACGCCACCGGGTTCGTGGCCGGCCTGAAGTCCGGCTGGTCCGGCCTGAGCCACGTCGCCGTCGGTGCGGCCACGGTCGCCGGCGCCGCACTGCCGTTCCTCGTGCTGCTGCTGGTGCTGCTCGTCCCCGGCCTGCCGCTCGGCCGGCGGCTGCTGCGGCGGCGTACGACGTCCGCGCTCGAGGCGTGATCGGCGCTGCGCTCAGGACGTCATACGTCCCGAGCCAGCGGGTGCACCGACCGCATGACGTCCCGGGCGCTCAGACGGGGTAGGACTGCACGAACTCCGTCAGCCGCTTGAGCTGGTCGGGGTCGGTCGAGGGGATGACGCCGTGGCCCAGGTTGAAGATGTGGCCCTTGGCGGCCCGGCCGGCCTCGATGACCTGGCCCGCACGGGCGGTCATCACGTCGGTGGGGGCGAAGACGAGGGTGGGGTCGAGGTTGCCCTGGACCACGCGGTCCCCGACGAGCGGGATCGCGTCGGCGAGCGGGGTGCGCCAGTCGACGCCGACGACGTCCGCCCCGGCGTCGCCCATCAGGCCGAGCAGGTTGGCGGTGCCGACGCCGAAGTGGATGCGCGGCACGCCGAGCTCGCCGGCGTCGGCCAGCACGCGGGCCGAGTGCGGCATCACGTGCTCGCGGTAGTCGTCGGGGGTGAGCGCACCGGCCCACGAGTCGAAGAGCTGCACGGCGGAGGCCCCGGCCTCGACCTGGACGCGGAGGTACGCCGCGGAGATGCCGGCGATCTTGCGCATCAGCGCGTCCCAGACGTCGGGGGCGCCGAACATCATCGCCTTGGTCTTCGCGTGCTCCTTCGAGGGGCCGCCCTCGACGAGGTACGACGCCACGGTGAACGGCGCGCCCGCGAAGCCGATCAGCGGCGTCGACCCCAGCTCGCCCACCAGGCCGCGGACGGCCTCGGTGATGAAGGGGACGTGCTCGGGGGTCAGGTCCGGGATCGCCGCGACGTCCGCGAGCGTGCGCACCGGCGAGGCGACGACCGGGCCGACGCCCGGCTTGATGTCGAGGTCGACGCCGACCGCCTTGAGCGGCAGCACGATGTCGGAGAAGAAGATGGCCGCGTCGACGGCGTACCGCCGCACCGGCTGGAGGGTGATCTCGACGACCAGCGCGGGATCCATGCAGGACTCCAGCATGCCGACGCCCTCGCGGATCTTGAGGTACTCCGGCAGCGAGCGACCGGCCTGGCGCATGAACCAGACGGGCGTGTGGGGCACGGACTCGCCGCGCGCGGCCCGCAGGAACGCGCTGTCGCGCAGGTCGGGACGGTCGGTCGGTACAGCGGTCACGGGACGAAGCCTCGCAGGTCAGTCGGCGTGTTCGCACATCGGGACGAGGCCGCAGACCTACTGTGAACCCATGGTCGTCCGTCAGGAGACGCACCCGGGAACGGGTGCGGGCACGAGCCCCCCGGAGTTCCGGGAGGCCGTTGCCAGCATGCAGGCGGCCCGGTTGCGCCCCGAGATCTTCTGCGAGGAGATGCCGGCGCCGCAGCGGATCGCGCCGTACGCCTCTGCGCTCTCGGCCGACGTGACCGTCGACGACACCGACCTGGGCACCGGCCGGATCATCCTGCTGCACGACCCGGCCGGCAACGACGCGTGGGACGGCACCTTCCGCTGCGTGGCCTACGCCCGCGCCGAGATCGACCTCGAGCTGATCACCGACCCGATGCTGGCCGCGGTCGGCTGGTCCTGGCTGACCGAGGCGCTGGACGCCCACGGGGCGTCGTACGCCGCCGCGTCGGGCACCGTGACCCGGGTCGCCACCGAGAGCTTCGGCGGCATGGCCGACGAGGGCGGCACCGCGCAGATCGAGGTGCGCGCCTCCTGGACCCCGCTCGCGTCCGGCGACCCGAGCGCCACCATCGCCCTCGACCTCGGCCCCCACGTCGAGGCCTGGGGCGAGCTGCTCTGCACCGCGGTCGGACTCCCGCCGGTGCCCGAAGGTGTGAGCGTCATGCCGAGCCGCCGCGGCCAGCGGGGCTCGGGACGCTGACCATGCCCCCGGACTCCGACCCGACCTCACCCGAGCCGCCCGACGCCCCCGCGACCCCCGACGCCCCCGCGACCCCCGACGAGCCGGAGGCGCCCCCGCCGCCGATGCTCACGCTGCGCGACGGGCTGACCCCGGTCGTCGACACCGAGGCCGCGCTGCGCGAGGTCTGCGAGCGGATCGCCGCCGGGACCGGCCCGGTCGCGATCGACGCCGAGCGGGCCTCGGGCTACCGCTACTCCTCGCGCGCCTACCTGATCCAGCTGCGCCGCGAGGGCTCCGGCTCGCACCTGGTCGACCCGATCGCGTTCGACTCGCTGGATCCCCTCCAGGAGGTGCTCGAGGGCACCGAGTGGATCCTGCACGCGGCGACCCAGGACCTGCCCTGCCTCCGCGAGGTCGGGCTGAGCCCGACGGCGCTCTTCGACACCGAGCTCGCCGGCCGGCTGCTGGGCTACCCCCGCGTCGGCCTCGCCACGCTCGTCGAGACCCTGCTCGGCTTCCACCTCGCCAAGGAGCACTCGGCCGTCGACTGGTCGACGCGACCGCTGCCCGAGCCGTGGCTCGAGTACGCCGCCCTCGACGTCGAGGTGCTGGTCGAGCTGCGCGAGAAGCTCGGGGCCGAGCTGGTCGCGACCGGCAAGGCCGACTGGGCGCAGCAGGAGTTCGACCACCTCCGCGGCTTCGAGCCCGCGCCGCGCGTCGACGCGTGGCGGCGCACCTCCGGCCTGCACCGGGTCCGCGGCCGCCGGGCGCTGGGCGCCGTGCGGGCGCTCTGGGAGACCCGGGACGAGATCGCCGAGCAGCGCGACGTGACGCCCGGCCGGATCGTGCCGGACGCGGCGATCGTGGCCGCGGCACAGGCGATGCCGACCGACCGCGCGGCCCTGCTCTCCACGAAGGGCTTCCACGGCCGCGGCGCGGAGCGGTACTCCTCGCGCTGGGTCGCCGCGCTCGCCGCGGTGCAGGCCATGGAGGAGAACGACCTCCCCACCCGCTCCCCCCGGGGCGACGGCCCCCCGCTGCCGCGCGCCTGGGCCGAGAAGGACCCGGTCGCGGCCCGCCGCCTGCAGCTGGCCCGCGAGGCGATGGCTGCCCTGGCCGAGGAGCACCACCTGCCGGTCGAGAACGTCCTGACCCCCGACTACCTGCGGCGCACGCTCTGGTCGCCGCCGGCGACCCGGGAGCCCGGGGCGCTGCTCGACGCGGTGGCCGGCCAGCTGGCGTCGTACGGCGCCCGCAGCTGGCAGATCGGGCTCACCGGCCCGCTGCTCACCGCGGCGATCCTCGAGGCCGACACCCCGGTGCCGGACCCCGAGCCCGACGCGGCGACCGACGAGGCCTGAGGCCTACTCCCCGCTCGGGCTCGCGCTCGGGCTGGCGCTCTCCGGGTCCAGTACCGTGCGCGACTCCGCGTCGATCTCCTCCGTCAGCGCGGTCAGGTCGTCGATGACCGGGATCGTCAGCAGCTCCTCGAGGGTGGGCGCGACCGCCGCCTCGAGCTCACTCCAGTTGTCGAGCAGCGGCGGGATCACCATCGACCGGACCGAGGTCGTGAAGACCGTGGCCTGGTCGGGCAGGCGACCCGGCTGGCGGAAGTCGTCGGACAGCGCGACCTCGAGGTTCGCCGGGGCGAGGTAGCCGGTGCGGGTGACCTTCTGGACCGACGGCGTCGAGACGGCGTGGAAGAGGAAGTCGGCCGCCTCGGGCGTGCTCGCGGCGTCCGCGGAGAGGCACAGCCCGCTGATGTCGCCGACGGTGGCGGAGCTGTCGAGGATCGGCATCGGCATCACGTCGAACTCCAGCCCCTGGACCTGGCGCAGCTCGGGGACCAGCGAGCGGAAGCCCTCGATCATGCCGAGCTTGCCGCGCTCGAACCACTCGAGCGGAGAGGCCTTGGCCAGCTGCTTCTCGGTCAGCGTGAGGGTCGGGTCGCGCAGGAGTGGCAGCGCGGTCTCGAGCGCCGTCTGGGTGTCCTCGTCGCTGAAGGCCAGCGAGGTCGGCTGCTCCTCGTCGTCGAAGAGCTGCCCGCTGCCGGAGTAGATGAACGGCGCGAGCCCGCGCAGCGTCGGGTCGACGTACACCCCGCGCGTGCCCTTGCGGGGCCGGGTCGCGACCTTGGCCGCCACCTCGAACTGCTCGAAGGACCAGCGGAAGTCGCCGTCGGTGTTGTCCGGCGCGTCGAGGCCGCGGGCGCGCATCTTGTCGAAGTCGAGCAGACCCTTGTTGTAGTAGATGACCATCGGCGAGAGGCCGTACGGCATGCACTGGAGCCGGTTGTCGGCGCTGAACGCCTCGAGGGCGTCGCGGGCGTAGCCGTCGCCGAAGTCCACGCCGCGCTCGTCGAGGAGCTCGTCGACCGGCTGGATCAGCCCGGCCTCCTGGACCACCGCGAGGTCTCGGCGCGAGACCATGAAGACGTCGGGCACGTCCCCGGACTCCACGGCCTTGAGCAGCCCGTCGTGGTCGGGGAACGACTCGAGCGAGACCTTGCTCTCGTCGTGCAGCGAGTTGTAGTTGTCGGCCACGGACTGGAAGGCCGTGATCTCGTCGTCGGGGCCGTAGACCCCGAAGCTGAGCTTCGTGGGCTTCGCGACCGGCGAGCCGCTCGGGGTCGGCGTCGGGGCGTCGTCGGACGTGCAGCCGGCGAGCGTCAGCGACAGCGCGAGCAGCGCGGCCCACGGCAGCAGCCGCCGGCCCGGTCGGGTGTGCCTCGTCGCGGGTCGCTCCCCCTGAGTTCCACGCGCCCTCACCTGCACCCCTTGCACCGCCCCGCTCGTGACCCACCGCTGACCGACGCCACCCTACCGACCGACGGTGCGGCGCCGCGGCATGTCGTGCCACGATCCGGGACCTGGCGCTCCCTACGATGAGCGGCGTGCGCCGGCCCCCGCTCCTGCCCCTGCTGGCGATCGCCCTGACGACGGTGCTGGCGACGACCGCGTGCGGCGCCGACGAGCGGCGCCCCGTCGACCTGGCCGGACCGCCGCCGAGCCTCCAGCACCGTGGCTCCGGTGCCGGTGCCGGCTCCGGGGAGGCGGCCACGGACGGCGCCTCGCCGTCGGGGGGTACGCCGTCCGCCCCCTCCGCCTCGTCGACCGCCCACCGCTCCGGTGGCCACGGCGGTGGGCACCGTGCCGGCCACCGGCCCGGGCAGAGGACCGCGCCGCCGATCCCGTCCCGTGCCCCCAGCCCGAGCCGCCACCTGCTGACCGCCGACGCGCTGCCCGGGCTGGGTGACGACCTCATCTGGACCGTGACCACCGACGGCCCCGAGGGCGAGGACCCGGTCGGCGCCTGCCAGAAGACCCCGCTGACCACGATCGGCGCCGTCGGCGCCGCCCGCCGCGACTTCAGCGCCGCCGACGGGACCGTCACCGCCACCCAGGTGGTCGCGCGCTTCGCCGACCCCAAGTCGGCCTGGCGCGCCCACGAGGTGCTCCGGGCCTGGCGCGACGACTGCGCCGAGCGTCTCGAGCACGCGCGGGTCGAGGTGGGCCCGCTCGTCGACGTGGAGGTCACCGCGGGCAGCGCGACGGCCTACCGGGCGGCGTACGGACCGCGGCGATCGTCGAAGAGCGCGGACACCGGCCGCGACACCGGGCTGGGCATCGTGCGCCACGGGTCCTGGCTCTCGGTCGTGGAGGTCACGACGGTCGGCGGCGACTACCCGCCGCGGCGCGACCCCGCCCACGTGGCCCTCCGGCGGATCGCCCGCACCTTCGGCTGAGGCCTGCCCTCAGGCGTCGAGCCGGGCGAGCTCCTCGGGCGTGAGCACGAGGTCGACGGCCTGCAGCGAGTCCGTGACCGACTCCGGACGGCTGGCCCCCGGGATCGGGATGACGTGGTCGCCCTGGGCGAGGTGCCAGGCGAGGCAGACCTGCTGCGGGCTGACGCCGCGCTCGGCGGCCACCTCGGCGAACGCCGCGTGGTCGTCGCCGAGCCCGGCCGCGGAGCTCATCCCGCCGAGCGGGCTCCAGGGCAGGAAGGCCAGCCCCAGCTGGGCGCAGAGCTCGAGCTCACCGCGGCTGGAGAGGAACGCGGGGCTGAACTCGTTCTGCACGCTGACCAGCGCGTCGCCGAGGATGTCGTGGGCGGTGGCGATCTGGGTGACGTCGGCGTTCGAGAGGCCCACGCGGCGGACCAGCCCGGCGTCGTGCAGCTCGCGGAAGACGCCGATGGTCTCGACGTACGGCACGGCCGGGTCGGGCCGGTGGTGCTGGTAGAGGTCGATGGTCTCGACGCCCAGCCGGCGCAGTGAGCCCTCCACGGCCTCGCGGATCCACGCCGGTCGGCCGTCGACCGGCCAGTCCGCGCCGTCACGGCGGATCCCGCCCTTGGTCGCGACGAGGACCTCCTCGGAGCGGCTGCGCAGGGCCTCCGCGACGAGTTCCTCGTTGTGCCCGAGACCGCCGTCGACCGGGTGCCCGTCGGGGCCGTAGCAGTCGGCGGTGTCGATGAGCGTCACGCCGCGGTCGAGGGCGGCGTGGACCGTGGCGATCGCGCGGTCGCGGTCGGGCAGGCTGCCGTCGCGGCCGGGTCGCGAGAGCGGCATGCCGCCGAGGCCGAGGGCGCTGACGGCGGTGTCGCCGAGGGTGCGGGTGATCATGCCCCGACCGTAGCCGTCAGCCGAAGGTGTGCAGTCCCCGGGCGGCGGCCACGACGGCGTCGTACGTCGGGCGCGGGAGCGCGGCGCCCTCGCGCCGGATCGCGTCCGGTGCCAGCTCGATCAGCCGGTCGAGGCGCACCTCGCTGGGCCGGCGCTCGCGGTCCCAGGCGCCGGTGCCGACGTCCATCCACCGCCGGCCGTGCCGGGCCTCGTCGGCGGCGTCGCGGTCGTGGTCCTTGCTCGTGAGCATCAGTGCCAGCCAGCGGTCGCCGCGGCGCCCGACCAGCAGCACCGGGCGGTCCTTGCCGCGACGGGCGTCCTCCTCGTAGGGCACCCAGCCCCACACGACCTCGCCCGGGTCGGGCTGGCCGTCCGGGCGCGGGGCGTAGGCGCCGGCGTCGCCGGTGCGGGCGGTGCGGGCGGTGCCGGATGCGCGGTTGCTCCGGGGGCTCCGGGCGCCGGCGCGACGGAAGAGGCCGGTCAGGGCGCGGCGGGCGGTGCTCACGCGGCGACCCTAGCCCGCGCGGGCCGGGGAGGCCCGGGGACGAAGGTGAGGATGCCGGACCGGGAGCGCCTCACGGCGCGTGGCCGCTCGTAGCGGCTAATTGTGGGACCCGGGGCTGCCACGGTCCGGCACCCTCGTCCCCCATTTTAACGGGCCGGTGGGCGCGCTGTCAGCCGAGGCCGTGGCGGAGCTCGAGGTGGGCCGCGGACTCGAGCTGCTCGGCCAGCGTCAGCATCCGCTGGACCTCGGGCCCGGTGGGGTCGGGCAGTCCCGCCCGGCCGGTCGCCACCACCCGGGCGAAGGCCGCGGCCCGGAACAGCACGTCGGCGAAATCGCCCTCGGCGATGCCCCGCAGCACCTGGTCGACCATCGCCTTCAGCTCGTCGGGCCCGGGCGGGTCGGCCACGCCTGCCACGACCCGGGCGACCTGCGCCCGCGCCCGGCCGGCCTCGAACTCGCGGGCGACGGCCAGCGGGTCGGCGTACACCCACTGCCGCAGGAGGTAGAGGCGCCACAGGCAGCCCGCGAGGGAGTCGGCCGGGGAGCCCGCCCAGACCTCCGCGATCGCCTCGATGCCCTCGGTGTCGGCCAGGTGCAGCAGCCGCTCGGCGATCTCCGCGTCGCCGGTCCGGCTCGCGCCGCGGACCAGCAGCGTCGCGGCGCGCTCCGCGGCCTCGCTCACCTGCGCGGGATCGCTGCCGCCGACGAGCGACTCGAAGAGCCGCGAGCCGGGCGTCATCGGGCGGTGGTGGGGGCGACTCGTCACCCGGTCAGGCTACGTCGCCGTCGGTCGCGGGCGACTGACCGGGGAAACCCTCAGCCCAGCACCTTCCGGATCCGCTGGTCGGACACGGGGTACGGCGTGCCGAGGTGCTGGGCGAACAGCGAGACGCGGTACTCCTCGACCATCCAGCGCGCCTGCCGCAGCGACGCGTGCGGCGGCCGGCCGTCGGGGAGCGCCTCGAGCTGGTGCAGCACGGCGTCCTGCAGGTCGAGCAGCTGGTCCATCAGCGCGCGGTCGCGGTTGACGGCCCCGGCGCCGCCGGTGTCGAGCTTCTCGCGGCGCTGCTCGATCGCGGTGAGGTACGTCGGGTAGCGGCGCAGCTGGGCGACGCCGGCCTCCCCCACGAACCCCCGGTGCACCAGCCGCGCGAGCTGGCCCTTCATGTCGGTCAGCGCCGGGAGGGTCGCCATGTCGGCGCGGCCGCTCAGCGCCTTGTCGGCGCGCCGCCACCCGTCCAGCGCCCGCATCAGGTCGCCGACGACGGCGCGCAGGTGCGCCTCCTGGTCGCGTGCGGCCGCCGTGCGGAGCGCGGCGAACGCCGCCTCGTCCCGCACCACGGGGTGGGCGTCGACGACGGCCCCGACGACGGCCGCGCGGCAGTCCTCGAGCAGCTCGGCGACCGACGGGTACGGCGACCCGGCGAGCCCGAGCTTCTGCGCGTTGTCGAGCGAGTCGAGGACGGCCTTCACCGGCGACGGCGTCGTGAGCAGGAGCAGGCGACGGACACCGAGGCGGTGCTGCGCCTCCTGCTCGGCCTCCGAGCCGAAGACCCGGATGCCGACCGTCGTCCCCTCGTCGACGAGCCCCGGGAAGCCGCGGACCTCGTGCCCGGCGCGCTTCTGGGTGAAGGACGCCTCGACGGTCCCGAACACCCAGGAGGTCTCGCCGGTGCGCGCGATGCCGCTGTCCGCGGCGACCTCGGCGATCGCCTGCGCGAACTTCGGCCGCAACGGCTCCTTGAGCGCCTCCAGGTCCTTGCCGCGCGCCTGCTCACGGCCGGCGTCGTCGAGGACGCGGTACGTCGGGCGCAGGTGCTCGGGGACCTTGTCCCAGTCCCACGCCTCGCGTGGCACGACCACCCCGGTCGTGGACCGGAAGTGCCGCTCGAGCGCGGCGAGCAGCGGCTCCTCGCCGGCCGGGACCGCGGCGAGGAACTCGCGAGCCCGGTTGGGCGCGGGCACGAAGTTGACCCGGAGGTTCTTGGGCAGGCTGCGGATCAGGCTGGTGACCAGCTCCTCGCGCAGGCCGGGCACGTTCCACGAGAAGTCGTCGGCGGCGACCCGGTTGAGGGTCGCGACCGGCACGTCGATCGTGAGGCCGTCCTCGGCCGCGCCCGGCTCGAAGTGGTAGCTGATCGGGAAGGTCAGGCCCTCCCCCAGGCCCGACTCCCAGACCTCGGGGTAGTCCGCCTCGCGGATCTCGTCGGCACCGTCGTGGGTGAGCATCGCCGGGTCGAAGGTGAGCAGCTCGGGGTGCTCACGCCGGGTCCGCTTCCACCACTGGTCGAAGTGCGCCCCGCTCACCGCCTCGGCACCCACGCGGGCGTCGTAGAAGTCGAAGAGGGTGTGCTCGTCGACCACGATGCCGCGCCGACGGGCGCGGTGCTCGAGCTCCTCGGCCTCCTCGAGCAGGCGCAGGTTCTGCTCGTAGAACCGGTGCCGCGTCGACCACTCGCCGTAGACCAGGGCGTGCCGGATGAAGAGCTCGCGGGCCAGCGGCGGGTCGATCGAGCCGTAGTTGACCGCGCGGTCGGCGACCAGCGGTACGCCGTACAGCGTGACGCGCTCGAACGCCGTGACGGCCGCCCGCTTCTTCGACCAGTGCGGCTCGGAGTAGGTCCTCTTCACCAGGTCCTTGCCCAGCTGCTCGGCCCACTCGGGCTTGATGGCGGCGTTCTGCCGCGCCCACAGCCGACTGGTCTCGACGAGCTCGCCGGCCATCAGGAACTGCGGGTTCTTCCGGGCCAGCCCACTCCCCGGGAAGATGGCGAACTTGGCGCCGCGGGCACCGAGGTACTCCCGCATCGGCCGCCGCCCGCTCGGCGACTTCTCCTTCTCGCGCTCCTCGAGCAGCCCGATGTGGCTCAGCAGCCCCGACAGCAGCGCCTGATGGATGCCGTCCGCGTCCGGCAGGTCGGCCGGCACCCCGAGGTCGACCTCCATCTCCTTGCACACCTGCCGCAGCTGCGACTCGAAGTCCTGCCACTCCCGCACCCGCAGGTAGTTGAGGAACTCCTTCTTGCACATCCGCCGGAACGCGCTCGAGCTGAGCTCCTTCTGCTGCTCCTTGACGTAGCGCCACAGGTTCAGCCACGTCAGGAAGTCGGAGTCCTCCGCCTTGAACCGCGCATGCTGCTGGTCCGCCTGCGCCTGCAGCTCCGCCGGCCGCTCCCGCGGGTCCTGCAGCGACAGCGCCGCCGCGATCACCAGCACCTCCCGCACGCACCCCAGCCGCTCCGCCTCCAGGATCATCCGCCCCAGCCGCGGGTCGATCGGCAACCGCGCCAACCGTCGCCCCACCTTCGTCAACCGCGGCCCCTGCGGACGGCCGCGGCGCTCGCGACCGGAGGCGCCGTTGCCCGTCTCTTCGGGGCGAGGGGGCTCCGAAGGCCGTGGTTGGGCCTGGCCCCCTCGGAGCGACGAAGGAGCGGAGAGGGTGGTAGGCCGAGGCGCGCCTCCGCCGGGACGGGACGCCCGTTCCGGCTCCTGACGGCGCGACCCGCCCGACGAGTCGGCAGCGACCGGCCCAGCCGGAGAAGAATCCGCCCGCACCAACGCCCCCAGCTCCTCCAGGAGCTGAACCCCCGCAGCCACGTTGCGCTTGTCGGGCGGCTCCACGAACGGGAACCTCCCGACCTCCCCGAGCCCCAGCGAGGTCATCTGCAGGATCACCGACGCGAGGTTCGTCCGCAGGATCTCCGGGTCGGTGAACGCCGGTCGCCCCTCGAAGTCCTCCTCGGCGTACAACCGGATCGCGATGCCGGCCTCGACCCGCCCGCAACGGCCGGAGCGCTGGTTCGCGGACGCCTGGCTGATCGGCTCGATCGGCAGCCGCTGCACCTTGGTCCGGGCCGAGTAGCGCGAGATCCGCGCGACGCCCGAGTCCACGACGTACCGGATCCCCGGCACGGTCAGCGACGTCTCGGCGACGTTCGTGGCGAGCACGACGCGGCGGCCGGTGTGGGCGGCGAAGACCTTGTGCTGCTCGGCGGCCGAGAGCCGCGAGTAGAGCGGTACGACCTCGAGCGGCTGCTTGCGACGGTCGAGCTTCGCGAGGTCGTCGAGCGCGTCGGCGGTGTCGCGGATCTCCCGCTCGCCGGGCAGGAACACCAGGATGTCGCCGGGGCCCTCGGCGGAGAGCTCCTGGACGGCCTCGACGATCGCCTCGGTCTGGTCGCGGACGACGGCCTCGCCCTCCTCGTCCTCCTCCGGGAGCTCGACGAGCGGGCGGTAGCGGACCTCGACGGGGTAGGTGCGCCCGGAGACCTCGATGATCGGCGCGGGCCGGCCGTGCCGGTCGGCGAAGTGGGCGGCGAAGCGCTGCGGGTCGATCGTCGCCGAGGTGATGATCAGCTTGAGGTCGGGGCGCCTGGGCAGCAGCCGCCGCAGGTAGCCGAGCAGGAAGTCGATGTTGAGGCTGCGCTCGTGCGCCTCGTCGATGATGATCGTGTCGTACTTCTTCAGCTGCCGGTCGCGCTGCAGCTCGGCGAGCAGGATGCCGTCGGTCATCAGCTTCACCCGGCTGGACCTCGAGGTCCGGTCGGTGAAGCGGACCTGGTAGCCGACCAGGTCGCCCAGCTCGGTGCCGAGCTCGGAGGCGATCCGCTCGGCGACCGAGCGTGCGGCGATCCGGCGCGGCTGGGTGTGCCCGATCAGGCCCCCGCCCCGGCCGGGACGACCGCGGCCGAGCTCGAGGCAGATCTTGGGGATCTGGGTGGTCTTCCCGGACCCGGTCTCGCCGGCGATGATCACGACCTGGTGGTCGCGGATCGCGGCGGCGATGTCCTCGCGCCGCTGGGTGACCGGCAGCTCGGGAGGGTAGGTGATCGTCGGATCACCGGTGGCTGGGCCGGACATGATGGCCCCATTGTGCCCGGGGCGCCCAGCGCGGGCGAAACGGTTAGTTGAGCGGCTGCCACCGGTCGTCGGTGACCAGCGCGAGCGCGCGGTCGACGGGGAAGTCGGCGCCGTCGTACGCCGGCGCGAAGACGACCCGCACCTCGTAGGACGGCCCGTCGTAGATCGCCTGGAAGCCACCGCCCCACTTCGCACGCACGTGACCGACCAGCACCTCCTTGCCGTCCACGACCGGGTGCTCGCAGCGGTCGAACTGCGCGCGGAAGCAGCCGCCCGGGTCGGCGACCGGACCCATCAGCGGCGTCGCGTCCCAGGAGAGCTCGCCGCGGTCGCGGCCGTCGACCAGCCAGTGGCCGGCGACCCAGGCCTCGGACCGCCCGGACGTCTGGAGGTCGCCGAGGCTCTCGCCGGAGGCGAGCAGCGTCGCGCGCCCGACCTCCTCGAAAACGGCGGAGTCGAGCAGCGGCGGCACGTCGGGGGCGCCGCCGGGCAGGGACAGCCGCTCGTCGGCGGCGGCGCCGACGAGCGCCTGCTCGGTGACGTCGAGGCCCGAGACGCCCACGGTCGAGTTGTTCCCGAAGAGGCTGCTCGCGGTCAGGACCACGACCTGGCCGTCCTCGTGCTCGACCGCGACCTCGACGACGTCGTCGTGCACGGCGACCTCGGCGGAGCGGGCCGAGCCGGGCGCCTCGGCGTCGTGGCAGCGCCAGCCCTCGGCCTCCGCGCCGGACGAGCCGCACAGCCAGTACGTGCCGGACCAGCCGGCGTTCACGCTGACCTGGAGCATGCCGAGCCCGGACTCGCCGTCGTTGCGCCAGCCGTACTTCGAGCCGAGCGAGGTGACCTGGCCGCCCGCGCTGCCCCCCTGCTGGTTGCCGTTGGCCCGGGTGTACTTCACGAGGTGGTCCCAGCCGGGATCGAGGTGGGCGGCGAGGACCTGTTGGTACGCCGCCAGCGTCGCGTGGTCGGAGGGCGGAGGTGCCAGCGGCGTCTGGGCGCCCTGTGTCGTGCGCGCCTGGGTGCGGTCGGTCCCCGGGGTGGCGCTCGCGCCCGTGCCCGACGGCGCCGGGCTCGCGGAGCCGCCGGCGTAGTCGGGGCGCTCCGCGGCGGACCCCAGCCCCGGCGCCACGGTGGCGCCCAGGCCCAGGACGCCCACGGTGGCCAGGCAGGCGCCGCCGATCACGAAGCGCTGGCGGACCAGGCGTGCCCGGCCGCGGGCCAGGTCCTCCTCCACCGGGACGGCCGGCGCCTCGACGCCGGCGGCGAGGCGCCGCAGATGCTCGTCGAGGTCGCGGGGGTCGAGCGGCCGGTCGAGCGGCTCGGGGTGCTCGGGGGTGTGGGTCATCGGAGGTCTCCCGGGGCGTGCGTCGACTCGGCCGGCGTCAGCACGTGCCGCAGGCGGGCGAGGGCGTCGGACGTCTGGCTCTTCACCGTCCCGGGGCTGATCCCCAGGTCGGCGGCGGTCTCGTCGACGGACAGGCCCCAGTAGTGCCGCAGCACCACCACGCGCCGTTGTCCGGGAGCCAGCCCCCGCAGGGCGGTCCAGAGAGCGTCGGAGTCCTCGGCGCTGACGCCGTCCGGGGCGGCCCGGTCGAGCAGGCGGTCCTCGACCGGCCGCTCCCGGCGCCAGGGGCGGCGCACCTCGTCGAGGTGGCTGTTGACCACGATCCGGCGGGCGTAGGCGTCGACCGAGTCGAGGCGCGACGCGCGCGGCCACGCGGCGTACAGCTTCGCCAGCGCGGTCTGCACGATGTCCTCGGCGCGGTGCGGGTCACCGCAGAGGAGATAGGCCGTGCGGTACAGGTGGGCGCGACGCTGCGCGACGTACGCGCTGTAGCCGTCGTCCCGTGCTGCCCGCATCCACGACCCCTGTGCCCGTCGAGCCCGTCACCGGGTCCACGACCCGGTGCTCTCTTCTACCTCCCTGACGGAGCCGGCGCCAGAACGGTTGGGTCGTGCCGCCCTTTCGTCGGTCGGGACGGTCGAGACGGTCGGGACGGTCGGGGCCTCAGGTGTTGTCGCCGCTCGTGGTGTCGCCGCTCCCGTCGGGCTGGACGTCGTCCTGCTGCGTGGTGCCGGGCGGCACGCCCGGGGCCCCGGCCGGCGGCTGGCCCGGGACGCCCTGCTGGGTGCTGCCGCCCGGCTGGCCCTGCGGCAGCTGGCCCTGCTGGCCCGTCTGGCCGGGGAGCTGGCCGTTCTGGGTGATCCCGGGGCGGCCGAAGCCGCCCCCGGGACCGCCGGAGCGGCCGCTGCTGCCGCCGTCGCTCATCGCCCCGAGCGCGGCGCCGCCGGCGCCGCCGAGCACGAGGCTGGCCAGCGCGACCGCGGCGACGGCCCGCAGGCCCAGGACCCGGTGGCGCAGGCCGCCGGCCGGCGCGGCGGCCGCGGTGGGGGTCGACGGGGTCGTCGGCAGGGCGGTCGTGGCCGCCGGCGCCGGCGGGGCGGGCGGCGGGGTGGGGGCGACGTAGGCGTCGTGCGGGGTGGGGTCGCCGGCGGACTGGATCGGTTGCGTGTCGTTCATGGCGCCGACTGTGGCCAGCGAGGCTGTGCCCGCGCTGTGGCCCAGCGGTGAGAGAGTCGTGAGGTCACCACAGACAGTCCACAGGAAACCCACAGCGAGGATCGGCAGGGTACGACGCATGGAGCTGACCAGGACCGACGGATCCCCCCTGCGCGTGCTCGTCGTGGACGACGAGGTGAACATCGCCGAGCTGATCTCGATGGCGCTGCGCTACGAGGGCTGGGACGTCACGACGGCGCACACCGGCACCAGGGCCGTCGCCGCCGCCAAGGAGTTCCGCCCCGACGCGGTGGTGCTCGACATGATGCTGCCCGACTTCGACGGGCTCGAGGTGCTGCGCCGGATGCGCGCCAGCGACCCCGACGTACCCGTCGTCTTCCTCACCGCCCGCGACGCGGTCGAGGACCGGGTCGCGGGGTTGACCGCGGGTGGTGACGACTACGTGACCAAGCCGTTCTCCCTCGAGGAGGTCGTGGCCCGGCTGCGGGGGCTGATGCGGCGCTCCGGCGCGCAGCAGACCGCCTCGTCGTCGGTCCTCACGGTCGGCGACCTGCGCCTCGACGAGGACAGCCACGAGGTGTTCCGCGACGGCGAGGAGATCTCGCTGACCGCGACCGAGTTCGAGCTGCTCCGCTTCCTGATGCGCAACCCGCGCCGGGTGCTGTCCAAGGCGCAGATCCTGGACCGGGTGTGGAACTACGACTTCGGCGGCCAGGCCAACGTCGTCGAGCTCTACATCTCCTACCTGCGCAAGAAGATCGACGCCGGGCGCGACCCGATGATCCACACGATGCGGGGCGCCGGCTACGTCCTGAAGCCGGCGTCGTAGTCCATGCGCAACCGCTTCGCGTCGCTCACCTCGCGCCTCGTCGTCACGACGGTGGTGCTGGTCGCCGTGCTCTCGGTCCTCATCGGGACGGCCACGTCGCTCGCGATGCGCAACTACCTGATGGACCAGCTCGACAGCGACATCGTGAGCTCGGCCAAGGCCATCACCAGCGACCACGACGACGGACCTCCGGGCGCCGGCGGACGGTTCACCGGGCGCAACCAGGGCCCGGGGACGCTCAACGCCTTCCTCGGCACCGACCAGCACGGTGAGGTCCTGGGCAGCCGCCCGGGCGACCGGCGCGCCCTCTCCAGCGCGGCGCTCGAGGTGCTCGACGACGTCCCCGCCGACGGTCGGGTGCATGCCGTCACCCTCCCGGCGTTCGGGTCCTACCGGGTGACCGCGCTCGAGGCGACGATGCTGAGTCCTTCGGGCACCGCGGACGGCGTGCTCGTCATCGGGATGCCCTCCTCCGACGTCGACGACACGGTGGCCAGCCTGATCTGGTGGGAGGCCCTGCTCGGCCTGCTGGGCGTGCTCGTCGCGGCCGGCGCCGCCTCCTACGTCGTACGACGTCAGCTCCGCCCCCTGCACGAGGTGGCCGACACCGCCCACGCGGTCGCCGCCCTCCCGCTCGCGTCCGGCGAGATCGACCTCGCCGAGCGGGTCCCCGAGCACCTCACCGACGAGCGAACCGAGGTCGGTCAGGTCGGCGCGGCGCTCAACACCCTGCTCGCGCACGTCGAGTCGTCGCTGTCCGCGCGGCACCGCAGCGAGCAGCAGGTGCGGCAGTTCGTCGCGGACGCCTCCCACGAGCTGCGCTCCCCGCTGGCCACGATCGCGGGTTACACCGAGCTGGCCCGCCGACGCCCCGACGACGCCGGCACCGTGCGCACCGCGCTCGACAAGGTCGAGGAGGAGTCCGGCCGGATGACCTCGCTGGTCGAGGACCTCCTGCTGCTCGCCCGGCTGGACTCGGGCCGCCCACTCGAGCGCCGGCCCGTCGACCTCACGCTGCTGCTGCTCGAGGCGGTCTCCGACGCCCGCGTGGTCGCGCCAGACCACCGCTGGCAGCTGGAGCTCCCCGACGACGCGGTCGAGGTCGAGGGCGACGAGCAGCGGCTGCACCAGGTGGTGACGAACCTGCTGACGAACGCCCGGAAGTACACCCCGGCCGGCACCACCGTCACCGTGCGCGCCACCGCGTCCGGCTTCGCCGTGCACGACGACGGACCCGGCTTCCCGCCCGAGCTGGCGGACCACGCCTTCGAGCGGTTCGCCCGCGGCGACACCTCCCGCACGCGCGGCGCCGACGGCGGCGCCGGCCTCGGGCTGAGCCTCGTCGAGGCGATCGTCAGCGCGCACGGCGGCACCGTCACCCTGGCCTCCGAGCCCGGGGACACCACGCTGACCGTCACGCTGCCGTCCTGAGGATCGCCACGTCGGCCTTCACAGCCACCTGACAGGGCAGACCGACGGTGGACCCAGACGGGCCGCCGACAGTGGGGTCATGACGACGCAGACCTTCCGCGAGAGCGCCCCCGACGGCGCGGCGGACTCCCCCACCGACAGCCCCCGGTCCACGGCCCGACGTTCCCCGTACGACGACGTCGCGGACCGGGGGCGCCCCGCAGCGGACCGCCCCGAGCGAGGGCGGTCCGGCCGGTCGGGGCGACCGCAGCTCCCGGCCCGCTGGACCCGCGAGGGCGTGGCGCTCGTCGGGCTGCTCGTGGCCACGGGGGTGCTCTACCTCTGGGGCCTCGGGTCGTCGGGGTGGGCCAACTCGTTCTACTCCGCGGCCGTCCAGGCCGGGTCGGAGTCGTGGAAGGCCTTCTTCTTCGGCTCCTCCGACGCCGCGAACTCGATCACGGTCGACAAGACCCCGCTCTCGCTGTGGCCGATGGCGCTCTCGGTGAAGATCTTCGGCCTGTCGTCCTGGAGCATCCTGGTCCCGCAGGCACTCGAGGGCGTCGCCGCGGTCGCCCTGCTGCACGCCACGGTCCGTCGTACGACGGGGAGCGCGTGGACCGGCCTGCTGGCCGGCCTGGTGCTGGCCCTGACCCCGGTCGCGGTGCTGATGTTCCGCTTCAACAACCCCGACGCGATGTTGGTGCTGCTGCTGATCGGGTCCGTCTACGCCACCCAGCGGGCCCTCGAGGCGACTGACCCGGCCCGCGCGGACGGTCGTCCCGTCCGCTGGCTGGCCCTCGGCGGCGCGCTCGTCGGGCTCGCGTTCCTCACCAAGATGCTGCAGGCCTTCCTCGTGCTGCCGCCGCTCGCGCTCGTCTACGTCCTCTTCGCCGCCGTGCCGCTGCGCAGGCGGATCGGGCACCTGCTCGTCGCCTTCGGCGCGATGGTCCTCGCCGGCGGCTGGTGGGTCGCGATCGTGGAGCTGTGGCCGGCGGCCTCCCGCCCGTACATCGGCGGCTCGCAGAACAACTCGATCCTCGAGCTCACGCTCGGCTACAACGGCTTCGGCCGGCTGACCGGCGACGAGACCGGGTCGGTCGGCGGCGGCGCGACCGCGGGCGGCAACTGGGGCGAGACCGGCATCCTGCGGCTCTTCGACTCCGAGATCGGCGGCCAGATCGCCTGGCTCATCCCGGCCGCGCTCGTCCTCGGCCTTGCGGGCCTGTGGCTCTCCCGCGGCTCGCGCTTCCTCGGCCGCTTCGGCCGCCCGGAGACCACCGACTCCGCCCCCGACCGCACGGTCCGCGCCGGGCTCACCGTCTGGCTCGGCTGGCTGCTCGTCACCGGGCTGACCTTCAGCTTCATGGCCGGCATCTTCCACGCGTACTACACCGTCGCCCTGGCCCCCGCGGTCGCCGCGCTCGTCGCGATCGGCGCCCACGTGCTCTGGCGGCACCGTGACTCCCTGGTCGCCTCCGGCCTGCTCGGCTTCGCCACCGCCTTCACCACGGCCTTCGCGTTCTTCCTGCTGGACCGGGAGGCCGGCTGGCTGCCCTGGCTGAAGTACGCCGTCGCGACGCTCGGCCTGGCCAGCGCGCTGATGATCGCGGGCGTCCGGCACCTGCCGCGCCGCGTCGGCCAGGCGGTCGCCGCCGTCGCACTCGTCGCCTCGCTCGCCGGCCCCACGGCGTACTCCCTCGCCACCGCCGCCACCCCCCACACGGGCTCGATCCCCACGGCCGGCCCGAGCTCGAGCCAGGGTCCGGGCGGCGCGGGCGGCCCCGGCGGCGCGATGGGCACGCCGCCCGGCGGCACCGCGACCGGGACGGGCACGGGCACCGGGACGGGCACCGCCAGCGCCGGCGGCCTGCTGGAGGGCAGCACGTCGAGCGCGGCGCTCACGGAGATGTTGCAGACCGACGCCTCGTCGTTCACCTGGGTGGCCGCGGCGGTGGGCTCGAACTCCGCCTCCGGCTACCAGCTCGCGAGCGAGGAGCCGGTGATGGCGATCGGCGGGTTCAACGGCAGCGACCCGAGCCCGACGCTCGCGCAGTTCCAGCAGTACGTCGCCGACGGGGAGATCCACTACTTCATCGCCGGCGGCGGCGGGATGGGCGGCGGTCCCGGCGGCAGCGACACCGGCACCACATCCGAGATCAGCGCCTGGGTCGAGGCGAACTTCACCGCGACCACCGTCGACGGCGTGACGGTCTACGACCTCTCGACCGGGGTGCAGTAGCCCGCCCTGGCGCTCCCGACGGCCGACCTTCCGGGGGAACCTGTCACTTTCCGGGTGTTGCAACACCCGGAAAGTGCTGGTTTCCCCGGATATCCGGGGAAACCGACGCCCCTACGGCAGCACGTCGACCAACGCCGGCAACGACGCGACCAGGATCGCCAGCAGCTCCTCGCGGGTCACGCCGGCAGGCTCGACGACCCAGGTCAGCACGAGCTCCTCGGTCATCGCGGCCCACCCGCGGACGACCAGCCGCGAGGCGGGGGTCTCGGGGAAGATCTGGCCCTGGGCGTCCTCCCGGAAGACCCGGTCGGTGAGGGCGGAGCGGGCCTCCTCGTAGATCTCGCGCAGGGTGTCGTTGCCGCCGGAGGCGCCCTTGACGAGCGAGAGGTAGCCCTCGTAGTTGGCCACCACGTAGTCGACGTACGCCGTCACCGACGTCATCAGCCGCTCCAGCGGCTCCCCCACCGCGGGCGGCGCGGTCTGGGCGATGAGGTCGTCGGCCGCGCGGCGCACGACGGCCTCGTGGAAGGCGTGCTTGTTGCCGAAGTAGTGGTAGAGCAGGCCGCGCGAGATCCCGGCCTCCTCCGCGAGCACGTCGATCGACAGCTCGTCGAGGGACCGCGTCGCGAGCAGCCGCACCCCGAGGTCGAGCAGCTGCGAGCGGCGCTCGTCCGGGGTCAGCCGGGTCCGGGGGGTCGGGCCTGTGTCCGTCGTCACGGGATCCATCCTATTGACACTTGTTCAATAACGCTACTACCGTCGCACCATGACCACCTGGGCAGAGGCACGGCACGTCGAGCATCTCATCGTCGGTGCGGGATTCGCGGGTCTGTGCGCCGCGATCAAGCTCCAGGAGGACGGCGAGACCGACTTCCTGGTCGTCGAGAAGGGCTCCGACGTCGGCGGCACCTGGCGCGACAACACCTACCCCGGCGCCGCCTGCGACGTCCCCAGCCAGCTCTACTCGTTCTCCTTCGCACCGAACCCCGAGTGGACCTCGTCCTTCTCCCCCCAGCCCGAGATCCAGGCCTACATCCGCCGGACCGCCGAGCGCTCGGGCGTGCTGGACCGCTTCGTGTTCGACACCGCGCTCGAGGACGCCGCCTGGGACGAGAGCACCCAGCGCTGGACCTCCCGGACCTCCGCGGGCACGGTCGTCAGCCGCACCCTCGTCGTCGGCGCCGGCGGGCTCTCCGAGCCGCGACTGCCCGACATCGCGGGCATCGACGACTTCGGCGGCGAGCTCTTCCACTCCGCGCGCTGGGACCACGACGTCGACCTCGCCGGCAAGCGGATCGCCGTGATCGGCACCGGCGCCTCGGCCATCCAGATCATCCCCGAGCTGCAGAAGGTCGCGGGGCACGTCGACGTCTACCAGCGCACCGCGCCGTACGTCATCCCGCGCAACGACCGCACCTACACGCGCGTCGAGCGCGCGCTCTTCAAGAAGGCCCCGGCCCTGCAGAAGGCCTACCGGACCGGCATCTACTGGTCCAAGGAGCTGCTCGTCCCGGGCTTCACCTTCGAGCCGCGGATGGCGATGCCCGCCAAGCAGCTGGCGCTGGCCAACCTGCGCAAGGGCGTCTCCGACCCCGACCTGCGCGCGCGGCTCACCCCGACCTTCGAGATCGGCTGCAAGCGGATCCTGATCTCCAACGCCTACTACCCCGCGATCGCCTCCGACAACGTCGAGCTGGTCACCGACCGGATCGAGCGGATCACGCCGACGGGCGTCGTGACCGCCGACGGCGTCGAGCGCCCCGTGGACGTCGTCGTCGTGGCCACCGGCTTCTTCACCACCGAGCTGCCGATCGCCCAGCGGATCCACGGCCAGGGCGGCGCCACGCTCGCCGACACCTGGCGCGAGGACGGGATGGCGGCCCACAAGGGCACCACCGTGCACGGCTTCCCGAACCTCTTCATGATCGTCGGCCCGAACACCGGCCTGGGCCACTCGAGCATGGTCTTCGTGATCGAGTCCCAGGTGGAGTACATCCGCAGCGCCGTCCGCACCCTGCGCCACGGCAAGCACGCGGCCGTGTCGCCGAAGGCGTCGGCCCAGCGCCGCTGGAACGACCGGCTCCAGCGCCGGATGAAGCGCACCGTCTGGACACGAGGCGGCTGCGCCAGCTGGTACCTCGACGAGCACGGCAAGAACACCGTCCTCTGGCCTCGCACGACCGTCTCGTTCCGGCGCTCGCTCGCCGAGTTCGACGTCACGGAGTACGACGTCACCGCGCCTGTCACCGCAGGCACCACCGAAGGGATCTCCGCATGAAGACGCTCGACGACAAGGTGGTCGTGATCACCGGGGCCGGCTCCGGCATCGGCCGCGCCCTCGCCCTCAACCTGGCCGCCAAGGGCTCGCTGCTCGCCCTCTCGGACGTCGACGACGCCGGCCTCGCCGAGACCGTCGACCTGGTCAAGGGGGCCGGCGCGCGCGAGGTCCGCAGCGACCACCTCGACGTGGCCGACCGCGCCGCCTTCGCGGCGTACGCCGACGTCGTCGTCGGCCAGTTCGGCCGCGCCAACGTGATCATCAACAACGCGGGCGTGGCGCTGGCCGGTGACCTCACCGAGCTCGAGTACGACGACATGGACTGGATCGTCGGCATCAACTTCTGGGGCGTCGTGCACGGCACCAAGGCGTTCCTGCCGCACCTGATCGCCTCGGGCGACGGCCACGTCGTCAACCTGTCCTCGCTCTTCGGGCTGATCTCGATGCCCGGCCAGAGCATGTACAACGCCACGAAGTACGCCGTCCGCGGCATGACCGAGGCGCTGCGCGAGGAGATGCTGATCGCGAAGCACCAGGTCGGCGTCACCGCCGTGCACCCCGGCGGCATCAAGACCGCCGTCGCGCGGAACGCCCGGATGGCCAAGAACGAGGACAAGGAGGCCAGCGCGAAGTTCTTCGACGAGAAGCTGGCCAAGATGGAGCCCGAGCGCGCCGCCGAGATCATCGTCAAGGGGATCCTCGGCAACAAGGCCCGCGTCCTCGTCGGCCTCGACGCCCACGCGCTGCACCACTTCGCCAAGCTCACCGGGTCGCGCTACCAGGACGTCATCGCCCGCTCGGCCGGCAAGCTCGCGCCGAAGAAGGTCACCGTCCTCTGAGGCTGCCCCAGCCGGTGGTTGAGGAGGTTGCGCAGCAACCGTCTCGAAACCACGGCTCGGTTTCGGTGGGTGGTTTCGAGACAGGCGCCAGGGCGCCTTCCTCAACCACCGCGGGGACACCTGCTGGAATGACCCCATGAGCCCGCAGCCCGGTGACGCCGTCCGGATGGTGATGACCAAGTGGGGCGACGGGCCGCACTGGGAGTTCGACGGCGTCCTGCTGGGCAGCGACGAGCACGGGGACTGGGTGGGGATCGCCGGCGGGACGTTCATGTCCCGGCCGGGGGCGGAGTACGTCGCGCCCGCCGACCACGTCACGCTCGTCCCGGCCGCCGGGCCGGACCGGGACCGCGGGTTCCTCGCCACCTTCTACGCCCCCGGCGCGGCGGTGCAGGTCTACGTCGACATGACCACGCCACCGGTGTGGGACGGCGCGGTCCTGCGGGCCGTCGACCTCGACCTCGACGTCGTGCGCGGCACGACCGGCCGGGTCTGGGTCGACGACGAGGACGAGTTCGCCGACCACCGGGTGCAGCTCGGCTACCCCGACGAGATCAGCCGGCTGGCGATGAGCACCTGCGACCGCGTGCAGGCGGCCGTGCAGGCCTCCGCGGCGCCGTACGACGGCAGTGCGAGCGTCTGGCTCGAGCGGCTCGCGAGCCGCTGACCCGCATCAGGCGTCGACGGTCTCCCGCCGGTCGCGCCGCTCCCGGCGCGCGGCGCGACCGGTGCGGACGCGGAGCGGTCCGACGAGGCGCGGCCCGGCGAGCCGGCTCTCGAGCTTGTTGGCCTCACGCTTGAGCGGCTGGGCGACGTACTCCCCCAGGATCACGCCGGACGACAGCGCGATCGCGATCGAGGCGGCGGTGACCATCGCCAGCATGCCGTCGGAGGAGTTGGCCGAGCCGCCCTCCCCCAGCAGCGCGAGGCCGCGGTAGATCGAGAGACCGGGGAGCATCGGCACCACCGCGGACACCACCACGACGAGCGGCGGCACCCGCACCCGGCCGGCCACGGTGTAGCTCACGAGGCCGATGAAGAACGCTGCCAGCCCCGTCGACCAGGCCCGGCTGAAGCCCTGTAGGACGATCGTCTGCGAGATCACCACGGCCGCCGCGGCGATCAGCCCGATGGGGCCGATCGCGCGGGCCGGGGCGTAGCAGGCGAACGCGAACGCCGCAGCGCAGATCGCGCTGCCGACGGCCATCATCGTGACGCTCTCCCAGTCGGAGATGCCGGGGTCGAGCCGGCCGACGGGGAAGCCCAGCACGGCCCCGACCGAGAGGCCGCCGCTGACACCGCCGATGATGCCGGCGGTCGAGAGCAGTGCCTCGGTCAGCCGCGCGCCGGCGGTGACGTAGAAGCCGGACAGGGCGTCCTGCAGGGCGCCCATGAAGCCGATGCCGGCCAGCAGCATGACGATGTTGGCGGTGACGACCAGCGACGGGTCGACGTCGAGCCGGGAGGCCGAGGCGAGCACCGCGAACATCGCGGCCACCCCGCCACCGGCGACCTGGCGGTAGAAGAACGGCACCCGGCGACGCGCCATCGTCAGCTGCAGGCGCTCGATGCAGACGGCGGCCAGGAAGGCGATGGCGACGACGGTCGCGTTGCCGCCCAGCAGGATCGCGACGCCGGAGCACATGACGCCCCAGCCGAGCGTCACGGCCCAGCGCGGGGTGTTGTGGCCCGAGGAGACGATCCGGGCCAGCACGGCCCGCGCCTCCATCAGGTCGACGCGGTCACCGAGGACGTCGCGGACCAGGTGGTCGACCTGGGTGAGGTCCTCGTAGTCGATGTCGCGCTGCTTGACCTGGCGGACCTGGATGACCGCCGGCTCCTCGGGGCTGGCCTGGTGGCTCATCGAGAGGGACGTGAAGGTCACGTCGATGTCGGGGTAGCGCACCCCCAGCTGCCAGGCGAGCGACTGCATCGTGGCGGTGACGTCGGCGGCCCCGGCACCGGAGGAGAGCAGCAGCTCCCCCACCCGGAGACAGAAGTCCAACGTCAGGTTCAACGCGCGGGCCTCCAACATGCTCACCATGCTGGCAGGGCTCCGGAGGGCCCGGCCAATCGACAGCCGGGGTCCGCGCGGTGTCCTTCGTCACGGGTCCGGGGAGCCGCGCGGAGGCTCAGTAGCCGCCCTCCGGCTCGGTCATCTCGAGGCGTACGCCGAGCAGCCGGACCGGCCGGTCCCGCTCGACGCGATCGAGCAGCGAGACGGCCGCGGCGGCGAGCACCTCGGGGTCATTGCTGGGCTCGGGCAGGGTGAGGCTGCGGCTCACGGTGATGAACGGGCGGTACCTCACCTTGATCCCGACCCGGGCCGCCGGGCGACCCTCACGGTCGATGTCCTCGAGCACCCGACGGGTCAGCGCCCGGACCTCATCGGCGACGCGCCCCCAGTCGTCGAGGTCCTCCTGGTAGGTCTCCTCGCGGCCGTGGGCGCGCGGCACCCACGGGGTCGCGTCGACCGGGCTGGCGTCGGCGCCGCGGCCGAGGCGGTGGTACCACGGACCCATGGTCGGCCCGAGCTCCGCGGCCAGCACCCGCACGTCCGAGGTCGCCAGCTGGGCGACGGTGTCGATGCCGAGCGCGGCGAGCTTCTTCGACGTCTGGCGCCCCACGCCCCACAGCGCGTCGGTGGGCCGCTCCCCCATCACCTCGAACCAGGTCTCCTCGGTCAGCATCGAGACACCACGCGGCTTGTTGAAGTCGGTGCAGATCTTGGCCCGCGGCTTGGTGTCGCCGATGCCGACCGAGCAGTGCAGCCGGGTCGCGGCCAGCACCTCGTCGCGGACGGTCGCGGCGAACGCGCGCGGGTCGCCCAGCTCGTCCCGACCCGGCCCGGGTCCGGCCGCCAGGAACGCCTCGTCCCAGCCGAGCACCTCCAGCACGACCCGCACCCCGCCCCAGCTGAGCCCGCGCAGCGTGTCCATCACCTCGACCGACGCGGCGTCGTACGCCGGCTTGTCGACCGGCAGGAAGACCGCGTCGGGGCACTTGCGGGCGGCCACGCGCAGCGGCATGCCGGAGCCGACGCCGAAGGCGCGGGCTTCGTACGACGCGGTCGCGACCACCCCGCGCTCGGTCGGGTCCCCGCGGCCCCCGACCACCACCGGCAGGCCGGCCAGCTCGGGGCGGCGCAGCACCTCGACGGCCGCGATGAACTGGTCCAGGTCGACGTGCAGCACCCAGGGCTGGCCCGGCGGCCGGTCGCTCATCGCCCCGTCACCATCGCCCCGTCACCATCGCCCCGTCACCGCGGTGGGGGCGGCAGGGCGTCGGTGGACTCCATCTGGTCGAGGCCGGTGAGCAGCAGCAGGTCGACGACCACGGAGCGGAGCTGGGCGAGCACCACCTCGGCCGCGAGCTCGTCGGTCCGCTCGACAGTGCCGGTGGCCTGCCCGACCGCCAGCAGAGTGGTCCGCGCCCCGACGGCCATCTGGTCGGAGGCCAGCTCGTCGGCGACCTGGTCGGCCGCGTCGGCGAGGTCGAGCGCGAGCAGGGAGTAGGAGCCCGGGACCGCGCGGCGGTGGTAGGCCGCGACCGCGGTCTGGCGGACCAGCACCCGGGTGCTGCGCAGCGCCCGGTCGAGCGGGTCGACGAGCTCGACCATCCGCCGCAGGTTGCCCTTGTGGCGGACCCGGAACGGTGACGACGCCACCACGGACAGGCCCTCGTCGGCGGCGTCCTGCAGCTCGCGGATGAGGTAGTCGGTGGAGCGCGCGTCGGCCAGCAGCGCCATCGCGCGGTCGACCTCGCCGTCGACCATCACCTCGCCCGCGGCCCGGAGCAGCTGGGCGATCTTGCGCACCACGACGGCGGCCTGCTCGCGCGGGCGCCGCAGCGGGGCGGCCGGGACCGCGGTCGCGGCCAGCAGGGCCACGCCTCCCCCGACGAGCGCGTCGGTCCAGCGGGTCAGGCCCGCGCCCGGGTCGGGCAGCAGGGTGCTGACCACGATCGACTGCACGGCGGCCTGGGTGACGAGCAGCTGCCCGCCGTCGAGGAGGAAGGCCAGCGACATCGCCAGGCCGACGATGATCGTCAGCTGCCACCAGCCCGATCCGATCTGCTGGACCAGCAGGTCGGCCAGCAGCACGCCGACGGCGACGCCGATCGTCACCTCGAGCACCCGGCGCAGCCGCTGCCCGTAGGACGTGCCGAGGCTGACCACGGCCGCGACCGGGGCGAAGAACGGCGTCTGGTGCCCGAGCAGGTCAGAGGCGATCAGCCACGCGACGCCGGCGGCCAGCGCGCACTGGATGATCTGCCAGCGCTTGGACTTCAGCCGGGCGACACGGGACCTGGCGGAGCCCCGGCTGCGGCTCCACATGCGGTCGAGCGGTCCCGGCTCCATGCCGGTGATCCTGCCAGAGCGCGCGGTCCCCGGAGGCCGCTCACTTCTGGTGGGCGTACCCCAGGGCCACCTTCATCTGCCGCAGGTCGCGGAAGGTCACCCGGACCTGGGTGTGGCAGACGGCCCGGCGCACCCGGTTGTCGCGCTCGTTGCACGCCGCGTGCGCCTCGGCCCGCGTGGGCGGGTAGTCGACCGAGCCGTCGTAGTACTCGATCGTGAACCCGTTGACGGCGTCGCCGCTGACGTCGACGACGGTGTTCGCCGGCGGCGGGTCGTCGACGGTCGCGGCCAGCGCGACGCCACCGCTCCCGAGCAGGGCGAGCGTGGCGAGCAGGGCGATGAGCAGCTTCTTCATGAGGGTCTCCCGTGCGGTCAGGTCGCCGGGCACCTCCCGGCCGTCCACGACGCTAGGAGCGGGCGAGGACGTCCGGGCCGGCTCGGCGCCGGGCTGGGGAGAACCCCGACCGCGACGCCGCCTGTGGACGACTAAGGGGCCGCCGGCGGGGTACGGCGTGGACCTCCCCTTGTGGCGGTGGTCACCAGCGGCAAGGATCGCCGTACCGACGAAAGGCACCACCTGTGGTCTCACCGATCGATCCCACGTCCGCGGCGTTCCTCTTCGCCGAGAACCGCAGCATGCCGATGCACGTGGGTGGGCTCCAGCTGTTCAAGAAGCCCGAGGGTGCGGGCCGCACCTACATCCGCGACATGTACGAGGAGATGCGCGACGTCCAGGACATCGCGCCGCTGTTCCTCAAGCACCCGAAGCGGTCCATCGGCACCGCCGGTCAGTGGGTCTGGGAGCCGGACGAGCAGTTCGACATCGAGCACCACGTGCGGCACAGCGCGCTGCCGAAGCCGGGCCGGGTCCGCGAGCTGCTCGAGCTCTGCTCGCGGCTGCACAGCACCCGCCTCGCGCGCGAGCGGCCGCTGTGGGAGGCGCACGTCATCGAGGGCCTGCGCGACGGCCGCGTCGCGATGTACACCAAGACGCACCACGCGCTGGTCGACGGGATCTCCGCCATGCGGCTGCTGCAGAGCGTGCTCAGCACCGACCCGGACGAGCGCGACATGCCGGCCATGTGGGGCGCACGCCCCAAGCGGGCCAAGACGTCCAAGGAGCTCTCGCGCGTCGAGCAGAGCCTCGCCGACGTCCCGATCCAGGCCCTGCGCACCGCGCTCGGGATCACCGCCGAGGCCGCCGGCATGCCCGGGGCCCTGGTCAAGACGATCAGCAAGGGCCTCAAGAACGAGACCTCGGCGCTCTCGCTCTACGCCCCCCGGACGCTCTTCAACCAGAACATCACCGGCTCGCGCCGCTTCGCCGCGCAGGACTGGCCCATCGAGCGGCTGCGCGCGATCGGCAAGAAGACCGGCACCACCCTCAACGACGTCGTGCTCGCGATGTGCAGCGGCGCGATCCGGACCTACCTCCTCGAGCTCGACTCCCTGCCCGAGCAGCCGCTGGTCGCGATGGTCCCGGTCGGCCTGAACGCCAAGCAGTCGCAGGTGGCCTCGGCCGACGGCGGCAACGCCGTGGGCGCGGTCATGGTGCAGCTCGCGACCGACCTGCACGACCCGGCCAAGCGGCTCGCGACGATCCACAAGTCGATGCGCGACGGCAAGGAGGCGCTGTCGTCGATGACGCCGGTGCAGATCATGGCGATGAGCGCGCTCGGCCAGGCTCCCGCGATCCTCGGCCCGATGCTGCGCATGCAGGGCATCGTGCGGCCGCCGTACAACCTCATCATCAGCAACGTCCCCGGCCCGAAGACCACGCACTACTGGAACGGCGCGCAGCTGGTCGGCACCTACCCGCTCTCGATCCCGATCAACGGCATGGCCCTCAACATCACGTGCACGTCGTACGACGGCAACATGGCGTTCGGGCTGACCGGCTGCCGCCGCACGGTGCCGCACCTGCAGCGGCTGCTCAACCACCTCGACGAGGAAGTGGCCGCGCTGGAGAAGGCCGCCGGCGTCTGACCCGTCGGGCCAGCGGCCCGGGCCTCAGCGCAGGTAGGCCCGGGTGAGGATCGCGTCGAACGCGCGGTCCGGCAGCAGCCGGCGCGTCGCCATCACCATCCGGGCACCGCGGCCGGTGGCGTAGCGCGAGCGCGGGGTGCCGGCCGTGGCCGCCCGGACGATCGTCCGCGCCACCGCGCCGGGGCCGCTCGACATCACCCTGTTGTCGACGCTCGCCAGGCGCTTCGCCGCCGAGGCCGCGGTCAGCTCGTAGGCACCGCCGCGGCTGGTCGCGACGAGGCTGTCGCGCGAGATCTGGTTCCACTCCGTGAGGATCCCGGCGGGGCGGATGATGACGACGTCGATGCCGAACGGCGCCAGCTCGACGCGCAGGCTGTCGCTGAAGCCCTCCACGGCGTTCTTGGTGGCGTGGTACCACGCACCGAACGGCTCGTAGATCACCGCGCCGATCGAGGAGATGTTGACGATCCGGCCGCTGCCCTGCCGCCGCATGTGCGGCGTCACGAGCTGGGTCAGCCGGGCCAGGCCGAAGAGGTTGACCTCGAACTGGCGTCGCGCCTCGTCGATCGGCACGTCCTCGACGGCGCCGTAGGAGCCGTAGCCGGCGTTGTTCACCAGCACGTCGACGCGGCCCTGCTCGGCGACCACCCGCTCGATGCCGGCGACCATCGAGGCGTCGTCGGTGACGTCCATCCCGAAGACGTGGACGCCCTGCTCGGCCAGCGCGGCCATCCGCTCGACGCGCCGGGCCACGGCGTACACCTCGAAGCCGGCCTTCCTCAGGCGCAGCGCGGTGGCCTCGCCGATCCCGCTGGAGGCTCCGGTGACGATCGCGACGCGTGGGTCCATGGACCCATGATTCACCCCACGGCCGCGGGCACCACCGCCGGTCCGGTCCGCGACCCGCTGCGCTCGGCACCGATCCCCGCGACCACCACGAAGGCGACGCCGACCACCGCGAGGGCGTCGGGCACCTGGTGCAGGGCGACCACGCCGATCACCAGCGCGAACGCCGGCTCGAGGCTCATCAGGGTCCCGAACGCGCTCGTCGTGAGCCGTCGCAGCGCGAGCATCTCGAGCATGAACGGCACCACCGGCAGCAGGATCGCGAGCCCGGCGCCGACGACCAGCAGCTCGGGCGTGACCCGGCCGATCACCGACGGGCCGGCGACGACGGTCGCGACCAGCCCGGCGACCGGCATCGAGATCGCCAGGCCGCCGAGCCCCGCGACCTGGTCGCCGACGCGCTGCGTCAGGAGGATGTACGCCGCCCAGCCGACCGCGGCCGCGAGGGCGAAGGCGATCCCGACCGGGTCGGACCCGCCGTGCCACGGCTGGGTGAGCAGCAGCACCCCGACACCGGCCAGCGCCGGCCACACCCGGCGACCGCCGTGGCCGCGGGCCACCGCGACGCCCAGGGGCCCGAGGAACTCCAGCGCGCTGGCGGTGCCGAGCGGCAGCCGCTCGACGGCGGCCATGAACAGCATCGTGATGGCGGCGGTGACCACGCCGAGCGCGACGCAGGCCCGCAGCGCGGCGGCCGTGAGGTCGCGGACCCGCGGCCGGACCAGCAGCGGCACCAGCACCCCGGCCCACCCGAGCCGCAGCCAGGCGGCGCCCTCCGGTCCGACCCGGTCCATCAGGCCGACGGAGGCGGCCAGGCCGAGCTGGACCAGCAGCATCGAGACGACCGCCAGCGGCGCGCCGGAGCGCCCGGACGCGGCGCCGGGAGCCGGCAGGGTGACGGGACGGGTGGCGGTGGAGGTGCTCATGGCTCCAGTGAAGACGAGCCGATCGTTCACGTCCACGTGATACTGATGGACAAATCGTTCATCGATCCTGAACGATAGACGCATGGACGTCCGCCGCCTGGAGCTGCTCCTCGAGCTGTCGCGCCACGGCTCGATGCGTGCGGTCGCCGACGAGCTCGGCCTCACCACCTCGACGGTGTCGCAGCAGATCGCCGCCCTCGCCCGCGAGGTCGGCACGGCCCTGCTGGAGCCGGACGGGCGGCGGGTCCGGCTGACCCCGGCCGGCCACCGGCTCGCGGGCCACGCGGTCACCGTGCTGGCCGCGGTGGAGGCCGCCCGCCTCGACCTGGACCCGACGGCCGACCCGGCCGGCACCGTGCGGATCGGCGGCTTCTCGACCGCGATCCGGCGCTCGCTGGTGCCCGTCAGCGCCGGGCTCGCGCGCACCCACCCGCTGGTCCGGCTGCACCTGCTCGAGCACGAGCCGCTGGAGGCGTTCGACCTGCTGGCGCGCGACGACGTCGACCTCGCGCTGGTCTACGACTACAACCTCGCCCCCGCACCGGTCCGCGCGGACGTCGAGACCCGGGAGCTGTGGACCACCGCGTGGGGGCTGGGCGTGCCGGCCGACGCGCCGGCCCCGCCGGCGGGCGCCGCGGCGGCGGACGTCGTGGCGGCGTACGCCAACCGCCCCTGGATCGTGAACTCGCGCAACACCGCCGACGAGGACGCCGTGCGGACGCTCGCGTCGCTCGGCGGCTTCACGCCCGAGATCGCCCACCGGATCGACGACCTCGCCCTCGTCGAGGAGCTGGTCGCCGGCGGGTACGGCGTCGGCCTGCTGCCCCAGGAGCGCCCCGTCGCGGACGGCGTCCGGGTGCTGGGCCTCGACGGTCCCGACGTCCGGCTGCGCGCCTACGCCGCCTTCCGACGGGGCCGCGACGCGTGGCCGCCGCTGCGGCTGGTGCTCGAGCGGATCGCCGCCGACCTCAGCGGCGCGGCAGGCGCTTGAGCATGAACAGCTCGTCACGTCCGTCGCGCACGTGCTCCCGCGCGCCGGTGAAGGCGTAGCCCAGCCGGAGGTAGGCACCCCGCCCGCGCGGGTTGTCCTCCATCACGCCGAGCGTGACCGTGTCCGCGCCCGCGTCGAGCACCACCTGCTCGCAGGCCCGCACCAGCGCCTCCACGAGCCCCGCGCCGCGGGCGTCCGGCGCGAGCCACATCCCGTTGACCGCCCAGCCGTCGCCGAAGAGGTAGACCCCCGCCGTCCCGACGTCGGCGCCGTCCCGGGAGGCGAGGAAGGTCGCCGGGCGGGCGGCACGGCGGCGCCACTCGGCCTCGTCGAACACCTGCTCCCGGGCGAGCGTCGAGCCGAACATCTCCGGCGACTCCGCGAGCGCCGCCAGCCGCACGGTGCGCAGCCGGCGCCAGTCGTCGGGCCCGACGCGGTCCACGCTCAGCACGACGCCCCCTCCTCGGCGTACCCGCCTCCGACCGTCGCGGCGACCGCGCGCAGCCGCGCCCGGGTGATGTCGGCGACCGTGAGCAGCCCGGCGTTGCGGGCGTTCGACCCCTCCCGCGTCGGCTCGGCGGAGTTCACGCTCAGGCAGGTGCGGGTGCCGCCGTCCTCGGCGTTCTGCAGGGCCACGGCGTGCCCGGTGGTCCCGCTGCCCGCGAAGAAGTCGAGCACCCGGGCGTCGTCCGGCATGGTCGCGAGGATCCGGCGCACCAGCCCGGTCGGCTTCGGCGACTCGAAGACGTGACCGACGATCTCCTTGAGCTCGGCGACGGCGGTGTCGGTCGAGCCGACCTCCTCCGCGAGCCAGATCGTCCGCAGCTTCTTGCGGCGCCCGGCGCCGTCGCGGTGCAGCCAGTCGCGCTGGAAGACGTCGACCCGCTCCCCGGTGCGCCCCCGGACCCGCCGGCAGACCAGGTCGTCGGGGCGCTCGTCGATCAGCGGGCGGCTCCAGCGCCACACCGCGGGCGTGCCGTCCCCGAAGACCGGCCCGATCTCCTGGGCACCGTCGAAGGGCGTGGTCCGCACGGCCCCCGTCTCGGGGTCGCCCCAGAGCGTGAAGTGCAGCGTGCGCGCGGTGACCGGGTTGAACTTCTTGTTGGTGTTGCGCAACGGCAGGTGCCGGAAGCGCCGCCCGTCCGGCGTGGTGAGCGGGAAGTCGGCGGGGTCGACGCCGTCGGCGCTGCTCGCGTCCAGCACGGTCCGCTTCGCGTCGCGGGCGTGGACGAGGAGGTACTCGTGCACGCCGGCGAACCCGCGCCCGAGCTGGCGCCCCTTGGGGTTGAGGTTCACGACCACCTGGGCGAGGAAGTTGGCCTCGCCGAAGACCTCGTCCAGCAGCAGCCGGAGGTACGCCGCCTCGTTGTCGTCGATGCTGACGTAGATCGCCCCCGTGTCGGCCAGCACCGCGCGCGCCGCGACCAGCCGCGGCCGCATCATCGCCACCCAGGCCTCGTGCCGCGTGGTCGCCCCGGCGCCGCCCGACGCCCGGGTGCCGCGGATGTCGTCGCGGTAGGCGAAGTCGTTGCCGGTGTTGTACGGCGGGTCGATGTAGACCAGGTCGAAGCGCTCGCCCCGCTCCGCCAGCCGCTCCAGCACGTCGAGGTTGTCGCCCTCGACGAAGGTGTTCCACGGCTGCACGGGGCGACCCTAGTGCGCCGACGTACCGTGACCTCCGGCACACGCACCAGTTGAACCCGACGTCCCCCCACGCAGTCCCACCGCAGATCGAGGTCCCATGAAGTCGCGCATCGCCCTGAAGACCACGCTGGGCATCGCCGCCGTCGTGGCGACGGCCACGCTGAGCGCCGTCCCGGTCACGACCGCGCAGGCCGCCGCCCCCACGACGCGGGTGACCAACGCCTGCCTGACGAGCGTCCCGGACCCGGGCACGACCGAGAAGGTCCAGATCTGCTACTCGCTGTTCCGGCCGGCGGGCGCCACGAAGCGGCACCGCGTGCCGCTGATCATGCACAGCCACGGGTGGGGCGGCTCGCGCACGACCGACCCGGCCGGCTTCCAGAAGTTCCTCGACGCCGGGTACGCCGTGCTGTCGTTCGACCAGCGCGGCTTCGGCGAGAGCGGTGGCCAGGCCTACGTCGAGAACCCGACCGTCGAGGGCCACGACGTGCGCAGGCTGGTCCGCCTGGTCAGCCGGCTCCCGTGGGTGCAGCAGGACGGCAAGGGCGACCCGCACCTGGGCGCGATCGGCGGCAGCTACGGCGGCGGCTACCAGTTCCTCGGCGCCTTCGAGGAGCTCCGCGTGAAGGGCAAGCCCGTCTTCGACGCGCTGGCACCGGAGATCACGTGGTTCGACCTGCACGAGAGCCTCGCCCCCCGCGACGTCGTCCGCACCGCCTGGGCCTCGGTGCTGACCGCGGCGGCCCAGCCCAGCAACGCGCTGCCGCCGAAGATCCTCACGGCGTTCACCGAGGGCGCCGCCACCGGCACCTGGCCCGACGGGTCCAGCCCGACGGGGACGAACCTCAACCCGTTCTTCCGCAAGAACGGCCCGAAGTGGCACGTCGACCACGGCCGGAGACTCGACATCCCGGTGCTCTTCGGCCAGGGCACCACCGACTCGCTCTTCCCGCTCGAGCAGGGCCTGCAGAACTGGAAGAAGTCGATCACCAAGCATGCGCGGAAGCACAGCATCTTCGTCGCCTACAACGGCGGCCACGTGCTGCCGGCGGTCACCCCGCCTGGCGTCAACGTCTCCTCCGACCCGTGCAGCAAGACGCTGGCGGGCGGCTCCTTCGAGGACCTCTCGCTGCGCTTCTTCGACGAGCAGCTGAAGCACCGCCACACGGGCCTGAAGGGCTACGGCCGCTACCACCTGGCGACCCCCGACAGCACCTGCACGACGGTCGGCTCCGTGCGCCCCGACAAGGCCTTCGACATCGGCACCGTGGCCACGACCGAGACCGGCGGCGCGCCGCTGTCGTACGCCGTCGCGCAGGGCCCGATCCGGATCGCCGGCTCGTCGTACGTCACCGCGTCGATGACCGCGCTCGGCGCGACCAACCGGGCGTTCTACGGCCTGGCCGTCGGCACCACGCCGGCCGACGCGCACCTGGTGCAGAACAACGTGCTCCCGATCAACGAGGCCGCACCGGTGACGGGCGAGAAGCGCCGCTTCCCGCTGCCCTCGGTCGCGATCGACGTGCCGGAGGGGCAGACGCTCTACCTGCTCGCCAGCCCCGTCAGCGACACCTTCGTCGGGATGGGCAGCCGGACGCCCGGCGCCGTCGTCCTCGAGGACACGGTCGTGCACCTCCCCGTCGTGCGCCGCTGACCGACCTACCCTCGTGGGCGTGTCCGTCCGCCGGTTCCTGCCCGCCGCCGGGGTCGTCTGCGCCCTGGCGCTGACGGCTCCCGCGCTGGCCGGCCCGGGCGACCTGCGGGCCGGGCACGCGGCCGCGGCGGACCGGCACCACCCCGGGGCGAGCTCGGGTCGCGACCCCGGGACCGGGGCGCTGCCGATCCCGCAGGCGCTCCGCGGGCCGACGACGACCAGCGGCACGGTCAGCTGGCCGGTCGCGCCCGGCGTGACCTACACGCGCTGGGAGCGCAACGACGCGCGCGGGCCGGTCCGGGTGCACCTGCTGAGCGTGAACCCGGCCGAGCCGGGCGTGCAGCTCGACTACGCCGGGCCCGCCAGGGTGCGACGGACGGCGCGGGTCGTCGACCTCCTGGCCCGCGACGCGGCGGTGGCCGGGGTGAACGGCGACTTCTACGACATCGGGCACACCGGCGCCCCGCTCGGCCTGGGCCGGGACCGGCAGCGGGGGCTGCTGCACGGCCGGCAGAGCGGCTGGAACGCCGCGTTCTACCTCGACGCCGCGGGCGTGCCGCAGATCGGCGAGATCACGCTCACCACGCGGATGGCCCAGCACCCGCGGCTGCCGATCACCAACCTCAACTCGCCGTTCGTGCGGCCCGGTGGCATCGGCGTCTACACCAGGCGCTGGGGCCGGGCGGCCGGCTACGAGGTCACCGACGGCCGCCGTACGCACGTCCGCGCCGTGCAGGTCCGCGGCGGCGTGGTCCGTTCCACCTCGACCACGCTCACGCACGGCCGGCCGGTCCGCGGGACGCTGCTCGTCGGCCGCGGCGAGGGCGCCCGCCAGCTCCGGCGCCTCCAGCCGGGCGACCCGGTCACCCTGACGCACGCGCTCGACCCGGACCCCCAGGTGGCGATCACCGGCAGCACGATCCTGGTCGACGAGGGTGTCATCCAGGTCACCGCGGACCGCGTCCAGCACCCGCGCACGGCGGTCGGCATCGACCGCGACACCGGCGAGGTGCTGATCGTCGTCGTGGACGGCCGCAGCAAGGCCAGCCGCGGGGCGACCCTGGCCGAGCTCGCCGACCTGATGATCGACCTGGGCGCGGACGAGGCGCTCAACCTCGACGGGGGTGGGTCGTCGACGATGGTCGCCACGAAGCCTGGCGGGTCCCCCGCCGTGCGCAACCACCCGTCGGACGGCTTCCAGCGCTCGGTCGCGAACGCGCTCGAGGTGACCTGGACGGACCCGTCCTAGCGACCCTCCGCCGCCGCGCAGTGGCGGTCAGACCGCGGTCTCGTCGACCGCGACCAGGGCCACGGAGGTGACCGGCGCGAAGCACTCCTGACGCGGGGTGGCGACCTTGAGCGCCGTGACCGTCAGGCCCTCGTCGGTGCGCTGCACGGAGACGTCGGAGGGCACGTCGCACCCGACCGCGACGACCGAGGCCACGAGGACCTGGCCGGCGGGCACCTCGGCCCCGTCGGCGGCCGCGGCGACCTTGCGGGCCAGCTCCGGGCTCGTGAACTGTTGCGTGAAGGTGCTGACCGCGGCGTCGCCGTCGAGGACCGTGGCCGGGCCGCCGGGCTCGCCGCCCGCGCTGGTGGCCGAGACGATGTCGACGGTGGTGGCCTCGACGGTGCCGAGCCCGCCGGGCGACTGCCGGTCGTCCGGGGCCGGCGAGGCGGTCGTGCCCGTCGAGGCGGTCGGGGCGGTCGGGGCCGGGTCGCTGGCCTCCTCGGCGGAGTCCGCGCCGCAGCCGGCCAGCAGGCCGGTCGCGAGGACGGTCGTCAGCAGCAGGGGTCCGAGAGTTCGTCGCATGGGCATGGGACGCTACCGCCCCGCTCGAGGTTCCGTACGCCGTGGCAGGCTGCGCCCGTGCCCCGCTTCACCCGCGCCGAGCTCGAGTCCTTCCGGGACGCCGAGGTGCCCGACCTGCTCGGCCCCGACCTCCGGCTGCTGTTCGTCGGGATCAACCCGGGCCTGTGGACCGCCGCGACGCAGACCCACTTCGCGCACCCGGTGAACCGCTTCTACCCGGCCCTGCTGCGCGCCGGGATCATCGAGCACCCGGTCGACCCGTCGGCCGGCATGACCGACGCCGACCGCGGGCACCTCACGTCCCGGGGCATCGGGATCAGCAACCTGGTCCGCCGGGCGACCGCGAAGGCGTCCGAACTGACCGCGGCCGAGCTGCGCGAGGGCGGCGCGGCGCTGGAGGCGCTCGTCCGCCGGACGTCGCCCCGGGTGGTCGCGGTCGCCGGCATCACGGCGTACCGCTCCGCCTTCGGGCAGCCGAAGGCCGTCCCCGGACGCCAGCCGGACCCGCTCGCCGGCGCCGAGCTGTGGGTGGTGCCGAACCCGAGCGGCCTCAACGCGCACGAGACGGTCGCCTCGCTGGCCGAGGCCTACGCCGCCCCCGCCCGCGCCGCCGGCGTGATCTGAGCCGGCAGGGTCGGAGCTCCTGTCATGAATCTGGCGCTGGTGTCATGGAACTCCGTGACAGGAGCGCCAGTTTCACCGGGTACCCGGTGAAACTTCCCCCTCACCCCGGGAAGCGCTGGTCCTTGCCCAGGATCGTCAGCCCGTCCTCGACGACGAACCCGCGGGCCAGGTCGGCGGCGGCGTCGACACCGACGTGCGCCCCGTCGGGGACGACGACGTTCTTGTCGAGGATCGCGTTGCGGACGACGGCGCCGCGGCCGATCCGGACGCCGCTCATCAGCACGGAGTCGGAGATCTCGGCACCGGCACCGACGCGGACGGCCGGCGAGAGGACCGAGCGGGCCACCGAGCCGCCGGACACCACGACCCCGGGCGAGAGCACGGCCTCGAGGGTGGAGGCGGCCTGGCCGTCCTCGCCCTGGGTGATCTTGACCGGGGGCTGCGGGCCGTAGGAGGTGTAGATCGGCCAGTCGAAGTTGTAGAGGTTGAACACCGGCAGCGGCGAGACCAGGTCCATGTGCGCGGTGTAGTAGGAGCCGAGCGTCCCGACGTCGCGCCAGTAGCCGCGGTCGCGGTCGGTGGCGCCGGCGACGTGGTTGTCCTTGAAGTCGTAGACGCCGGCCTGGTTGCGGCGCACGAACGCCGGCACGATGTCGCCACCCATGTCGTGCTTGGAGCCGACCTCGGTCGAGTCGCGGGTGACCGCCTCGACCAGCGCGTCGGCGTCGAAGACGTAGTTGCCCATCGACGCGAGCACCTCACCGGGCGAGTCCGGCAGGCCGTCGACCTGCGTGGGCTTCTCGAGGAAGTCGCGGATCCGGGTCGTGTCGTTCGGCTGCACGTCGATCACGCCGAACTGGTCGGCCAGCTCGATCGGCTGCCGGATCGCCGCGACGGTGCAGGCGGCCCCGGTCTCGATGTGCTGCTCCACCATCTGGGAGAAGTCCATCCGGTAGATGTTGTCCGCGCCCACGACCACGACGATGTCGGGCTTCTCGTCGCGGATCAGGTTGAGCGACTGGAAGATCGCGTCCGCGCTGCCGAGGTACCAGTGCTTGCCGACGCGCTGCTGGGCCGGCACCGGGGTGACGTAGTTGCCGAGCATCGTCGACATCCGCCAGGTCTGCGTGACGTGGCGGTCGAGGCTGTGCGACTTGTACTGCGTGAGCACCACGATCTGCAGGTAGCCCGAGTTCACGACGTTCGACAGCGCGAAGTCGATGAGGCGGTAGATGCCGGCGAACGGCACCGCCGGTTTGGCACGGTCGGCCGTGAGCGGCATCAGCCGCTTGCCCTCGCCTCCTGCCAGCACGATCGCCAGGACCTTCTTGCGCGGGGAGGCACTCATGACGCTCACGTTAACGGTCCCGGACGCTGCGGGGCAGTGGTGATCCCAAGGAGTAGTTTCCTCGGCATGCGAGTCGACGTGCTGTCCAAGGAGTACCCCCCGGAGATCTACGGCGGAGCCGGCGTCCACGTGGCCGAGCTCGTGAAGGCGCTGCGCTCCCGCGCCGACGTCGAGGCGCACGTGCACGCCTTCGGCGCGCTGCGCGACGAGGCGCTGACGAGCTCGTACGCCGACCACGCCGAGCTGGCCCACGCCAACGGCGCGCTGAAGACGCTCGGCGTCGACCTGTCGATCGTCGACGGCTGCGCCGGGACCGAGCTGGTGCACTCCCACACGTGGTACGCCAACTTCGCCGGACACCTCGCCTCCCTGCTGTACGGCGTCCCGCACGTCGTCAGCGCGCACTCGCTCGAGCCGCTGCGACCGTGGAAGGCCGAGCAGCTCGGCGGCGGGTACGCCGTGTCCTCGTGGGTGGAGAGGACCTCCTACGAGGCCGCGGCCGCGGTCATCGCGGTCTCGGCCGCCATGCGCGACGACGTGCTGGCGTCGTACCCCTCCATCGACCCGGCGAAGGTGCACGTCGTCCACAACGGCATCGACACCGCCGCCTGGGCGCCGAGCGACGACCCCGACCGGGTCCGCTCGCACGGGGTCGACCCCGACCGCCCGTCGGTCGTGTTCGTCGGTCGGATCACCCGCCAGAAGGGGCTGCCGCTCTTCCTGCGCGCCGTCGCGCAGCTGCCGCCGGACGTGCAGATCGTGCTCTGCGCCGGAGCCCCGGACACCCCCGAGATCGAGGCCGAGGTCTCCGGGCTGGTCGCCGACCTCGCCGCCACCCGCACCGGCGTCGTCTGGATCCGCGAGATGCTGCCGCGCCTCGACGTGGTCGCGCTGCTGAGCGCCGCCACGGCGTTCGTCTGCCCGTCGATCTACGAGCCGCTCGGCATCGTGAACCTCGAGGCGATGGCCTGCGAGACCGCCGTCGTCGCCACGGCCACCGGCGGGATACCCGAGGTCGTCGTGCACGGCGAGACCGGGCTGCTGGTGCCGATCGACCAGGCCACCGACGGGACGGGCACGCCGCTGGACCCGGAGAAGTACGTCGCCGACTTCGCGGCCGCGCTCATCGAGGTCGTCTCCGACCCCGACCGGGCCGCCGCGATGGGCCGGGCCGGGCGGGAGCGCGCGATCGCGTCCTTCAGCTGGGACGCGATCGCCGAGCGGACGGTGGAGCTCTACCGCTCGGTGCTCTGAGGCCCGGCGCCGTCAGGCGTCGACCAGCGCCCCGCGCGGGAGCGTCCGCACCGACCGCATCGAGGCCACCAGCACCGAGGCCCCGACACCGATCACGGACATCCCCCACAGGGTGGCGTGCAGGCCGACCGCGGCGCTGGTCAGGCCGGCGAGCAGGTTGCCGACCGGGATCACCCCGGCGGTCGTGAGGTAGTCGTAGCTCGACACCCGCGACAGCGACCGCTCGGGCACGTGCTCGCCCAGCGAGGTCTCCCAGAGCGTGAACGCCCCGGTCACGCACACGCCCGCGAGCAGCTCCAGCCCGGCGATCCCCCACACACCGATCCCGCTGCCGAGGAAGGCCGCCTGGCAGGACGCACCGACGAGGGCGACCGAGGCGACCCGGAGGGCGAACCGCGGCCGCCAGCGCACCAGCACCAGGTCGCCGACCACGTTGCCGATCCCGAACGCCGTGACGGTGATCGCCCAGTCGTGCGCGCCACCGAGCTCGCGGGCGAAGAGGACCGGGCCGATCACGAAGATCGAGGGCAGCACGACCACGTGGTAGACGCTCATCCCGCCCAGGAAGCCGAGCACCCACGAGCGGCTGCGCACCTCGGACCAGCCCTCGCGCAGGGAGGTCCAGAAGTGGTCGGTCGTCGCCGCCGGGTCCTCCTCCGCGAGCGCCTCGCGGACCACGCGCGGGCGCAGCGGCAGCAGCAGCCCGATCGAGACGGCGAAGGTCGCCGCGTCGAAGAGGAGCGCTCCCCCGGGGCCGCCGCCGAAGGCGATCAGCAGGCCGGCCACCACCGGCCCGACCACGTTGCCCAGCGAGAACGACAGCCCGCGCAGCGCGTTGGCCGGCTGGATGTTGCCCGGCGACACCGTCGTCGGGAGCAGCCCGCTGAACGCGGGCGCGAAGAACGCGTCGGCGGCGCCGTACGCCGCGGCGAGCACCGCGAGGTGCGCGACCTCGGCCTCACCGGAGAGCAGCAGCACGGCCGCGACCAGCTGGCAGAGCATCCGGACGGCGTCGGAGGCGATCAGGATCCGCTTGCGGTCGAGCCGGTCCGCCCAGACCCCGGCCGGCAGCGCCAGCACGACGAACGGCAGGAACTGCGCCGCCGAGACGAGCGCGACGTCTGCCACGCCGCCACCCGTGGCGAGCACCGCGAACGGCAGCGCGACGGCGGTGACGCGGTCGCCGAGGATGGAGAGCACCTGGCTGCCGAAGAGCAGGCGGTACGGCGGCTCGTCGCGCAGCACCGCGGGCAGCCGGAGGCGGGTCGAGGTCAGCACCGGCACAGGATCGCAGCGGTCGCCCCCTGTCGGCGACGGCATTCCGTGACTACTGTCCCCCTGCATGACGTCCAAGCTGATGTTCCTGCTGTGGGGTGACGACCTCCCCGAGGCGCTGCGCGACTGCGACCTGCACGCGCGGCTCGCCGCCCGGGGCGTGCACCGCCTCCAGGTGAACCTCGACGACGAGCCGGTGGCACCGGCGCTGCGCCTGCAGACCTTCGACGAGCCGGTGGGCGCGGTCGTGAGCGTCTGGACCGAGCGGGAGGGCGAGGACGTCGTGGCGGCGCTGAGTGGCGCGGCCAGGCGGGTCGAGGGCTGGCGCGTCGACGAGCGCCGCCCGCTCGACCCGCCGGAGAGCTGGGACGGGAGCCGGGCGGACACGCTCGCCAACGTCGCCGTCCTGCGGCGGCCCGAGGAGCTGCCGCGCGAGGACTGGCTGGCCTGGTGGCTCGGGCCGCACACCGAGATCGCGATGGAGACCCAGGCGACCTTCGGCTACCTGCAGAACGTCGTGGTCGAGCCGGTGACGCCGGACGCCCCGCCCGTCGACGCGATCGTCGAGGAGCTCTTCCCGAGCGAGGCGCTGGGCGACGTGCACGCGTTCTACGGCAGCGACGGCGACGACGATGAGCTCGGCCGGCGCCTCACCCGCCTCATGGAGAGCGTGGGGCGGATGGGCGCCGACCGGGACCTCGACCTGGTGCCGTCGAGCCGCTACCTGTTCGACCTGGACTGATCCCCCCGAGACGCCGCGTGTGCCTGACGACGCGCCGGGGCGCGTCCTCAGGCACACGGCGCGGGGGCGGAGGCGGCGCTAGCCGACGAAGATCCCCAGGATCAGCACGAAGAACAGCCCGCTGACCGACAGCACGGTCTCCATCAGCGACCAGGTCTTGAGGGTCTGGCCGACGGTCATGCCGAAGTACTCCTTCACCAGCCAGAAACCGGCGTCGTTGACGTGGCTGAAGAACACCGAGCCGGCACCGATCGCCAGCACGACCAGCGAGGTCTCGCCGGACGAGAGCCCGTCGACCAGCCCGATCATCAGCGAGGACGCCGTGATCGTGGCGATCGTCGCGGAGCCGGTCGCGAGCCGGATCAGCACCGCCAGCACCCAGGCGAGGAGCAGCACCGAGACGTTGCCGTCACGGGCCCAGTCGGCGAGCAGCGTGCCGACGCCGGTGTCGACGAGCACCTGCTTGAAGCCGCCGCCGGCGGCCACGATCAGGATGATGCCGGCGATCGGGGGCAGCGAGTCCGTCACGGTCGAGGAGACGCGGGCCTTGTCCATGCCGGAGCCGCGGCCCAGCGTCACCATGGCGACGAGCAGCGCGATCAGCAGCGCGAAGAGCGGCTCGCCGATCAGGTCGAGCACCCGGCGTACGGGCTGCATGTTGTCCTCGATCGCGATGTCCGCGACGGCCTTGCCCATCATCAGCACGACCGGCAGCAGCACGGTGGCCATGGTGATCCCGAACGACGGGCGGCGGTCGTCGACGGCGCGCTCGGAGTCGAAGCGGTCGGGGGCCGGGATGTCGACCCAGCCGCCGGCCAGGCGGCCGAAGAGCGGGCCGGCCACGACGACGGTCGGGATCGCGACGAGCAGGCCGAGCGCGAGCGTCAGGCCGAGGTTGGCGCCGAGGTAGCCGACCGCGGTGACCGGACCGGGGTGCGGCGGCACGAAGCCGTGCATCGCGGACAGGCCGGCCAGGGCCGGGATGCCGACGGTGATCAGCGAGACCTGGGCGCGGCGGGCGACGAGGTAGATGACCGGCATCAGCAGCACGAGGCCGATCTCGAAGAACATCGGCAGGCCGATGATGCCGCCGACCAGGGCCATCGCCCACGGCAGCATTCGCGGGGAGGCGTGGCCCACGATCGTGTCGACGATCTGGTCCGCGCCGCCGGACTCGGCGAGCAGCTTGGCGAACATCGCGCCGAGCGCGATCAGGATGCCGACGCCCGCGGCGGTCGAGCCGAAGCCGGCCGTGAACGACGGGACGATGCCCTTGCCGTCCGCGTCGGCCAGGACGCTCTCGCCGGCGACCGCACCGACGGTGAGCGCGCCGCCGATCAGGGCGAGGAACGGGTGCAGCTTCAGCACCGTGATGAGCAGGACGATCAGGGCGATGCCCGCGAGGGCGCCGGTGATCAGCTGGGCCCCGGGGGCCACCGGATCCACGATCGGCACCGTGGCGAGCGGCAGGCTGGACAGGGACATCAGCGGTTCTCCTTCGAGGTGGTGGTGGCGGTGCGGACGTACTCCTCGACGATCGCGTCGACGCTCTGGTCGACGTCGATCACGAGGCCGTGCTCGTCGGGCTGCAGCGGCTCGAGGGTCGAGAACTGCGAGGTCAGCAGCGAGGCCGGCATGAAGTGGCCGGGGCGGGTCGCCTGACGGCGCGCGATGACCTCGTGGGCGCCCTCCAGGTGCAGGAACTCCAGGATGGGCGCGTGGTGGCGCAGCTGGTCGCGGTACTTCCGCTTCAGCGCCGAGCAGCTCACGACGCCGCCGGCGGGCTGGCCCGCGAGCCACTCCCCGATCCGCTCGAGCCAGGGCGCCCGGTCGTCGTCGTCGAGCGCCTCGCCGGCCGACATCTTGGCGATGTTCGCAGCCGGGTGGAGGTCGTCGGCGTCGGCGAACGGCACGCCGAGGCGCTGGGCCAGCGCGGCGCCGACGGTGGACTTGCCGGAGCCGGACACCCCCATGACGACGAGCAGGGGCGCGGGCGAGGCCGGTGATGGGGCAGGCCGTGGTGCGGGGTGCGGTGCAGGCATGGGTGGACTCCTCGGGACGTGGCTGCCGTCACATCCTGCAATCATTCGTCATACCTTTGCAAGGTTTTGGCGAAGATTAGCCCGTTCTTTTTACTCCGAGCGCTGGGGTGACATGATGAATGGGTGAGCGAGACCCCTTCCGGACAGCACGCCAGCGTCCTCGCCGCCCTCGGTGGCCGGATCGCCTCCGGCGAGCTCGCCGTCGGCCAGGTCCTGACCCTCGACGGCATCTGCGCGGAGTACGCCGTCTCGCGCAGCGTCGCGCGCGAGGCGATCCGGGTCCTGGAGTCGATGGGGCTCGCGGCGTCGCGGCGCCGGGTGGGCATCACCATCCAGCCCCGGCACCGGTGGAACGTCTTCGACCCGCGCGTGATCCGCTGGCGGCTCGACGGGGGCGACCGGACCGAGCAGCTGCTCTCGCTCTCGGAGCTGCGCCGCGGGATCGAGCCGGTGGCGGCGGCGCTGGCCGCCGGGCGCGCCACCCCGCACCACTGCCGGATCCTGGCCGCCGCGGTCTCGGACATGGTGGTCCACGGGCGCGAGGGCGACCTGGACCGCTACCTGCTGGCCGACACGATCTTCCACCGGACCCTGCTCGAGGCCAGCGGCAACGAGATGCTGCGCGCGCTCGACACGGTGGTCGCCGAGGTGCTCTCGGGCCGCACCCACCACGGGATGATGCCCGACCGCCCGAACCCCGCGGCGATCGCGCTGCACGACGAGGTCGCCCGCGCCGTACGCCTCGGCGACGCCGCCGGCGCCGAGCGGGCGATGCGCGCGATCATCGAGGAGGCCGCCGACGCGCTGCGCGACGAGCAGGCCGGCGACGACCAGCCGGAGTGAGACCCGGCGTCAGCTGGCGCCGACGGAGCGCCAGTACTCGTTGAGCGCCCCGTTGGTCTTCACGAACCACACGATGGGGCCGACGATGATGAGCGAGCCGGGGAAGTACCACAGCCCGGTCGTCGCGCTGACCGGCTTCTCGCGACCCGCGCGCTCGTAGAGACCGCCGACCTCGTGCGAGGTCACGTAGGGGATCACGAAGCCGACGAAGAACGCCAGCACGAAGGCCAGGCCGCCGCCGATGCCCTGGCCGGAGTGGCGCTTCATCTCGCCGTGCACCTTGACGAACCAGACGATCGCGTAGATCCCGATCGTCACGATCGCGAGGACGATGCACAGGCCCGTCCCGCGGATCTTGCCGGGCGCACCCGGGGCGGCCGCCGCGGGGGCGGTGGCGAACTGGTTCTCGGTCACGACGGGCTCCTCCTGGGACGTTCGACCTCCGGCGGCGCGACGCTAGCGCGCTCCGACCCCGCTCCGCCGACGAACGCCGCAGCCGGCCCAGGCGCTCTGGACCGGTCCCCCAACCGCCGGGCCCTCGGGTCCGGCCGTCAGTCCAGGGCGGCGCGGAGGTACTGCTGCGGCCACTCGACGCCGGCGCCGACCTCGACGCCCAGCTCGTGCGCGGCGCGCAGCGCCCAGTGCGGGTCCCGGAGCATGGCGCGGGCCAGCAGCACGACGTCCGCGTGGCCGCCCGCGACGACCTCCTCGGCCTGCTTGGCCTCGGTAATCAGGCCGACGGCCCCGCTGGGGACCCCGGCCTCCTCGCGGACCCGGCGGGCGAACGGCACCTGGTAGCCCGGCTCGACCGGGATCTCGGCGGGTGCGTTGCCGCCCGTGCTGACGTCGACCAGGTCGACGCCCTCGTCGCGGAGCAGCCCGGCCAGGCGCACGGACTCGTCGGCGGTCCAGCCGCCCTCGAGCCAGTCGGTGGCGGAGATGCGGACGACGAGCGGGACGCCCTCGGGGACCCGGTGCCGGACCTCGCGCACCACCTCGAGGGTGAGCCGGACCCGGTTGTCGAAGGAGCCGCCGTACTCGTCGGTGCGCTCGTTCGACAGCGGCGAAAGGAACTCGTGGAGCAGGTAACCGTGGGCGGCGTGGATCTCGAGGACGTCGAAGCCGGCGGCCAGCGAGCGCTCGGCGGCGTCGCCGAAGGCGGTCACGACGCGGGCGATGCCGGCGGCGTCGAGCGGCTCGGGGTCGCGCAGGCCGGGGAACGGCGTGGCGCTCGGGCCGACGGGCGTCCACCCGCCCTCGTCGTCGGCGGCCGGGCCGCGACCGGTCCACGGCGCCTGGGCGGAGGCCTTGCGGCCGGCGTGCGCGAGCTGGATGCCGGCGGTGGCGCCCTGCGTGTGCAGGAAGTCGACGATGCGGGACCAGACCTGCTGCTGCAGCTCGTTCCAGATCCCCGTGTCGGCCGGTGAGATCCGGCCCTCGGGGACCACCGCGGTGGCCTCGGTGATCACCAGGCCCGCGCCGCCGCGGGCGAACGAGCCGAGGTGGACGAGGTGCCAGTCGTGCGGGACGCCGTCGACGGCGGAGTACTGGCACATCGGGGCCACCCACACCCGGTTGCGGACGGTGACGTCGCGCAGGGTGATGGGGGTGAAGAGCTGGCTCACGGGGGGAACTCCTGGGTCGGCGGGACTGCGGCGTACGACGGGGCTCAACGCCCCGGGTCGACGGTCTGTTCCGCGGGGTCGCCGAGGAGGGTCTCGGTGACGAAGGACGCGGCGGCCCGCTCGAAGACCGCGCCGTGGCGGAGCATCGCGTGCTTGCCGCCGGGCACCTCGAGGAACCGCACGTCGGTCTGCCGGGCCAGCCGGCGCGCGAGACCCGCGGCCCGGCCGGGCTCGGCGATCCGGTCCTCGGTGCCGTGCACGATCAGCACCCGGCGGCCGCTCAGGTCGGCGACGTCGGAGGGGTAGACCCACGGGTTGAGCGCCACGACGCTGCGCACCGGGGCCGCGCCGCCGGCGAGCAGCGCGGCGCGCCCGCCCAGCGAGTGCCCGACGAGGCTGGTGGGCAGCTCGCCGAGACGGTCGCGCACCTGGTCCAGCGCCCAGGCGACGTCGGCGAGCGGGGTCCGCTCGGTGTCCCAGCCGCGCACCGAGTTGAGCAGCCGGAAGACCGCGAGCCGGCCGCGGCCGGCGCGGGCGATCCGGCCGGCGATCGGGATCATCCGCAGCACCGACAGCTGGGTGGGGCTGACCGGCGGGCTGCCCTGGCGGCTGGCGCCGCCGTGGAGCACGAGGACGGCGCCCTCGGGGCGGTCCGGGACGCGGGTCTCGATCAGGCGGGGTGCGGCACTCACACCCGCCAGTCTGGCCGAGGGGTGGTCAGCGCCCGGCCGCAGCCGGGCCCCGAGGACGCACGGTCAGCGCTGGAGCGCGCGGACCAGCACCACCGGGGACTGCCCCGCGAGGTTGCCGTGCGCCGCGGGCACGGTCACGACGAAGCGCCCGGTGTGGCCCTCGGGGACCTCGAAGGAGTAGCGACCGTCCTTGCCGACGACGGTGTGGGCGACCTCGGCGCGGCCGTGGGGCGTGACCTCCCACAGCGTCGCCCGGACGCCGGGCTGGGGCGGGTTGGTGCCGCCGGCGACCGCCAGCGGCTGGCCGGCCCCGCCGGAGACGTCGAGCGCGGCGTCGACGAGCGTGGCCACGTCGACGGTGAAGGTCGGCGAGACGCTGCCGTCGACCGACCAGGTGCCGGCGAAGCGCCAGCGGTAGACGGTGTGCGTGGTCGGCTCCACCGTCACGGTCGGGTCGCCGCCGTCGACGGGGGCGGTCGCGCCCTCGACCGGGCTGAACCCCGAGGCGCCGTACGGCTGGGACTCGAGCACGAGCAGGCCGTGCGGGAGCGCGGCGCCGCGCTCGTCGCGCAGGGTGCCGCGGAGGGTGACGCCGTCGCCGGGGGCGACCCGCGAGCGGGAGCCGCCGATGGCGGTGCGGCTGGTGTAGCCCTCGAGGTCGTAGGTCGTGACGTTGCCGGGGGTGCCTACGCGCAGCGCGTCGACCTTGAAGGGGTTGCCGTCGCAGCCGAAGCCGACGGTCCAGAAGCCCGGGCCGTCGCCGCCGTGCGCGGCGACGAAGCTGTCGACGGTGGCGGGCGCCTCGGCGGTTGCAGCGTCCGCGGCGGCGTCGGCGAGCGGGGCGGGTCGCTGGGCGGCGAGGTCGTACTGCGTCCAGGTGTAGGTCAGCCCGGTCGCGTCGACCTGCTGCCACCCCCCGGCCGCGGCGGTGAGGTCGGCGCGGCCGACCCAGACGAGGTTGGTGCCGTAGTCCGCGGGCGACTGGTAGCCGGCGTACGCGACCCCGGTCGTGCCCTGCGGCGCCTGGACGGACATCCCCGCGACGGTGGTGCCGGTCATCGAGGCGACCGCGTGCTGCGCGCCGACGGCGTTGCCACCGGCGAGGTCGTACTTCAGCGCGCGGCTGCCGAGGGGGACGTCGGCGGCCTTGGAGAGGTACGTCGAGATCGGCTCGGCGACGCGGTCGAAGAGGCCGGGGCAGCCGGTGATCGCGAGCGAGGTGAGCCCGCCCGAGAAGTCGAGGCCGCGGACGACGACGGTGCTGTCGGCGTGTGCCGGGGCAGCCTGCACGGCCACCGCCGTGACCGCTGCGGCCACCATCAGTCCTGCGCGGCGCATTGCGCCCTCCCCGTACCTGGTCGTGCTCCCTCGTGGTGGGCTCAGCGTACGCGTGATGGGAAGGCTGTGGTCCAGCAGTTGTCCAGAAAATCGGTGCACTTTGCGGGACGGGAGCGTGAACGGGGAGCGACGCGGGTCGTCAGGAGGCACCCGGGGCTCCGCGGCCTTCGCGGGACCCCCGGTTGTGCCCGATCGTGTGGGGTTCGCCCCGAGGGCCTACATTGGGGGGTACGGATCGGGGATCTGAGGTCGCGCGACCACGCTCGACTCGTCCCACGGCCGGGAACGGATGGGCGTGACTGAGGTCCGAACGAGCTACTGGCGCACCACGGACGACGAGGACGCCGCGAGCTCCGCGATCTCCGACGGCGCCCCGACCGACGACTCCGACGGTGACGACACCGTCACCCCCGGCACCGACGCCGCGGCGGCCCCCGAGGCCGACGCCGAGCCGGAGCCCGAGGTCACCAAGGAAGAGGCCGAGGCCGCCTGGGCCCCCGAGGCCCGCCGGATCCTGACCCGCGTGGCCGGCGCCTACCAGTCGCTCATCGAGTACGCCGAGCTGGCCGCCGAGATCCAGGAGTCGTCCGGGATCCACACCCGTCGCCAGGTCCGCAGCTGGATCGTCCCCGTCCTCGACGAGGTCGCCCGGCTCAACCACGAGCACGGCGAGCCGATGATGACGTCGTTGGTCGTGCACAAGGCCGACGGCACCGTCGGCACCAGCTACGACCTGGCCCTGAGCCTGGCCGGCATCGACCCCATCGAGGACCCGCTGGCGCGCGAGAAGCACGCCTCGCAGTCGCGCCTCGACTGCTACCAGTGGGCCGACGCCAACGTCCCCTCCGGCGGCGGTCGCCCCGAGATGTCCCCGCGTTTCCAGCAGATCCAGGCGCGCCAGCGCAAGGAGCGCCGCGACGCCGAGCAGCCGAACATCTGCCCGCACTGCTTCATGGCGATCCCGCCGACCGGCCGCTGCGACAACTGCGGCTGACCGCTCGACCCGGGCTCAGCCCGTGCGGTAGGTGAACAGCTCGCCGGCGCCCACGACGTACGACGCGTCGAGGCTGCCCGGCACCTGCACCGTCACCGTGCGCGCTCCCCCGCTCCCGTTCCACCCGAAGACCCCGACGGTTCCGTCGGGGTCTTCGAACGCCGCCACCCGCAGCCCCGGCGTCGCCGAGGACGCCACGACATGGCTCCCCGGGCCGGCCGCGCGGGACAGGTGGGCGAGCGTGAAGAGCTCCGGCTCCGCGGTCGTCGTGCCGTCGGCGTGCACGGTCAGCAGGCCACGGCAGGTCTTGCAGCCCCAGCGCGACCCGGCGTCGACGGGACCGTGCGCCTCGTCGAGGACGAGGTTCCACATCATCAGCCCGGCCGAGCCGGCCGCGACCGCGTCGGTGACGAGGTTGCGCGCGTCCCAGCCGAAGGTCCCGGCCCAGTCGCCGGTCGTGCCGGTGCACTCGGTCACGATGCTCGGCACCGCGAGCCCAGCCATCTGGGCGGGCGTGCCGCGGTAGCAGTGGTACGCCGCCGCGTCGAAGGCCCCCGGAGCCGCCGCGAGCGCGGCGTCGACGCGGTCCCGGTCGGCCCAGTTGTGGTCGACCGCCCACAGCCGGGTGCCGAGGTCGTGCAGCCGGTCGGCAGCGCTGCCGCCCACCCGGGCCAGCTGCGCGTCGGTCATCTTCATCGTCGGGTAGTCCGAGCTGTGGCCGGGCTCGTTGCCCAGGCTGGTCGCCCACAGCGGCACTCCGTGGTCGCGCAGCCAGCGGGCCTGGCCCACCAGGAGGTCGGCGTACGTCTCCTCCGCGCCGGGCAGGAGGCCGCCGCCGCGCAGGCTCCCGGTGGTCTTGAGCTGCGCGGGCGCCGACCACGCGGCGCCGACGACCCGGACCCGGGGCTGGACGCGGGCGACCGCGGTGCGCACGTAGCGGGCGAGCGCCCGCCCCTGCCGGGTCGGCCGGGCGCGCGAGCCGTCCCACGACCAGCTCCACGTCGTCGGCGAGAAGTCGGTCGCCGACAGCGGCAGCCGCAGCAGGTCGAGGTGCGCGCCGAGGGGTGCGCGCGGACCGAAGAGCCGGCGCAGGCGGCCGGGGTGGTGGCGCAGCAGCGCCAACGAGGCGTCGGTGAGCGCGGCGCCGGTCCCCCACCACTGCTGGCGGTCCTGGGTCGGGTCGACGATGACGACGGCGGTGGGTGCGGCAGGGCTGGGGGCGGGTGTCGGGTCCGGGTCGAGCTCGAGGAGGCGCCGTGCCGGGTCGGTCGGCGAGGAGACCCAGAACCGCGGGGCCGGCTGCGGGACGGCCTGCGGGGCCGGGTCGGCGAGCACCGCGGCGGCGGGGTGGGCTGCCGCCCCGAGCAGGGTCACGAGCACGGTGGCGAGCAGGCCGGCGAGGCGCCGTACGACGGCTCGGGGCAGGGGGTGGGGGCGCACGACGTCCGTTCCGAGAGGGGGCCGCCGGGGGCGGAGCGGCCGGGGAGAAGTCCAGCACGGGTCGGCAAGCGGCGTACGCCGGATGCCCGAACCTGTCGGTCCGGAGCCGGTCTGGACCATCCGAACGGGTGAGGTGCCGGAACGGGCGAGTCCCTGCGGCGGGCCACCCCACCGGTCTAGCGTGGCGGCATCGACCGGGGGGTCGAGTTGTCTCTGGGGGAGCAATTCCATGTTGGTTGAAGATCGTCCTGTGCCCGCGCCCGGCCTCGAGCACGACTGTGCGTCGTTCGGCCCCGGTCACCAGCTGCACTGGCAGCACTGGAAGAAGGCCACGGCCGCGACGCTGGTCCCGGTCTCGGAGGTGGACGTCGACGGCACGCTCGTCGAGGTGCACGTCGCGGGCCGCCAGCCGTTCCACTGGCTGCACCACGACCCGGCCCGGCTGCGCGACGCGCTCGCGAAGGCCGAGATGCCGATCCTCGCGAGCCCGCAGTGGCAGGCGCTGCGGGTGGACGGGTACTGGTTCAACTGCGCGCCGAACGACCGCTCCTTCGGCGACTGCCGCTAGCTCCTCGCGCCGCGGAAGTTATCCACAGATCGCTCCGCGGCCCGCTCGCCGCCCCGGTTCCGGGGCAGGCTCCCGGGTGAACGACGTCCTCGCTCACCTCGGGAGAGACCATGACGATCACCGTCGACCACCCGGCGTTCCGCGCCGCGCTCGCCGACCTCGCCCGCGCCACCGAACGCCTCGACCGGTCCCGCACCCGCGCCGGCGCTGAGGTCCGCGGCCTGCTCGACGGTGGGTGGGTCGGCCCGGCGGCCGACGCCTTCGCCGCCGGCTGGGCGGAGTGGTCCGACGGCGCCGCCGCCGTCTCCGCCGGCCTCGCCGCCCTGCGCGACCTGCTCGACGCGGTGCACCGCGACCTCGTCGCCGCCGACGCCGCCTCGCAGGCGGCCCTCGACCGGATGGCGGCAGGTGTCGCCGCAGCCTGCGGGGCCCTGCGGTGAGCGCCGGGGCCGGGCTGCCGTTCGTGGCCGACCTCGACGATCTCGAGCGGGTCGTCGCCGAGCTGGCCTCGTGCGGGACCGACCTCGGCGCGCTGCTCGACGAGGTCGACGCCGGGGTCGCGGCGCTGCACCTGACCTGGTCGGGCGCGGCGGCCGACGCCCACCGGGCGGCTCAGGCGACGTGGCGGGCCGGCTTCCGCGAGATGCGCGAGGCCCTCGACCTCCTCCGCTGCGTGGGGCAGGTCGCCCACGACAACTACGACGCGGCCGCCCGCGCCAACGTGGCGATGTGGGGGCAGGTCCGGTGAGGCTCGAGATCGACGGCGGCGGCTACGAGACGGCTGCGACCGCGTTCGCGAGCGGCAACCAGCTCGCGGCGCTGGTCCACCAGCGGCTGGCCGGGGCGCTGGCCGGTCTCGGGGGGATGGCGGGCGACGACGCGACCGCGTCCGACTTCGCCACGGCGTACGACGACGGCGCCCGGGAGGCGCTCGGCGCGCTCGGCGACCTGGTCGACGCCTTCGCGGGCCTCGGGCGGCTGACCGAGGCCGCGCTCGCCCAGCACCGGCGCGCGGACGCGCGGTCGGTGGTCAACGGGGCGGTGGTGTACGACGGCGGCTGGCTGCCGGACACCGGCTACGTCGCCGTCCTGCCCGCCTCGCCGCCGTCCTCGCTGGGCGGCAACGCCTTCGAGCTCCCAGGCAAGGTCGAGTGGATCCTCGACCACGTCGGCGGGTTCGTCTGGCCCGACGCCGACGTCGACCGGGTCCGCTCCGCCGCCGCAGCGTGGTCGGCCGCCGCCGACGGCCTCGAGGACCTCGTCACCTGCTGCGACTCCGCCACCCGCGGCTTCTGGCACGAGCGCTCCCCCGAGATCCCGATCGCCCTCGACGCCACCGCCGACCTCCGCACCACCACCACCGACGTCGCGACCCGTCTCGCCACCCTGGCTGCCCACTGCACGGCGTACGCCGACGACGTCGAGGAGCACCGACGTCAGGTCCTCGACCTCGCCGAGTGGCTGCTCGAGCAGGTGGTCGAGGGCATCCTGATCAGCGTCGGCATCGGCCTGATCACCGGCGGCGCCGGCGCCGGGGCCGCCGGCAGCGCCGTCGTCGCCCGCGTCGTCGCCGAGAGCCGCCGCTTCGAGGAGATCCTCCTCGCCCTCCGCTCCCTCACCTCCGCCCTCGCCTCCACCACCCGCGGCACCCGCGACCTGCTGCGGGCGTCACGGGCGCGGCTCGTGAAGTTCCGCGAGGCCACGGTCACACGCGGGCTCCTCCGTGACGAGCGGGGGTCGATCGACCTCGGTGCGTGGCAGTCGAAGTGGCTGCGTGCCCATGAGCACTCCGGGAGCCACACGATCGCGCGGCACACGGGGCTGACGAGAGCCCAGCTGCGACACCGCCTGGAGACGACCACTCACTCCCAGGTGTCCACCTTCCGCAACGAGCGGCAAGCAGAGAAGGCGATCCGGGAGGGGCTCACCGCCCACCCCGAGCGGATCCGGGCCTGGATCGAGGGCGACTCAGGACGTCTGCGGCTCGATGCGTCGCTGAGATCGAGTACCGGCATCTCCATGACCAGGAACGGAGTCGTCGACGTGCGTGGCGTCCGCATCATCCTTGTGCGCGATCCCTCGATGCCCGACGGTTATCGCATCCTGACCGCGTTCCCACAGGCTTGACGGAGGTTGAAGTGAGTGAGTCAGAGACACCGGCCGCCTGGCACCTCATGGGCGCCTACCTCAACCAGGACTGGTCGGACGACTTCGAGGACGAGTGGGCAGCTGTGGACGCCTTCGTCGCCGAGAGTCCCAGCATTGCACCGCTCCTGCCGGCTGAGATCGACTCGGTGCTGGCGTCCGTGACCAGCGAGGGTGGGCTGGAAGCCTGGATCACTGAACAGGGTGCCTCCTACCGACCAGTCCCGGGCGCGACGTACCGGGCGTTCCTCGAGACCGTGTCCGAGCGCGTGCGGCGCGCGACGCTCCACGGGTGACGAGCGCACCCTCGCGCACGCCGGTGACCTGGCCACCGAAACTGACGCCTGAACCGTGGCTGGGTCACCGCCGCACCAACCAACCGCACCCCAGCGGTGAGCTGGCCACCGAAACGACCCGGCAAACGGTGGCTGAGTCACCGCCGGGGTGGCCAGCCACCGCCAGCGGTGCGTCATCAACCCCAGCGTCAGCCCCGGAGGTTGACAGGTCACCGCCGCAGAAGTGAGCCCGCACCCAGCGGTGCGTCATCAACCCCAGCGTCAGCCCCGGAGGTTGACAGGTCACCGCCGCAGCGGCGAGCCCGCAGCCAGCCCGGACTCAGTCCGACTCCGACGACTCCGCCTCCACGGCCGCAGCAGCGGTTGACCCACCCGCGGACCGGCCGGACTCGAGCCGCTCGTGGAGACGCTCGCGGACCTGTTCCGGCGTGAGCTGCGCGCGTTGGCGCTGGTCCCGGGCGATGATGACTCCGGTGGCGGCCACCCCGGCCAGCCCCGCGACACCCAGCACTCTCCACAGCTTCACGAGGACTCCCCTCCATGCGACGTTCGACGACGACCCCCGGGACCGGCGGTGCCTGAGCACCGGCCGGACAGCCGGCTGTCCCTCGACCAGGCGGTCGACCTGACCCGGACCGGCGACCTGTGGTTGTTCCGTGGCCGCTCGGCCGCGGACCACGCTATCCGCATGGTGACCAACGCACCGGTCAACCACGTCGGCATGGCGGTCGTCCTCGACGACATGCCGCCGCTGATGTGGCACGCCGAGCTCGGCAAGGGGCTGCCGTGCGTGTGGAGCGGGAGCAACCACCGCGGCGTCCAGCTGCACGACCTGCGCGCGGCGGTCGAGCAGTGGACCGGCCGCTACGAGCAGCGGGCCTGGCTCCGGCAGCTGGACCTCACGGTCACGCCGGAGATGGACGACGCGGTGCTCCGCACGATCGCCCGCCTCGACGGGACACCGTTCCCGGCGACGGCGAAGCTGGTGGGGCGCTGGGCGCGGGGGCGGGTACGCCGGGCGGCGTCCGCCGAGATGACCTACTGCGCCGAGGTCGTGGCCGCGACGTACGCCGCCATGGGGCTGCTCAGCGACGAGCTGCCCACCAACTACTTCGACCCCGGCATGTTCTGGTCCGGCGACGACCTGCGCCTCGAGCGGGGCGCGCGGCTCGGCGAGGAGATCCGGGTCAGCACCTAGTCACGAGGATCACGAGGAGCCACGCGAGGTCAGGCGAGCGCCCAGACCCCCGGCCGCCCCTTGGTCATCAGGCCCTCGGCCACGAGCGCCTGCCGGGCCCGGCGGGCGGCGTACTGCCAGCGCAGCTCGCCCTCGGGTGTCTTCTCGCGATCCGACGCGGTGAGCTGGTCCTCGAGCCGGACCTCCAGCTCGAGGAAGAGCGCGTCGGCGTCGAGCTCGCCGCCGGCGTCCTCCAGGGCCGCCACGATGTGCGGCTTGAGCACGTCGGGCGGGGTCCAGCGGCGCACGACCGGCGGCTTGGCCGGCGCGCCGGGCGTCCGCCCCGAGGACCGGGACGCGGACCCGGACGAGGACGTGGTCCGCGTCGACACCCGGGAGGCCCGGGGGGCGGCAGGAGCCGGGGGCGGAGGCGGGGGCGCGCCGTGCACGCAGGTCGACAGGGGCAGCTCGCACAGCTCGCAGTACTCGTCGGCAGTCATCAAGGGTCCAGCCTACCGAGCCGGGAACTCCCACGTCGGGGGGCGACCCAACTACGATGCAGCACGTGGTTGACGACGTGTTCCCGGCCTCCGGGGCCTCCGCCGTGGACGACCGCCCGGTGCGGCCTGCCCACACGCTCGTCGACCCCGAGGCACGGCCGCGCCGCCTCGCCGACCTCCGCTGGCTGCTGCCGGTCTGGGTCCTGGTCGCCGCGTTCGCGCTCGTGACGGCGTACTGGTCCCACCACGTCGGCGTCCCCCTCCGCGACCCCGAGGGCAAGATGTTCCGCGGCCGGCTCGCCAGCAGCGTGGCGTGGTTCGCCGTGCTCGCGGTCGCCGAGAGCGCCTGGCGCACGCGTCGTACGACGGGGAGCCTGCGCTCGACCGTCCGGACCTTCCGCGAGCGCTGGCCCTGGCAGCGGGTGGCGCTCGCGCTGTCCGGCCTGCTGGCCTACCACCTCGTCTACGTCTGCTACCGCAACCTGAAGAGCTGGGACGCCTTCAACACCCCGCAGGACGCCCACCTCGAGGCGTTCGAGCGCTGGATCTTCGCCGGGCACTCGCCGGCCGACCTGCTGCACGAGATCCTGGGGCAGCACTACGCGGCGTACGTCCTGGCCGAGATCTACCAGGCCTTCACCTACTTCGTGCCGTTCTCCGTCGTGGCCTGCCTGGTCTTCACCCAGCGGATCCGCCAGGGCTTCGTCTTCCTCACCGCCGGCATGTGGGTGTGGGTGCTGGGCGTGGGGTCCTACTACCTCATCCCGACGCTCGGCCCGTTCGCCTCGGCGCCCGCCGACTTCGCCGGGCTCACCCACACCGGCGTGACGTCGACGCAGGCGGAGTACCTCACCGAGCGCCTGCAGCTGCTCACCGACCGCGGCGCGCCCGACGCGTTCGCGAGCATCTCGGCCTTCGCCAGCCTGCACGTGGCCTTCACCTGCACGATCGTGCTGATGCTGCGCTACTACGGCCAGGACCGGCTGGCGCGGATCATGACCGTCTACCTCGCCGCGGTGATGGTCGCGACCGTCTACTTCGGCATGCACTTCGTCGTCGACGACATCGCCGGCGTGCTGCTCGCCCTCGCCGCCGTGCACCTGGCCCGCCTGATGATCTGGCCCCGGGGACGCACGTGACCCGACTGGCCCGGATCGCCGCGCACCCCGTGCTCGTGGCCTCCGCGGTCGCGGCCGTCCTGCACGTGCTCTGGTGGTGGCTGCTCGCCAACAGCGGCGGCGACATCGCGGCGCAGGACGCGTGGGCCGAGTTCGCGCGCGACCACCCGGGCAGCGCCTACACGTTCGCGTGGTACGGCGGGATGCACCCGGTCTCGTACAGCGTGCTGTCGCCCTACCTGATGGCGGCGCTCGGCGTCCGCACCACGATGATGGTCGCCGGCACCCTCTCCTCGGGGCTCCTGGCGCTGCTCCTGGTGCGGAGCAGGGCGATCGAGCGGCCGTTGTGGCCGGCGCTCTACGGCGCGCTGGCCTTCGCCGGCAACGCCGTGTCCGGGCGGGTCACCTTCGGCCTCGGCGCGCTCTTCGCGCTCGCCGCGGTCGCGGTCGTCTTCGCGTGGCCGAGCCGGTGGCGCACCGACCGTCGCTGGCACCGCGTCCTGCGGGGCCTGGCCGCCGCGCTGCTCGCCGCCACCGCCACCGCCGCCTCGCCGGTCGCCGGCCTCTTCCTCGGGATCGCGGCCGCCGCGCTCTGGCTGGACCGCCGCCGCCCCGCGGCGTACGCCCTCGGCGTCCCGCCCGTCCTCGTCGTCGCGCTCTCGGCCTGGCTGTTCCCCTTCTCCGGGCAGCAGCCGATGCACTTCGGCTCCGCGGTGCTGCCGTTCCTCACCGGCGTCGCGCTCTGGCTGCTCGCGCCGAAGGGATGGCGCTCGGTGCGCATCGGGGCCGCGGTGTACGCCGTCGCGGTGCTCGCCGTGTGGCTGATCCCGTCCCCCATCGGCACCAACGTGTCGCGGCTCGGCCTGACCTTCGGCGGCGTGCTCCTCGTGGCCGTCGCGACCCGGCGCCGCCGGACCCGGCCGCTGCCGGTCCGGCGCTGGGTGTCGGCCGCCCTGGCCACCGTGCTGCTGGCGGTCGCGATCACCACCTCCACCGTCTGGCAGGTCGCCACCGCCGCCCGCGACGCGATCACCACCTCCACCCCGGCCGCGTGGGCGATCGACATCAAGCCGCTGATCGCCGAGCTGGCCCGGCGCGACGCACGCTTCGGCCGCGTCGAGGTGGTGCCGAGCCGCAGCCACGCGGAGTCGTCCGCGCTGGCGCCGTACGCCAACCTGGCCCGCGGCTGGAACCGTCAGGCCGACGCCGAGCGCAACCCGCTCTTCTACGGCGACGAGCTGCTGACGCCGACGGCCTACCACGACTGGCTCCACCGCTGGGCGGTCCACTACGTGGTGCTCCCGGTGGGGGCGCCCGACGCCGCCGCCGCGCAGGAGGCGGCGCTGGTCGCGTCGGGGCTGCCCTACCTGCGCCACGTGTGGTCGAACGCCTCCTGGCGCCTGTACGAGGTGCGCGACCCGGCCCCACTCGCCGACGAGCCGGCGGTGGTCACGTCGTTCGACGCCACCGGCGTCACGCTCTACCTCCCCCGCGCCGCCGACGTCGTCGTGCGCATCCCCGACTCCCCCTGGCTGAGCCTGCTCGACGGCACCGGCAGCCCGATCGCGCCGCCGGAGGTGCAGCCGGACCTGAGCGTCGTCAACGTCGACGGCTGCCTGAGCATCGGCCCGGTCCCCGCCGTCGACGGGCAGCCCGAGGACGACTGGACGGTGCTGCACGCCCCGAAGGCCGGCACCTACCGCATCGCCGCGCCGTACAAGCTGCCCCGCGGCACCGCCTGCCCCGACGCCATGCTGGAGCCGGCGGCGCCCTGACGCCCTGACGCTCAGCCGCGGGCGAGCAGCACCAGCACCTCGTCGTGGGTGGTGTTGGGGAACATGTCGAGCACCCGGCCGCGGACCACCCGCAGCGACGGCATGGCGGCGATGTCGCGGGCGAGGCTCTGCGCGTTGCAGCTCGAGTAGACGACGTGCCGCACCCCCGACGACTCCAGCCAGCCGGCCAGCTCGGCGCCGATGCCGCGCCGCGGCGGGTTCACGACGACGAGGTCGGGCGGCGCGTCCGCGCCGAGGGCGTACGCCGTCGCGTCGGCCGCCCGGAAGTCGACCCGCCCCGCGTCCCGCGCGAGCCCCGCGTCCCCCGCGAGCCCGGCCTCGGCCGCGGAGGCCCGGGCGCTCTCGATCGCCTGCTCGCTGACCTCGACCCCGACGATGTCGCGCCCGGGGCCGGCCAGGTGCAGCGCGAAGCCACCGACTCCGCAGTACAGGTCCCACACCGACCGGGGCGCGAGCTCGTCCACCCAGGCGGCGGCCTGGCGGTAGAGCGCCGCCGCCACATCGGTGTTGGTCTGGAAGAAGCTCTGCGGGCGCAGGTGCAGCGCGACCCCGTTGACCCGCATCGTCAGCGTCCCGGCCGTCGTCAGCACGATCTCGCGCTCGCCCTCGAGGACCGCCTTGTGGTCGGGCTGCAGGTTGACCGACACGACCCGCACCGCGGGCAGGGCCTTCAGCAGCCACGGCAGGTGCTTGCGCAGCCGGGCGACCGGCTCCTGCGAGCGCAGCACCAGCCGCACCATCAGCTCGCCGTCGGGCGACTCGGTCACCAGCAGGTGCTTGAGCTCACCGCGCCGGGTCGGGACGTCGTACGGCGTCAGGCCGGCGCGCGAGACCAGCTCGGCCAGCACCGGCAGGGCCGCGTGCAGGCCGGGCGTGTGCAGCGGGCAGTCGCGCAGGTCGGTGCCGCGCCCGTCCGGGCGCAGGATGCCCAGCGTCGGCTCGTCGACCGTGCCGGCCACGACCATCTTCGCCTTGTTGCGGAAGCCCTCCTGCGGGCTGGTCACCGAGGGCAGCCACGCGACGCCACCCGGCCCGGCCAGCGGGTCCAGCAGGGCGTGCGCCTCGGCCTCCTTGCCGGCCAGCTGCGCGTCGTACGGCACCTCGAGGAGCGTGCACGAGCGGCACCGGAGGCTGTCGTAGTAGTCGCACTGCATGGGACCGCCAGATTAGTGGCGGTCCCCCGTCAGCGGCAGGGCACCCGCACGACCTGGCGACCCGACGTCACGTGCAGCACCCGGTCGCGCCCGGGCAGGTGCGCCAGCCGCACGGCCGACGGCCCGTCCGAGCGGACCACGAAGCGGCCGCAGGTCAGCCCGGCGCGCGCCAGGTCGACGGTCACCGACCGCATGTTGTCGAGCCGCAGCACCAGCTGGCGGCGGTGCGGCAGCGGCTGGCCGTGCGTCCACGACAGGTCGCTCACCGACGCCGGCAGCGGCGCGTCCACCGGCGTGGGGCCGGTCCGCGTGACGCCGTGGCGGTCGAAGCGGACCCCGAACGAGCGGGCCCGCACCCGGGCGATCGAGCCGGCGCCGTCCTGGCGGGCCTTGAAGTGCGAGAGCCAGTACGCCGTGGTTGCGCCGATCCCGAGGGCGGGACGGTTGAGGTGCGGGCGCCAGGTGAAGTTGATGCGCGGCGGGTTGCGGAGCACCCGCGGCGTGCCGAGCCCGTCGACGACCGTGTCGAAGCGGTCCTGCGTGGCCCACTCGAGGTGGTCCTCGCCGGGGTAGCGGACGAACAGGTGCCGCTGCCCGGCCCGGTCGAACCGGCCGACCTGCGCCTCGACGGAGGTGAACGGGACCAGCTGGTCCTCGGTGCCCTGCCCGATCCGGTAGGGCATCCAGCGCGCGTTGCGCACCAGCGGACCGGTGCCGCCGTCGGTGCTGCACCGCCCGGGCACCGCGCCGCTGCCGGACTGGTTGCCGTCCAGCGTCACGCCGCACTGCGGCGGCCCGGCCAGGGTGACCGCGCCGGCGTAGAGATCGGGGTGCGCGAGACCGAGCTCGTACGTCGCGAAGCCGCCCATCGAGTAGCCGGTGATCATCGTGCGTCGCGGATCGAGGCGGTAGGCCGCACCGAGCTCGCGCCACACCGACCAGTAGTCGTTCTCGGCCTCGTCGAAGTACCACCCGTCCGGGCCGAACCCGAGCGTCGTCGCGCAGATGGAGCCGCGCCGCTCGCACAGCTGCTGCAGCAGGCGCGGGTTGAGGGCGCCGTACTGGTTGTGGTTGACCGACAGCGAGTGCAGCACCCAGGTGAGCGGTGCCTTCGCGCCGGTCGCGCCGCCGCGGTAGCCCTTCGGCACGTAGACGCCGTAGGGCTGGATCCGGCCCAAGTAGTTGGGGCGGCCGTCGCCGTCCGCGCCGCCCTGGTCGTCGGTGATGCCCTGGCCGAGCCGGAGCGAGGTGACGTACCACCGGTTGCTGTAGCCGTGGCGGACCGGCTCACGTGTCGACGCCTTCGCGCGCAGCCGCGCCCAGCTGATCTTCTGGCTGAACGTCGACACGTCGCCGCCGGCGAGGGTGTCGGCCTGGTTGTCCTCCATCCAGAAGTTGCCGGTGACGAAGCGGGCCTGGCCGTCCGCGCCGATCTGGTCGAAGGGCGGGATGCTCGCGGCGCCGCTCTGGTAGGCCGCGACGAGGGCGGAGGTCATGCCGTCGGTGTGCACCGGGTCCTCCTGGCCGACGCTGCGGAAGGCCAGGTTGTAGACGTGGGCCGCGCCCACGGGCAGGGTCGCGCTGGGGTCGACGTACGGCGCCGCCATCGTCGTGCCGTCGTCGGAGGCGAGGCCGGTGCCGAGCCGGACGCGCCAGTCGCCGGAGGCGGGCAGCACGCTGCGCGGCACCTTGACGACGAAGGAGCGGGCCCGCTTGTCCACCGTCAGCCGCCCGCCGGCGGTGGTGACGTCGGTGGCCTTGCCGGTGGCCAGGTCGATCACCCGCGCACCACGCGAGGAGACCACGAGGGCGGTGTCGATGCCCGGCGAGGTGACGCCCGCGTCGGCCGGCCACTCGCTGACGCCGGTCGTCGCGTCGTCGTCGGTGTCGAAGGTCCACACCGCGATCGGGACCTTGGGGTCCACGAGGGTGTTCCAGTCGACGCGCCAGTAGGTCGCGCTCGCGTCCGCGCCCGTCGCGGCGACGAACACGTCCGCGCCGTTCTGGTGGGCCGGGCCGTCGGGGTACTGGTAGACGCCCTGGGTCGGGGCCAGCCGCGAGATGTTCGCCGCGGTGAAGCCGCCGGGGATCGCGGCGCCCTTGTCGTCGTAGACGAAGTCCGACCAGTACGACGCCCCGCCGTGCAGCACGCCGGTGCCCGAGGTGTGCGACAGCCGCTGGGCGAACGGCCAGCCGGCCGGCACGGGCAGCTTCGGCGCCGGGCGGTGCGCGGCCGCGGGGGCGTCACGCGGGACGTCCCGGGGACCTGGGGCGGCCGTGGCGGGCGCGAGCGGCAGGACCGCCGCCGCGAGGGCGGCGGAGACCGCGACGGCGGCGAGGCGGGTGGGACGGATGACGCGACGAGTGGCCGGGTGCGGCACGAGACCTCCAAGGTGTCCTGGGTGCAACGGCCGCACGTACCCCTTCGTTACGGAGGAGTAACAGCCCGTCCGCGCGGCCCGGTACCTTGCGCGCATGACCGACGTCGCCATCGCCGCCCCCAACGAGGCGGCCGCCGACGCCGGTGAGCGGGTGGCCCGCGCGGGTGGCAACGCGGTCGACGCGGCGCTGGCCGCGGCCCTGGTCACGATGGTCAACGAGGTCGGCCTGGTGTCGCTGAGCTCGGGCGGCTTCGTGACCGTGCAGCCGCCGGGCGACGAGACGCCGTACACCGTCGACGGCTGGATGGACATGCCCGGCCGCGCCGGCGACGTGCCCCTGGGCAGCGGGACCTGGGACATCTCGACGGAGTACGGCGGGGGCGTCGACATCACGATCGGGCCCGGCTCGGTCGCGACGCACGGGTCGCTCGCCGCGTTCGGCGAGACCCACGAGCGCTGGGGCCGGCTGCCGTGGCGGGCGCTGGTCGAGCCCGCGCTGCAGGTCGCCCGGGACGGCTTCCGGCTGAGCTCGGCGTCGCGCTACTACCTGGAGTACTCCCACCTCGACGTCTTCGGCTGGGACGAGGCCAGCCACGCCGCGGTGCACGACGCCGACGGCGAGATCGCCACCGGCCTGATCGTCGTGCCGGACCTCGCCGAGGCGCTCGAGCTGATCGCCGCCGACGGCCCGTCCGCGATGTACGACGGGGAGCTCGGCCGCCTGATCGGCGCCGACGTGCTGGGGCGCGGCGGCCTCCTCGGGCCGGCCGACCTGGCGGCGTACCGCCCCGTCGTGCGGCCCTCGCTGGCCACCGTCGTCGGCGACTGGACGCTCGCGACCACCCCGCCGCCCTCCCTCGGCGGCGTGTGCGTGGCGGCGATGCTGCGGCTGCTCGACGGGCGGCCGCACGGCGCCTGGACCGACGACGACGTGGCCCACCTCGTGCGCGTGCAGCGCGCCGTGCTCGGCCACCGGCTCGACGTCTTCGACGCCTCCGTCGACCTCGCCGCGGACGCCCGCGCGTTCCTCGACCTCGTCGACGCCGACCACCTCGCGGTGCTCGAGTCGGGCTCGACCGCCCACGTCTCCGCGACCGACAGCGACGGCGGCGCCTGCTCGGTGACCGTGTCGTCCGGGTACAGCTCCGGGATGATCGCGGCCGGCACCGGCATCTGGCTCAACAACTGCCTCGGCGAGCAGGAGCTCAACCCGCGCGGGCTGCACGGGCTCGCGCCCGGCACCCGGCTGCTGTCGAACATGGCGCCCACGGTCGGGCGGCACACCGACGGCTCGGCCCTGGCGATCGGCTCCCCCGGCGCCGACCGGATCACGACCGCGGTCGCGCAGGTGCTGGCCGGCTTCGTCGGCGGGATGCCGCTGCAGGAGGCCGTGCACCACCCGCGCGTGCACGTGCACCGGGCCGGGCGGGCCGACGAGGTCGTGAAGACCGAGACCGACCTGTCGATGTACTTTGGCGGCGTCGCCGCCGCCCTGCGGCACCCCGACGGGCACCTCGTGGCGAGCGCCGACCCGCGCCGTGACGGCGCCGTGCGGCTGGTCCGCGCAGGGGACTGACCCCGGGGCGCCTGGGACCATCGGGCAGGATCGAGCCCATGCCCGACACCTCGACCCGCGCCGACGTCGAGCGCCTGCTGGACCGGATCGACGTCGTGGACGTGCACGTCAACGCGATCTGCACGCCGCACCCGGACGCGCTCGGCCAGGCCGACCGCCTCGACCGCGAGGCCGCCGACGGCCGCTCCCGCGGGCCGCTGCACGGCCAGTCGATCCTGGTGAAGGACAACGTCGACACCCACGACCTGCCGACCACCGCGGGCTCGCTCGCGCTGGCCGACGCCCCTCCGCCGGGCCGCGACGCCACGCTCGTCCGCCGGCTGCGCGAGGCCGGGATGGTCGTCCTGGGCAAGACCAACCTGTCCGAGTGGGCCAACCTGCGCGACGAGTCGTCGACGTCCGGCTGGAGCGGGTACGGCGGCCTGACCCGCAACCCCTACGGCCTCAACCGCTCCGCCGGCGGGTCCAGCTCGGGCAGCGGTGCCGCCGTGGCGGCCGGCCTGGCGCCGTACGCCATCGGGACGGAGACCGACGGCTCGATCACCTGCCCCGCGGCCTTCAACGGCTGCGTCGGCATCAAGCCGACCGTGGGCCTGCTGCCGACCGACGGCATCGTGCCGATCTCGCGCTCGCAGGACGCGCCCGGCCCGATGGCGACCACCGTCGGCGACGCCGCGGCGCTGCTGACGGTGCTGGCGCGCAACGGTATCGACTACGCCGCGCACGCCGTCCCCGGGCGGCTGGCCGGCAAGCGGATCGGGGTGCCGCGCGCGACGTACTGGGGCTACTCCCCCCACGCCGACGCCGCCGCCGAGCGGGCGGTCGCCCTGCTCGCGAAGGAGGGCGCCACGATCGTCGACACCACCGACCTGCCGACGTACGCCGACGAGGTGTGGGAGGACGAGCTCGTCGTGCTGCTCGCGGAGTTCCGCTCCGGGGTCGCGGAGTACCTCGCCACCCGCTCCGGCGTCCCGCGCACGCTGCGCGAGGTCGTCGACTTCAACACCCGCCACGCCGACACCGAGCTCGCGCACTTCGGGCAGTCGCTCTTCGAGAAGGCGCTGAGCGGGGTGCGCGACGGGAGCGCGGAGTACGTCGACGCGCGCTCGCGCGGCATCGCCGCGACCCGCGTCGGCGGGATCGACAAGGTGCTGCGGGCCTACGACCTGGACGCGCTGGTCACCCCGTCGTACGCCCCGGCCAGCCCGATCGACCTGGTCAACGCGGAGTCGTTCCCGGGCTCGTGCACCGGGCCGTCGGCGATCGCGGGCTACCCGCTCGTCACGGTGCCGACCGAGCTGGCCGCCGGTCTGCCCGTCGCCGTGTCGTTCTGGGGCACCGCCCGGAGCGAGGCGCGGCTGGTCGAGATCGCGCACGGCTACGAGGAGGCGCGCGACCGCACCAGCGGCCCGCTGCCCGAGCCGGGCTTCCTGACCTTCGTCTGACGGCCGCCCGCGGGGGTCGGTGGAGACCCAGGTCACGCCACCCGGCGGAATGCGCGCGCCCCGAATGGTTGTTGGCGTCAACATGTCTTCAACCGACCGCAGGACCGACTACCGGGTGACGTTCCTCGTCCTCTGCGTCGGCGTCTCGTCCTTCTCGCTCCTGCAGTCGATGGTGAACCCCGTCCTGCCGACCATCGAGGCCGCGCTCGACACCGACCAGGCCACGGTCACGTGGGTCCTGACGGCGTACCTCCTGTCCGCCTCCGTCTTCACCCCGATCATCGGCCGGATCGGCGACAAGGTCGGCAAGGAGCGGATGCTCGTCGCCGCGCTGACCGCGCTGACGATCGGCTCGCTGATGGCCGCGCTGGCCCCGAGCATCGGCGTCCTGATCGCGGCCCGCGCCGTCCAGGGCATCGGCGGCGGCGTGCTGCCGCTGACCTTCGGCATCATCCGCGACGAGTTCCCCCGCGAGAAGGTCGCCGGCGCCGTCGGCACGTCCGCCGCGCTGCTCGCCGTCGGTGGCGGCGTCGGCCTGGTCGTGGCCGGCCCGCTGGTGAACGCGCTGAGCTACCACTGGCTGTTCTGGGTGCCGATGGTGATGACCGCGCTGGCCGCGATCGCCGCCGCCGTCTGGGTCCCCGAGTCCCCCGAGCGCACCCCCGGCCGGATCAACGTCGGCAGCGCGCTGCTGCTCTCCGCGTGGCTCGTCGCGCTGCTGCTCGGCGTCAGCCAGGGCGCCAGCTGGGGCTGGAGCTCCGGGCGCGTGCTCGCGCTCTTCGTCGCCGCCGCCGTGCTGCTGCCCGTGTGGGTGGTCGCCGAGACCCGCAGCGACGCCCCGCTCATCGACATGCGGATGATGCGCATCCCCACCGTGTGGACCGTCAACCTCGTCGCCCTGCTGTTCGGCATGGGGATGTACTCGATGTTCGCCTTCCTCCCGCAGTTCCTCCAGACCCCCGAGTTCACCGGCTACGGCTTCGGCGTGACCGTCACGGTGTCCGGGCTGCTCCTGCTGCCGCAGACCGCCGCGACCTTCCTGGCCGGGGTCTTCTCCGGCCGCCTGGCCGCCCGCTTCGGCTCCAAGGCCGTGCTCGTCGCCGGCGCGGCGCTCACCTCGCTCGGCACCCTGGGCCTGACCGTCGCCCACGACCACCTGTGGCAGGTCGTCGTCGAGACCACCGTCCTCGGCCTGGCCTTCGGCCTCGCGTTCGCCGCGATGTCGAACCTCGTCGTCGACGCCGTCCCCCAGACCCAGACCGGCGTCGCGTCGGGCATGAACGCCAACATCCGCACCGTCGGCGGCGCCCTCGGCGGTGCCGTGCTCGCCTCGGTCGTCACCTCCGGCGCCCGCCCCGACGGCCTGCCCGTCGAGGCCGGCTACACCCACGGCTTCGGCGTCCTGGTCGTCACCTCCGCCCTGGCCGCGCTCGTCGCGCTGTTCGTGCCGGTGATCAGGGCCCGCACGCACCGGATCGTGGACGAGGAGCAGGGCGAGGCCGTGCCGGTCCACCCCGTCGCCGCGCCCGCCGCCGCGCCCGCCGCCCAGCCGGCGGGGGCGCACCGCGCCTGAGCGGGTCGGCGGTCGCGGGAGTTTCATCGGTCGGCCGCTGAAACTCGCGCCAGGCCGGTGAAGCTTCAGCGTCCCGGCGACAGTTCTGTCGGTCGGCCGATGAAACTCCCGGCCCCGCGGGCCAGCTCCCCGCACGAATCTGGCGCTGGTGTCATGGAGTTCCGTGACAGGAGCGCCAGTTTCACCGGGTACCCGGTGAAACTTCCCACCCCCGGTGACGCGCCCACCTACCGCCGGGTACGTTCCGGAGGGAGCCCTGACCGGCCCGCCGATGCGAGGAGAGACGCCGATGCAGCTGGAGCTGTCCCCCGAGGACGCCGCGTTCCGCGAGGAGATGCGCGAGTTCTTCACGACCAAGGTCCCGCAGGAGATCCGCACCGCGGTCGCCGAGCGTCGTGAGCTCAGCAAGGAACAGATCGTCGAGTCGCAGCAGATCCTGAACGCCGCGGGCCTCGCCGTCCCCCACTGGCCGGTCGAGCACGGCGGGCAGGACTGGTCAGCGCTGCGCCGCCACATCTGGCACGAGGAGATGCAGCGCGCGTGCGTGCCGCTCCCGCTGGCGTTCAACGCCTCCATGGTTGGCCCGGTGATCGCGCAGTTCGGCTCCGACGAGATCAAGGAGCGCTTCCTGGCGAAGACCGCGAACCTCGACATCTGGTGGTCGCAGGGCTTCTCCGAGCCGGACGCCGGCTCCGACCTGGCCTCGCTCCGCACCACCGCGGTCCGCGACGGCGACGAGTTCGTCGTCAACGGCCAGAAGACCTGGACCACGCTGGGTCAGTACGGCGACTGGATCTTCTGCCTGGTCCGCACCGACCCCGACGCCAAGAAGCAGCGCGGCATCTCGTTCCTCCTCATCGACATGACCTCCCCCGGCCTCACGGTCCGCCCGATCGAGCTGATCGACGGCGGCCACGAGGTCAACGAGGTGTGGTTCGAAGACGTCCGCGTCCCCGCCGACAACCTGGTCGGCGAGCTCAACCACGGCTGGGACTACGCGAAGTTCCTCCTCGGCAACGAGCGCGTCGGCGTGGCCCCCGTGGGTGCGACCAAGCGCGTGCTCGCGCAGGCCAAGGAGTACGCCGGGGAGCAGCTGAAGGACCCGCTGACCGCGGCCCGGTTCGCCGAGCTGGAGAACGAGCTGCTCGCCCTGGAGCTGACCGCGCTGCGCGTGGTCGCGAACTCCGCCGACGGCAAGCCGCACCCGGCTTCCTCGGTCCTCAAGCTCAAGGGCACCGAGCTGCAGCAGGCGGTCTCCGAGCTGGTCGTCGACCTGGCCGGGCCCGCCTCCTGGGCCTCCGGCGCCGACGACGACTCGGAGCTGGCCGGCTGGGCTCGCCGCGCCACCCCGACGTACCTCAACCTCCGCAAGGCGTCGATCTACGGCGGGTCCAACGAGATCCAGCGGCAGATCATCGCGAAGACGATCCTCGGGCTCTGAGCCGGACACGGGAGAGCGACACCATGGACTTCACCTACGACGACGAGCAGCAGGCACTCCGCGAGGCCGTGCGCGGCCTGGTCGGCAAGGCCTACTCCGACTTCGAGAGCCGCCGCCAGGCGGTCAAGGAGGACCCGGGCTTCGACGAGAAGCTGTGGGCCCGGCTGGCCGAGATGGGCATCCTCGGCCTGCCCTTCCGCGAGGAGGACGGCGGCTCCGGCGCCGGCCCCGTGGAGGTCGCGATCGTGGCCGAGGAGATGGGCCGGGTGCTCGCGCCCGAGCCGTTCCTCACCTCGGTCGTGCTGGCCGGCGGCATCGTCTCCGCCGGCGCCTCGCCCGAGCAGCGCGCCGAGATCCTCGGCGCCCTCTCCGGCGGCGAGAGCGTGCTCGCCTTCGCGCACGCCGAGCCGGGCACCCGCTGGGTCGCCACGGCCGAGGGCGTGACCGCCACCCAGGACGGCGACACCTGGACGCTCAGCGGCGTCAAGGAGCCCGTCCCCCACGGCGCCCGCGCCGACCAGCTCGTCGTCAGCGCGAAGCTCCCCGAGGGCGGCACCGGCCTGTTCCTGGTCGACCCGTCCGCGGCCGGCACCGAGCGCACCGGCTACGCCACGCACGACGGCGGCCGGGCGGCCCGGGTCGCGTTCGACGGCGCTGCCGGCGTACCCCTCGGCGAGGCGGGTGCCGACCGCACCCCCACCATCGCCGCGGTCCTCGACATCGCCCGCGTGATGGCGTGCAACGAGGCGATCGGCGCGATGGAGGTCGCGCTCAGGGCGACGACGGAGTACCTCAAGAACCGCAAGCAGTTCGGGGTCCCGCTCAACACCTTCCAGGCGCTGAACTTCCGCGCCGCCGACATGTACGTCTCGCTCGAGCTCGCCAAGAGCCTGACCACCTGGGCGACCATGGTGATCGCCGGCGGCCAGCCCGACGAGATGGCCGACGCCGCCCGTCGCGCCGCCCTCGGCGTGAGCCGCGCCGGCCGGCACCTCGGCCAGGAGGCGATCCAGCTGCACGGCGGGATCGGCATGACCGCGGAGTACTCCATCGGCAGCTACACCAGCCACCTCACCGCGCTGGACCACCTGCTCGGCGACGGCAACTTCCACCTGTCGACGCTGGTCGCCGGCATCGGGGAGTACGACGAGGTCGACCCGCTCGACTGAGCCTCAGCCGCCCACGTGCACGTGCGGGCGGCGACCGTCGTCGGGCTCAGCCCGGCGGAGCACCTCGCGGGTGAGCGGCGGCACGTCGCCCTCGCCCGCGAAGAGGAACTGCAGGGCGTTCTGTGCCGGGCCCTTCTCGCTCCACTCCATGTAGACGTGGGGCGGGGTGCCCAGCTTCTCCCCGACGCTGAGCAGCACGGCGGCGAGCACGTTCGGGACGCTCGGCCCCGACGCCCGCAGCACGTGGTGGCCGCCGATCGTCACGCCGTGCACGGGGACGGTGGAGGAGAACTCGCTGGCGTCGGTGATCTCGACCTCGAGGAAGAGCGTCGAGTCGTCCTCGCGCAGGTGGTTGTCGTGCCGCACCTCGGCGGCCTTGTCGTCGTACTCCGCCCGGTCGCCGGCGTTGAGCTTGTTCGCGATGAACCGCACCGGCCGCCCCGGGCGCCCGGCGTCGTCGAGGAGCCGCTCGGCGGCCTTGTCGTAGTGCACCCGCGGCACCCGCAGCTCGGTGCTGCGCCGCACCCGCGAGACCGTCGAGATCACCAGGATCATCACGATGAAGACGAGCGCGATCAGCAGGCCCTCGGGCCGGTCCAGGATCGTCACCGAGATCGTGTAGACGAAGACCGCGGACACGAGCCCGAAGAACGCCGCGACCGGCCGGTGCCCGCGGCGCCACTCGGTGAGGGTGACGGCGATCGCCGCCGACGTCATCAGCGCCAGGACGCCGGTCGCGTAGGCGCCCGCCTGCTTGTCGACGCTGGCCCGGAACAGGATCGTCACCACGGCCGCGATCGCCGTGAACACCAGCACCAGCGGCCGCGTCGAGCGCGCCCACTCCGGCGCCATGCCGTAGCGCGGCAGGTAGCGCGGCACGATGTTGAGCAGCCCCGCCATTGCCGACGCGCCGGCGAACCACAGGATGCCGATCGTGGAGAGGTCGTACGCCGTCCCGAAGACGTTCCCGAGCGAGCCGTGCGCCAGGTAGGCCAACGCGCGGCCGTTCGCCGGCCCGCCGACCTCGAACGCCGAGGCCGGGATCAGCAGCGTCGTCACGAGCGACGAGCCGAGCAGCATCACGCTCATGATCACCGCGGCGGTCGTCAGCAGCCGGCGGGCGTTGCGGATCCGGCCGGCCGGCTTGGCGTGGGTGTCGCCGGGGTCGCCCTTGATCAGCGGCATCACGACGACGCCGGTCTCGAAGCCGGAGAGACCGAGCGCGAGCGCGGGGAAGACCAGCAGCGAGGCACCGATGATGGCCAGCGGCGAGGAGTGCGCGTCGGTCATGGCCGACGTCCAGTCGCTGAACGTGCCGGGGTTCGCCAGCACGTGCCGGAAGCCGTTCACGACGACGACGGCGCTGAGCCCGAGGTAGGCCACCACCAGGACGACCGCGATGCCGATCGCCTCGCTGAAGCCCTTGAGGAACACTCCGGCCAGCAGCGCCAGGAGGGCCAGCGTCACCGCGACCTCGTGCCCGGACAGCGACGAGCGGAGGTAGGGGTTCTCGACCAGGTGCGCCGACGCGTCGGCCGCCGACAGGGTGATCGTGATGACGAAGCCGGTGGCGACGAAGCCGATGAGCGCGAGCACGAGGAGCTTGCTCGGCCAGTACGACAGCAGCTTCTCCAGCATGGACAGGCTGCCGTCGCCGTACGGGCTCTCCTGGGCGACGCGGCGGTACATCGGCAGCGCCCCGAACAGCGTCACCAGCACGAGCACCAGGGTCGCCACCGGCGCCAGCGCCCCGGCCGCGAGCGCCGCGATGCCGGGCTGGTAGCCGAGCGTCGAGAAGTAGTCGACGCCGGTCAGGCACATCACCTGCCACCAGGCCTTGGTCTGGTGCTCGGACTCCTCGCGCTCCCGGTCGCTCTGCCCGCTCGGGGCCGGGTGCTCGGACTGCAGGAACCAGCGTCGTACGGCGCCGGGCGCCACGGCCGTCTTCGTCACAGCGGAACTGTAGGCCGGGCCGCCGCCCCTCGCGCTGACCACACCGAGTCAGCCTCCGATCGAGTCCGAGCGTGCGTGATCAGCGGGTGATCTGGCCGGTGCGGACCTGGATCACGACGCGGGTGATGGCGCGCTCGTAGGCGTCGGTGCCGGTGAGGGCTGCGGCCGGTCGACGGCCAGGCACTGCCGTGCGAGGCCCTGCGTGCACTGGCGATCACGTACGACGTGCGCCCCCGGAGCTGACGCACCTCGTCCCCTCACGCGGCCTCCGGCAGCTCCTCGGCCAGCACCCGGCACCACTCGGCAGCCGGCTCGGCGAGCAGCTCCCCCAGCCGCTCGAGCAGCGGCACGTCGGAGGGGAGCATCGCGGTCGCCATGCCCCGGACCGCGTCGGGTGACAGCAGCAGCGCCCCGATCACCGACCACGGGTCGATCAGGTCCCCCTCCGCCTCACGCGCCCGCCGCATCAGGTCATCCACCGCCTCCTGGCGCTCCCCCTCGGTGGACGCGTCGTCCCACAGCTCCGCGACCGGGTCGAGGAGCTGGTGGGCGAGGTCGAGGGCCCCCCGCGCCAGCACGTGGGGCACGTCGCGCTCACGCGCCGGCACCTCGGCGACGTCCGCCAGCCACGCCCCCAGCACCGCCGAGGGCACGTCGCTCACGAGGCCCTGGAGATCCCCCGCCGGTCGGCAGGTCGGGGAGTCGGTCCCGTCCGGCACGGCCCGCAGCGCGTCGTACCAACCGGCAGGATCCGCCGCCACCGCCCGCGCCACGTCGTCGGGCACGAACAGCGGTGCCGCCTCGAACATCGTGCCGCCGTACGTCGGCACGAGCCGCCCGACGACGCACTCGCCCGGCACGACGAGGGACGAGCTCCCGATGTTCGGGGTGACCCGCACCTCCCGATCCCCCAGGTCGATCCACAGGTCGCCGAACGTCGAGGTCTCCAGCAGCCGGTAGCCGCCCATCGGCGCGGCCGCCCACGCCTGGATCTGGTCGGCGCCGGCAACCAGGTCGGCCGACGCGCCGCTGCGCAGGAACGCGGCGAGGCCCCCGAGCTCGTAGAGGAACAGCTGGCGGTAGACCCAGTCGTGGTCCATCACCCGGGCCATCCGGTCCGCCTCGTCGACGCCGGGCAGCGTGCCCGGTCCGCCGCGCAGCGCGATCGCCAGGTCCAGCGCGCGCCGGTGCCGCGAGCGGGCGGCGGCACTCCCGGTCGGCGACAGGTGCTGCAACGCCTGCGCCAGGATCCACCGCGAGGTCACCCAGCGCGGCAGCACCGGACCGAGGGTCGTGAGCTGCAGCAGGCGCCGCACCCGCCACGGCCGCCAGAAGGCCGCCGACGCCGGCAGCTGCCGGGCCAGCTCGTCGATGATCCTGAGCGCTCCGAGGGCGTCCCCACGCGCCTCGGCCTCGTCCGCCGCGACCACCGCGGCCATGTTCCGACGGAACTCCGGCGAGGCAGGGTCCTCGGCGCTGCGCGCACCCGAGCGCGGACGCGGGCGCGGGCCCGGTCGGCGTGACGATCGGCGGTGGTGACGTCCCCGTGACTTCGGCATGCCTCCACGATCAGCCGGGGAGGACGCGATCGAAAGCCCCTCCGGGCAATCTGTGGACAACCCCGCCCGAGGTCGTCCGACGACGCGCGGACGCCCCCGAGCCACCAGGCTCGAGGGCGTCGTCGTACGCCGGAGGCTGCCGCCAGGTCAGCCGGCCGGCGAGTAGATGAGCTTCTTGTTGACGAACTCGTCGATGCCGTACGGGCCGAGCTCGCGGCCCACGCCGGAGCGCTTCGTCCCGCCGAACGGCAGGTCCGCGACCGAGCCCTGTGCGCTGTTGATCCAGACCATCCCGGTGTCGAGCTGGTCGGCCACGCGGGCGGCGAGGGCGGTGTCGTCGGTGTGCACGGTGCCGCCGAGGCCGAAGCTGGAGCGGTTGGCCAGCTCGATGGCCTCGTCGGCGTCCCGGACGCGGTAGACGACGGCCGCGGGGCCGAAGAGCTCCTCGCCGAAGGCCCGCATCTCGGGGGTGACGTCGGTGAGGACGGTCGCCTCCATGAAGGCGCCGGTGCGCTCGACGCGCTTGCCGCCGGTGCGCAAGGTCGCGCCCTTGCTGACGGCGTCGTCGATCTGCTCGACCAGCGTTTGCACGGCCTGCTCGGAGGAGAGCGGGCCGAAGTCGGTGCCGTCCGCCAGCGGGTCGCCCGGGGTCAGCCCGGCCATCGCCGAGGTGAAGGCGTCGACGAAGTCGTCGTACAACGCGTCGACGACGATCATCCGCTTCGCACCGTTGCAGGCCTGGCCGGCGTTGCCCATCCGGCCGGTGACGGCGTTCTCGACGACGGAGGCGAGGTCCTGGGTGTCGAGCACGATGAACGGGTCGGACCCGCCGAGCTCGAGCACGACCTTCTTGAGGTTGCGCCCGGCGATCTCGGCGACGGCCGAGCCGGCGCGCTCGCTGCCGGTGACGGAGACGCCGACGACGCGGTCGTCGGCGATGATGTCGGCCGACTGGTCGTTGGTCGCGAAGACGTTGACGTAGGCGTCCCTCGGGAGGCCGGCGTCGTGGAAGATCTGCTCGATCGCGAGCGCCGACTCGGGGCACTGCGGAGCGTGCTTGAGGATGATCGTGTTGCCGATCATCAGGTTCGGCGCCGCGAAGCGGGCGACCTGGTAGTACGGGAAGTTCCACGGCATGATCCCGAGCAGCGGTCCGACGGGCTCCTTGCGGACCAGCGCGTCGCCGCCCATCGACGGGCTCAGCGGGGTGTCCGCGAGCAGGCCGGGGCCCTCGTTCGCGTAGTAGCGGTAGATCGACGCGACCAGCTGCAGCTCGCCCTTGCCCTCCTTGAGGGGCTTGCCCATCTCGCGGGCGATGATCGTGGCCAGCTCGTCGGCGCGCTCGTCGTAGAGGTCGGCGACGCGGAGCAGCACCTTCGTGCGCTCCTCCTTGCTGGTGGTGCGCCAGTCGGCGTACGCCGCGTGCGAGCGTGCCAGCACGTCCTGGATCTCGGCGTCGGTGGCGGTCTCGAACTCGTTCTCGACCTCGGCCGTGGCCGGGTTGACGACCTGGTAGTCGCTCATGTGCGTCCTCTCGCTGGGGGTGGCTCGCTCTCGACGCTACGTCGGGGGCGGCCCCGGACAAGGGCTGCGGCTGGTGAGCATCGACACCGCGGCGAGGAGGAATGAAACCGCCGACAGCGGGACCCGATCGGCCGGCGTCGGGACCCGGTCAGCCGGCGTCCGGCACGTCGTCGCGCACCTCGGCGCCGGTGGCCGGCGACCACATCCCGCGCTCGCCGTCGAGCCACGCCTCCAGGTCGGGCTCGTGCAGCTCGGCGCCCGAGAGGGCGGGTACGACGAGGGACACCACGAGACCGGCGAGCACGAGCCCGAGGCTGATCCAGAGCCCGACGTCGATGCCGGAGGCGAGCGAGGACCGGGTCTGGGCGAGGTGCACGACCACCGGGCCGACGGCGAAGCTGGCGGTGAGCCGCAGCAGCTGCACGAGCGCGAACGCGCGGCCCAGCAGGTCCGCGCGCACGCCCAGTCCGGCGAGGAAGAGGCCGGGAGCGATGGTGGCGCCGGCCCCGAAGCCAAGCACCGCCGTGGCCGCCGGGGCCAGCCAGTCGACGTTCGAGGCCGAGAGGAGCAGCAGCGCCGCGGTGGCGACCGCGAGGGCGCCCAGGCCGATGTTGACCAGGACGGGGAGGTAGCGCGTGCGGAAGGTCGCGGTGATCGCGACCGAGGCCACCGCCAGGCCGAGCGGCATCGGCCAGAAGAGCAGGCCCGCAGCGGCGGGCGACTCCTTCGCGACCCCCGCCAGGTGCAGCTGCACGAGCTCGACCACGGTCACGGTGGCCGCGCCCGCGATCATCGCGACGAGCGTGCCGGTGACCGGCAGCTGCGTCGAGAGCTCGCGGACCGGCATCAGCGAGGTGTCCTTGCCGCGCTCGACCAGGACCAGCACGACGACCGCGGCGGTGCCGGCGACGAACAGCACCCAGAAGACGTACGACGCCAGGGTGACCGTCGCGACCAGCGAGGTCGCGAGGTAGGTCAGCAGCACCCCGGTGGTCGCGAGCGCCAGGGCGGAGCGGTCGATCGGCAGGTCCGGGTCCAGCGGGTCGAGGTCCGGGTAGCCGAGGGCGGCGACCACCACCCCGGCGACCGCCGCACCGACCACCACCCACATCAGCGTGCGCCAGGCGGCCGCGTCGGCGGCGTACCCCCCGACGAGGGGACCGAGCGTGGTGCCGCCGAAGATGCCGAGGCTCGCCAGGCCCATGGTGCGTGGCAGCGGGCCGGCGCCGAAGCCGGTCATCAGCGGCGGCAGCGCCGAGATCACCATCAGGCCGGTGGCACCGCCCTGGACGACGCGACCGGCGAGGAAGAGCGGCAGCGACGGCGCGAGCACGACCAGGACCGAGCCGACGAGGAACGCGGCGGCGTACCCCAGGAAGAGCGGTCGCTGCACGAAGCGCTGCGCCAGCATCGACGCGACGACCACGCCGAGCGCGAGGCCGGCGTTGGCGAGGCCGTTGGTGACCTGGAGCCAGGTCGTCGACGTGCCGAGGTCGTCGACGATCTGCGGGGTCAGCGGCAGCAGCGCGGTGCTCAGCACCAGGCTGGGCGTCAGCGCCAGCAGCACGGTGGCGACCGCCAGCGGGTAGCTGCCGCGCAGCCGGGCGCCCGGTCCGTCCGTCACGGTCACTCCTTCGTCACGGGCCTCAGCCCGACGGGACCGCCGAGGGGGTCGGGGTGGGCAGGCTGGGGGGCTGGGTCGTCGTCGCCGCCGTCGGAGTCGTCGACGGGTCGGTGCTGGGGCTGGCGGTGTCGGTGGGCGACGTCGACGGCGAGGGGGACGGCTCGACGGACCCGCTGGGGTCCTGGCTCGGGTCCTGGCCGGGGCTGTCGCTCGGCGTCCTCGTCGGCTGGCCGGTGCTCCCGCCGCCGCCTCCGAGGTGGGTGATGGTGGTCCCGCCGGAGCCGCCGCCGGTGTACGACGACACGCTGCGCCCGGCGACCAGCTCGAAGCCGGTGATCACGACGACTGCGAGGAGGAACAGGCCGGCGGCGTACGCCCCGATCCGCTTCCACGGCAGCAGCGCGAGCCGCTCGCGCCAGCTCAGCGTCGCGGGCTCGTCGGCGACCGCCTCGAGATCGTCCTGGGCCTCCGCGAGTCGCTCGTCGGCATGGTCGAGGTGGGACTCCGCCTCGCGCCCGGCGCGGGCACGCCCGGCCCGGCGTACCTCCGCCTGGGCGACGCCGACCTTGCGCAACGCCGTCGTCTGGGCCTGCGCGAGGCGGTAGCGGCTGCGCGCGAGCCCCTGGCTGTAGAGCGCGCTGCCGACCGTGATCACGACGCTGCCGACCGCCGCGCCGATGATCGTGCCGGCGGCACCGAGCGTCGAGAGCAGGACCGCGGAGGAGACCGCGGCGAGCGCACCGGCGACGGTCTTCAGCCAGTCGATCTCGAAGCGGGGCAGGTCGTCGGTCATCGGAGTCAGTATGCCGACGCCGTGGCTGCGCCTCCCCGGGAGGTCTAGCGGTTGCGGCGCCAGATGCTCGCGTTCAGCGCGGTCGCGAACGCCGTCCACGCGACGTACGGCGCCAAGGCGGCCGCGGCCTTGCGGTCGTGCCGCGCGGTCTCGCGGAGCAGGGCAAGGTTCAGCACGTCGAGCGTGAGGATCACGCCCATCCCCGCCGCCGGCGACTGCCGGTCGAAGAACGCCCAGTTCCACGCCGCGTTGGTCGCCAGGTTGGCCCCGGTCAGCACCTCGAGCCGGGTCCGGTCGCCCGGCGCGGCCCGGTCGATCGCCCGCCCGGTCCCCCACGCGATCAGCCCGTAGAGCGGCGTCCACACCAATGGGAACGCGATCCCCGGCGGCTGCCACCGCGGCTTGTCGAGCGCGGCGTACCACGCGGAGTCGGGGTCGGTGCCCTTGGCGCCGAGCGCCGCGGTGGCCGCGGTAAGGACGGAGGTGATCGCAGTCGCGCGCATGCCTCAGGTCTACCTCGCCGCTGGTCGAGTAGGGCGCGCAGCGCCCGTATCGAGACCCGCCCTACTCGTCGTCGTCGAGCAGCTCCCCGAACCCGAGCTCCCGCACGAAGTCGACCGTCTCGGCACGCTCCGCCGCCCGCGCGCGGGCCCGCCGCGCATCAGCCCGGACCTGCTCGTCACGAGCGGCCTGGGCGACAGCCTCGTCCTCCTCGGACGGACCGTCGGGCTCGGTGCCCACGGCTCAGGCCGTCATCGCCGCACGGATGGTCGCGAAGTCCTCCGCCGACACCTCGAAGAGCCCCTGCCGGAACGGCACGCCCCACTGCTTCACGTCGGTGATGAACGACAGCTGCTCCAGCAGCGCCCCGGCCGGCGCCGGGTGCGTGCCCTGCTCGAACTCCATGTCCAGCCGCCACGGCTTGAAGTCCGGCCGCACGGTCACCTGGGTCGGCTCGTCCGACGCGATCGTCCCGATCGCGGTGAACTGCCGCAGCGGACTCCCCGACCGCATCGCGGTCCGCGGCGAGTAGAACACCAGCCCGTCCCCGCGCTTCAGCTTCCGCAGCCCGGTGTCCTTGCCGTGGTGCGCCTGCGTGAACCCACCCTCCACCGCCAGCTGCACGTGCTCCAGGCTGACGGTGTTGATCCAGTACGACGCTGCCATGCCACTCCCTCGTGATCCGTGTGCGACGAGCATGACAGCCGTGGTCGACGCCGACGACAGGCCCCGCAGCAATCGGCTGCCCGGTGGTGACCATGTCCCGCTGTGGACGGTTTTTGGGTCATGGCCCCGAGGCTGTGGAAAACACCCCACCCTTGGCCACGGGAGTTCCGGCCGACTCGGCTGGGACACGGGAAATCGGGGGATGACATGAAGGCCAGATCCACACTTGCGGGCTTCGCGGTCGCAATGCTCAGCGTGACGGCGCCCGTCGCGTTCATCGCACCGGCACAGGCCGCGCACGGGCACTCGGCAGTGGTCGCCAAGCAGCACGCCTGCACGAAGACGTCGTCGGGCACGTGCATCAAGGGCGGACAGTTCTGTCCGCAGGCGAAGTACGGCAAGAACGGCTGGGATGCCAAGGGGCGGCGCTACGTGTGCAAGGGCAACCACACGCACCCGCACTGGATGAAGCCCTGACATCTGGCGCAGCTCACCATGCACGAAAGGACCCTTCACCGTGACGGTGAAGGGTCCTTTCGTGACCTAACGCTCGGTCAGCTGCAGCCGCTGGTGCTGCCGCAGCCCTCGCACACGTAGCAGGAGCCGGCGGGGCGCATCTTGGTGCCGCACGTGAAGCAGAGCGGGGAGTCGACGGCGGTGCCGGTGATCTTCTCCATGAGCTCGGCGGAGGTGTGGACGCCCTGGGGTGCCTTGGTCTCGGCGGCGGACTCAACCTCGACAGCGTCGACGGTCTCGATACGCTCGCTGGCGCTCGCTACTCGACCAACGAGGTCGCTCCCGCCGAGGTCGTCGTCGATGAGCTCGGCGGCGGAGCCGGTCTCCTCGACGAGGGGCTCATAGGAGCCGGTCTCGAGGTAGCGCTGGCGCTCGTCGGCGGAGTAGATGCCCAGGCCCTCGCGGGTCTCGAAGGACAGGTAGTCCAAGGCCAGGCGGCGCCAGACGTAGTCCATGAGGGACTGCGCCATGCGGACGTCCGGGTCGTCGGTGAGGCCGGCGGGCTCGAAGCGCAGGTTGGTGAACTTCGAGACGTAGGTCTCGAGCGGGACGCCGTACTGCAGGCCGATGGAGACCGCGATCGAGAAGGCGTCCATGACACCGGCGAGGGTCGAGCCCTGCTTGCCGAGCTTGAGGAAGACCTCGCCGAGCTGGCCGTCGTCGTGCGCACCCGAGGTCATGTAGCCCTCGGCGCCACCCACGGTGAAGGAGGTGGTGCGCGAGACGCGGGACTTCGGGAGCCGCTTGCGGGTGGGGGCGTAGACGATCTTCTCGATGGTCTTGGTCTCGGTCGCCTCGGTGGTGGCGGCGGCGTTCGAGTCCTGGCCCTTGTTGTCGCCCTTGCCGGTGGCGAGGGGCTGGCCGACCTTGCAGTTGTCGCGGTAGACGGCCGTCGCCTTGAGGCCGAGCTTCCACGACTGGAGGTAGATGTCCTCGATCTCCTCGACCGTGGCGTCCTCGGGGAGGTTGACGGTCTTGCTGATCGCGCCGGAGAGGAACGGCTGCGCCGCGGCCATCATCCGGACGTGGCCCATCGGCTTGAGGGCGCGTGCACCCATCGCGCAGTCGAAGACCTCGTAGTGCTCGGTCTTCAGGCCGGGCGCGTCGATGACGTGACCGTGCTCGGCGATGTGGGCGAGGATCGCCTCGACCTGCTCGGGCTGGTAGCCCATCTTGCGCAGCGCACGCGGGACCGTCTGGTTGACGATCTGCATCGAGCCGCCGCCGACGAGCTTCTTGAACTTGACCAGCGAGAAGTCGGGCTCGATGCCCGTCGTGTCGCAGTCCATCATGAAGCCGATCGTGCCGGTCGGCGCGAGCACCGAGGCCTGCGCGTTGCGGAAGCCGTGCTCGGCGCCGACCGTCTGGACGTCGGCCCAGGCGGCGGTGGCGAGCTGGTGGACCTGGCGGTCGGCGATGCCGAGGGTGCGGACGGTGTCGTTCGCGGCCTGGTGCTTGCGCATCACGCGCTTGTGGGCGTCGGCGTTGCGGGCGTAGCCGGCGTACGGGCCGACGACGCCGGCGAGCTCGCCGGAGCGCTTGTACGACGTGCCGGTCATCAGCGACGTGATCGCGGCGGCCATGGCGCGGCCACCGTCGGAGTCGTAGCCGAGGCCCATCGCCATCAGCAGGGCGCCGAGGTTGGCGTAGCCGATGCCGAGCTGGCGGTAGTCGACGGTGGTCTTGCCGATCGCCTCGGTCGGGAAGTCCGCGAAGCAGATGGAGATGTCCATCGCGGTGATGATCACCTCGACGGCCTTCGCGAAGAGCTCGCCGTCGAAGGTGTCGTCGTCCTTGAGGAACTTCAGGAGGTTCAGCGACGCGAGGTTGCACGAGGAGTTGTCGAGCGACATGTACTCGGAGCAGGGGTTGGACGCGGTGATGCGGCCGGTCTCCGGGTTGGTGTGCCAGTCGTTGATCGTGCCGTCGTACTGCAGACCCGGGTCGGCGCACTCCCAGGCGGCCTTCGCGATCTTGGTGAAGAGCTCGCGGGCGTCGACGGTCTCGATGACCTCGTTGTGCATCCGGCCGCGCAGGGCGAAGTCGGTGCCGTCCTCGACGGCGCGCATGAACTCGTCGGAGACGCGGACGGAGTTGTTGGCGTTCTGGTACTGAACCGAGGTGATGTCCGCGCCGCCGAGGTCCATGTCGAAGCCGGCGTCGCGCAGCGCGCGGATCTTGTCCTCCTCGCGCGCCTTGGTCTCGACGAACTCGACGATGTCGGGGTGGTCGACGTCCAGGACGACCATCTTGGCCGCGCGGCGCGTGGCGCCACCCGACTTGATGGTGCCGGCGGAGGCGTCGGCGCCGCGCATGAAGGACACGGGGCCCGAGGCGGTGCCGCCGGAGGAGAGCAGCTCCTTGGAGGAGCGGATGCGGGAGAGGTTGAGGCCGGCGCCGGAGCCGCCCTTGAAGATGAAGCCCTCCTCCTTGTACCAGTTCAGGATGGAGTCCATCGAGTCGTCGACCGAGAGGATGAAGCAGGCCGAGACCTGCTGCGGCGACGGGGTGCCGACGTTGAACCAGACCGGGGAGTTGAAGGAGAAGTACTGGTTGACCAGCAGCCAGGTGAGCTCGTGCTCGAAGATCTCGGCGTCCACCGCGGAGGCGAAGTAGCCGTGCTCGACGCCGGCCTTGGTGTAGGTCTTCACGACGCGGTCGATGAGCTGCTTGAGGCTCCACTCGCGCACGTCGGTGCCGACGGCGCCGCGGAAGTACTTCGTGGTGACGATGGTCGAGGCGTTGACCGACCAGAAGTCGGGGAACTCCACGCCGCGCTGCTCGAAGACGGTGGCGCCGGTCTTCCAGTTGGTCTGGACGACGTCGCGGCGCTCCCAGGTGATGGCGTCGTAGGGGTGGACGCCCTCGGTGCTGAAGACCCGCTCGATCTTCAGCCCTGCGCTGGCACCTGTGGAAGCGCTTCCGGCTGCGCCGCTCACCGTCTCGGTCATGCTGACTCCTCTTGTCCCGTGTCTCTGCTGTGTGTGCTGTGTCTGGCTGGTGCTGGCGGTGCGGTGCTGCTGGTGCCGGCCTCGGGTCCCACTCTGACGGGGACCACCGACATTCCTGGGTGGTGCGCCCGGAGCGGATCGCTTCCCCACGATCCACTCCGGGCGGTCTGGGGTCAGCCGCTCCTGGCGGGCTGCGGGGTCTCGACGAGCTCGACCAGCGAGGCGCCGTCGACGACGGGCACCTCGCGCTCGGCACGGAGCATGGCGATCTCGTCCTCGAAGTCGTCGGCGGACTCGAACGCGCGGTAGACGCTGGCGAAGCGCAGGTAGGCGACCTCGTCGAGCACCCGCAGCGGTCCGAGGATGGCCAGGCCGACCTCGTTCGCGGGGACCTCGGCGAAGCCCTCGCTGCGCAGGGCGTCCTCGACGGCCTGGCCCAGGCAGGCCAGGTCGTCCTCGGAGACCGGGCGGCCCTTGCAGGCCTTCCGGACGCCGGCGACGGCCTTCTCGCGGGTGAACGGCTCCGTGGCGCCGGAGCGCTTGAGCACGGTCAGCTGCATCTGCTCGACGGTCGTGAAGCGCTTCGCGCAGGCCGAGCAGGTACGCCGGCGGCGGATCTGGCCGCCGTCGTCGGCGACGCGGGAGTCGAGGACCCGGGTGTCGGTGTGGCGGCAGTACGGGCAGTGCATCGCGGGTCTCTCCTCTCACGGTCGCAGGCGCGCTTCAGACACCCCCTCTGGGGTGTGCTGGGCTGTGGATAACGGGGGTGCTGCTGTGCATAACAACCGGCTGCCTGTGGGCAGTCCACCCTGGTTCTGTGAACTAGATGTGGATAACTACACCGGTGTAAGTACTAGATGTAGTGGTAACCGTACGCCGCGGTCCGAGGCGTTCGCAAGCCCGCCCGCGACATTCCTGCGGTCTGGATCACACCCGCGGAGAAACCGCAGGTCAGCGCGTTGCGCGGGGCCCGAAATAGTCATTTCGGGTGGTGTGTCGGACCCGTCCGGCCGGGGAGCCTCAGCCGGTCTGCGAGGAGGACGCGACGTCCGCCACGGACAGCACGAACCACGCGGTCGTGCCGGAGGCGTCGCGCACCGATCCCCAGCGGTCCGCCATCGCGTCCACGAGGGTCAGGCCGCGTCCGAAGACGCGCAGGTCGTCGTCGTCCACCACCGGGGCGTAGGAGCCCGGGTCGCCGGACGGACCGCCCAGGTCGCGCACGACGACCGTGAGCACGCCCGCTTCGAGGTCGATGCTGAGCTCGGAGCTGGTGCCCGCGTGCATGACGGCGTTCGTGACGAGCTCGGAGACGCACAGCTGGGCGGTGTCGACGACGTCGCCCTCGACCTCCCAGGCGTCCAGCTGCTGGCGCACGAAGCGACGTGCGGCGCCGGGCGCCCGCGGGTCGCCCTCGAGGACGATCGAGGCACGGACGCCGGTGCCACCGAGCTGGTCGTCCCCGGCGACACCGCCGGTGCCGAGCGCACCGGCCAGGCGGATCCGGCGTACGGCGTCGGCGGTGCGGCGCGCGGTGGCCTCGAACAGCCGGCGGAGCGGGTCGTCGAAGGTCTGATCCTCGTCGAAGAAGACCACCAGGCCGCCGATCGGCGAGGCGGGGCCGGGCAGCGGCCAGGCCGCGATGGCGCGGGTGCCCTCGTCGCGCTGGCGGGCGACGAGCCCCGGGTAGCGGCCCTCGAGGTCGTCCACGCTGCCCGTGACGGACTCGCCCGTGCGGGTGACCGTCGTGAGCGGGACGTCGTCGTAGGCGTCGATGTGGCACCAGTCGAGCGCGGTGTCGCCGGCGTGCTCGGTGGCGACGTACCGCACCCGGCGGCCGGCGCCCTCCAGCAGCCCGAGGCCGACGCGGCGTACGCCGGCGAGGCCGCCGAGGTCGAGCAGCACGCTGCGCGCGACCTGGTCGATGCTGGTGGCGTTGCGCAGCTCGAAGCCGAGGCGGTAGAGGTGGCCCAAGGGCGCGACGGGTTCGTCCCCCGCCGCGTGCGTCGCGCCCCCGTCATCCAGCACCGAGACAGGATAGGTCAGTCCGGGCCCCCTTGACCGTCTGTCCAGCCCACCAACGCCGGGGTGTCGCGGGCCCCCCGGCCGGTCGGGGAGCGGGCGCTGGGCGGATCGGACACAATGTCCCGGTGGCGCCACAGGGGAAGCGGGTCGGGTCGCGACGGGGGCCGAAGAAGAAGCCGTCGTTGCAGCCGGCGCTGCTCCCGCTCGCCGCGGGCGTGACGCTCGCCGTGGTCGCGTGGGGCTACCTGGTGTACGCCGCGATCGACTTCGGCGGGACCGCCCGCTCGGGCGAGCAGAACGCCTGGTGGTTCCTCGCGCTGGCGTCGCTGGGCGCGGTCGCGTGCCTCTTCGTCGGCCTGATGCTCATCGCGCGTCTGCTGCGCCGGCTCGGGATCACGGGTGGCGCGTCGTCCACGCCGTCGGCCCCGCCCGCCGACCCCGGCTCGCCGCCCGTGGCTCCCCCGCTGCCGCCTCCGCCCGGCGGGCGGCGCGCGTCGCGCTGATCCGTCGGCCCGGCGGACGCGGCCTCAGAGATCGAGCAGCCGCGGCAGGTCCGCCCTGAGGTGGTGCGGTTGCAGGGCGAGCGTCTCGAAGTCTCCCGCCCCGGCCCACAGCAGCTCGAAGCTGTTGTCCGGCCCGTGCGCCTCGAGCTCCGGCCCGGAGAGCCGGGCCTCGCCGCGGACGTCGGTCACGAGGAAGTAGCGCGCCTCGCGGCCCGGCGTGTGCTCCCCGACCAGCAGCTCCCGGTCGATCGTGGCGCGCAGCGTGGTCTCCTCCCACAGCTCGCGGACCACGGCGTCCTCGAAGGACTCGCCCGGCTCGACGGTCCCGCCCGGCAGCACCGCGTAGTCGCGGCCGAGGTGGTGGCGCTTGATCAGCAGCAGCTCCGCGCCGCGTTGCACGACGGCCACGGCCCGAGGAGGGAGGGACACCCCGCGACCCTAGGCGCGGTCGGCCAGCCGGCGCACGAACTTCAGGCCGGACCAGGTGTCGTCGACCGCGGCGACCTTGACGTCGACGAAGCCGAGCTCGAGCCCGAGGGTGCGGACCCTGCCCTCGTCCAGGTCGACCCAGACGCCGCGCTCGGCCAGCGCCCGGTGGACAGCCTTCTTGGGCCAGCAGACCCAGACCGACCCGGCGGTGGCGGTGCGCTCCAGGAGGGCCGGCAGCCGGCCCGCGAGCGTGGCCAGGGTGGTGTGGAAGGTCAGCGTGACGTCGGCACGCGCCGGGAGACGGCGTACGACGTGGGCGCCGGTCAGGTCGCCGAGGTCGACGTCGTCCGGGAGCCGGTCGAGCAGCACGACGTGGCCGTCCCGGATGCCGAGCTTGGCGCGCAGCGGTGTGCTGGAGTAGCCGGCCATGCCCGGAGGGTAGGCCTTCACGCGTCCTGCCCGACGAAGGAGGATCTCCGGCACCTGGTGCCGAGGATCCTCCTTCGTCGCCGGTCAGCCGGTCCGGACACCCCACGTTTGGTCACCAACCGCAGGGTTTCCGCCGAAAACCTGCGGTTGGTGACCAAACCGCACACACCGGACGACCGCACACGGCCCGGGAAATGCCGCGAGGGGCGGGGCCACCAGGCCCCGCCCCTCGTCTTCCCCGGCCCACCAGCCGGGGTCGAGTCGGCTGATGAAGGTCTGTGCGCGCGCCGCTGGGCGCGCGGTGGGTCACTCCGTGACGGGGACCCGGAGGCGCTGGCCGGCGGCGACCATGGCGGAGTCGAGGGCGTTGAGACGCTCGATCTTGGCGACCATGGCGCGGACGTCGCCGTCACCGGCGAGCCCGGCCGCGATGTCCCACAGGGTCTCGCCGCTGCCGACCATCACGATCTCGGTCGGGGCGGGGGTGCCCGGCTTCTCCGAGGCGACCGAGCCGGCGCCCAGGGCGACGCCGATGCTCAGCACCGTGAGCAGGGCCGCGAGGAACACGACGAGCCGGCCGCGCCGGGTGAGCCGCACCGAGGCCCGGGGCTGCGCCGCGGCCACCGGCCGGCGGGTGGAGCGGCCGGCGGGACGGGCGGGCACGAGCCGGAGCTCGGGGCGCGCGGTCGGGGCGGTGGTCAACGGGGCGATCGTCATGGCGCTCATCGGAACTCCTGGGGAAGTGGAGGTCAGCATCGGTTCGTAGCTGCTGAAGGACTGTCTATCGGGGGCCACCGACAGTCCTGGTGGACCGACGGCTCGCAGCCTCTCGATCAGACATTCGATCGAACATGTGTACGACCTTAGAGCAGGTGTTCGAACGGCACAAGGGTCGACACGAACAATTGTTCGAAGCACTACCCGAGTCCCACCATGGGAACGCATGGCCCGTCTGTGCGTGCGGCATGGCCCGAACGGGCTATGCCGTCGCGCCGAACGGAGGAGGTTGAATGCTCACGCAGGCACTCCCGGTCGCCCGGGCAGTGATCCGCGCCAGCGGCCGGTTGGGCCCGTCCCCCCTACCTGACCGGTCGCTGACGGGGTCGCGACCCGGGGCAGGCACCGGCCGGGAGCGCCCGGCCGCCGCGTGGGGCTCAGGCCCGGCCGCGCCTCCCGAGGGCGCGCCGGCCCTGGGCGGCGAGCACGGTGGTGGCGGACGCCGTCACGCTCGGCACCAGGGCCCCGAAGCGCGACACGCCGCCGCGCCAGCCGGGCACGCTGCGCACGACCCGGCGGGCGCCGATGAGCGCCACCGCCTGGTCGGCGACCTCGTCGACGGTGAGGATCCGGCCGCCGGAGTGCACCAGCAGGCTGCCCAGCCCGCCGGGGGTCTGGCCGTCCAGCATCGCGGTCTGCACGCCGTCGGGGCAGATCGCGTGCACGCGGACGCGGCGCGGCGTCTCGGCGGCCACCGACATGGTGGCGGAGACGATGGCGGCCTTCGAGGCGGCGTACACCGTGTAGCCCGGCACCGGCGCCAGGCCCGCCAGCGACGCCGTGTTGACGATGTCGCCGCCCGCGGAGCCGAAGCCCTCGAGCGCGGCCTGCATCCCCCACAGGGTGCCGAGCAGGTTGACGTCCACCAGACGGCGTACGGCGTCCTCGCTCGTCTCGGAGAGCCGGCCGTCGTCGCCGACCCCGGCGTTGTTGCACCACACCGCAAGGGCACCGTGCCGCGCGGCCTCGGCCGCGACGGCCGCGTGGGCGTCCCGGTCGCGCACGTCCTGGCCGATCCCGGCCGCGGCGCCGATCTCGCCCGCCGTGGCGCTCGCAGCGGCGGCGTCCACGTCCGCGACCACCACCTGGTACCCGCGGTCCACGAGCCGCTCGGCGATCCCCCGGCCGATGCCGCGGGCGCCTCCCGTCACGACGGCGCTCAGCGGGCGGGCGGACGTGGGCGAGCTGGCGCGCGAGGACATGGCGGGAGTCAAGCAGATCCGGGGCCGGCGGAGCCCCGAGGGCACCCGGCACGGACGCGACACGCCGTTCGAACAGATGTTTGAACATCGGGTGTCCCGATGGCTACGGTGGGACTCCGGTCCGGGGTCCTCCCCGGTCCGGCCCACACCGTCACACCCGATCACGCCCGACTGATCGACCAGCCCGACCGGAAGGCAGCACCATGGCCACCAGCAAGACCCCCGGCAAGGTCGCGGACTCCTCCCGCGGCAAGGTCTCCGAGCTGCCGGACGGCCCGCCCGACGCCACCGGCCTGACGCCGCGCCAGCTGCGCGTGCTGGCCCACATCAAGGACTCGATCGAGCTGCGGGGCTACCCGCCCAGCATGCGCGAGATCGGCGACGCGGTCGGCCTGACCAGCTCGTCGAGCGTCGCGCACCAGCTCAAGGTGCTCGAGGAGAAGGGCTTCCTCAAGCGCGACCCGAACCGTCCCCGCGCGCTCGAGGTGTTCCTCCCCGAGGTGCTCGCGGCCCGCCGCTCGATCAGCTCGGCCGAGGAGTCGTCGTACGACGAGACCGGCATCGGCGACTCGCACCCCGCCGCGCAGTACGTCCCCGTCCTGGGCCGGATCGCCGCCGGTGGCCCGATCCTCGCCGAGGAGCAGATCCAGGACGTCTTCCCGCTGCCCAAGCAGCTGGTCGGCGAGGGCGAGCTGTTCCTGCTCGAGGTCGTCGGCGACTCGATGATCGACGCGGCGATCTGCAGCGGCGACTACGTCGTGATCCGCAAGGAGCAGACCGCCTCGAACGGCGAGATCGTGGCCGCGCTGATCGACGGCGAGGCCACCGTGAAGACGCTCCAGCGCCGCGACGGCAAGGTCTGGCTGATGCCCCACAACGAGGCGTTCGACCCGATCGACGGCACGCACGCGACCATCCTCGGGATTGTGACGGCGGTCCTCCGTAGGATGTGACCCATGTGTAGGGGGTGCAGCCCGGTGGAGCCGGTCCACGCCTCGGGGACGACTCGGGGGAATACCCGGTTTCCTGCCACGGCAAAATCGCCGAGGCTGGTCCGGTGAGCCTCCCGTCGATCCTCGTGATCCGGCACCGTTACCCCCGCGTGGTGCGCGGGGTCCTGGAGCTCACCCTGATCCTGACGCTCTGGGTCGGCTACTCCCTCTCGCGGCTGCTGGCCGACACCGCGCTGACCCCGGCGCTGGCCCGCGCGCACGACCTCCTGCACCTCGAGAGGCTGCTCGGCATCCACTGGGAGCTGCCGCTCAACCGGCTGTTCACCAGCCACCAGGCCATCGGCCTGCTCGGGTCGTACTGGTACGCCAGCCTCCACTACGTCGTCACCGGCGCCACCCTGCTGTGGCTCTACAAGCTCGGCACCCGGTCCTACCTGCCCGCCCGCCGGGCGCTGGTGGCCGGCACCCTGATCGGGCTGGTCGCCTACCTCCTGATGCCGACCGCGCCGCCGCGCTTCATCACCGGGTACGTCGACGTGCTCAGCCTGCACGCCTCCGACGGCTGGTGGAGCACGGACGCGTCCGCGCCGCGCGGGCTCGGCGGGCTCACCAACGAGCTGGCCGCCTTCCCCTCGCTGCACGCCGGCTGGGCCCTCTGGGTCGCGATCTCCGTGCAGCGCAACGCCGCCTGGCGCTGGGTGCGGGCGCTGGCCTGGGTGTACGCCGCCGGCACCGCCGTCGTCATCGTCGGCACCGGCAACCACTGGGTCATCGACGTGGTCGTCGGCTGGCTGGTGGTCCTCGGCGGCTTCGCGATCGCCCGGCGGATGCCGCGCCCGCTCGTGCCGGCGGCCGACCCGGTCGGCGTCGTGCCGCTCGCCGGCCAACCCACGGCGACCTCCGGGTGAACAAGCAGCGCTCCTCGGCGTGACGGCGTCACGCGGTGCGCGCTGCGTCGTTGGATGAGGCGTGACCTCCCCACGCACCGACCCGCCCCTGGCCCGACGCACCCTGCTCGCGACCGGCACCGTCGGTGCCGGGCTCGCCGGCGCGACCCTCGCCGCCCCGGCCGCGGACGCCCTCCCGCACCCGACGGCCGTCCGGCGCACGCCGTTCCGCCACGGCGTCGCCTCCGGCGACCCGCTCCCCCACGCGGTGGTGCTGTGGACGCGCGTCACGCCCACCGACGCGGCCACCCCCGGCAGCGGCCGCGGGCCCCGTGTCACGGTGCGGTGGGAGGTCGCGACCGACCGACGCTTCCGCCACGTCGTACGCCGCGGCGACTTCACCACCGGACCGAGCCGTGACCACACGGTCAAGGTCGACGCGCGCGGGCTCGAGCCGGCCACGTGGTACCACTACCGCTTCCACCTCGACGGCGCCACCAGCAGGGTGGGCCGCACCCGCACCGCCCCCGCCGAGCGGTCGACGCCGCGGCACCTGCGCTTCGGGGTGGTCTCCTGCGCGAACTGGCAGGCTGGCTGGTTCTCGGCCTACCGCGGCCTGGCTGCCCGCGACGACCTGCACGCCGTGGTGCACCTGGGCGACTACGTCTACGAGTACGGCCCCGGCGAGTACGGCTACGGCCAGTCCGACGAGGACATCCGCACCCACGAGCCGCGCCACGAGATGGTCTCGCTGGCGGACTACCGCCAGCGGCACGCGCAGTACAAGACCGACCCCGACCTGCAGGACCTGCACGCGAAGTACGCCTGGATCGTCACCTGGGACGACCACGAGGTCGCCGACAACCAGTGGAAGGGCGGTGCGGTCAACCACACGCCCGGGAAGGGCGACGGCGGCGAGGGCAGCTACACGAAGCGGCGCGCGCGGGCGCACCGGGCGTACGACGAGTGGATGCCCGCCCGGCTGGACGGCACCGCCCGGCTGGGCGACGGCGACCGGCTCTTCCGTCGGCTGCGCTTCGGGCAGCTCGCCGAGCTGAGCATGCTCGACCTGCGGACCTACCGGGACCAGCAGGTCGAGACCACCCCGACGCCGGTCCCGAGCCCGGACCCGGCCGTGAGCGACCCCGACCGGACGATCACCGGCCGCCGCCAGCTCGACTGGCTCAAGACCTCCCTGGACCGGCACGGCCCGCAGTGGAAGATCATCGGCAACCCGGTGATGATCGCGCCGGTGAACTTCGGCGCACTGCCCGCCGACGTCCGCGACGCGGTCCACCAGGTCACCGGCGAGACGCCCGGACCGGCCGACGGGGCGCCGTACAACACCGACCAGTGGGACGGCTACACCGACGACCGCCGCGAGCTGCTGCAGCACGTCCGCGACCACCAGGTGAAGGACGCGCTGTTCATCACCGGCGACATCCACTCGGGCTGGGCGGCCGAGCTGCCCTTCGACCCGGCGACCTACACCGGCGAGGGGCCGGCCGACGACTCCGCGGGCGTGGAGTTCGTCTGCTCGTCGGTCACCTCCAACAACCTCAAGGACATCACCGGCACGCCGCCGCGCACCTCGAGCGTGGCCGTCGAGGAGTCGATCAAGGCGAACAACCGCCACATCAAGTACCTCGACTTCGACAGCCACGGCTTCTCGGTGCTCGACGTGACCGCGAAGCGGGCGCAGATGGACTGGTTCGTCATCGAGGACCGGGCCGACCGGAAGACCCCGATCACCTGGTCGGTGTCGTGGCGCACCGAGGCCGGCACCGGCCGGATCACGCCGGTCGACAAGCCGCTGGGCGGTGCCTCGTGAGGCCGCTCGCCAGCCGTCGTGCCACCCGCCGCACCTTCCTGGCCGCGGGCGGGGGCATCGCGATCTCCAGCGCGGTCGCGGGGCCGTCGTACGCCGCCAGAGGCCCGAAGGGCCGCAAGCGGGCCTACGTCCTCGTCGTCGACGGCTGCCGGCCCGACGAGATCACCGCGGACCTGACGCCGAACCTCCGGGCGCTGCGCAACGGCGGCCTGTGGTTCCCGCGCGCCTCGTCGATGCCGGTCATGGAGACCATCCCCAACCACGTGATGATGATGGCGGGGATGCGGCCGGACCGGACCGGCGTGCCCGCCAACGAGATCTTCGACCGGTCGCTCGGCGACGTGCGGACGATGGACAAGCCGTCCGACATCAAGGTGCGCACGATCATCGAGAGGCTGAACAAGCGCGGCTTCACGACCGGGACGGTGCTGAGCAAGGAGTACCTCTACGGCGTGTTCGGGACCCGCGCCACGCACCGCTGGGAGCCGGCGCCGATCGTGCCGGTGTCGGGGCACGCGCCCGACCAGTTCACGACGGACGCCGCGCTCGCGATGCTCGACGACTTCGACCCGAACCTGATGTTCGTGAACCTCGGCGACATCGACCGCTTCGGCCACGCGGACCTCACCGGCACGACGCTGCGCGCGCAACGGCGTACGGCGCTGGCCGACACTGACGGCCAGGTGCAGCGGTTCGTCACGGCGCTGAAGGACTCCGGGCGCTGGGAGCACTCGATCGTGATCGTGCTGGCGGACCACTCGATGGACTGGTCGACGCCGGACGCCGTGGTCACGCTGCAGGGCGTCATGGACGCCGACCCGCTGCTCGCCGGGAAGGTCCGGATCGCCGACAACGGCGGGGCCGACCTCCTCTACTGGACCGGGCCGGGCTCGCAGCGCGTCGAGGCGATCGCGCGGATGCAGACCCTCGCCGAGGGCGTGCCCGGGGTGCTCGCCGCCCACAAGCGCACCGAGCCGTGGCTGCGGCTCGGTCCCCAGGCCGGCGACGTCGTGGCGTTCTGCCAGGCCGGGTGGCGCTTCACCGAGCCCGACCCGTCGGCCAACCCGATCCCGGGCAACCACGGCCACCCCGCCACCCGGCAGATCCCGTTCTTCGTCTCGGGCGGCCACCCGACCGTCCCCCGGCGTACGGCGTCACCCGCTCACGCGCGCACCATCGACGTCGCCCCCACCGTCGCGTCGTTCTTCGGCGTCGGCCGGCCGCGGGGCGGCTGGGACGGTCACGCGCGGGTCTGAGGGCTGCCCTCAGCTGGGGCCGGCGAGCCGCGCCAGGGCCTTGCGGACGACGGCGGGGTCGGTGGTCGTCCACATGGGCGGCAGGCTGGCCTTGAGGAAGCCGCCGTAGCGGGCGGTCGCGAGGCGCGGGTCGAGGACGGCGACGACGCCGCGGTCGCTGGTCGTGCGGATCAGGCGGCCGGCGCCCTGGGCGAGCAGCAGCGCCGCGTGGGTGGCCGCCACCTGCATGAACCCGTTGCCGCCGGCGTCGTCGGCGGCCTTCTGGCGCGCGCTCATCAGCGGGTCGTCGGGCCGGGGGAACGGGATCCGGTCGATGATCACGAGCTGGCAGGTCTCGCCGGGGACGTCGAGGCCCTGCCAGAGGCTCAGCGTGCCGAACAGGCATGTGTGCGGGTCGCTGACGAACTGCTTGGCGAGCTCGGGCAGCTGGGCGTCGCCCTGGGCCAGCGTGGTCAGGTGCGGGAGCCGCTCACGAACCGCCTCGGCCGCGGTCTCGGCGGCCCGCCGGCTGGAGAAGAGGCCGAGGGTGCGGCCGCCGGCGGCGTCGACGAGCTCCACGATCTCGTCGAGCTGGGCCTTGCCCAGCCCGTCGCGGCCGGGCGGGGGCAGGTGGCGGGCGAGGTAGAGGATGCCCTGCTGGCCGTAGTCGAACGGCGAGCCGACGTCGAGCCCCCGCCACGGCAGGACCTCCTCGGTGGCCGGGCCGGCGGTGTCGCCGTCGATGACCCGCTCCCCCGGCTTCAGGCCGATGCTGCTCGCCAGCGAGGAGAAATCGCCGCCCAGCATGAGCGTCGCGCTGGTGAACACGACGGTCTTGTCGCTGAGCAGCTTGTCGCGCATCTGCCCCCAGACCTGCAGCGGCGCCACGCAGAGCCGGGGCGGGATCCGCTCGGTGCCCTCGGAGAGCCAGAGGACGTCGGCCTGGCTGCCGGCGGCCATCCGCTCGGCGTTGACGAAGACGTCCTGCACCGAGCCGCGGGCCTGGGTGCGGCCGGGGTCGGCCTCGGCGTCGGAGTCGGACTTCGGGTACGCCGAGAGGCAGGCCCGCGCCGAGTCCCGGACCAGCACCAGGGCGTCCATGAGGTGCTCGGGCACCCGCTCGAAGCGCCCGGGGCTGCAGTCGGCCATCGCCTCGCGGAGCACGTCGGCGGCGTCGGCCAGCTCGTCGGCCTGGTCGCCCTCGACGTGCCGCTGGGAGCGGCGTGCGGCCCGGTCGACGTCGCTCGCCGTCAGCTCGTCGGTGGCCGCCTGGGTCACCCGCGCGGTGAGCTCGTGCGCCTCGTCGATGACGACGACGTCGTACTCCGGGATCATCGGGACGCCCTCGACCGCGTCGATCGCGAGGAGCGAGTGGTTGGTGACGATGAGGTGCGAGCGCTGGGCCTTCTCGCGGGCCAGCTCGACGAAGCACTCCTGGCCGAAGGGGCACTTCGCGGCGCCGAGGCAGTCGCGGTGGCTGACGCTGACCTGGCGCCACTCCTTGTCGGTGTGGCGGGGCGCGGCATCGCGCTCGCCGGTGCCCTTGGTCTCGGCCTGCTTCTCGGCCCACGCGCGGAGCTCGAGGACCTTCTTGCCCATGCTGCCGTCGGGCACCTCGACGAGCACTCCTTGGTCGTCGGGCGCGCCCTCGCGGGTGCGGTGCAGGCAGGCGTAGTTGGAGCGGCCCTTGAGGACGGCGTACGACGTGTCGACGCCCGGGTGCCCCTCGAGCGCGTCCATCAGCCGCGGGATGTCGCGCTCGACGAGCTGGTGCTGGAGCGCGAGGGTCGCGGTGGCCACGACCACGCGCTTGTCGTGGAGCAGGCTCGGGACGAGGTACGCCAGCGACTTGCCGGTGCCGGTGCCGGCCTGGACGAGGAGGTGGGTGCCGTCGACCATCGCGTCCGCGACCGCCTCGGCCATCCGGACCTGCCCCGCGCGCTCCTGGCCGCCCAGCACGCCGACCGCCGTGGCCAGCACGCCGCTCACCGTGTCGCCGGTGGGTGCGGTGGTCTTCGGGGTCGCGGGAGCTGCTGGGTCGGGCACCCGAGAACCCTAGCCGCGGGCGGGGACAGGGCACGTCCCGGCGCACAGGCCCGGCGACCGTGGCCGGCCAGCGGGCTCAGGACAGCGCGGCGATCCGGGCGGCGACGGCGTCGCCGAAGACGCGGTGGGCGGCGGGGGTGAGGTGCAGGCGGTCGTCGAGGTAGGCCAGGCGGAGGTCCGAGGTGGCGACGTACGGGATCCCGCGGGCCTCGCAGAGCTCGGACAGCAGGGCGTCGACGCGCGGGACGGCGCCGGCGCGGGAGGGGGCGGTGACGGGCCCGACCACGACGACCGGCAGCCCGCGGAGCTCGCGGACCAGGCGGGCGAAGCCGGCGCGGATCGCGGTCTCGGACTGGTCGTAGTCGTTGAGACCGCCCTCGACGACGACCAGGGAGGCACCCCCGCGGACGGCGGCGCGGGCGCGGTCGGCGAACGAGACGCGGCCGCAGTCGCTGGCGCCCTCGCTGAAGCCGGAGCCCGAGAAGCCGGCCACGTGGACCCGGCCGGGCAGGCGGGACGGCCAGGAGGCGGAGGGCGAGGTCAGGCCGAGCCCGGCGGAGTAGGAGTCGCCGATGACGACGACCCGCTCGCCCGAGCCGGAGACCTGGGCGGCGCGCGCGACCGAGGCCGCCGCGAACCGGTCGCAGCGCGACAGGTCGGCACCGCGCGCCCGGGCGGCGTACAGCGTCAGCGTCGCCACCACGACGGCGACGAGGAGCACCGCGACGACGAGCGTGCGACGGCGTGACGACATGAGCGGGAGCTGGCCCGCGACCCCCCGGAGGACCACGCGCCGATCGTACGTACGCACCCGGGCGCGCGAAGCATTACGGCGAAGGTCGTGCGGCTCCGTGACCGGGTCGTGATCAGGAGACGGCGTACGCCGCCAGCTCGCCGGCCAGCGACTCGTGGGCGCGACCGCTCACGAGCGTCCCCTCGCCGGTGTGCTCGAGGGAGGTGATCTCCCCGTGCTGGTGGATCCGGTTGACCAGGTCGCCCCGCTCGTAGGGCAGCAGCGCGGTGAACGCGACGCTCGGGTGCGGCAGCTCGCCCTCGATGACCGCGAGCGCCTCAGCGATGCCCTCGCCGGTCTTCGCGGACACGACGACGGCGTGCGGCTCGCGCTGGCGCAGCCGCGCGATCACCATCGGGTCGGCCGCGTCGGCCTTGTTGATGACGACCAGCTCGGGCACGTGGGTCGCGTTGATCTCGGCGAACACCTCGCGCACGGCGGCCAGCTGGCCCTCGGGGTCGGGGTGCGAGCCGTCGACGACGTGCAGGATGAGGTCCGAGTCGGCGACCTCCTCCAGCGTCGAGCGGAAGGCCTCGACGAGCTGGTGCGGCAGGTGCCGGACGAAGCCGACGGTGTCGCTCATGGTGTAGACGCGGCCGTCGTTGGTGGTGGTGCGGCGGGTGGTGGGGTCGAGCGTCGCGAAGAGCGAGTCCTCGACGAGCACGCCGGCCTGGGTCAGCCGGTTGAGCAGCGAGGACTTGCCGGCGTTGGTGTAGCCCGCGATCGAGACCGACGGGATCTCGTGGCGCTTGCGGTCGGCCCGCTTGGTGTCGCGGGTGCCCTTCATCTCCTTGAGCTCGCGGCGCAGCTTGGCGATCTTGGTGTTGATCCGGCGGCGGTCGGTCTCGATCTTGGTCTCACCGGGACCGCGGCCGCCGATACCGGCACCGGCGGCCACGCGGCCACCCGCCTGGCGGGAGAGGTTGCCACCCCAGCCACGCAGGCGCTGCTTCATGTAGTTGAGCTGGGCCAGCTCGGTCTGCGCCTGCCCCTCGCGGGACTTCGCGTGCTGGGCGAAGATGTCGAGGATCAGCGCGGTCCGGTCGACGACCTTGACCTTGAGCCGGTCCTCGAGGTTCCTCAGCTGGCTGGGCGCGAGCTCGCCGTCGCAGATGACGGTGTCCGCGCCGGTCGCCTGCACGATCTCGCGGATGCCGTCGACCTTGCCGCGGCCGACGTACGTCGCGGGGTCGGGGGTCTGGCGGCGCTGGTAGATCGCCTCGAGCACCTCGGAGCCGGCCGTCTCGGCGAGCAAGGCGAGCTCGGCCATGGAGTTCTCGGCGTCCTGGACGGTGCCGCCGGTCCAGACGCCGACGAGGACGACCCGCTCGAGCCGGAGCTGGCGGTACTCGACCTCGGAGATGTCCTCGAGCTCGGTCGACAGGCTGGCCACGCGGCGCAGCTGGTGCCGCTCGGCGAGGTCCATCGCGCCGACGGTCATCTCCTCCTCCGGGTCCGGCTCGTCGGCGTAGCCGCTCTGCCAGTCCTCGGTGGTGTCCTCGGTGAGGTCGTCGTCCGTGTCCGCGTCGGAGGCGTCGGTATCGGTCGCGTCGGTCTCGGTGTCCTCCCACGCGGCGGTCTCGCTGAGCTCGGCGTCGAGGGTGAAGTCGTGTGCGTTCGTCATAGGTGACTCCAGCGTAGGTCGGGCCGCCGAGTCGCGCTAACCCTTAACCTCCAGGGGTGGAGCCGCCCGTCGTCACCGTGTCGCCCGACGGGCGTGAGCTGGCGGCCCTGGTGGCCGATCTGGTGGCCGATCCGGTGACCGACCTGCCCCCGGGCGTCGGGGGCCGCGTGCTGCTCGGGATCACCGGCTCGCCGGGCGCCGGGAAGTCCACGCTGGCGGCCGCGCTCGGGACGGCGTACGACGCCGCCGTGGTCCCGATGGACGGCTTCCACCTCGCGGACGTGGAGCTGGTTCGGCGCGGGCTGCGCGACCGCAAGGGCGCGCCGGAGACGTTCGACGCGGAGGGGTACGCCGACCTGCTGACCCGCCTGCGCTCGCGCCCGGCGCACACCGTGATGGCGCCGATGTTCGAGCGCGGGCTCGAGCAGCCGGTCGCCGGGGCGATCCCCGTGCCCGCGTCGGCGGGGCTGGTCGTCACGGAGGGGAACTACCTGCTGCTGGAGCGGCCGCCGTGGCCCGACGTCCGCGCGCAGCTCGACCGGGTCTGGCACGTGGTGACCGACGACGCGCTGCGGCTGCCGCGGCTCGTCGCCCGGCACGTCGCGTCCGGCAAGAGCCCGGCCGCTGCGGCCGCTTGGGTGCACCGGGTGGATCAGGCGAACGCCGTGCTCGTCGAGGAGGCGGCGGCTCGGGCTGATGTGGTGCTGGACCTGACGGGGTGGGTGTCAATTTCCCCGGATATCCGGGGAAGTTGACGCATCAGCCGCGAATTTCCCCCGGAAAGTGCCAGTTTCCCCGGATATCCGGGGAAACCGACAGCCCCGCCGACCTACTTCGGAGGCATCCGGATCCCACCGTCGACACGGATGGTCTCGCCGTTCATGTAGTTGTTCGTCAGGCACTCGACGACCATGCTCGCCAGCTCGTCGGGGACGCCGAGTCGCTTGGGGAAGAGCACGCTCTCGCCGAGCTTGGCCTTGAACGCCTCCGCCTGCTCGCCCTCGCCGTAGATCGGGGTGTCGATCAGGCCGGGCGCGATCGTGTTGAGGCGGATGCCCGACGCGGACAGGTCGCGGGCGACCGGGAGGGTCATGCCGACGACGCCGCCCTTGGACGCGGAGTACGACGCCTGACCGATCTGGCCGTCGAACGCCGCGACGCTCGCCATGTTGACGATGGCGCCGCGCTGGCCGTCGGCATCGGGCTCGTTGCGGCTCATGACGGTCGCGGCCTGGCGGACCATGTCGAAGGTGCCGATCAGGTTGATCTGGATGACCTTGGTGAAGGCGCCGAGGTCGTGGGCCGACTCGATCTGGCCGTCGCGGCCGATGGTGCGCTGGGCCCAGCCGATGCCGGCGGAGTTCACCACCGCGCGCAGCGGCGCGATCTCGGCTGCGGCGTTGACGGCCGCGGTGATCTGGTCGGTGTCGGTGACGTCGACCCGGGCGAAGACGCCGCCGATCTCGGCGGCCAGGGCCTCGCCCTTGTCGGCCTGCAGGTCGGCGACCACGACGACGGCGCCCTTGGCGGCGAGCTGGCGCGCGACGGCGGCGCCGATCCCCGACGAGGCGCCCGTGACGATGGCAGATGCTCCGTTGATGTCCATGGCTGGGGAGCATAGGGCCCGCGGGCCCCGCCGGTCAGAGCGAGGTGGTGCCGCGCGCGACCACGACGGCCGGGCCGGTGAGGAGCACCCGGTCGTCGGCGGTCCAGGTGACGGTGAGGGTGCCGCCGGGGACGTCGACGCGGTACGCCGTGTCCTCGGCCGGCGGGTCGCCCAGGCCGTCGGCCAGTGCGGCCGCGACCATCACGGCGCAGGCGCCGGTGCCGCACGAGCGCGTCTCGCCCGAGCCCCGCTCGTGGACCCGCATCGCGACATGACCGGCGCCCCGGCGTACGACGAACTCCACGTTCACGCCGTGGGGGTACGTCGCGTCGTCGTGCGCGGGCGCCTCGAGCAGCGGGCCGGCGTCGGCCAGGTCATCGACGAACGCGACCGCGTGCGGGTTGCCCATGTCGACGTTGGCGGCGGCCCACCAACGGTCGCCGACGGCCACCTTGGTCTCGCCGATCACGAACGGGCTGCCCATGTCGGCGGTGACCACGTCACCCTCCAGCGTGAGCACCTTGACGCCGTCGCGGGTGGCGACCGGGATCGGCGCGGAGCCGTCCGCGAGGCCCTCGTCCACGAGGTGCCGGGCGAAGACCCGGATGCCGTTGCCGCACATCTCCGAGAGCGAGCCGTCGCTGTTGCGGTAGTCCATGAACCACTCGGCCTCGGCGGCATCGGGCAGGTCGTGCGCGTCGGGACCGGCGTACGACGCCGTGCGGATCACCCGCAGCACCCCGTCGCCCCCGAGGCCGGCGCGCCGGTCGCAGAGCGCGCGGACCCGGGCCGGGTCGAGGTCGCCGTGCACCGACCCGTCGTGGTCCGGGAGCAGCACGAAGTCGTTCTCCGTGCCATGCCCCTTCAAGAACTCGTAGCTCATGCGTAGAGGCCCTTCGCGTAGTTCTCGGGCGTGTAGTAGTCGTCGAGCTGCTCCACGGTCATCCCGCTCGGCTCGACCTCCTTGGCGATCACCGCGCGCCGCGGCACCGTGCCCTCCGGGTCCCAGGTCTCCGGCTTCCAGAGCCCCGAGCGCAGGAACGACTTCGCGCAGTGGAAGAACAGGTCCTCGATCTCGACGACGACCGCGAGCAGCGGCCGGTGCCCCTTCACGACCATCTCGTCGAAGAACGGCGCGTCGCTGACCAGCCGGGCCCGGCCGTTGATCCGCAGGGTGTCCCCGCGGCCGGGGATGAAGAAGTTCAGGCCGACGTGCGGGTTCTCGAGGATGTTCTTGTACCCGTCGGCCCGCTTGTTGCCCGGCCGCTCGGCCAGGGCGATCGTCGTGTCGTCGAGGACGTGGACGAGCTGCCCGGCCGGGTCGCCCTTGGGGCTGGCGTCGCAGGTCCCGTCGAGGGCGGAGGTCGCCATCACGCAGAACGGCGTGGCCGCCAGCCAGTCCCGATCCACCTCGAGCAGCGCCGGGCGGGACTTGTCGCGCGCCCGCGGGTGCGGGTCGCCGAGCAGCCCGACGAGGTCGTCGACGGTCGTGATCTCGGTCCAGGTGGTGGTCTGCGGCACGCCTCCACGGTACGCCGTGGGGCGCCCCTCAGCCCGCGGGTGTGGGCGTCACCACTCGGGCGGAGCCGCCGCCGCGCCGGGTCGGCTCGGCAGCCACGGTCAGGAAGCCCCCGGGACCGAACTCGACCGCGGTCGCCGCCCCGATCTCCGAGGTGCTGCCGAACCCGTCGCCCGCCGGCGTCAGCCGCTGCCCGTAGGGCCGCAGGTCGTCGGCGTAGAGGTCGATGAACGCCGGCTCCGCGACGGACTTCTGGGTGGCGTTGCTCTGCTGGGCGCGCGGCGCCGCCAGCGCGTCCGGCAGGCTCATCCCGCGGTCGATCCGGTTGAAGATCGTCTGCAGCACGGTCGTGATGATCGTCGAGCCTCCGGGCGAGCCGAGCGCCAGGAACGGCTTGCCGTCCTCGAGCAGGATCGTCGGCGACATCGAGCTGCGGGGCCGCTTGCCGGGCTCGATGCGGTTCGGGTCGGCCTTGTCGTAGACCGGCGAGAAGTCCGTGAGCTCGTTGTTCAGCAGGAAGCCGCGCCCGGGGACGACGATCCCGGAGCCGCCGGTCTGCTCGATGGTCAGGGTGTACTCGACGACGTTGCCGTGCTTGTCGGCGACGGTCAGGTTGGTGGTCTCGACGTTCTCGGTGTCGGTGGTGGCGGCCGACGGGCCGGCCGCGGCCGCGCCGCACGTGCCGTCGTACGACGTCACGTCACCGGCCTTGGTCGGCTTCTTGAACGCCTTGTCGGGGTCGATCCGGCACGCACGCTCGCGGGCGAAGCGGTCCGAGAGCAGGTCCTTGGTGGGGACGTCCACGAACCGCGGGTCGCCGTCGTAGGCCGCGCGGTCGGCGTAGGCCAGCGCGCTGGCCTCGAGGTAGTGGTGCAGCGCCGCCCCGTCGTCCATCGAGGAGATCGGGAACTGCTCGAGGATGTTGAGCGCCTCGCCCACGGTCAGGCCGCCGCTCGAGGACGGGCCCATGCCGTAGACGTCGTAGCCGCGGAAGTCGGAGTGCGTCGGGCGGCGGTCGACCGCGCGGTAGCGCGCCAGGTCCCCGGCGCGCAGGAAGCCGCGCGGGACCGGCAGGTCGGTCGTTCGCGTGGTCGGCGGCCGGCGCACCGAACGCACGATCTCGTCGGTGAGCGTGCCGCGGTAGAACGCCTTCGTGCCGCGACGGGCGAGCAGGCGGTAGGTGTCGGCCAGGTCGGGGTTGCGGAAGCGGGTGCCGACCTTCGGGGCGTGGCCGCCCTTCAGGTAGAGCCGCTTGGTCGGCCGGAACGCCTCGAAGCGCACCTTGTTGTCGCGCACCTGCTGGTGGAAGGTCCGGTCGACCACGAAGCCGCGGCGGGCGAGCTTGCGGGCGGGGGCGAGCGCCTCGCCCAGCGAGCGGGTGCCCCAGCGGTCGAGCGCGCGCTGCCAGGTCGCGACGGTGCCGGGGACGCCGACCGAGACGCCGCTGGTGACGAGCTCGGGGGTGAAGTTGTAGGGCTCGCCGGTCTTCGGGTCGATGAAGGCGTCGTGCGGCATCGCGCTCGGCGCGGTCTCGCGGCCGTCGATGGTGCGCACCTTGCCGGTCCCGGCGTCGTAGTGGACGAGGTACCCGCCGCCCCCGATGCCCGAGCTGAACGGCTCGGTCACGCCCAGCGCGGCGGCCGTCGCGATGGCGGCGTCGGTCGCGTTGCCGCCGTGGCGCAGCACCCGCAGCCCGATCCGGGACGCGTCCGCGTCGACCGACGTCACCGCGCCCCCGCGGCCGTAGACGGTCGCCTTCTTCGGCGGCGGGGTCTCCCGGTGCTCCTGCGAGGACGGGCGCTGGGCGACCGGCCCGTGGGTGCCGCGGGTCGCGCCGGCGGACTCCGCCTGGCCGGCGACGAGGCCGAGGGTCGTGGCGGCGAGCGCCGCGGCCGCGAGGGCCGAGGTGGGGCGGGTGAGACGCATGCGATTCCTCCCGAGACGGAGTGCTGGTGTCCCACCACCCTGCCCCGGACCGCCGACAGTGTCGAGGACCCCGTCGGGTGAACGCCTCCCGACGCCCCTTCAGCCGACCGCGCGGACCGCGGCGAGCGCGCGGGCGAGCCGCTCCGGGTCGTCGTGGTCGACCCACACGATCCGGGGGTCCTTGCGGAACCAGCCGTCCTGGCGGCGCGCGAAGCGCCGGGTCGCCGACGTCGTGCGGTCGCGGGCCTCGTCCAGGCTCAGCTCGCCGTGGAGGTACGCCGCCACCTGGGCGTAGCCGATCGCGCGCGACGCGGTGCGTCCGTCTGCGAGGCCCTCGTCCAGCAGGCGTCGTACCTCCTCGACGAAGCCCTGCTCGAACATCTCCTCCACGCGCTGCGCGATCCGCGCGTCGAGCGTGGGCCGGTCGATGTCGACGCCGACCTGGACGGTGTGCGGGTCGGCGTACTCGAGCACGGGGAGGCTGGCGGAGTACGGGCGGCCGGTCAGCGCGATGACCTCGAGCGCACGGACCGTGCGGCGGCCGTTCTCGGGGAGCATGGTCGCGGCGGCCTGCGGGTCCTGCTCGCGGAGCCGCTCGTAGAGCGCCGCCGGGCCGATCCGCTCGAGCTCGTCCTCGAGCCCCCGGCGTACGCCCTCGTCGGTGGCGGGGAACTCGAAGCGGTCCAGGATGGCGCGGGTGTAGAGCGCGGAGCCGCCGACCAGCACCGGCACCACGCCGCGCCCGCGCAGGTCGGCCACCACCGCCCGCGCCCAGCCCTGGAACTGCGCGACCGTCGCCGGCTCGTGGATCTCCTGGGTGTCGAGGAGGTGGTGCGGGATGCCGCGGCGCTCGGCCGGGGGGAGCTTGGCGGTGCCGATGTCCATGCCGCGGTAGACCTGCATCGCGTCGGTGTTGACGACCTCGCCGCCCAGCGCCTCGGCGAGGTCGAGGGAGAGCCCGGTCTTGCCCGACGCGGTCGCGCCGACGACCGCCACGACCGGCGTCGACGGGGGCGTCGATCCGGCTGCCGATCCGGACGTCGTGGGTCGGGTGTCCGGCATGTCGTTAGTGTGGCAAGTGCGACCGCCCCTCGCGGGGCCGACCCGATCCAGGAGTGTGCGATGAGCTTTTTCGACAAGGCCAAGAAGGCCGTGAGCGGCGCCGTGGACAAGCACGGCGACAAGATCGCGGGCGGCATCGACAAGGCCGCCGCGGCGGCCGACAAGAAGACCGGCGGCAAGCACAGCGGCCAGCTGGCCACGGGTGCGCAGAAGGCCAAGGAGGCCCTCGACAAGCTCGACGGCAAGAACGACGACATCCGCGACACCCGGCGCGACGAGCGCGGGCCCCGATGACGGCTCCGGTGCCGGAGGAGTACGACGGCGACCGGCCCGACCCGTCGACCGGGACGCCCCCCGGCGAGCACAGCAGCGACCTGCCCGACGGTGACGACGACCGCCGCGGCGCGGAGGAGCAGGCGGAGAACGCCGAGACCTCCACGGACCAGCCCTCGCAGTGAGTCGCTTCGTCGTCGTCCCCGCGTCCTACGTCTTCCTCCTCCGGGAGGGCGACGCGGGGACCGAGGTGCTGCTGCAGCGCCGCCAGAACACCGGCTACATGGACGACCACTGGGCCGCGGCCGCCGCGGGCCACGTGGAGCGGGGCGAGACGGCGTACGACGCCGCGCACCGCGAGGCGCTCGAGGAGATCGACGTGAGCGACCTCGACCTGGCGTTCGTGACGTCCATGCAGCGGACCCGGCACGCCGACGCGATCGACGAGCGGGTCGACTTCTTCTTCACCGCGCGGTCGTGGTCCGGCGACCCGCGCATCGTCGAGCCCGAGAAGTGCGCCGAGCTGCGCTGGTGCGCCCTCACCGACCTGCCCACGCCGGTCGTGCCGCACGAGGCCTCGGTCCTCGAGGCGATCCGGAGCGGCACCACCACGGCGTACTCCACCTTCGGCTTCACCACCCCCTGACCGCCCCCATCCCGACCCCAGGAGGACCCCATGAGCGAAAGCGACCTCGGCCCCAAGCCCGACGCGCAGATCGAGCCCGGCGAGCCCAACCCCGGCGGTGTCGACGCCATCGACGCCGAGACGCCCGAGGAGCCGATCATCCCGAACCTCCCGACGGAGAAGAACCCGGCCGTCGACGACGCCGCCCCCGACGAGCTGAAGCAGACCGAGGAGACCTCGACGCAGGCCACCGAGTCCGAGGACGGCGACGAGGGCGCGGTCGACCCCGAGGACGAGTCACCTGCCTGAGGTGTGATCCGGCTCACTCCGGGTACACCCCTCTGCGGAGGGGTGCGACGCCTCGGCGCTGCACTCGGAGGGAGTGAGCGCAGTGCGCAACGACGACCTCGGGCCGATGCCCGAGCCCCGGGTCGAGCCCGGCGAGACCAACCCCGGCGGGGTCGACGCGATCACGGGTGAGTGGGAGCTCCCCCAGACCCCCGACCTGCCCCACGCCCCCGACCCGGGGCTGCGGGAGCGGCTGGACGGTCCTGCGCCGGGGTGAGCGTGCCGCGGACCTCGGCAGCGTCCCGACTGTGTGGTGGATCCGGTTCACCTGGTGAACCGGATCCACCACACAAGGCGCACTCCTGGAGCTGCCCGGTCCAGCCGCGCGTCGTCATGACCGCGGCAAGAGCCCGAGCCGTCGCGCAGGGCCGCTCGAAGACCTGCCCGTAGGACAGCCGGACGGTCGCCGCCCCGGTGGCGGCGGTCGCCAGGTCACGGTCCAGGTCCCGGTCGCGGGCGTGCGTGCCGTCGTGGAAGAGGCGCCCGTCCAGCTCGACCACCATCGCCAGCCCGGGCAGGTCCACGTCGCGGAACACCCGTCGGCCGTCCAGCCGTGTCGCCGCCTGCCGTGCCCCGCTGGGTAGTCCGTGCGGGCGCTCCACCCGGTCGAGGAACCCGTGCTCGAGGACCGAGCAGGTGCCCTCGGCGACGTCGCGCAGCACGCCGGTCAACCAGTCGCGCCGCGGGATCCGGGGCCGGGCGGCGAGCCGCTCCAGCAGTCGCAGCGCCGTCGTACGCCGCGAGCCGCAGGCGTCGGCCAGGGCGGCCACCGCGTCGAGCTCCGACCCGGCCGCGGCAGCGACGTCGAGCACCGCCTCCTCGAACCGGATCCGGGGCGGGCCGAGGTTCCACTGCACGCGGTCCTCGAAGCCCGGCGTGCGGTGGAGGCGTACGCCGTCGGGCGCGGCCACGTGGCGGGACCGGTCGACCGCCACGTGGATCACCGAGTCGTCCCGGTCGCGACGGCCGGGTCCCTCGCCCGCGCGCACCGCGGAGTCGTGGCTCAGGGCCGCCGGCCAGCAGCACAGCACCGCCGCCCAGGCCCGCTGCTGCCACGTCAACGGCCCGGTGTGCTCCACGAAGGTGCCCGGGTGCACCGGGGTGAGCTCACGCCGGCGCAGCATCCGCTTCAGGTCGGGCTCGCTGGCGCCGGTCCCCAGCACCTGCCGGCGCGACACGACACCGTCCTGCTGCTTGAGGATCCGGGCCAGCTCGTCCATCCCCGCATCGTGTGCGGTGGCCCGGGCCGGCAAACCCGGCTGGCCCGTGCCTGTGGAGGGCCGCGTCAGGAGGTTGTGTGGTGGATCCGGTTCACCTGGTGAACCGGATCAACCACACAAGGATCGCGGACGGCGAGCGCCGCGCTCAGCCGCAGGCGGGCGCGGCCGGGAGCGGGGCGGGGACGCCGAGGGTGGGCATGCCGAGCGTGACGCCGGCACCGGACGCGCCGACACCGGACGCACCAGCGGGCGCGTTGCGCAGGTCCCAGGCGTCGCCGGAGCGGGTCCGGCGCACGGCGCGGACGGGGCCGTCGGCCACCAGGTGGTGGGGGGCGGCCTGGGTGACCACGACGGTGACCATGTCGCCGGGGCGCACGGAGTCGGCCTCGACCTGCGAGAAGTCGGCCGCGAAGTGGACCAGCCGGTTGTCCGGGCCGCGACCGGAGAGGCGGTGGGTGGCGGCGTCCTTGCGGCCCTCGCCCTCGGAGACCATCAGCTCGACCTCGCGGCCGACCAGCTTCTTCGCCTCGTTCCAGGCGACCTGGTTGACGACCTCGACGAGCCGCTCGTAGCGGTCGCGGACGACGTCCGGGCCGATCTGATGGGGCAGCGTGGCGGCGGGGGTGCCGGGGCGCTTGGAGTACTGGAAGGTGAAGGCGTTCGCGAACCGCGAGGCCCGCACCACGTCCAGGGTCGCCTCGAAGTCCTCCTCGGTCTCGCCGGGGAAGCCGACGATGATGTCGGTGGTGATCGCGGCGTCGGGCATAGCCGCGCGGACCCGGGAGATGATGCCGAGGAACTTCGACTGGCGGTACGACCGCCGCATGTCCTTGAGCACCTTGTCGGAGCCGGACTGCAGCGGCATGTGCAGCTGCGGCATGACGTTCGGGGTCTCGGCCATCGCCTCGATGACGTCGTCGGTGAACTCCGCCGGGTGCGGGCTGGTGAAGCGGACCCGCTCCAGCCCCTCGATCTCGCCGCAGGCGCGCAGCAGCTTCGAGAACGCCTGCCGGTCGCCGAACTCCACGCCGTACGCGTTGACGTTCTGCCCCAGCAGCGTGACCTCGCTGACGCCCTCGGCGACCAGCGCCTCGATCTCGGCGAGGATCTCGCCGGGTCGGCGGTCCTTCTCCTTGCCGCGCAGCGCCGGGACGATGCAGAAGGTGCAGGTGTTGTTGCAGCCGACCGAGATCGAGACCCAGGCGGCGTACGCCGAGTCGCGCTTGGTCGGCAGCGTCGAGGGGAAGACGTCGAGCGACTCGAGGATCTCGACCTGCGCCTCCTCCTGCGAGCGCGCGCGGTCGAGCAGGGCCGGGAGCGAGCCGATGTTGTGGGTGCCGAAGACGACGTCGACGTACGGCGCCTTCGTGGTGATCGTGGCGCGGTCCTTCTGCGCGAGGCAGCCGCCGACGGCGATCTGCATGCCCGGGTTCGCGGCCTTAATCGGCGCGAGGTGCGACAGGTTGCCGTAGAGCTTGTTGTCGGCGTTCTCGCGCACCGCGCAGGTGTTGAAGACGACGACGTCGGCCTGGACCTCGAACGGCGCCCCGTCGCGCTGGAAGGGCGCGTAGCCGGCCGCCTCGAGCAGCCCGGTCAGCCGCTCGGAGTCGTGGACGTTCATCTGGCACCCGTAGGTGCGGACCTCGTACGTGCGCGTTGCTTCAGCCATGACGCCGATAAGGGTACGGCGGGCGCCCGGTCGGCCGTAATCTCGGACGACCATGTGCGAACACCACTGCTCCCCCGACCAGACCCCGTCCCACCCCGGTCTCGACCGCCGCTCGGTGCTGCGGCTCGGCGCCGGCGTCGTCGCCGTCGGCGCCGTCACCACCGTCGCCCCGCTGGTCCCGGCCGCGGCCGCCGACGGGGCCAGGCCGGGCCGCGGAAAGGTCATCACCAAGGTCTTCAAGGGCGAGTTCAACGACCCGGACACGGCGGACTGGCACTACCTGCCGTTCCGGGTGCCGCGTGGGGTGCGCCGGATCCACGTGTCCTACGAGTTCGAGCCGACCGACACCGGCGTCGGCATCAGCTACAACGTCGTCGACATCGGGCTCTTCGACGAGGGCGGCAAGGGCATCGGCGACGCCGACGGCTTCCGCGGCTGGTCCGGCGGCGCCCGCCGCGAGTTCACGATCACCCGGGCCCGGGCCACGCCGGGCTACCTGGCCGGCCCGATCCGCGCCGGGAAGTGGCACATCCTGCTGGGGCCCTACCTCATCACGCCGCCGGGGACGCCGTACGTCGTCACCGTGAAGCTGTTCAAGGGCCCCAAGGGCGAGCACTTCGAGCCGGCCCCGGCGCCGCAGGAGGTGCCCGGGACGCCGGCCGGGTGGTACCGCGGCGACCTGCACCTCCACACCGTCCACTCGGACGGCGCGCGCACCCAGCGCCAGCTGGTCACGGCCGCGCAGACGGCCGGGCTGGACTTCATCGGCTCCTCCGACCACAACACCAGCTCCGCGACGTACGTCTGGGGGCGGCACGCGCCGGACGGCTTCCTGGTCGTCAACGGCGAGGAGGTCACGACGCGCAGCGGGCACTGGCTGGCGATGGGGCTGCCGCCGATGACGTGGATCGACTGGCGCTACCGGGCCGAGGACGACCTGTTCCAGGTGTTCGCCGCGAAGGTGCGTGCGCTCGGCGGCATCGTGATCGCTGCCCACCCGAACAACCCGGTGCCGAGCATCCGCTGGGACCACGGCTACGAGCACGTCGACGCCATCGAGGCGTGGAACGGCCCCTGGACCACCGACGACCAGAAGACCGTCACGGACTGGCACGCGCGGCTGCGCCAGGGCTCCTACCTGCCGATCGTCGGCAACTCCGACTCCCACAACGACAGCCAGACCGTGGGGCTCGCGCAGACGTCGTACCGCCTCGGCTCGCTGTCCGCGGCCGAGGTCGTCGCGGCGGCCCGGGCCGGGCACGCCTGGATCGCCGAGTCCTCGACCGTCGACCTGACCTTCACCGCCACGCTGGGCGACGCGGTCGCGGAGTGCGGCGACCGCCTGGCGGCCGGCCCCGACGACACGGCCACCGTGGCGCTGCACGCCACCGGCGTGCCGGGCTCGCTGGCGCGGATCGTCGGCCCCGCGGGCGTCGTGGGCTTCGGCGTCGCGGACGCCGACGGCGTCCTCGACGTCACCGCGCAGGTGCCGGTCGGGACGACGGCGTTCGTGCGGGCCGAGGTCGGGCGTCCCAAGGGCGACGCCGGCAGCCCCGTGCAGACCACGCCCATCGACAAGATGGCCGCGCTGACGAACCCGATCTTCCTGGGGTCCGCCGGCTGACGGTTCGGTGGTCGAGTAGGTCGCGCAGCGACCGTATCGAGACTATTTCTTCGGGGTCACCCAGAGCCGGATGACGCCCTCGATCACGACCGTGCCGTCGGTGCGGACTCCGCGGACGCGGACGGGCAGGTCGGGGTCGTCGCCGGTCCACTGCTCGGGGTCGGTCTCGGCGATGCACGTGATGTCGCTGGTCGCCTTGGCGGTGTAGCTGATGTCCATGCCCTTGGGGATCCAGCGCCGGTCGGCCGGGATGGTCACCTCGGCGAGCGCCCCCATCGCCGCCTCGAGCCCGTTGCACAGCGCGATCGCGTGGACGGTGCCCAGGTGGTTGTGGACGCCACGGCGCTTGGGGATGCGGAGCTCGGCGTAGTTCGGCCGGATCTCCTGGAAGCGGGGGTGGATCGTGGCGAAGTACGGCGCCTTCTGGGCGAACAGCAGCGAGAAGACGCGCTTGCCCTGGGGCAGCTTGGACGTGGTGTTCCACAGGGAGAGGACCTGGCTCATGCGGCACACATTACCGGGCGGTAACTTCCAGCGTCACCGAGACGCTCGCCACGTCCGCCCGTGTCCGTCGGTGGCGTGCAGCATGATCGGCCCATGAGCGAAGCGGGAGCGAGCGGCAGCAGCGGGCGGCGGGGCGTGGTCCTCGGTGGCGGCGGGGTGACGGGCATCGCCTGGATGACCGGGATGCTCGCCGGGCTGCTGGAGGAGGGCGTCGACCTGAGCGGGGCCGACCTGGTGGTCGGGACCTCCGCCGGGTCGGCGGTGGGCGCCCAACTCACCACGGGGCTGGACCTCCCCGAGCTCCTGGAGCGCCAGCTGGCCCCGGTCGAGCCCGGGGCGCCGTACGCCGTCCTGGGCACGCGCGTGCTGCTCGGCTTCGGCTGGGCGATGCTGCGCTCCCGCGGCGACCTGGAGGGCTTCGGGCGACGCCTCGGGCAGTGGTCCGTCGACCGGGCGGCGGCGGGGAAGCTGCCGTCGCTGGAGGAGCGGTACGCCGCCATCCGCAGCCGGCTGCCGGTGCAGGAGTGGCCGGCGCCCGGACGCCTCGTCGTCACGGCGGTCGACGCCGACACCGGCGAGCTGCGGACCTTCGACGGCTCCGACGACGTCCCGCTGGTGGACGCGGTCGCGGCGAGCTGCGCCGTGCCCGGGGTCTACCCGCCCGTCCCGATCGGCGGCCGGCGCTACGTCGACGGCGGCGCCCGGTCGACCGCGAACGCCGACCTGGCCGCCTCGTGCGCGAAGGTCGTGGCCCTCACGCCGATCCCCCGGGCGGCCGGGCCGATGAAGTCTGCGCAGGCACAGCTCGGCGGCAAGCCGTCGGTGATCATCGCGCCGGACGAGGGCGCGCGTGCCGCCATCGGCAAGAACGTCCTCGACCCCGCGGCCCGCCCGGGCTCCGCCCGCGAGGGGCTGCGCCAGGGGCGGGCCGCGGCCGCCGAGGTCGGGGGACTCTGGGGCTGAGCCTCAGGGCTCCGGCGTCACGGGCGGGGCGAGGACCTCGACCCTGTTGCCGTGCGCGTCGAAGGTGTGCAGCCGCTCGTAGCCGGGGAACGTGTGCCGCTGGCTAAGGTCGACCTCGAACCCGGCCGCGGTCAGCCGCCCGGCGAGGACGTCCAGCTCGGCCGCGTGGTCCAGCAGCAGGGCCGGGTGCGCCTTGCGCGCGGGGGCGAAGGGGTCCTCCACCCCGACGTGGATCTCGGCGGTCACGACGCCCTCGGCGTCGTACGCACGGAACCACGCGCCGCCGCGACCGGCCAGGTCCGGTGGCTTCTCGACCTCGGTCAGGCCCAGCGCGTCGGCGTAGAACCGGCGCGCGTCGTCCTCGGCGCCGCGCGGGCACGCGACCTGGACGTGGTGCAGCCTCATGCGGGCACCTGCGCGACGACGAAGATCCGGCGGAACGGCAGCACGACGCCGTGGTCGATGGTGGGGTAGGCCGCCGCGAGCCGGGCCTTGAACTCCCGCTCGTAGTCCGCGCGCAGGTCGTCCGGCAGCGCCTGCAGGGTCGGCCGCGCGCCGGTGCCGGAGACCCAGGTGAAGACGGGGTCCTCGCCCGTGAGGACGTGGAGGTACGTCGTCTCCCACGCGTCGACCGTGCAGCCGAGGGCGGCCAGCGCCTCGAGGTACACCGCCGGGTCGTGGCTGGCCGGCGTCGCGACGTCCCGGGTGTGGGCGGCGTACGGCGCCTGCTCGGCGAGGTCGCGACGGATCGTGTGGCTGGGCTCGTCGAAGTTGCCGGGGACCTGGAAGGCCAGCCAGCCGCCGGGGCGGACGCGGCGGGCGAGGGCAGGGAGCAGCTCGAGGTGGCCGGGGACCCACTGGAGGGTGGCGTTGGAGACCAGCACGTCCACCTCCGCAGGCGCCCCCTGGGCCCAGTCGCGCAGGTCGGCGACCTCGAAGGTCACGCCGCCCTGCCGCCCGCGCTGCGCCCGCGCGACCATCTCGGCGCTGGCGTCCAGCCCGGTGACGGCCGCGTCCGGCCAGCGCTCGGCAAGGAGCGTGGTGAGGTTGCCGGGGCCGCAGCCCAGGTCGACGACCTCGCGCGGCGCCGTGGAACCGATCCGCGCCACGAGCTCGACGAACGGACGGCCGCGCTCGTCGGCGTACGTCAGGTAGCGGTCGGGGTCCCAGGTGTGCGCCATGCGGTGGCCTCTCGCTCTCGTTGATCTCTTGATGTCAAGATACTTTCATCGTCACCCCGATTTGTCTCGATGTCAAGATTCTCGACCGATCCGGGTAGACTGCCGCGCATGCGGGACGAGGTCGACGAGCTGGTCGAGGCGTGGGCGCGCGAGCGCGCGGACCTCGACCTGTCCGCGATGGCCGTGTTCAGCCGCATCTCCCGGCTCGCCCGCCACCTCGACCTGGCCCGCCGCGAGGCGTTCTCCGCCCACGGCATCGAGTCGTGGGAGTTCGACGTGCTGGCCGCGCTGCGCCGCGCGGGCGCGCCGTACGAGCTCTCCCCCGGGCGCCTCCTCAAGGAGACCCTGGTGACCTCGGGGACGATGACCAACCGGGTCGACCGGCTGGCCGCGCGCGGCTTCGTGGAGCGCTACCCCGACCCCGACGACCGCCGCGGCGTGATCGTCCGGCTGACCCGCGAGGGCAAGACCGCCGTCGACGGCGCCTTCGAGGCGCTGCTCGAGGCCGAGTCGACCCTGCTCGCCGACCTCCCCACCAAGGAGCACAAGAAGCTCGCATCCCTGCTGCGGACGCTGCTCACGCCGTTCGCGTGAGGGCGGTGCGGTGGCGGTTGCTTCATCACGGGATGCAGGTGAAGTTGCGCTTCCCACGGCGAGTTCACCGTGGGAAGCAACACGCTGACTGCATCCCGTGATGAAGCAGCTGGCCTACTCCAGCAGCTCCACGGCCTCGAGCCACTCGAGCTCGAGGGTCTCCTTCTCCTCGGCGAGGGCGGAGAGCTCGGCGCTGATCCTGGCGACCTTCTCGTAGTCCTGGGCGTGGGTGAGGACGTCGGCGTTGAGGGACGCCTCGAGCTCGGCGATCTTCTTCAGGCGCTTGTCGAGGCGGGCGACGTTCTTGCGGGCGGTGCGCTCCTCGGCGCTGCCGGGCTTGGGGCGCGAGGACCCGCCCGACGAGCCCGAGCCCGACCCACCCGAGCCCCCCGACCCATCCGAGGACGAGGAGGACGCGGAAGACGAGGAGGAAGGGGACGGCGCCTGCAGCGCCGCCTGCCGGCGCTCGAGGTACTCGTCGACGCCGCGGGGCAGCATCGAGATCTGGCCGTCGCCGAGCAGGGCCCAGACGGAGTCGGTGACGCGCTCGAGGAAGTACCGGTCGTGGGAGACGACGACCAGAGTGCCGGGCCAGCCGTCGAGGAAGTCCTCGAGGACGTTGAGGGTGTCGATGTCGAGGTCGTTGGTGGGCTCGTCGAGGAGCAGCACGTTCGGCTCGGTCAGCAGGAGCAGCAGCAGCTGGAAGCGGCGGCGCTCGCCACCGGAGAGCTCGCCGATCCTGGTGGTCAGCTTGTCGCCGGTGAAGCCAAAGCGCTCCAGCATCGAGGTCGCGGTGATCTCGCCGTCGCGGGTCTTCACCACGCGGCGGAACGACTCGACCATCGGCAGCACGCGGCCGTCGGGGTCGAGGTCGTCGAGCTGCTGGGTGAGGTGCTTCATCGCGATCGTGCGGCCGTGCTTGACCTTGCCGGCCGACGGCGCGAGGTCGCCGGCGAGCAGGGAGAGCACGGAGGTCTTGCCGGCGCCGTTGACCCCGACCAGTCCGACGCGGTCGCCGGGACCGAGCCGCCAGGTCGCGTGCGTGAGCAGCGACCGCTCGCCACGCTTCAGGTCGACGTCCTCGACGTCGATGACGTCCTTGCCGAGCCGCTGGGTCGCGAACTTCTGAAGCTCCATCCGGTCGCGCGGCGGGGGCACGTCCTCGATGAGCGCGTTGGCGGCCTCGATGCGGAACTTCGGCTTCGCCGTCCGGGCCGGCGCGCCGCGCCGCAGCCAGGCGAGCTCCTTCTTGGCGAGGTTCTGGCGGCGGGCCTCCGAGGCGGAGGCCTGGCGGGAGCGCTCCGCCTTCGCGAGCACGTACGACGCGTAGCCGCCCTCGTAGGCGTCGACGGTCCCGTCGTGGACCTCCCACGTCCACTGGCAGACCTCGTCGAGGAACCAGCGGTCGTGGGTCACGACGACCATCGCGGACGGGCGCTTGCGCAGGTGCTCGGCCAGCCAGGCCACGGCCTCGACGTCGAGGTGGTTGGTGGGCTCGTCGAGCACGATCAGGTCGTGGTCGCCGAGCAGCAGCGCGGCCAGCGAGCAGCGGCGCCGCTCGCCGCCGGAGAGGCCGAGCACCGGGCGGTCCAGCGAGACGCCGGCGAGGAGCACCTCGACGACCTCGCGCATCTTGAAGTCGGCCGCCCACTCGTGGTCGTCGCGCCCGCCGAGCACCGCCTCGCGGACCGAGTGCGTGTCGACGAGCTCGTCGCCCTGGTGGAGGTAGCCGATCTCGACGCCGCCGGTGCGCGAGACGCGACCGGTGTCGGGGGCCTCCAGGCCGGTCATCACCTCGAGCAGGGTGGTCTTGCCGTCGCCGTTGCGCCCGACGATGCCGATCCGCTCCCCCACCGAGATGCCGAGGGAGACGTCGGTGAGCAGCGGACGGATGCCGTAGGACTTCGAGACGCGCTCGAGGTTCAGGAGGTTGGCCATGTCAGACGTACTCCACGACGTGTGCGCCCGCGACGGGGCCGTTGGTGACCAGGATGACCGGGTGGTCGGGGTCGTCGAGCGCGCCCGCGACGCTGCGGGCGTGGTCGGGTGACTCGCAGAGGAAGACGCAGGTCGGGCCCGAGCCGGTGACCATCCCGCGCAGCGCGCCCTCGGACTCGCCGCGCTCGATGAGCGTCTCGAGGTCGGGGCGCAGGTCGAACGCCGCCGCCTGCAGGTCGTTGTGCAGCGCCGCCGCGAGCAGCAGCGGGTCGTGCGCGGCCAGGGCCGCGAGGAGCACGTCGGCGGGCGGCGGGTCCGCCGGGGCGTCCGGGAACAGCCGGTCGAAGTGGCGGTAGACCTCCGGGGTCGACAGCCCGGTCGCCGACGGGACGACGACCCACCACCAGGTGCCCGGGTCGGCGACCGGCTCCACCAGCTCGCCGCGCCCGGTCCCGAGCGCGGTGCCGCCGAGCAGGGCGAACGGCACGTCGCTGCCGAGCTGGGCGGCGAGCCCGAGCAGGTCCTCGTCGGTCGTCTGGGCGGCCCAGAGCCGGTCCAGCGCGACCAGGGCCGCGGCGGCGTCGGCGGAGCCGCCCGCGAGGCCACCGGCCACCGGGATCGCCTTGGTGATCTGGACGTCGCCGAGGCGGGCCAGCCCGTGGTGGGCGGCGAGCAGGTCGGCGGCGCGGTCGACGATGTTGTCGCCGTCGAGGGGGACGTCGGTGGGCTCGATGTAGTCCGCGGCGTCGAGCTCGATGCGCCAGGTGTCGGAGTCGGCGGCCGTGAGGTCGTCGTACAGCCCGACGGCCTGGTAGACGGTCGTCAGCGGGTGGAAGCCGTCCGGGCGCGGGGCACCGACACCCAGGTGCAGGTTGATCTTGGCGGGCGCACGCACGGTGAGGGCGTACGACGGCGGCAGCTGGATCGCGGTCACCGGGCCAGCCCCTCGGCGATCCGCGCGAAGTCGGTGACCTCGAGCGACTCGCCGCGGGTCATCGGGTCGACGCCCGCGTGCTCGAGCGCGGCGGTGGCCGCCTCGGAGGAGCCGGCCAGCTCGCGCAGGGCGCCCCGCAGGGCCTTGCGGCGCTGGGCGAAGGCGGCGTCGATCACGGTGAAGACCTCTTGTCGGGTGGCGGTGGTGGCGGGGGGCTCGCGGCGGGTCCAGGCGACCAGCCCCGAGTCGACGTTCGGTGCGGGCCAGAAGACGTTGCGGCCGACCGAGCCGGCCCGGCGCACGTCGGCGAACCACGCGGCCTTGACCGACGGGACGCCGTACACCTTGGACCCGGGGCCGGCGGCGAGCCGGTCGGCGACCTCGGCCTGGACCATGACGAGGCCGCGCTCGAGCGAGGGCAGCAGCGTCAGCATGTGGATCAGGACGGGCACCGAGACGTTGTAGGGCAGGTTCGCGACCAGGGCCGTCGGGGCGGGCCCGGGGACGGCGTCGATGCGCATCGCGTCGCCGAGGACGACCTCGAAGCGGTTGACGTGCTCGGGGGCGTACGACGCGATGGTGTCGGGCAGCAGGCCCGCGAGCTTCGGGTCGATCTCCACGGCGACCACGCGGCCGGCGACCTCGAGCAGCGCCAGCGTGAGCGACCCCAGCCCGGGGCCGACCTCGATGACGACGTCGTCGGCCGTCACGCCGGCCTCGCGGACGATGCGGCGCACGGTGTTGGCGTCGATCACGAAGTTCTGGCCGCGCTGCTTGGTGGGGCGGAGGTCGAGCCCGGCAGCGAGCTGACGCACCTCCGCCGGCCCGAGAAGCCTCGGACCGGCGGAGGAGTCAGACATGACGCCCAGCGTAGGGGGCACGTCGTGGAGCGGGTGGAGCGGTCAGTGCCCGGCCCCGCAGTGCGGCCAGGCGCCGTACCCGCCGGAGGCGGCACGAACCTTCTCCGCGATGCTGATCTGGTACTCGCGGCTGGTCAGGTCGGGTCGGCTCACGCCGCCGTAGGCCCGCCAGGTGCCGAGGTTGAACTGCAGGCCGCCGTAGTAGCCGTTGCCGGTGTTCGCGGCCCAGTTGCCGCCGGACTCGCACGCCGCGATGGCGTCCCAGACCGAGCCGCCGGGCACGTAGTTCGACGTCGGGGCCGGAGCCGCCTTGGTGCCGACCTTGACGAGCTCGTCGACCGGCGCACGCAGGACGTCCTGGGACACGACCTTGCGGACCTTCAGCTCGCCGTTGCGGAAGACGAGGCGGTAGGTCACGTTGCGCAGGCCGGTGGCGCCGGAGCGCACGACCTCGGTGTCGCCCTCGAGCATCGAGGCGTCGTCCTGGTTGACGGTGCCGAAGTCGACCGTCTCGCCCTTGACCTTCTTGGTGACGACCCGGACGTCGGTGAAGACGATCTTGTCGCCGTCGGTGACCTCGGCGCCGCGCGCCGGACGGGTGACGTCGTGCTTGTCGAGCTCGACGCCCATCTCCTGCAGCGCGTCGGACACGGTGAGCGCGGTGACGTTGCGGGTCACCGGCTTCTTGCCGGCCAGCGCGAAGGTCAGCTTCTTGGGGGTCACGATCGAGAGCTGGAGGCCCTCACGGTCGATCGTGCCGCCGCGGCTGGTGGAGAGGTCGGCGCCGGCGAAGCGGCGACCGATCTCGCCGAGGGCGTCGGCGACCTTGGTCGAGGTGACCCAGTAGGTCTGCTTGTCGCCGTCCACGTCGAGCTCGAGCGGGCGGCCGAACTGGACGGAGATGCTGCTGCCGTCCGTGACCTGCTCGTCGAGCCCCGGGGCGACCACGTCGTGCTCGCCGACCGTGATGCCCTCGGCGTCGAGGATGTCACCGACGGTGCTGCCCATGGCGGTCACCTGCTGGGACCTGCCGTCGAGCGAGAGGTTCACGGACTTGCTCATCGCGGTGTACCCGTAGGTCGTTCCGGCGATCGCCAGCAGCACCACGGTCGCGAGGGCGACCAGCAGGGGGCGGCTGTGGAGCAGTCGAGAGGGGGTCAAGCGGGCGGGGGTGGAGTGCTCATTGCTGGGCACGATTCTCCGAACGTCGTACTCCCCGGGCCTCGGGTTGCCAGCGCATGGACCGCGCGTGTCCACCGGTGGGTGAGCACGTGCGACGGGGGTTCAACATCGGTGCCGCCACGGTCCGCGGCGGCACCAGCACTGGTCAGATCGATCCCGATCCCGGCCATCAGTCACAAGACGATAACGATGACCGACGGCCTCGCCAACTCTTCGTGCCCCGGCTCACGGCCGACGTGAGCGGCGTCTCGACGGCAAAGAACCCTCCGGGACGGGCCGCGCACGGCTACCAGGAGCCGCCGAACGCCGCCTCGGTGTTGGCGTCCACGGCCGCGCAGAGCGCCTCCAGGTCGTCCCCGCGGACCTCCGCCATCGCCCGCACGGTGTGCGGGACGAGGTAGGAGGCGTTGGGGCGGCCGCGGTACGGCGTGGGCGTCAGGAACGGCGCGTCGGTCTCGACCAGGACCCGGTCCCGCGGCACGACCAGCAGGGCGTCGCGCAGGGGCTGGGCGTTCTTGAAGGTCACCGTCCCGGCGAAGCTGAGGTGGGCCCCGCGGTCCAGGCACTGCCGCGCGAAGGCCGCGTCGCCCGAGAAGCAGTGCATCACCCACCGGTCCGGCGCACCCTCCTCGTCGAGGACGCGCAGCACCTCCTCGTGGGCGTCCCGGTCGTGGATCACCAGGGTCTTGTCGAGGCGCCTGGCCAGGTCGATGTGCCGGCGGAACGACTCCACCTGGGCGGCCCGGCCGTCCTCGCCGGTGCGGAAGTGATCGAGCCCGGTCTCGCCGATCGCCCGGACCTTGTCGTGGGTGCGTGCCAGCGCCTCGATCTCGGCCATCGCCTCGTCGAGCGTGCCGGCAGCCGCCTGCCGGGGCGCCTCGTTGGGGTGGAGCGCCACCCCCGCGACGAGGGCGTCGTACGTCGCCGCCGCCTCGACCGCCCAGCGGGCGCCGGGCAGGTCGCAGCCGATCTGCACGATGCGCGGGACGCCCACGGCGCTCGCGGCGGCCAGGGCGTCGTCGGTGCTGAACCAGTCGTCGCCGTCGGCGATGTCGAGGTGGCAGTGGTTGTCCACGACCGGGTGCGGCAGCGGCTCGGGCGCCGGGGGCCGCTCACGGTCGCGGCGGCTGCCGGACCTCTCCTCGGTGGCGGCACGGGCCCGGGTGGGGCCGCCGGGTCCCTGCGTCATGCGGAGCGCATCCTCTCGATCGCGGCGGCGGCGAGCGCCGCCGGTGCCTGGGTGGGGATCCAGTGGCTGACGCCCTCGAGCACGACGAGGCGGTAGTCGCCGGACACGCGGGCGGCGGTGAGGTCGACGCCGCGGCGCGCGATCGCGGTGTCGCCGTCGCTCCAGACGAACGTCGTCGGCACGGCGACCCTCGCCCCCAGCCCGGAGCGGTCGGCGAACGGGAGCGCGCGGTACCACGACAGCCCACCGCGGAGGGCGCCGTCCAGCACGATCTCGGTGCGGAAGCGGTCGACCTCGTCGTGAGTCATCCCGGCCCGCCGCAGGTTGCGGTCGAAGCGGCCGCCGGGGCGCCGGGCGGACCACTCGGGGACGCGGGGCAGCTGGAAGAAGAGCATGTACCAGCTGTGCAGCCCCTGGCGTGACGTCGCGGCCGCGCGCACGAAGGCACCCGGATGGGGCACGGAGACGGCCGTGAGGCTCCGCACGAGGTCGGAGCGGTGCGCGGCGAGGTCCCAGGCGACGGCGGCACCCCAGTCGTGGCCGACCAGGTGCACCGGCGAGCCGATCCGGGCCACGAGCGCCTCGACGTCGGCGCGCAGCTCGGCGCTGCGGTGGTCGCGGCGGCGGCGCGGTCGGGCACAGGGCGAGTAGCCGCGCTGGTCGGGGGCGTAGGTGCGGTAGCCGGCCTCGTGCAGCAGCGGGGCCACCAGCCGCCAGCTGGTCGCGCGCTCGGGGAAGCCGTGCAGCAGCACGACCGGGGTCCCGTCGAGCGGGCCCTCGTCGCGCACGTCGAAGCGCAGGCCGTCGCGGTCGTACGACGTCAGCCGGTCGCTCATGCGCCGTGGACCAGGTTGTAGACCTCGCGCTTCGGCACGCCGGCGAGCCGGGCCACCTCGACGATCGCGTCCTTGCGGGTGCTCCCCCCGGCCTCGAGCCCGGCCACCGCGGCGCGCAGGCTGGCCTCGTCCCCGGCCACCTCCGGCGCGTTGACCGCCCCCGTGACCACGATCGTCACCTCGCCGCGGATGCCCTCGGCCGCCCACGCGACCAGCTCGGCGAGCGGCCCCCGGCGTACCTCCTCGTGGGTCTTGGTCAGCTCGCGGCAGACCGCGGCGGCCCGGTCGTCGCCGAAGGCCGTCGCCATCGCCGCCAGGGCCACCTCGGTGCGGTGCGGGGCCTCGAAGAAGACCATCGTGCGCTCCTCGCGCGCCAGGCCCTCGAGGCGGCGCGCCCGCTCCCCCGCCTTGCGCGGCAGGAAGCCCTCGAAGCAGAAGCGGTCGACCGGCAGCCCGGACACGGCGAGCGCGGTGAGGACCGCGGACGGGCCGGGCACGGCGGTGACCAGGACGCCGGCCTCGACGGCCGCGGCGACGAGCCGGTAGCCGGGGTCCGACACGCTGGGCATCCCCGCGTCGGTGACGAGCAGGACCCGCTCGCCCGCGAGCAGGGCCTCGAGCAGCACCGGGGTGCGGGCCGACTCGTTGCCCTCGAAGTAGGACACGACCCGGCCGGCCACCGTGACGCCGAGGTCGTTGGTCAGCCGGCGCAGGCGCCGGGTGTCCTCGGCCGCGACGACGTCGGCCGTCGCGAGCTCGTCGGAGAGCCGCGGTGGTGCGTCGGCCACGCGACCGATGGGGGTCGCGGCCAGCACGAGGACGCCGGGTGAGGTCACCCCCCGATCATCGCAGGGTGCCGCTCAGGGCAGTGCGGGGCCGGGGACGGGCGGGAGCCCCGTGACCGGCGAGAAGGGGTAGGCGGCCGCGATCGGGTAGTGGTCGGAGTGCCGGATGTCGTAGGCGACCTCGCACGAGGTGGCCGGGCCGGTCGTCCAGATCTGGTCGATGTACTGCGGCCCGTGGGTCCCCTTGCCGGTGGTGCCGCAGTCGCGCCACATGGCGACCAGCCCGCGGCCCGTGAGCTTCGTGTAGGGCAGCGCCTTGCGGTGCTCGCGGGCGTCGGCGGCGTACCCGACGTTGAAGTCGCCCATCACGAACACCTGGCCGGACGCGGCCTCCTCGTCGACGAGCAGGGCCGCGTTGCGGACCTGGTCCTTGTAGAACGACACCATCTTCGGGCGGTCCAGGCGCGGGACGCCGTTGCTCGTGGCGCCGGCGAGCAGGTGGAGGTTGATGATGCTGACGGGCTGGCCGGTCACCAGGTGGCGCAGGTGCACGACGGTGGCGATCGAGTCGGCGCGGAAGGAGCCGTTGCGGGGCATCTCGTCGCCGATGTCGCGGCCCTTCGCGATGAGGACCCCGCGGCCGGAGACGAACACGAACTTCGACTCGTCCCAGATGACCGGGTTCTGCTGCTTGAGCGGGACGTAGGAGCCCCAGCCGACCATGTCCGCGAGGTAGGCGCGCTTGGTGCCCTGGTTGGTCTCCTGCAGGCCGCCGACGTCGATGTGCGTCTTGAACTCCTCGACGCCCGCCTCGAAGTTCTCCAGCGGCTCGCCCGCGCGGATGTTGTAGCTGCCGATCCGCACGGGGACGGTCACCACGGGCGTTCCCAGGGCCGGTCCCCGGGCCGACACCAGGGCCGATGCGGGCGCGGTCGGCACGGCGGCCGAGGTGGACGGGACGCCGGCGCCGAGGAAGGCGGCCGCGAGCAGGGCCAGGGCGGCCGGGCGGGACAGGTGACGAGCAGGCATGAGGCACTCCGAGACAGCGGCGGTCCACGAGGATCCGCACCTCACCCGCACGGGTGAGTGCTCCGAGTGTAGGAACGACGCACCCCCGGCCGCAGCGTTATGCGGCGATCGCCCTCCGGCCCGGCACGTACAGTTTCCCCTCGTGACGACCGCCGCGCCCCCGGACCAGGACGCGCCCACGGTCGGCCTCTCCCGCACCACCGACGGCCGTCCCGTGCCGTCCGCCCGCGCGCGCGCGGCCGGGGCGCTGCAGCGGCTCGAGGACCCGGTGGTGAGCTGGTCGGCCGCCTTCGGCATCGGCCTGCTCGCGCTCTTCCTGCGCCTGTGGCACCTCGGGACGCCGCACGCCTTCGAGTTCGACGAGACCTACTACGCCAAGGACGCCTGGTCGCTGGCGAACTTCGGCTACGTCCGGGACTACACCACCAACGCCAACGACAAGATCCTCGACGGCACGGTCACCGGCGTCTGGAAGGACGGTCCGTCGATGATCGTCCACCCCGAGGTCGGGAAGTGGCTGATCGCGCTCGGCGAGAAGACCTTCGGCATGGACCCGTTCGGCTGGCGGGTCGCCTCCGCCGTGGTCGGCGCGCTCATGGTCGTGGTGATGTGCCGCCTCGCCCGCCGGATGACCGGGTCCACCGCCCTGGGCTGCGTGGCCGGCCTGCTGCTCAGCCTCGACGGCCTGCAGTTCGTGCTGTCCCGCCTGGCCCTGCTCGACATCTTCGTGGCGTTCTTCCTGCTCTGCGGGATCGCCTGCATGGTCAACGACCGCGACTGGTTCCGCGCCCGGATGGCGCGGCTGACCCCGACCCCGGTGCCCGGCTCGCGCGCCTGGGGCCCCGTGCGGCGGCTCGCGTTCCGCCCCTGGCTGCTGCTCGGCGGCGTCTGCTGGGGCCTGGCGTGCGGCTCCAAGTGGGAGGCGGTCTACCCGCTCGCCGCCTTCGGCGTGCTGACCTGGCTGTGGAGCGCCGGCGCCCGCCGCTCCTTCGGGGTGCGCTGGCCGCTGCTGAAGTCCGCGCTGGTCGACGGCGTGCCGGCGTTCCTGCACCTCGTGGTCGTCGCGTTCGTGGTGTACGTCGCCACCTGGACCGGCTGGCTGATCCACGCCCAGGAGTACGAGACCCACCTCTCCGCCACGCAGTACACCCACTACGCCGGCGGCCAGGACTGGCCGACCCGCGACGAGAAGGACGCGTCCGGCTTCGGCGAGGTCACGCAGTCGCTCCGCTCGCTCGCGAGCTACCACCGCGACGTCTACATGTTCCACACGCACTTCCTCAACGACAGCACGCACGTCTACGCCTCGAAGCCGTCCGGCTGGCTGCTCCTCAACCGGCCCGTCGGCGTCGACGCCGACGTCGACATCCAGCCCGGCACCCGCGGCTGCGACGCACCGGCCGACAGCGACTGCCTGCGCCAGGTGCTGCTCCTCGGCACCCCGGCCATCTGGTGGGCGGGGGTCGGGGCGCTGCTGTTCGCCGCCGTGATGTGGGTCGGCGCACGCGACTGGAGGTACGGCGTCGCCGTGGTCGGCACGGCGTCGACCTGGCTCCCCTGGCTGCAGTACGACGACCGGCCGATCTTCAGCTTCTACGCGGTCATCACCCTGCCGTTCGTGGTGCTCGCGCTCACGCTCGCCATGGGCGCGTTGATCGGCCGCGACCGCGCACCGAGCCCCCGGCGTACCGCCGGAGTCATCGCCGCCGGCGCCTACTTCGTGCTGGTGCTGGTGAACTTCGCGTGGTTCTGGCCGATCTGGACCGACGGCCTGCTGACCCACGCCGAGTGGCTCGACCGGATCTGGTTCGAGCGCTGGATCTGACCTCCGGCCGCGCGGCCGGGGGGGGCGGGGGCCTACTTGTTGGACAGGATCGTCCCGGTGGCGACGTCCTGGCCCGCGACCGGGACCGTGTTGAGCGCGTTGACCAGCTGGAGCTGGAACGTCTCGTCGTCCTCCGGGTTCTCCTTGCGCTTGTCGATGGTCAGCGTGACGACGACGTCGTTGGTCGTCAGGTCGCTGTCCCACAGCTGGCTGTCGTCGACGGTGAAGTCCTTGCCGAGCTCGGCCGTGCCGCCCGGGACCACCTGCACGTTGGTGTTGCCGACGAGCGGCAGGCTCTGCGTGAGGGTGAAGTACATCCGCGGCCGGTCGCCGTTCTCCCACCGCTGGTGGTGGGTGAGCGCGAGGTCCTTGAACGCGACCGACCCGACGGTCGGCGTGTAGCCCACCGGGGGCGTGCCGAGCGTGTAGGTCGCGACCGCCGGGAAGTGGTCGGACTGCTTGACGGTCCGGAAGATCTCGGTGTTCGCGGCACCACCGACCGTGTAGACCTGGTCGATCAGGGCGTCCTGGTGGGTGCCGTACTTCTTGGTCAGGTAGGGGCTGCCCTGCCACATCGAGGTGTAGCCGATCGCCTTGAACTGGCGGTAGGGCAGCGCCTTGCGGCGCTCGCGCAGGTCGGCCTTGTAGCCGACGTTGAAGTCGCCGAAGATGAAGACGCGGTCGCTCACGGCGCTCTCGGCCTTGACGGCGCGCACGGCGCCCGCCACCTGCTTGGTGTAGAGCTTGAAGAGCTTCGGGCGGCCCGGTGTCGGGTGACCGGCCTTCACCGCTCCGGGGACCAGGTGCACGTTGATGACCGACAGCTTCTGGCCGGTGGCCCGGTCGACGAGCCGCACGACCGTGGCGTACGACGGCTTGCGGACCTCGGGGGTCACGCCCTTCTCGTCGTCGATGACCATGCCGTCGGCGAGCTTGAAGCCGCTGCCGCGCACGAGGTCGAAGTCGGCGCGCCGCCAGATGACGGGGTTCTGCTCCATCTCCTCGGCGGCGAAGACGCCCCAGCTCCGGTCGCTGGCGAGGTGGGTCCGCTTCGGGATCTGGCCGATCTCCTGGAAGCCGGCGATGTCGGGCAGCGCGACGGCCTTGAAGGCGTCCGAGGCCGCGTTGAAGTCCGGGATGCTCACGCCCGCACGGACGTTGTAGGTCCCGATCCGGATGATGCGCTCGACGGGGGCCGGGTCGTCCTTGGCGCCGGCGCCGGCGGCGGCACCGGCCCGGGACGGGGCGGCCTGCGCGCTCGTCTCGGAGGCGACGGCGAGGCCGCCGCACGCGAGCGTGGCGAGGAGGGTGGCGACGAGCGGGCGGGTGATGAGGCGCAACTGGATCTCCGAGGGAGCCGGGGCAGGTCCCGACCACGATAGGAGCGGTCTAGTCCGCGCGTCGCGGTAACCGACCACACCACCCGTTCGGACACCGAGATTGACCCGAACGGACTATGCCCGGCCTAGTCCGGTGGTCCCGCAGCGTCAGGCGTCGTCGAGGTCGAGCTGGTCGGCCACCCAGGCCCAGGTCCGCGCCCGCTCCGCGCTGCCGGTGCGGGTGCTCGGCAGCAGGTGCGTGGGCCGGTCACGGCGGTCGTGCCAGAGCCGGCCGCCGGGCGGCACCGGCTCGGTCGCGGCCAGCCAGACCGTGGTGTCGGCCCCGCCGACGGCGTCGCGCAGCAGCGGCCCGGTGACCTTGTGGAAGGTCGGCAGCGAGTCGACGACGCCGGGGGTGTCCGCCCACCCGGGGTGGGTGGCGTGCACCGTGGTGCCCTCGGGCGACCAGCGCTGCTCGAGGACCGGGAGCAGCTCGACCTGGGCCCGCTTGCTGCGGGCGTACGCCGTCGCGGGCTTGTAGTCGCCCTTGAGGTACTCGAGGTCGTCGTCGCGGAGCTTCTGGCCGTACATCCCGCCGGACGTCACCATCAGCACCCGGCCGCCGAGCAGTCGCGGACGCAGCAGCTCGGTCATCAGCACCGGGCCGAGGACGTGCAGCGCCATCGTCAGCTCGTGGCCCTGCGGCGACTCGGTGCGCCGCGGCGGCATCGCGCCGGCGTTGTGCACCAGCACGTCGACCCGCTCGGCCTCGAGCTCACGCGCGAAGCGGCGTACGTCGTCGAGGTCGCCGACGTCGCAGCGGTCGATGTCGACCGGGGCGTTCGGGAAGCGCGTGCGCAGGTCGCGGGCGAGGCCCTCGGCCTTGTCGACGTCGCGCACCACCATGCGCAGCCCGGCGCCGAGCGCGAGCACGCCCTCGGCGGTCGCGAGGCCCAGGCCGGAGGTGGCGCCGGTGACGGCGACGACCTTGCCCTGCAGCGAGCCGGGGGCCGGATCGGCGGGCCAGCCGGGCAGGTGGCGGCGGACGGCGAGGCCGGTGCGGAGGTAGCCCGGCGCGACCAGCCGGTCGAGGGTGGTGTCGAGGGCGCGGGCGACGGGCAGGGGCAGCATGCGGCCGACGGTAGTCGGCAGGTCACAATCGGGCGGTGAGCACCTGGACCCCGGGATGGGACACCCTCCCCGACGACCTGCTGGCCTTCTGGACCGAGCGGCACCTGGCGACCCTGTCGACGGTGCGCGCCGACGGGCGCCCCCACGTCGTGCCCGTCGGGGTGACGCTCGACGTCGAGGAGCGCTGCGCCTGGGTGATCACCTCCGGGACGTCGTACAAGGCGCGCACGCTGGCGACGCCGGGCCCGGTCGCGGCGTGCCAGGTGGACCGGGCGCGCTGGTCGACCATCGAGGGCACCGGCGTGGTCGTGACCGACGCGGAGTCGGTGGCGCGAGCGGTCGAGAGGTACGCCGCCCGCTACCGCACCCCGCGGGAGAACCCGGCCCGCGTGGCGATCCGCATCGAGGTCGACCGGGTCCTGTCCTCCCGGACGGTCTGAGGCCCGCGGCTCAGGCCATGGACAGCAGAAACGCGCAGGTGAAGCCGAGGGCCGTGACGAGACCGACGAGCGCTCCCGCGTGCTCGACGGCCTCGGGGACCATCGTGTCGGCGAGCATCGTGAGGATCGCGCCGGCGGCGAACGCCTGGGTGACCGCGACGACCACGGCCGGCGCCCCGCCGAGGACCACGAACCCGAGCCCGGCCGCGAGCGTCGAGGCGACCAGGACGCCACCCCACAGTCCGAGGACGTAGCGGACCGAGCGCCCGTCGGACCGCATGCCGGCGGAGGCCGACAGCGACTCGGGGATGTTCGACAGGAAGACGGCGACGACCACGGCCACCCCGACCGAGCCGCCGCCCACGAGGCTCACGCCGATGGCGGCCGACTCCGGGATGCCGTCGAGGAGGGCGCCGAGGACCAGGGCGCCGGCCCCGGCCCCCGCGGGCGAGCCGTTCGGGCTCTTGCGTCGGTGGCCGCCCCGCCGGTCGATGAGCGCGTCACCGACGAAGAAGACGACGGAGCCCGCGAGCAGCCCGATCACCACGGCGTCGGCGCCGGACCGGTCGTAGGCCTCGGCCGTCAGCTCGAAGGCGACCGCGCTGAACAGCACCCCGGTGCCGAACGCCATGACGAGGCCGACGAAGCGCTTGCTCGTCGGCAACCAGATCCCGGCGGCCGCACCGATCAGCAGGGCGAAGCCGCCGACGAAGCCCCAGAACGACGCCTCCCACATGCGGACGATGCTGCCATGCCCGCGGCCGGTGGCGCCGGCGGGTCAGACCCCGACGCCCGCCTCGGTGAGGGCGTCGGTGAGCAGGGTGACCAGGGCCTCGAGCTGGAGGTCGGCGGACGAGCCGATCTCCTCGTCGGAGCCGTCGAGCGCCCGGGCGGCGAGCCCGGCCTTGTCGTCGATCAGCTCGGCGATCCGGGTGTCGATCGTCTGCGCGGCGATGATCCGCCAGGCGGTGACGGGCTGGTCCTGGCCGATCCGGTGGATCCGGTCGATCGCCTGGGTCTGCTCGGCGTCGGTCCAGGACAGCTCGGCGAGCACCAGGTTGGAGGCCACCTGCAGGTTGAGGCCGACACCGGCCGCGCTGAGCGAGCAGACCACGACGGCGACATCGGGGTCGTTGACGAACGCGTCGATGTTCTTCTCGCGCTGCTTGGGCGTCTGGTCGCCACGGATCGAGGAGTAGCGCAGCCCCCGCTTGGCGAAGGTCTCCTCGGCGACGTCCATGACGTCCACGTGCTTGGCGAAGAAGACGACCTTGCCGACGCTGTGGGCGAGCTGGGCGGTGTAGTCGGCCGCCAGGCCGGCCTTCGCCTGGCCGATCCGGCGCATCATGCTGAACACGTTCTCGTCGGACTTCGTGGTCGTCGTGTCCTCGCGCTCCCACGTCGCCACCCGGCGTACGAGCTCGTGGTCGATGCCCTCGACCGTGGCGCCGGAGGTGCGGGTCGCGAGCGCGGTCTCGTAGCGGTGCACGAGCCGGCGGGCCAGCTCGCGCTCGGCCTCGCGGATCGAGCGACCGGCCTCGTCGTCCAGCTCGACGGGCAGGTCCGCCACCCGGCGCGCCGGGATGTCGGCGGCGACGTCGACCTTGCGGCGCCGGACGATCCCCTGCTCGATGACGGCCGTGCGGGCCGCGGGGTAGAAGCCGAAGTCGGCCGGGGTCAGGCCGGTCTCCTCCAACGCCTCCATCAGCGCACCCAGCGGCTTCTTGTCGTCGATCCAGCCGAGGAACTGCCAGATCGCGCGGAAGTCCTCGATGTCGTTGATCAGCGGCGTGCCGGTCAGCGCCATCAGCAGCGGGCGGGCGGTGCGGGTGCGGATCCGCTCCGAGAGCTGGAGCGCGTGCCGCGAGCGCTGGGAGGTCTTGTTCTTGATGAAGTGCGCCTCGTCGACGACCATCCCGCGGAAGCCGAAGTCGCCGAGCCAGCCGACGTGGCGGTCCAGGACCTCGTAGTTGACGATCACGATGTCGGCGAAGCCGTCGATCGTGTGGCCGTCGCCGTGGATGACGGTGGGCTTGTGCTGCGGGGTCCACAGCTCGGCCTCGCGGGCCCAGTTGGTCTTGACGACGTTCGGGACGACGACGAGCAGCGGGTAGGCGTCGGCCGCCTGCGCGGCGAGCAGCGCCTGCGCGGTCTTGCCGAGCCCGGGCTCGTCGGCGAGCAGGAAGGAGCGGTGGCCGGCCGCGGCCGCGGCGACGACCTGGGCCTGGTGGCGCATCAGCTCGAGACCCTCGGGCACCCGCACCTCGGTCGGCTCCGGGAGCTGCATGCACGAGGAGGCCCCGCCGTACTCGAAGGAGCGGAAGAGCGGGCCGAGCAGCTCCCACGTCGCCAGCCGGCGGGCGCCGGACGGGCGGGCGGGGGCCGCGGAGAAGTCGGGGACGAGGAACGGGTTGGCGAGCTGGCGGGAGATGACGGACTGCGGGACGACGCGGCGCTCGGTGGTCACGGTGCCGGGCTCGGGGGCCGCGGCGACCTCCTCGACCTCGGGCTCGGCGCCGGCCGCGGCCAGCATCTGGCGCTTGAGGGCGCGGGCGGAGTCGCTGACCTCGGAGTCCTCGGCGAGGAGCTGCAGCAGGGAGGTGTCGCGGGCGGCGGTCTTGGCCAGGATCGTGGCGATCCCGTCGAGGCGCTTGAGCTGCTCGCCGCGCTGGGACTCGGTCACCTCGGTGTCGGCCTTGAGGCGCGAGCGCTCCTCGCGGACGAGGAGGGCGACGACCTGGAACTTCGTGCGCTGCGACGGGGCGACGGGGCCGCGCTGGGCGCCGGCCTCGACCTCGCGCACGGCGCGGGCGAGCACCGGGATGATGCCCTCGTTGTCGAGGTCGCGGGCGCGCCGACGGTTGGAGCGCGGCGCGGTGCGCGCACCGCCCTGCTGGCCACCCTGCTGACGCTGGCCTCGTCGAGCCACAGACTTCTCCTCCGGGTGCTGCGGGCGGGCGCCGCAGCGTCAGGACGCCACCGGGCGGGCGGGACGGGGACGGCGGCACCTCGGCCGGCGGGAGCCCGGGTGCTCCCGAGCCCTGCCACGACGCGACGCGGCCCCACCGATCTGCGGGAGATCGACGCCGCGGACCTGGACGGTCCGTGCTCGGTGTGGAACCTGCGGCCACCGGGCGGCGGCCGCGTCACCGGCCTCGAGGACCGGTGTCGTCCCCATGGTAGCCCGCCGCGTGGACGCGTGGGGTGGCGGCGTACGCACGGCGCGCCACCCCGTGGGGAGGTCCCTCAGAGCCGGCCGGCGTTGCGGCCCTGGTGGAGCCGCACCGTGCCCAGCCCGGGGACCCGGAGGACGGCGGGGCCGTCGCTGCGGAGGCGGTACGCCGCCCCCGGTCGCAGGCAGGCCGCCCGGGCGTCGACCCGCAGGCTGCGGACGTTGCGGAGCGTGCCCGTCAGCAGCTGCCGGCGAGGTCGCTCGGTGCTGCGGACCGCGTCCTGGACGACCGAGACCCACGGCACCGGCTCCGCACCCTGGCCGTTGGTGGTCTCCAGCACCGGCGCCGTCACGCCGCAGCCGTGGGAGGTCAGGTCGACGTCCAGGAGCTTCGGGGTCCGGCCCCGCAGACGGTGGACCCAGTAGGCGTGGTCGTGCCGGATGCCGTAGCGCGGCGCGTCGAGCAGCCGGGCGGTCCGGAAGGTCACCCGCGCCGGACGGCGTACGAGCCGCTGGTCCCGGCTGTACGCCGCCTCCTTGGCCCACTCGTCCGCGACCGCGAAGGTGAGGTGCTCGGCCGTGGGGTGGAGGTACCACGTGTAGACGTCGTCGGTCGCCGCGAAGGCCTCCTGCATGGCCCGTGCGCTCGGGACCTGGACGAGCTCGTCGGCGCCGGCGTAGATCATCGAGCCGGGCACGTGCCGCAGGTTGCGGACGTAGGTGATCATGTTGCCGACGGCGCCGGCCGTCACCGAGCCGGGGCCCTGCGCGGGCGTGCCGTTGGTGTCGTCGCCCGTGAACCCGACCCACGTGGTGAACCCGGCGAACCGGTCCGGGAAGAGCATCGCCATCCGGAAGCCGATGTAGCCGCCCTGGCTGTAGCCGCTGGAGAACACCCGGCGGCGGTCGATCGGGTAGTGCGCCCGGACGTCCTTCATCACGTCGAGCAGGTCTCGCTCGGAGATCCCCGACCCGTAGCCGTTGGGTCCGCGGGCCTCGGGCACGACGAGCACCCGGTTCAGGTCCTCGCCGAACTGCTGCTGCATCCCCGGCTGGTTGATCTGCGCGACGATGCCCTGGTTGCTGCCGTGCCACTCCATCTGCAGGCCGTGGGGGCCGCGGGCGCGGGGCAGGTAGATGCCGTAGGGCTGGTAGCGGCCGAGGAAGTTGAACTCCTGCGCGAAGAAGCCGGCCGCCGTGCCGCCGTCACCCCTGCCGGGGATCCCGGCGTACGACATGCCCTCCCCCAGCGTGTGGCGGGAGGTGTAGACGCGCTCGTGCAGCCCGGGTCCGACCCGCTGCAGGCGGGTCACGCCGGGGCGCAGGTCACGCGTGCGGACGGTGTGGCCGAACTCCGAGATGTCCCCGGCCTGCAGGGCGGCGGCCTGACGGTCCTCGAACCACGCACCCTGGCCGGGGTAGGGGTACTCCGACGGGTTGTCGCCGCTCGCCTTGTACGCCGCCCGCTCGTCCACGCCGCGGAACGCGACGTTCATGACCGTGCCGGTCGCGGCCTGCGCGGTCACCGCCTGGACCCGCCAGCGCGCGGCGCGCGGCAGGGGGAAGCGGCCCCGGATCGTGTTGGTCCGCGGGTCGCCGTGGGTGAAGCGGTGGATCCGGTCCCAGCCGGTGCTGCTGACCCCGAGGCCCGGCCAGGCGCCCCCGCCCGTGCTCGCGGAGCCGTCGGTGTCGATCGCGAGCGCGAGCACCGTCGAGTCCGGGCGGCGCAGTGCGCCCAGCTCCGCCACCACCCGCACGTGGCGGCCGACCCGGGTCAGGCGGAGGTCGACCAGGTCGGCGCTGTTCGTGTCGTCCGCGGGGTAGCGCTGGTCGCCGGCCGGCGCCGCGAGGGTGCCGAACGCGTTGGCCGTGTTGGAGGTGTCGTAGCCGACGCCGCCGTCGTCCGCGCCCTCGTCGTCGTAGACGTAGTCGCGGTAGACCAGCGAGCCGCGGCAGACGTTCGTGCTGCCCGCCACCCACGAGGTGCCGCCGCACGGCTGCACGCGACCGGCGGCCACCCCCGCCCGGGCGGCGGGCGAGGCGGCCGGGGCCCGGTGCGCCGTCGACCCGGTCGGGGTCGCCGCGGAGGCGGGTCTCGGCGCCGGGACCGCCCCCAGCGCGACGGTCGTGGCGAGGAGCGTGGCGCCGGTGGCCAGGCGTCGGAGGAGCATCGGTGACCTCTCGTCGGTGGGTCCGCGCGTCCGCGGGCCTCGACAGGTGCAACGACGCCGTGTGGCCGAGGTCACTCCGGACCGAAGAGCAGTAACCCGATCGGACTTGTGTGCGTTGACGGGACATGAGCTCCCGACGACCCGCGCTGGTCACCGCCGGCCTGGTGCTGGCCGCACTCGTGGCCGGCCCGGTCGCGACCGGTTCCCCAGCCCCCACCCCCGCAGCCACCGCGTCCTCGACCGAACGGGTCCGCGCCGACCTGCTGCCCGACTGCGTCTACGGCGCGTCCGCGCGCGGGCTCCGCGGCTACGAGGCCCGCGTCGAGCGCGACGCCCAGGCCTACGCCGACCGCCTCGACGGCGCGACGCCGGCCGAGCGACGCCGGGCGGCGACGACGTTCGCGGCCGCCGAGGCGGCGTACGTCTACGGCCTGCCGCTGGTGAACCTGCACGACACGGTGCGGAAGTTCCGCTTCCGCAACACGATCGTCAGCGTCGCCGCGCTCGCCGACCCCGACACCCGTGCCGTGGTGTCCCCGAACGTCGACACGGCGTACTCCGTCGGCTGGCTCAGCCTGACCCAGGGCCCGCTGGTCATCGAAGTGCCGGACACCCACGGCCGGTTCTACACCTTCCAGTTCATGGACGCCTTCACGAACTCCTTCGCCTACCTCGGCTCCGGGTCGACCGGCACGAAGGCCGGCTCCTACGTGCTCGTCCCGCCCGGCTACGAGGGCGACCTGCCGGCCGGTCTGCCGGTCCTGCACAGCCCGACCAACACGATCTGGCTGCTCGGCCGGACCCTGGTCGACGGGCCGGACCAGACCGAGGAGGTCAAGCCGATCCTGCAGGGCTACCGCACGACGCCGCTGGCGGAGTGGGAGGCCGGCGGCCGTGGCGAGTCGATCGTCCTCGACCAGCAGCCCTCGTTCGGCCCCAAGCCGGTCACCCCGACCGGCACCGACTTCGTCGCGACGCTCAACCAGGAGCTCACGATCGACCCCCCACCCGCGCGGCAGGACTGCGTCCTGAAGGCGCTCGCACCGGCCGGGGTCGAGCAGCCGGACCGCTCGCAGGCCGCGGTGCTGGCCGCCGACTCGGCCAACCAGGCCGGCAACCCGCAGGGCTCGTCGGAGTCGACCCCGCAGAACGACGCGGTCGCGGCCGGCACGAGGGCCGCGGTCCGGCTCATCGACCACGCCTCCACGACCTTCAACGCGGTCAACTCGCGCGGCAACGCGGGCTGGAGCGTGATGACGGCGCCGTGGATCGGCGACTTCGCCCGGAAGTACCTCGGTCGCGGGCTGATCGCCACCAACCTGCTCGGCGCGAACGTCCCGCACATCGCGACCTACCCCACGAGCTACGACGACTCCCGCGGGCGACCGCTCACCGGCCGGCACCGCTACGCCATCACTTTCCCGAAGGGCCAGCTCCCGCCGGTCAAGGCGTTCTGGTCGCTCACGATGTACCAGCGCGACAACTTCCTGCACGCCAACGAGATCGACCGGTACGCCGTGGGCGACCGCACCCGCGGGCTGCGCCTCAACCCGGACGGCTCGCTGACGATCTACCTGCAGCACCGCAAGCCGCACGGGGCGAAGCGGGCCGCCAACTGGCTCCCCGCACCGGCCGGGGCGTTCCACGTGATCCTGCGGCTCTACCTGCCGCGCGACCGGGTGCTCGACGGCGGGTGGCGCATCGCCGGGCTGGAGCGCCGGGGCTAGGACCCGGGCCCACCACTGCTCACGAGGTGGACCGAGGCCGCGGGCCCCTCGCCGGGCAGCACGAGCTCGTCGGCCACGACCCGCGCCGGCGGCCCGACGAGGGTCGTCACCACCGGGTCGGGACCGAGCGCGGCCAGGGGCAGCCGGACCTCGGGCCCGGCGGCCCGGGTGGCGTGCACGAGGAGTGTCTGGTCCGGGTGCTCGCGCAGGAAGGTCATCGCGTCGCCGTGGGCGTGCAGCCACCGCAGCCCGCCCCGCCGCAGGGCGACGTGGCGGTGCCGCAGCTCGATCCACTCCCGGTAGGCCGCCAGCGTGGGTGCGTCCCACGACTGCTCGTCGTGCCAGGGGTACGGCGTCCGCGCGTGCTCGCCGTCGACCGCCGTCAGCCCGATCTCGTCGCCCATGAACACGACCGGCACGCCGGGCATCGTCATCTGCAGGGCCAGGCCCACGAGATGGCCGGGACGCCCCGCCCCGACGAGGTCGGTGCCGCCGCTGGTCCCGCCGCCGGTCACGGTGCGGAAGCGGGGGGTGTCGTGGGAGTCCAGGTGGTTGGTGCCGCTCTGCCAGACGGTGAACGGGATCGCCCCGTGCACCTCGCGCATCGTCGCGACCGCCCGCTCGGCAGGCAGCACGGGAATGTCGACGGGCAGCCCGAGGTAGTCGAGCCCGTGGGGCAGGCCCGGCCCGTCGGGTGACCCGCCGTTGAGCCAGCACCACAGCGGACGGGTGAAGCCGGCGTAGTCCATGGTCCCGTGCCAACCGGCGCCCCGGAGGTCGCCGGTGGCGTCGTGGCCGTGCTCGGCGAGCAGCCAGGCGTCGGGCGACTCCGCGGCCATCGTCCGGCGGGTCGTCGCGGCGACCGCGTGCGCACGGTCCTCGGCGCCGAGCCGGCCGGTCATGTTCGCGACGTCGACGCGCCACCCGTCCAGCCCCCGGCGCAGCCACCGGGCGACGACGGAGTCGGGGCCGTCGTACAGGCGCCGGGCGAGCTCGGCGGAGGCGTGGTCGAGCTTCGGCAGCGACGCGATCCCGAGCCAGGACGCGTAGGAGCCGTCCGGCTCGAAGCGGTAGAAGGCGCGCTCGACCGAGGCCGGGTCCGCGGCCGCGGTGCGGAACCAGTCGTGGCGGTCGCCGGTGTGGTTCGTCGTGAGGTCGCCGACCAGCCGCAGACCGCGCTCGTGGAGCGTGTCCGCCAGCCGCTCGAGCGCCGCGTCGCCGCCGAGCAGGGGGTCGACGCGCTCGAAGGACACCGCGTCGTAGCGGTGCGTGGAGCCGGCCTCGAAGACCGGGGTGAGGTAGAGCAGCGTCGCGCCGAGGCGCTCGAGGTGGTCGATCCGCGCCGCGACGCCGTCGAGCGTGCCGCCGTACCACTGGAAGGGGACCTCGGGCCCACGGTGCACGACGGCGTCGTCCCAGGCCACCGGCCGCGCCCACTCCGGCACCGGGGCGCCGGTCTCGGTGCGCTCGAAGCGGTCCGGGAACACCTGGTAGGCCACCTGGTCCGCGACCCAGCAGGGCACCCGGTGCTCGGTGCTGATCAGGAAGTCCCCGGCGTCCGTGACGTCGCGGGCGTGCACCCCGGTCGCGGTCAGCCAGCGGTAGTCGGCCGGGCCGTTCGAGACCAGGAAGCGGTACGACGTCACGGGGTTCACCAGCGCGAGCGTCACCGACCACCAGGCACCCGCGTCGTCACCGGCCGCCTGCTCGGCCGGCGTGATCGCCGGCTCCCCGTCGCGCACCGCCCGGAGCACCACGGCCCGGGCACCGGGGGTGCCGTCGGGCCGGTGCGGCACCCGGACCCGCAGCTCGACCCGCTCCCCCAGCGCCGGCGCCGACGCGCCGACGTAGGCCGGCGAGCCGTCGTGGTGCGGGGCGAGCGGGTCGACGTCGTACGTCATCCGCGTCCCACGCGATCAGCCCTTGACGCCACCGGCGGTGATGCCACCGACGATGAACTTCTGCAGGTAGAGGAAGAGCAGCACGACCGGGATGGCGGTCATGATCGCGCCGGCCGCGAACACGCCGAGGTTGTTGGAGCGGTCCGCGTCGATGAGGCCGTAGAGACCGGTCGCCAGCGTCTTCTTCGAGGAGTCGCGCAGGAAGATCGAGGCCATCAGGAACTCCGCGATCACGCCGACGAACACCAGCAGCCCGCAGACGGCGAGGATCGGCCGCACCAGCGGCAGGATGATCCGGAAGAAGACCTGCACGTGGCTCGCCCCGTCGATCATCGCGGCCTCGTCGAGCGACATCGGGATGGTGTCGAAGAAGCCCTTGATCAGCCAGACCTGGCCGAGCGAGCCGCCGCAGAGCATCAGGATGTAGCCGGGCAGGCTGTCCAGCCCGATGACCGGGATCGCCTCGCCGATCCGGGTGAACATCAGGTAGAGGGCGACCAGGGCCAGGAACTGCGGGAACATCTGGATCAGCAGCAGCGCCAGGAGGCCACCGCGCCGGCCCGTGAAGCGCATCCGGCTGAACGCGTAGGCCGCCAGCGCGCTGAAGAGCAGCTGGATGACGACGACGCTGACGCACACGACCAGGCTGTTGCGGGCCCAGGTGAAGAACGGCTGGGTGTTGATCAGCTCGGAGTAGTTCGAGAAGCTGAACGTGCGCGGGATCATCGTCGAGGTGACGACGCTGCCCAGGGGGTTGAGGGACGCGGACACCAGGTAGGACACCGGGAACAGCGCCCACAGGACCGCGAGCACGCCGACGACGTGGCGCCAGCCGATCTCGCGGAACCAGCGGCCCGGGCCGAGCTTCACCTTCGGGGCCGGGTCGCCGCCGCGGCGCCGCCGCGTCTTCGTGGCCGGGGCGTCCTCGGGCTCGAGCTGCTGCACGCCGGTGGGGAGGGGACCTTGTACGTCGCTCATGTCAGTTCACGTCCTCGAGGGAGCGGGTGGCGCGGAACTGCAGGGCCGCGACGACACCGGTGATGACGAACAGGACGGTGGAGACCGCCGCCGCGAAGCCGATCTGCACACCACCGGCACCGAACGCGAGCCGGTAGGTGTAGCTGATCAGGATGTCGGTGCCGCCGGCCGTGGGGTTGTCCGGGCTGAACGGCCCGCCCCCGGTCAGCAGGTAGATCGCACCGAAGTTGTTGAAGTTGAAGGCGAAGGTCGCGACCAGCAGCGGCGCGACCGTGACGAGGAGCAGCGGGAAGGTGATCCGGCGGAAGCCGGCGAAGCCACCGGCCCCGTCGAGCCGGGCGGCCTCGGTGAGGTCCTCGGGGATCGCCTGCAGGGCCCCGGTCGCGACCAGGAACATGTAGGGGAAGCCCATCCAGAGGTTGGTGAGCAGCACGGCGATCTTGGCCATCGTCGCGCTGCCGAGCCAGTTGACGTTCAGCCCGGTCAGGTCGTTGATGAGGCCGAAGTCCTGGTTGTAGAAGCTCGACCAGAGCAGCAGCGAGATGAAGCCCGGGATGGCGTACGGGAGGATCAGGAGCGCCCGGTAGATCTTCTGCCCGCGGACCCGCGGGTCGTTGAGGGTCATCGCGAAGAACAGACCGAGCAGGAAGGTCGAGACGACCGACACGGTCGCGAAGATGACGGTCCAGACGAAGATCCGCAGGAAGTCCGAGCTGATCCGGCTGTCGGTGAAGATCTTCTGGTAGTTGCGGAAGCCGACGTTGGCGGTCCAGGACTGGTCGGAGAGGCGCTTGCCCGCCGAGTCGACGAAGAGCTCGCGGTCGCCGACCTGCTTGATGGAGTAGACCGTGTCGTTCGTGGTGTCGGTGATGGTGTCCGCGGACTCGTCGTACTTCAGCGTCGGGGCGCCCTCGAAGGCCTCGCTGGTGCCGGAGCGGACGATGAAGTTGCCGTCGTCGGTCGGGACCGCGATCTCGTCGAGGGTGTCGGCCGCCGCGCTGATCTGCTTGATGTTGAGGACGGTGTAGCCGTCGGCGGCGCTGACCCGGCCGTTGGCGAGGGTCACGGCGCCGGGGTCGGTCGCCTCGAGGCCGTCGGCGGTGCCGGTGAAGACCTTCTCCGGGTCGTCCTGCGGCACGAGGAAGTAGGTGAAGGGGCCCTTGACCGGGTCACCTTCGGTGGCGACGGTCAGCTCGTACTGCGGCGAGGAGTCGGACCGTGTGACCGACGAGCCCACGATCTGGGCGATCGTGTCGTCCTTGCTGTTGCGCGTGCCGTCGCCGTAGTTGGTGAACGACGTCTTGATCGTGATGCCGATCGGCAGCACGACGAAGAGCGCCAGCAGCAGCGTGCCGGGCACGAGGTACTTGCCCGGGAGGGCGCGGCCGGTGGCGTAGGTGGCGACCAGGACCGCGACGATCAGCCAGACGCAGACGAGGAAGAACCAAGAGCCGTCGCTGACGAGGGCCGGGGTGATCGCGATCGCGGTGCCGACCACGATCCCGAGGAAGACGATCTTGACGAGCAGGGCCAGCACGCCGTCGCGGCCTGGCTGGGTGAAGCGGCGCGAGCGCGGCGCCTGGGTGTCCACCATGGTTGCTGCCTCCGACGGATCCGAGCGGTTGAGGGGGAGATGAGGGCGTGCGGGTGGAGCCGGTCGGCCGACCGAGGTGTCCCTCGACCGGCCGACCGGAGCTCAGCGGGGTCAGCCCGCGTCGGCGATCGCCTTGCGGATGGTGTCGCCGGCCGCCTTGATGGTGGAGGCCGGGTCCTTGCCGGCGACGATGGCGGCGTACGCCTTGCCCAGCGGCTCCCAGACCGAGGCCATGGCGGGCAGGGCCGGCATCGGCGCGGCGTCGGCAGCGGCATCGGTGAAGACCTTCGCGTCCGGGTCGGTCAGACCGTCGGCGACGGCGGTCATGGCCGGGGGCAGCTGGGTCTCGTCGTAGAGCGTCTGCATGGCGTCCTGGCTGTTGACGCCGTTGTTGACGAACTCCTGCGCGATGTCCTTGTTGGCACCGTGCGCGGCGACCATGAACGCCTGGGCGCCCATGAACGGCGCGGCGGCGTCCTTGCCGGCGAAGCCGGGCAGCGGCTGGATGGCGTACTTGAAGCCGGCGTCCTTGACGTCCGCGAGGGCCCACGGGCCTGAGACCAGGAAGGCCGCCTTGCCGCTGGTGAACAGCGCGATGGAGTTGTCGGAGCTGATCGAGGTGCGGAGCACCTTCTGCTTCGCGAGCTCGGAGATCTTGTCGGCCGCGGCAACGGAGCCGGCACCGCCGATGCCGACGTCCTTGGCGTCGTACCCGGTGGCCGGGTCGTACTTGAAGATGTAGCCGCCCATCGAGGTCAGGATCGGCTCCATGTGGTAGGCGTCGCCGAGGTCACCGACGGGCAGGTTGAGCGCGGACTCGGCCTTGCCTGCGGACACGGCCTTCTCACCCTCGGAGATCGCGTCGTCGAGGGTCTTCGGCTCGTCCGGGACGATGTCGGTGTTGCGGTAGAGCGCGAGCGACTCGACGCCGTACGGCACGCCGTAGAGCTTGGAGTCGTACGTCGTGGCCTGGACGGCCTTCGGGTTGTAGCCGGAGAGCTCGTCGGGCGAGAGGTTCAGCGGGTCGATGGCGCCGTTCTGGACCAGGTTGCCGATCCAGTCGTGCGCGCCGACGACGACGTCCGGGCCGTTGCCGGCCGCGTCGGCGGTGACGAAGGCGCCCTGGAGGTCCTCCGAGATGGCCTGGACGTCGACGGTGATGCCGTTGGCCGCGGCGAAGTCGTCGGCGACCTTCTTGACGCCCTTGAGCTTGAGCGAGTCGGTCCAGATGACCAGGTCGGCGTTGCTGTCGCCGCCGCCGGCGTCGGCCGACGAGCTGGCGTCCTTCGAGCCGGACGAGGACGGGGTGTCCGACCCGCCGCCGCCGCCGCAGGCGGTGGCCAGGGCCATCACCATCACGACGGGTCCGAGTGTGCGGGCGAGTCTGCGCATGTGCTGCTCCTACGAATGGCGGGGGTGGCGCTGAACGGTTAATGTGACGCGCGCCATACCGTAGACCGTTCCTTGCACTTTGGAAAGCCCGCTGCAAGAACTTGCGTAATCTCTGCAAGAATTTTCACAACGTCCCGGGAAGGGGTGACCAGGATGCCTTCCATGAAGGCCCGACTCAGCGACATCGCCGAGCGTGCCGGCGTCAGCACGAGCACGGTCAGCCGCGTCCTCAACAACCGCCCCGGTGTCAGCCACCAGATCCGCACGCAGGTTCTCACCGCGGTCGACGTGCTCGGCTACGACCGCCCCTCGCAGCTGCGCCGCCGCTCGACCAGCCTGGTCGGCCTGGTGCTGCCGGAGCTCACGAACCCCTTCTTCCCGCGCCTGGCGCGGGAGATCGAGGTCATCCTGGCCCGGGCCGGGATCGCCCCCGTCCTGTGCAGCCAGACCCCCGACGGCGTGCACGAGGACGCCTACGTCGAGACCCTGCTGGCCCACCAGGTCTCCGGGATCATCTTCGTCTCCGGCGTGCACGCGCTCGTCGGCAGCGACCCCCGGCGCTACAAGCGCCTCATCGAGCTGGGGATGCCGATCGTGATGGTCAACGGCGCCCTGCCGGGCGTGGACGCGCCGTTCGTCTCCATCGACGACGTCGTCAGCATCGACGTGGCGATGACCCACCTCGAGCAGATGGGCCACCGGCGGATCGGCCTGGCCCTGGGCCAGGACTTCTACTCCCCCGTGGTCCGGCGCCGAGCCGCCTTCGAGACCTGGACGAGCGAGCGGCTCGACCTGCGGCCGGGCGAGCAGCCCGGCGACCTCGTCGCGTGCACGACGTACACCGTCGACGGCGGCGCCCTCGCGGCACGCCGTCTCCTCGAGCGGGACGTGACGGCGATCGTCTGCGGCAGCGACATGATGGCGCTCGGCGCGATCCGCGAGGCACGACGGCAGGGCCTGCGCGTGCCGCAGGACGTCTCGGTCATCGGCAGCGACGACAGCCCGATGGTGCCGTACGTCGACCCGCCGCTCACCACCGTCCGCCAGCCCGCCGAGGCCCTCGCCGCCCAGGCGTGCGGCGAGCTGCTGGCCCAGATCGAGGGCCGCGAGCCCAACGCCGGCGAGATGTTCTGCCCGCCCGAGCTCGTGGTGCGGGCCTCGACCGCGCGCCCGCCCGCCTGAGGCCCCGCCACTCCCCCTGCCCGCGCTCCCTCCCATCCGCACCCCTCCCCCCTGACCGAGAGGCGACCCGTGCAGCACCCCGACTGGACCCGCACCGCGGCGATCTACCAGCTCAACCAGCGTCAGCTCACCCCCGAGGGCACCTTCCGGGCCGCCCAGGAGCACCTCGAGCGCATCCGCGACCTGGGCGCGAGCATCGTCTGGCTGATGCCGGTCCACCCGATCGGCGAGGTCAACCGCAAGGGCACCCTGGGCAGCCCGTACGCCATCAGCGACCACCGGGCGGTCAACCCGGAGTTCGGCACCACCGAGGACCTGCGCGCCTTCGTCGCCGCGGCCCACGAGCTCGGTCTCAAGGTGATCCTCGACTGGGTCGCGAACCACACCGCGTGGGACCACGTGCTGGTCGAGGAGCACCCGGAGTTCTACAAGCGCGACCGCAACGGCCGCTTCCGGCCCACGCCCTGGTGGGACTGGGACGACATCATCGACCTCGACTACGCCGTGCCCGGCGTGCACGAGTACATGGCCGACGCGATGGAGCACTGGGTCCGCGAGTGCGACGTCGACGGCTTCCGCTGCGACGTCGCCGGCTTCGTCCCGATGGACTTCTGGCGGGCCGTCCGGGCCCGGCTGGACGCGATCAAGCCGGTCTTCATGCTCGCCGAGTGGGAGGAGCGCGACCTGCACGACGGCGCCTTCGACGCGTCGTACGCCTGGGCCTGGAACGAGACCCTGCACCGCGTCGCCTCCGGGAGCGCGGCGCCGGAGGCGCTGGTCGTCCACTACGCCCAGCACCAGGGCTCCTGGCCGCAGGACGCGATGCGGATGACGTTCGTGTCCAACCACGACCACAACCACGCCGACGGCACGGAGTACGACCGCTTCGGTGACGCCCTGCCCGCCGCGATCGTGCTGTCCGTGGTCGGCGAGGGCATCCCGCTGATCTACACCGGCCAGGAGCTCGGGAACCGCAAGCGGCTGGCGTTCTTCGACAAGGACCTGGTCGAGGAGGGCGACCCCCACCAGGCGCAGCTCTACGGCACGCTGCTCGGGCTCAAGCGCGAGCACCCGTCGCTGTGGAACGCCCCCTGGGGCGCCCCGATGACCCGGGTGCCCACCTCGGAGCCCGAGCGGGTGCTCGCGTTCACCCGCGACAGCGGGGGCGACGCTGGTGCTGGGACCGATGGTGCGGACCGCAGCGTCCTCGCGCTGGTCAACCTGTCGCCGGAGTCGGCGACGGTGGTGCTGGGCGACGGCCCGCAGGCCGGGGAGTACGCCGACCTGTTCACCGGCGAGACCGTCCGCCCCGACGACGGCTGGTCGACCGACCTGCCGGCGTGGGGGTTCCGGGTGCTGCGCCGCTGACACGTCTCGGGGCGCATTCAACGCGCCCCGGGACGCGACAAGGGCCCGCAGCCAGGAGGCTGCGGGCCCTTCTCGGGTGGTGGAGCTGAGGGGATTCGAACCCCTGACCTTCTCATTGCGAACGAGACGCGCTACCAACTGCGCCACAGCCCCAGGTGCGTCCGAGGACGCGGTGCGAAACGTTAGCACCCGATCCCGGGGCGTTCCCAATCGACTCCCGGAGGCGGGCCGGCAGCCCGGTCAGCGCAGCAGCAGGGGCTCGATCTCCTCGAGCGCCTGGCGGGCGTAGCCCTTCCACAGCCGGGCGAAGAGCGGCATCGCCAGGTCCGCCAGGTCGGACGTGGGCTCGAGGTCCCACGACCAGGTGATCCGGACACCGGTGCCGGCCGGGGCGAAGGCCCACCGGCCCTCCAGCGAGCGCACCAGCAGCTTCATCGGGCCGGTGACGTCGCTGATCGTGTAGCCGAAGTGGTCGGCCCGCTCGACGCTGGTGAGCGTCTCGCGCATGGTCCCGCCGTCGGCCAGCACGATCGTGCGGGTCTGCCCCACGGTGCCCCAGCTGCCCTCCTGGTCCCGGACCTCCCGGATCGCCGGCAGCGCGGCGTACCGACGGTGGAAGATCTCCGGCAGCGGCGCCGGCAGCACCGTGTCGAAGGCCTGCTCGACGGAGGCCGGGAACGCGCGGGACTGCTCGAGGTGCAGCGTGGTCGTCATGGGGTGACCCTACGCCGGGTGGTGGGGGTGTCGGGATCCCCGGATATCCGGGGAAGTTGTCACTTCCCGGGGGAAATTTCACCCGGGAAGTGCGAGTTTCCCCGGATATCCGGGGAAACCGACAGCCCCGTCAGGACCCGACAGCGCGGTGGTCGTCGCCCTCGGCCTTGCGGGTGCGGGCGGCCTTGTCGGCGGCGTGCGCCTCGCGGGCGATCTGGGCGTCGCCCTCGGTGCGGCCCGAGGTCCAGACGCCGGAGTCGTCGAGCGCGATCGTGCGGACGGTGCGGCGCGCGGCGGCGGGCTTGGTGACGTACGTCGGGAGCGTGACCGGCACCGGGTCCCACAGCGTGGGGTCCAGCGCGGTGGCGGGGATCGCGACCATCGAGGAGGTGTCCTCCATCGCGTCGACGTCCGCGGCCGGGGCGGCCGGGGCCGCTGCGGCGGTCGCGAGGTCGTCGACCACGACCTCGTCGTCCTCGACGGACTCGACCGACTCGACGGGCAGCGAGCGGCGGGCGGGCAGCCAGGCGGAGCGCTCGCGGCGCACCATCAGGCGGCAGGCGACGAGCCAGGCGACCAGGAGGCCGCCGGGGATCGCGGTCCAGGCCCAGCCGATGACGCCGAAGGCGGCGACCGCCACGGTGGCGACGATGCCGAGCAGGATCGTGGCGAGCACGTTGCGGCGCTTGCGGGCGGCCCGGTTGGCGGCCTCGCGGCGACCGCGGCCGTCGCGGACGGGAGCCGGGGCGGTGGCGCGCGCCGGGGCGGCGACCCGGGCGACCGGCTCGGTCGGGGTCGACGCCTTGGCCGTCACGACCGGGGCGGAGGAGACCCGGGCGGGGGTCACGACGAGGCGGGCGTTGCGGCGGTTGACGGGCTCGCGGCGCGCGAGCACGCGCATCGTGTGGGAGAAGCGGTCGACGGAGCGGCTCCGCACCACGTCGTCATGGTGCTTGAGCGCCTTGGGCACGAGGTAGACGGCCCAGGCCACGGCAAGGGCGACGAAGATGAATGCGCTCAGGTCCACGCTCCAGAGGTTAGGTTCGCTGACCGAGGTCCACGCGGATGTCAAGAGGTGTGTCGCAAAATGACTCGTGTGACGGGTGTGATTTCCCGAGGCTCAGGACGTCATACGCAAGGAGCAACCCCCTCCACCGTCCGTATGACGTCCCGCGGAGGCCCGGCGGCAGGACCCGCTCAGCCGTCGAGCCGCTTGAGCATCCCGGTCGGGCACTCCTCCACGGTGACGGCATAGATGCGGTGGTCGCGCCAGGCGCCGTCGATGTGGAGGAACTTCGGGGCGTAGCCGACCTCGCGCAGGTCGAGCTTCTCGACGACGCGCAGCGAGTTGGAGTTCTCCGGGCGGATGGCGACCTCGATGCGGTGCAGCCCGGCGGTGAAGAAACAGTGGTCGATGACGAGGGCGACCGCGCGGGGCATCACGCCGCGACCGGCGTACTGCTGGTCCAGCCAGTAGCCCACCGAGGCGAACTGCGCGGAGCCGCGGACCACGTTGTTGACCGTCACCTGGCCGGCGAAGGAGCCGTCCACCTCGACGGCGAACGGCATGGTCTCGCCGCGCCGGGCCTGCTTGTTCAGCCGCCAGACCAGCGAGCGGAACGACGTGGGGCGGGCGTCCGCGCCGGGCGGTACGGTCGCGTCCCACGGGCGCAGCCAGGCCGCGTTGCGCTGACGGGCCGCGCGCCAGTCGCCCTGGTCGCGGTAGGTCAGCGGGCGCAGCGTGACGTCACCCGACGACAGCCAGACCGGCCAGCCGCTCAATGGTCGCTCCCGACGACCTGCTCGACCGCGTGCACGAGGATCGGGCGGAGCACGGCCAGGCCGTCCTTGACGCCACCCCGGGAGCCGGGCAGGTTCACGACCAGGCAGGTGCCGACGACGCCGGCCAGGCCGCGGGACAGCACGGCGCTGGGCACGCCGTTCGCGACGCCGTACGCGCGGATCGCCTCGGCGATGCCCGGGACCTCGCGGTCCAGCAGCGGCCGGGTCACCTCGGGGGTCAGGTCGGTCGGTGTCAGGCCGGTGCCGCCGGTGGTCAGCACGACCCGCGCTCCCCCGGCCGCCGCGGCGGCGATCGCGGCGCCGACGGGCTCGCCGTCGGGGACCACGACCGGCTCGTCGACGGTGAAGTCCAGCTCGCGCAGGAAGGCGACGATCAGCGGACCGGTCTCGTCGGCGTACACGCCGGCGGCCGCACGGTTCGAGGCCACCACGACCTCGGCGCGCAGGCTCACCGCCGGCTCACCCGGACGAAGTCACCGGACTTCCCGCCGGTCTTGGTCTCCACCTGGATGTCGGTGATCACCGCGGCCTTGTCGACGGCCTTGACCATGTCGACGACCGTGAGCGCGGCGACCGACACCGCGGTGAGCGCCTCCATCTCGACGCCGGTGCGGTCGGTGGTCCGGACGATCGCGCGGATCTCCACGGCCAGGTCCGTCACCACGAGGTCGACGCTGACCGCCGAGAGCGCCAGCGGGTGGCACAGCGGGATCAGCGACGGGGTCTGCTTGGCCCCCATGATCCCGGCGAGCCGCGCCACGGCCAGGGTGTCGCCCTTCGGGACGCCGGCCCCACGCAGCAGCTCGATCACCTCCGAGGAGACCAGCACGCGGCCCGAGGCCGTCGCCGTCCGCGCCGTGACGTCCTTGGCCGACACGTCGACCATCCGGGCGGCACCCGACGCGTCGACGTGGGTGAGTCGTCCCTCAGCCATCCACGCTCTCCTTCATCTCAGAACTCGTCGTCGAGGCACAGCACCTGGACGTGCTCGCCGGCCGCCACCGAGGTGACGTCCTCGGGCACCACGATCAACGCGTTCGACGACGCGAGGTCACCGATCAGGTGCGAGCCGTGCCCGCCGACGGGCGCGACGTACGGACCGCCACCGTCGCGGGCGTACTCGCCGCGCACGAACTGGCGGCGCCCGGCCGGCGACTGCACGGTGTGCGTGAGGCGGGCGCGCACGGTCGGGCGGGAGTACGGCGCCTTGCCCATCAGCTTGCGGATGGCAGGGAGCACGAACGTCTCGAAGGAGACGTACGACGACACGGGGTTGCCCGGGAGCGTGAAGATCGGCGTCCGGTCGTCGCCGACGAGGCCGAAGCCCTGCGGCTTGCCGGGCTGCATCGCGACGCCCCCGAACCACACGCCGTCCGGGGTCAGCGCCTCCTTGACGACGTCGAAGTCGCCCTGCGAGACACCGCCGCTCGTGACGACGATGTCGGCCCGGACCAGCTGGTCGTGCAGCGCGTCGAGGAACGCGCGCGGCTCGTCGGGCACGATGCCGACGCGGTAGGCGATCGCCCCCGCCCGGCGCGCGGACGCGGCCAGGAGGAACGAGTTGCCGTCGTAGATCGAGTCGTGGCCCAGCGGGGTGCCCGGCTCGCGGAGCTCGGAGCCGGTCGAGAGGATCACGACGCGCGGCCGCGGCCGGGAGCGGATCGCGGCCCGGCCGATCGAGGCGAGCAGGCCGAGGTGGCGCGGGCCGAGGACCGTGCCGTGCTCGACGAGCAGGTCCCCCTCCTCGACGTCCTCGCCGGCGAGCCGGACGTGCTGGCCGACCTCCGGCGCGCGGGAGATCCGCACCTGGGCGACGCCGCGGTCGGTCCACTCGTAGGGGACGACGCTGTCGGCGCCCTGCGGGACCGGGGCGCCGGTCATGATCTTGACCGCGGTGCCGGGCGACATCGCCAGCAGCTGGGCCTGCCCCGCCCCGATCTCACCGACGACGGGCAGGTGCACCGGCGCGTCCTCCGTCGCGGCGGCGACGTCGCTCTGGCAGACGGCGTACCCGTCCATGCCGGAGTTGTCGAACGACGGCAGCGCGATCGGCGAGCGGACGTCCTCGGCCGCGGCGAGACCGAGCGTCTCCATCAGCGGCTGCGGGAAGTCCGGCAGCGGCTCGATGGCCGCGAGGATGCGCTCCAGGTGCGCCTCGACCGACGTGAGGCCGTCAGCCATCCGAGGGTCCGGACAGCACGGCGTCGGCCTGGACGCGCTGGGCCGAGGAGGCCTCGAGCGCGACGTCCCCGACCACCTGCACGCCGTGGCCGAAGGTCCAGTCGCCCGCGACGGTGAGCGAGGTGGCCTTCTTCATCGACGGGGCGCCCTGCGGGAAGCGCTTGTCGAACTCGCCGACCAGCTTGTAGTAGTCGCCGTCGAGGTCGACGTACGGCAGCTCCACCGCGACCTGGTCGAGGACGAAGTCCTTCTTGATGTCGTAGACGTCCGAGCGCAGCACCAGCAGGTCGTTCGTGGTCTTGACGGGGACGAAGCGGTCCCGGCCGACCTCGATCAGCTGCGAGCCCTCGAAGACCTCGATCGCGGCACCCATCGCGGTCTCGATCTGGATCACCTCGGGGGTGCTGGGGTCGCCGGGGTCGAGGTGCTTGACGTTGCGGATCAGCGGCAGCCCGAGCACGCCCTGGCGGACGTCGAGCGCGTGCTTCATCGCCGCGAGGTCGAACCACAGGTTGTTGGTCGAGCAGAAGCGGTGGGTCTCGAGGTCGGCCAGCGCGGCCTGGTCCTGGGGCAGCACCTGCGCGGTCTCGCGGAGCACCAGGCGGCCGTCGCCGCGACGGCGCGCGAAGTGGCCGCCCTTCTTGTCCGAGGCGGTGCGGCGCACGGCCTCGATGGCGAACGGCGCACCGCTGGCGGCGAACCAGCCCGCGACCCGGGCGTCCGGGACGGCGCCGAGGTTGTCGGAGTTCGAGACGAAGACCCGCTCGTAGCCGGCCTCGATGAGGCGGTCGAGCAGCCCGGTCCCGCGCAGCGCGGTGTAGAGGTCGCCGTGCCCGGGCGGGCACCACTCCAGGCTCGGGTCCTTCGGGTAGGCGGCGGGCGAGAGGTCCTTCTTGAGGAGCTTGGGCTCCTTGTTCTGCAGGAACTCCAGCGGCAGCCCCTCCACGGGGAGGTCCTCGTAGCGGGCGAGCGCCTCCATGGTGTCGCCGGAGGTGCGGAAGGAGTTCATGAAGATGAGCGGCAGGGTGGCGTCGTACGTCGAGCGCAGGTGCAGCACCTGGCGGGCGATGATGTCGAGGAACGACAGCCCGCGGCGCACGCACAGCAGCGACTTCGCGCGGTCCATGCCCATCGACGTGCCGAGCCCGCCGTTGAGCTTGATGACGGCGGTGCTGCGGATCGCCTCGGCGGCGACCTCGTCTGAGACCTCGACGTCGGCCAGCGACGGGATGTCGACCGGCTCGATCGACGACTCCGGGATCATGCCGGTCTCACCGTGCTCCAGCAGCCGGTAGTAGTGGGCGAAGGTCTCGATCGCGACCTCGTCCACACCGGCGTCGAGCATCTTGTCGCGCGCCCTGTTCAACCCTGCACTACCCATGCCACCGATCGTAGGCTGGATGGGTGGCCGATCCCTACCTACCCCGAGAACCGGACCTCCCGGCCGGCACCGGGGCCGCCGCGAAGACGGCGCTGCGGGACCGCCTGCTGACCACCCGCCGCCGCCGCCCGCTGGCCGAGGTCGGCGAGGCGGGGCGCGCGATCGCCCGCCACCTGCTGGCCACCGAGGAGGTACGCCGCGCGGCCACCGTGGCGGCGTACGTCTCCCGCGGCGCGGAGCCCGGGACGGGGCACCTGCTCGCCGCGCTGCGGGCGGCCGGGACCCGCGTCCTGCTGCCGGTGCTGCTCCCGGACGGCGACCTGGACTGGGGCGAGTACACCGGTGACGAATGCCTGGTGGCCGCGGGACGGGGCCTGCTGGAGCCCTCCGGCCGGCGCCTCGGCGTCGAGGCGGTCGCGACCGCCGACGTCGTGCTGGTGCCGGGGCTGGCGGTGTCCCGGACCGGGCTGCGGATGGGCCGGGGCGGCGGGTCCTACGACCGCGCGCTGGCGCGGGTGCCGGTGGGCACCTTCACCTGCGTCCTGCTCCACGACGACGAGCTCGGCCTCGACGTGCCGGCCGAGCCGCACGACCGGTCGGTGGTGGCGGCGGCGTCGCCGGCCGGGATCACCCGCCTGGCGTGAGGGTCAGGACGTCCTCGGCCGCGGCGTCCACCGCCGCCTTGCTGAACGCCCACGGCAGCGTCTCGCCGCGCGCCCACAGGTCGGTCTGGTCGGTGTAGTGGCTCGAGAACGGGTGTCCCGAGACGCCCGTCAGGTTGATCCAGCGCGAGTCGTCGAGGTCCGCCAGCGAGACGACCATCCGCATCGACGGCGCGGTCGTGACGTCGTACCCCTCGGTGGCGTCCCAGCCGGTCGCGTCGACCGCGGCGCTGCCGCCGCCGACCTCCCAGGGGCCGCGGTTGACCAGCGCCTCGACGGGGCCGATGCCGGACTCGCCGAGCGTCGCGCTGCGCAGGTGCAGCTGGTGCAGGTGGCCCCAGCTCCACTCGGCGGGGTCGAGCGCCTCGAGCCGGGTGAGCTCGTCGCGCGCGTCGACCATCGCCGCGACCAGGATGTCGTCGCGGGTCTCGACGACGTCCTCGGTGGTGGTGTCGTCCCACCACGGGTTGGCCGGCTCGCGGAGCAGCTGCTCCATCACCGCCACCCAGCGCTGGCCGCCGTCGGGCCAGGCGTCCTCGGGCAGGTCGTCGTGGAAGGTCTTCTCGAGGACGTTGCGCCACACGACGTCGAAGTACGCCGCCGGCGCGCTGTCCGCGCCCTGGTCGAGGTCCCACGTGCGCAGCAGCGCCTGGCCCGCGGCGTAGTAGCCGCGCGGCAGCTCCACGTCGAGGAGGTACGGCGTCAGCAGCGGCGCCAGCGGGCTGCGGGTGTCGAGCTGGAGGTCGGCTATCTCCGCCATCGACAGCTCGCCCTCCTGCTCGAGGAGGTCGCGGATCCGCTGCGAGCGGTAGCCGTGGTCCCAGTCGGTGGTGAGCAGGTAGGGGTAGTCGTCGCCGATCACGGCCTGGTTGGCGGTGACGACGAAGCCCTCCTTCGGGTCCAGCACGTTCGGCAGCCCGTCGAAGGGGACGTGGTCGCCGGTCCAGTCGTTCTCCGGGCGCCAGCCGGCGGACGGGACGAGCCCGTCGTTGCCGGACTTGCGGATCGGCACCACGCCCGGCGCCTGGTAGCCGATGTGGCCGTCGCGGTCGGCGTAGACGAGGTTCTGCGCCGGCACCGCGAACGACGACGCCGCGGCCCGGAACTCGTCCCAGTTCGACGCCGTGTCGAGCTCGAGGATCGCGTCGGCGGTGGGCGCGGGGTGCAGCGCCGTCCACTCGAGCGCGACGGCGTAGTGCTGGTCGTCCCGCGGTGCGGAGCCGTCGACCGACGCCTGCTCGCCGACCGCGCGCAGCTGGTCGGACACGTCGGACAGCAGCGGCCCGTGCTTGGTGGAGCGGATCGTCAGCGTCACGTCGTCCCCGCCGTCGACCTTGATCGTCTCCGTGCGGACGCGCAGCGGGCGCAGCCGGCCGTCGTAGCGCCACCGGTCGCCCTCGACCTTCTCGAGGTAGAGGTCGGTGACGTCGGGCCCGAGGTTGGTGAACCCCCAGGCGATGTCGGCGTTGTGGCCGATGACGACCCCGGGCACGCCGGAGAAGGTGAAGCCGGCGACGTCGAGCGGGCAGTCGTCCGACACGACGTTGCAGTGCAGCCCCATCTGCATCCAGACACCCGGCAGCGAGACGCCCAGGTGCGGGTCGTTGGCGAGCAGCGGCGCACCGGTCGCGGAGTGGTCGCCGTCGACGACCCAGCTGTTGGAGCCGACGCCGTCGCCGCGCCCGAGCAGCGCGGGCATCCGGGCCAGCCCGGCCTGCAGGTCGCCCAGGGCCCGGCGCGCGCCGGCGGTGTACGGCGGGCGCTGGGGGTTCCGCGTGCCACCCGAGGTCGCGTCCTGCTCGAAGACCCCGTCGACGACCGCGCCCTGGCCGACGATCGGGTCGTGCGCGGAGGCGTCGTACGCCGGGTAGAGCTCGCGCACCTGCTCGGCGCTGTGGCCGGCCAGGGCCAGCACCCGGCCGATCTCGTCGTCCATGTTGCCGCGCAGGTCCCACGCCATCGCCTTGAGCCAGGCCAGCGAGTCGACCGGCGTCCAGTGCTCGGGGCGGTAGTCGAGCCCGCCGGCGTTCAGCACGGTGTACTCGACCGCGATCTCGCTCGGCGAGTGCTCGTCGAGGTAGGCGTTGACCCCGTCCGCGTAGGCCTCCAGCGCGGCCCGCGTCTCCGGCTTGACCAGCGCGAGCTCCTGCTCGGCGACCCGGCGCCAGCCCATCGTGCGGACGTACTCGTCACTCTCCAGGGCGTCCTTGCCGAACATCTCGGCCAGCCGGCCCGCGGTGGCGTGGCGGCGCACGTCCATCTCGAAGAAGCGCTCCTGCGCGTGCACGTAGCCCTGCGCCCGCATCAGGTCGTCGACCGAGTCGCCGTACAGCTGCGGGATGCCGTGGTCGTCGCGCACCACGCGGACGTCGCCCTCGAGCCCCGGCACGGCGACCTCGCCGCTCGTCTGCGGGAGCGGACGGCGCACCAGCACCACGCCGACCACCAGGGTGGCGAGCAGCGCCAGCACGACCCCGACGGCGACGTACGACGTCACGCGGAGCGGCTTCGGCAGCGCCACGAACACGCTCCACCAGCGGCGGAGGGGGCCGGGCTCGCCCGGGGATCGGGTCGGTCGGGTGGCCGGGGGCGGGTCGGTCATGGTGTTGCCATTGTGCCGTACCATTGGCAGTCGTCCGGGGTGAGTGCCAACCCCTCGCGCCGGAGCTCACCCGTCACCTGATCGAGGATCCGACCGTGCCGACCTACCAGTACTCCTGCACCGAGTGTGGCCACGCCTTCGAGCAGGTCCAGAGCTTCTCCGACGACACCCTGACTGTCTGCCCCGAGTGCCAGGGCCGCCTGCGCAAGGTCTTCAACGCCGTGGGCGTCGTCTTCAAGGGCTCGGGCTTCTACCGCACCGACAGCCGCTCCGGCTCGTCCTCGACCGTGCCCGCCGCCTCCGACTCGGGCTCGTCGTCCTCCTCGGAGAAGTCCTCGGACTCCTCGTCGTCGTCCGGGTCGTCCTCGGACAAGGCGTCCGCGAAGTCCGACAGCAAGCCCGCCGCCGCGGCCAGCACCTCGAAGGACTGACCCTCCCATCGGTGGTTGAGGAGGTCGCGCAGCGACCGTCTCGAAACCACCCCTGTGGAGGAGCGCTCCACGCCGGCGCGGAAGTGCCTAGCGTCGGGGGATGCCCTCACCGCGTGACCGTGCGACCCGCCTCGCCGGAGGCGTACGCCGTGCCGTGCTGCGCCGCCGCCGGCTGCTCGCCGCGCTGCTGACCGCGGTGGCGGTCGGCACCGGCCTGCACGCGACCACCGCTCCCCCGCCGGCCCGGGTCGCGGTCGTGGTCGCGGCGCACGACCTGCCCTCGGGGGCGGTCGTCACGGAGGCCGACCTCACCACCGCGGCCTTCGCCCCCGGCTCGGTCCCGTCGGGCCTCGCCGACGCCCCCGTCGGGCGGACCCTGGCCGGGCCGCTGCGCGCGGGCGAGCCGGTGACCGACGTCCGCCTCGTCGGGCCGGGCCTCGCCGCGGGCCACCCGGGGCTCACCGCGGTGCCGGTCCGGCTGCCCGACGCGGCGATGGCCGGGCTGCTGCGCGCGGGCGACCGGATCGACCTGGTCGCCTCGGACCCCCAGGGCTCGGGCGCCCGGACGGTCGCCGCGGGAGCCGTCGTCGTGGCGGTGCCACGGGTGGCCGACGACGCCGGGACGACCACGGCGGCGGGGCTCCCGGGCCGGCTGGTCGTGGTGGGGGTGCCGCCGGGCGACATGGAGCCGCTGGCGGACGCGTCGGTCCGCTACTTCCTGACCTTCGCGTACACGCACTAGCCTCGAAGGGCCCCCCACCACTCGGACCCAGGAGCCCCCATGACCGGATTCAAGAACTTCATCCTCCGCGGCAACCTCGTGGAGCTCGCCGTCGCGTTCATCATGGCCGGCGCCTTCGCCGGCGTCGTGACCGCGACCGTCGACGTCATCCTCGGCATCGTCGGCAAGATCGGCGGCGAGCCGGACTTCTCGATCTGGAAGCCGGCCGGCCTGCTGATCGGCGCCTGGATCACCGCGATCGTCTCGTTCCTGATCCTCGCGGCGGTCGTCTACTTCCTGATCGTGAAGCCCTACACCGCCGCGAAGCAGCGCTACTTCCCCGAGGAGGAGAAGGGCCTGCCCGCCGACATCGCCATGCTCACCGAGATCCGCGACCTGCTCGCCCAGCAGGGCGGTCGCCCGCAGGTCTGACTGCCGTCAGCCGTGGTGGGGCGGGACCTGCGCCTTGAGCCAGGTCTCGCCAGGATCCTCGCGGCCGCCGTCGGCGCGGTGCCCCGCACCCGGGTCGCGCTCGTCGCTCGTGGTGTCCGGGAGGACGTCCCCGAAGACCGCGGCCAGCCGCTTGCGCCGCTGCCAGTCGGTCTCCGCGGGCTTGCCGTCCGTGGGCTCGTCCGCGGGCCCGTCCGCGGGGCTCCCCGCCCCGGTCCCGCGGGGGCCGGTCACGAGCAGAGGCCGGCGTCGGCCAGCGCCTGCGCGTCGGCCTCGTTGGAGCCGGAGCCGTTGCCCGACCCGTTGCCGGACGGGTTCTTCGACCCGGGCAGGTTGCCGGCGCTGATCACGTCGGTCGCGAGGCGCCGGGTGAGCGGCTCGTCGTCGATGATCTTCTGCCACACGCCCTTGGCCTGGGGCGTCCACACGAGGTGGTTGGGGTTGGTCGGGTCGACCGTGTTCGGGATCGTGATGAACTGGATCTTGTCCAGCCCGATGTTGCGGAACTCGTAGCCCAGGCCGCCGATCTTCTTGAGGCTGCCGAGGGCGGGGTCCAGGGTCAGGGACTTGGTCGCGGCCTCGAGGAACTTCACGATCTTGATCGGGTTCGCCAGCGTGCCGGCGGCGACGACCTGGTGCGCCATCGAGGCGATGAACGCCTGCTGGCGCTTCATCCGGCCGGTGTCGGAGCCGTTGCCGACGACGTACCGCTCGCGCACGTAGTTGAGGGCCTGCTGGCCCGCGATCTTGCGCGTCCCGGCGGGGATGTTGATGCCGTGGGCCGGGTCGACGATGTCCTCGGGGATGCAGACCTCGACGCCGCCGATGGCGTCGACCATGTCGCGGAAGCCCTCGAAGTTCACGACGACGTAGTGGTCCACGAGGACGCCGGTGAGCTTCTCGAACTGGTGGATCGTGCAGGCGGGCCCGCCGACGGAGTAGGCCTCGTTCCACAGCACGTGGGTGCCGCCGGCGATGTCGTCGCCGTTCTCGTCGGTGCAGGTGGGCCGGTCGACGGCCGAGTCGCGCGGGATGCTGATGCCGTAGGCGCGGGTCCGGTCGGCCGACAGGTGGATCAGGATCGTCGTGTCCGACCGCGCGCCGCCGCCGGTCAGGTTGTCGATGTTGCACCCGTTGCAGTCCCGGCTGTCCGAGCCCATCACCAGGATGTTGAGCGGCTCCTGGGGGCCGGTCACCTTCGGCTTGTCCGGCCGGTCGGTGCCGATCTGGCCGCTCAGGTCGACGACGTTCAGGTTGCCGTTGAGGTGCCGGTAGAGGAAGACCACCGACAAACCGGTCACCAGGCCGAGGACGAGGACCGTCGCCAGCACGATCTTGCCGACCGTGTGCCGCTTGCGCACCCGCCCCTTGCGCTTGGGCGCACCGGACCCCGCCTGGGCACTGGGCTGCTCGGCGTCGGACACGGACATGCACCTCGGAGGGACGACAGGTTCGGGAACTGCGGGGGCTGGATCGACGGCTGGCTCGACGCCCGGGACGAAGAGCTCCGCGCAGGCGAACCTACGCGAGATCCCCAAATTGTCGCGCTGACCTGCCGTTCTGCACAAACCCTCGGTCCCGTGCGGACGCCGGCACCTCCTAGCCTGTCCCCCATGGCCTCCCCCGCGCACGTCCTCACCGAACGCCTCCAGCGCGCCCTGGGCGCGGCGTTCGGCCCGGAGTACGCCGCCGTCGACCCCGTCCTGCGGCCCTCGCAGTTCGCCGACTTCCAGGCGAATGCCGCACTGGCACTGGCGAAACGCCTCGGCACCAGCCCCCGCGAGGTCGCCGCCCGGCTGGTCGAGCACCTCGACGTGGCCGACGCCTGCGACGCCCCGGTGGTCAGCGGGCCGGGCTTCGTCAACCTGTCGCTCACGCCCGCCTGGGTCGCCGCGGCCACGACCGCGCTCGCGGCCGACCCGCGGGTCGGCGTACCCCTCGAGGAGCCGCAGGTCGTCCCCGTCGACTACTCCGCGCCGAACGTCGCGAAGGAGATGCACGTCGGCCACCTGCGCACGACGGTCGTCGGCGACGCGCTCGCGCGCACGCTCGAGCACCTGGGCCACCACGTCATCCGGCAGAACCACATCGGCGACTGGGGCACGCCGTTCGGGATGCTCATCGAGCACCTCCTCGAGGTCGGCGAGGAGTCCGACGAGGCCGCGCTGCTGGTCTCGGACCCGAACGCGTTCTACCAGGCCGCCCGGGCGAAGTTCGACGCCGACACCGACGGCACCGACTTCGCCGCGCGCGCCCGGGCCCGCGTCGTCGCGCTGCAGGCCGGCGACCCCGAGACGCTGCGGCACTGGGAGCGGCTGATCGCCCTGTCGACGGCGTACTTCAACTCGATCTACGACCTCCTGGGCGTGACCCTGACCGACGCCGACCTGGCCGGCGAGTCGACCTACAACGACGAGCTGCCCGGCATCTGCGCGGAGCTCGAGGCGGCCGGGATCGCCGAGGTCAGCGAGGGCGCCCTGTGCGTCTTCCTCGACGGCTTCACCGGCCGCGAGGGCAAGCCGGTGCCGCTGATCATCCGCAAGAGCGACGGCGGCTACGGCTACGGCACCACCGACCTCGCCACGATCCGTCACCGCGTGCGCGACCTCGGCGCGGACCGGATCCTCTACGTCATCGGCGAGCCCCAGTCGCTGCACCTGCGGATGGTCTGGGCGACCGCCCGCAAGGCGGGCTGGCTGCCCGACGACGTCGAGGTCGTGCACGTGCAGATCGGCAACGTCCTCGGCTCCGACGGCAAGATCCTCAAGACCCGCAGCGGCGCACCGGTCCGGCTGCGCGCGCTGCTCGAGGAGGCGGTCGAGCGCGCCACCGCGCTGCTGGTCGAGTCGCGGCCCGACGTGGCCGAGGCCGACCGGGCCGTCGTGGCGCGCCAGGTCGGCATCGCCGCGGTGAAGTACGCCGACCTGTCGGTCTCCCACGACAGCGAGTACGCCTTCGACCTGGACCGGATGGTCTCGGCGTCCGGCAACACCGGGCCCTACCTGCAGTACGCCGCCACCCGCATCCGGTCGATCCTGCGCCGGGCCGACGACGCCGGGACGGGCGGCCTCTCCTCGGTCGCGAGCGCGCCGATGGTCGTCACCGACGAGGCGGAGCGCGCGCTGATGCTCGCGCTGCTCGCGTTCGGCGACACGGTCGCGGGCGTCGGGGCCACCCTCGAGCCGCACCGCCTGTGCACGTACCTCTTCGAGCTGGCGCAGGCGTTCACGACGTTCTACGACCGCTGCCCCGTGCTCAAGGCCGAGGGCGACGACGTCCGCGCGTCGCGGCTCGCGCTCTGCGCGCTGACGCTGCGGGTGCTGGAGCAGGGGCTGGACCTGCTCGGCATCACGGCGCCCGAGCGGATGTAGCCCGGTGTTCGACCTCTCCTTCGCGGCGACGCACCGCTTCCGGCCGTTCGCGCTGGTGGCGCCGGGCTTCGCGGCCGTGGAGGAGGGAGCGCCTGCCGTCGGTGACGGCGGAGACAGCGAGGCGCTGGTCCGGGCTGACGCCGGGCCGGTGGCGCCGTACGCCGCGGTGGAGGTCGACGTCGCCCCGGTGGAGCTCTCGGGCCGGGTGGCGGTCGGGCTGGCGACCGCCGACGACCAGCACGTGCTCGTGACCTGGACGCCGCGCTCGTCGCGCCTCGCGATCTCGGTGCGCCGGCGCGGCCGCACGCGGGTGGTGCGGCGCCGCAAGGTCGCGCTGCCGGCGTCCTTCCGACTGGCGTTCGTGCTCAACGAGCAGCAGGTGACCGGGCTCGTCGACACCGGCGACGGCTGGCGGCCGGTGCTCACCGAGCGGACCCGGGTGGCCGCGCTGGTCGACCTGCGCCGCGAGGACGAGCTGGCCGCGCACGCCTACGCGTGGGGCGGCGGCACCCTCACCGCGGTGCGCGCGGGGCTCTTCGGGATGGTCGGGCTGCGGGATCCCCACCTCGTCCAGCACGCCGACGGGACGCCGTACGTCCGCGACGGCCGGCACTGGCTGACCTGGACGTGCGCGGGGCTCGGCTTCTTCCAGCAGGCGCACTGGTCGGTGTGGTCGGTCGACCTCGCCGACCCCGAGAGGATGCGGTTGGAGTCGCAGCTGTTCTCGCGGCGCGACGGCCGGGTGCTCGGCGACCACGCCGGGCACCTCGTGCGCGACGGCGACCGCTGGCTGGTCGCGACCAGCTCGTGGGGCGACTTCGGGGCCGGCTCGATCCACGTGCGGCACACCTCGACGCGGGCCGACCTGCTCACCGGCGTGCACGTGCTCGACACCGAGCCCACCGCGCTGCCGACCCCGCACGGCACGTGGGACCCGGCGCTGCTCCGGGTCGACGACCGCTGGCACGTCGCCTTCGTCGAGAGCCCCTCGCAGCAGCCCTTCCGCTTCGGCCCGGCCCTGGCCACCACCACGGCGGCCGCGTGGACCGAGGGCCTCTCAGCCGTCCCGACGCCGGTCATGCGCCAGTGCGAGGGCACCGTGCTCGTGACCGTCGGCGACCGGCCGTGGCTGCTCGCCAGCGACGCCGACGAGCGGTGCTACCCGGTGCTCGACCTCGAGGGCCGGCGGGTCGGCCGGCTCGACGCGCCGTACCTCACCAACATCCCGCACCCGCAGCTCGTCGCCGACCCCGCCGGAGGCTGGCTGGTGCTGACCTTCGACGGGACGGCGTACGAGCGTCGGGTGCTGGGGTACGGCGGCCACGGGGACGTGGTCGTGCTGCACTCCCGCTAGGGGATCAGCGGACGACGTACCACGCGCTGGTCGAGGCCGCGGGACGGTCGTCGCCGTGCTCGCCGTCGTCGTCGCCCTCGTCCTCGCCCTGGCAGTCGTCGCCCTGGTCGTCGTCCTCGGAGGCGTTGTCGGTGCCGTCGTCGTCGCTGTCCTCGGCGCCGTCCTCGGTGCCGTCGTCGTCGGAGTCCGCGTCGTGGGCGGAGGTGCCGTCCTCGTTCTCGTCCTCGTCGGCGACGCCGTCGTCGTCGGAGTCGTCGTCGTCGGCCTGGCAGGTCTCCGTCGCGTCGTCCTCGTCCTCGTTGTCGGCGCCGTCGTGGTCGGCGTCCTCGTCACCGTCGACCGTGCCGTCGTCGTCGGTGTCGCCGTCCTCGGGGTCGGTCGACTGCGAGCCGTCGTGGACCTCGTCGCCGTCGTCGTCGCCGTCGTCGTCGGAGTCCTCGTCGCGGGGGTCGGTGCCGTGGCGGAACTCGGCGATGTTCTTGAGGCCGTCGTGGTCGGCGTCCCGCTTGGCGTTCGCCTTGTTCGCGTTCAGGTGGTGGGCGACCTCCCACCGGTTGGGCATGCCGTCGTGGTCGCGGTCGCCGCCCGCGGCGCCGGCGGGCGCCGTCAGGGTCAGCAGGCCGGCGACGGCCATGGCGGAGGTGGCGGACACGACCTTGAAGGTCGGGCTGTCGAGCAGGGACATGGGGGTCTCCGGGGGTCTCGCCGGCCGGGGCCGGGTGGGACGGATCGTGACGGGCGGCGACGCCGCCCTCGACCACCACCTGTCACCGGACGTGGCCTGCGTTACACCGGCCCGGCGACGTACGGCGTGGGCGTCAGTTGCGCAGGATCGAGGCGGTGGCCGGTGCGAGCCGGACGGAGTCGACGCGGCGGCCGTTGGCGGTGCGGTACGACCGGCCCAGGGCGATCCGCTGCGCGGTGCTGCTCGGGTTCACGAGCACCATCCCGCCGGCGTACTCGCGCCGCCAGATGCCGCTGGGCAGGCGCTCCCGCGGACCGGCCGGCTGGCCGATCTCGATGGTGGGCGCGGACAGCCAGTGGTTGGTGAACTCCTCGTCCGGCACGAAGATGCTCGAGCCGGTGCGGCCGTTCCACGTCAGCAGCCAGGTGGCGCGGTGGTAGACCTGCGAGGCCACGTCCGCGGTGGTGCTGTAGGTGACGGCGAGCAGCGGCATGCCGCGCTGGGCGCACCAAGCGGCCAGCTGCATCTTCCACTCCCAGTCGGCACCGGTGAAGCGGCCGGAGTCGTCGCTGAGGCCCCACTTGACGAAGTACTCGTTCTCCCAGCCGGAGACGTACGGCGACCAGTCCTCGACGACCGAGCGCCAGTCGTCCCACTGGAAGGCGATGTTGGTGATCGCCTGGTAGCCCGCCGCCTGCAGCCCCGGGCCGACCCGGGAGAGGAACTTCTCCGTGGCGGCGTACATCTGGGCGTCGGTGGAGATCCGGGTCGAGACCCGGTTGTCGAAGACGGTGTGGCTGAGCTCGGTGAGGACGTCGTCGAGCATGACGCCGTCCCAGTCGTGGGCCCTGAGCTCCCGGAGCACGTTGCCCGACCAGCGGCGGGCGTAGGCCGGGCGGCTCACGTCCATGGGGTAGAGCCCGGGCCAGTCCGACCACTCGAGCTGGCGGCCGGCGGCGTCGCGGAGGAACCAGCCGGGGTGGTGGCGCATCGCCCAGTGATAGCCGACGCCGGTCGGCAGGATCCGGTTGTCGAGCGTGCACGCGGCGTCGCGGCAGGCGCCGGCGACGGTCGCGGAGACGTCCTTGTACATCAGCACCTGGACGTCGGGGTTCTTCGCCTTGAGCACCGGGATCAGGTCGTACTCCCAGGGCTGGATGACGACGTAGTTGCCCTTCCACGCCTCCGGCGTCGAGTCCGGGTCGCCCCAGTCGAGCATCAGCGTGCCGGCGGAGCCCTCGCTCGTCGTACGACGGGGGGCGGCGGCGCGCGCGGTCTTCGAGGTGGCCTTGGTGCTCGTGGCGACGGCCGTGCGCGCGAGCGGGCGGGCGGTGCCGGTCGAGGTGCCGGCGGTGGCGACCGCGTTCGACACCGACCCGCCGAGGTCGAGGGTGAGGTCGGCGTGGCCGACGTCGTGCTGGGCAGGCCGGGGTGCGGCGACGGTGGCCGTGCTGTCACCCGCGAGGGAGACGAGCACGAGGGTCAGCGCCACACCGAGGGCGTCGAGGATCCGCATGTGACCATTGGTGGCCCTGCGACCCCTGGGAGGCAGGGGCTTCGGAGGCGCGGCTGTCTAGCCCTTCTGGGCCATGGCGCTCCGCCGATCGGTCGGCGACGACCGACGGAGCACCCGGCCCCCCATGGCTCAGTCGCGCAGGATCACGCCCGACGTCGGCGCCAGCCGGACGCTCGAGACCCGCTTGCCGCGCAGCGTCGTGAAGGTGCCGTCGAGGTCGACCGTGCGCGCGTCCCGCGTGGGGTTCACGAGCACCGCGCCCCCGGTGTAGTCGCGCCGGTGCACGACGCCGGCCACCACCTCGGGCGGCGAGACCGGGCGTCCGATGTCCGTCGTCGCGACCGGCAGCCAGTGGTCGGTGTCGGACTCCTCGGGTACGAAGATGCTCGACCCGGTGCGACCGTTCCAGGTCAGCAGCCAGGAGGCCCGGTGGTAGGCCTGCGCCGCCACGTCGTCGCGGCTGCTGTAGGTGATCGCGAGCAGCGGCACGTCGCGGCGGGCCAGCCAGCGCGCCATCTCCGTCTTCCACGTCCAGTCGTCGTCGGCCGTGAACAGCTCGCTCGGGCCGAGGCTCCACTTGACGAAGTACTCGTTCTCCCAGCCCGAGACGTACGGCGTCCAGTCCTCCAGCACGTCTTTCCAGTTGTCCCAGCCGACCGTCAGGTTCGGCACCGCGAGGAAGCCGGACCGTTGGAAGCGGGGCGCCACGCGCCTGAGGAAGCGCTCGGTGCCGGCGTACATCGCCGCGTCGTCCGGGAAGCGCGTCGACACCCGGTCGCCGAACGTGGAGTGGCTGAGCGTGGTGAGGACGTCGTCCATCATCACGCCGTCCCAGTCGTGGGCGCGCAGCTCGGAGCGGACGCTCCGCAGCCAGCGCCGCTGGTAGCCCGGGTCGGCGATGTCCATCGGGAAGAGGCCCGGCCAGTCCGACCACTCGAGCCGGTGGCCCGCGGCGTCGTGCAGGAACCACTCGGGGTGGTGCTGCTGCGCCCAGTGGTAGCCCACCCCCGTCGGCAGGATCTCGTTGTCGCGCGTGCAGCCGTCGCGGCAGGCGCCCTCGACGGTCGCCGAGACGTCCTTGTACATCAGCACCCGGATGTCCGGGTTGTGCGCGCGCAGCGACGGGATCCGCGCGTACTCCCACGGCTGCAGGACGACGTAGTTGCCGCGCCACGCGTCCGGCGTCGACTGCGGGTCGCCCCAGTCGAGCATCAGGGTGCCGGCCGACGGCGAGGTGCCGCTGCCGCGGGCGCTCGCGGCGGTTTTGGTGGCGGCGCCGGGGGTGGCGGCGCTGACGTGCCCGGCGTACGACGGCGTCAGGCCGTCGGCGGGCCCGGCGGAGCCGGCCAGCACGGTGCCGAGCGCCAGGGCGACCAGCCCGACGGCGCCCCGCAGGGACGGTCGGGTCGCACGCCGGCGCGCGGCCCGCTGCGACGTGGGGAAGGGCGAGGGAAGGACGTGGTCTCCGGCCTGGTCAGGGCCCGAGAACGCCTGGTGGGAGTCACGATTTCTCATGCCTCCATTCGTCCGGAAATGCGGTCCCGCCAGCAGGGCTGCAGGCGCCGTTGGCCCTGGGGCGCCGGACCCCCGGCCGGTGGGGTCCAGGGACTAGTACCCCGCCGACGTCGGGCCCAGGAAACGCTGCCCGATCGGAGGATGACGAGGTGGCCGACTCGATCGCGCCCGCCCGCAGGTGGCACGATGTGCGCCGACGTCCCGACGGCGTCACGCCCCAGTAGCTCAGTGGATAGAGCAGCCGCCTCCTAAGCGAAAGGTCGCAAGTTCGACTCTTGCCTGGGGCACCCCGCGTCGTACCTCCCGAGCGCGTCAGGACGCACGAAGCAGCACCCGACCGGGCCACGGGCCCGACCGGCGGTCAGCTGTCGACCGTCAGGCGACGACCTCGAACCGGATCCCGGCGGCCTGCAGCCGGGCCAGCAGGTTCGCCCCCATGGCCTGGGCGGTGGTGACCTGGCCGGAGGTGGGCGGGTTGTCGTCGAAGGCCAAGCAGAGGGCGGACTCGGCGAGCATCTTGGCGGTCTCGCCGTAGCCCGGGTCGCCGCCGCTGACGCGGGTGTGGACCGAGCGGCCGTCGCCCTCGCCGACGAAGTCGACGGTGAACCACGACTTCTCGCGACGCGACTCGTCCGGGCCGTCGCCCTGCTTGACCTTGCCGAGCAGCAGGTTGCGCAGCGGCTTCACCTGCGCGGACAGGGCGATGGCGGTGACGCCGGCCGCCCCGCCGGCGGCGTACCGCAGCGTCTTGGTGCCGGCGTAGTGCGCGTAGCGGAACTCCGGGCCGTACGACGCCAGCGCGGCGCCGCTGCGCGCGACCACCGCCGGGTCGATGGTGGGCATCGGCAGCAACCAGTAGCCCAGGAGCGAGTCCCGGTGCGGCTTGCCGGCGACGGCGCGCGAGGTCCGGCCCTGCGGCTTCGGCTCCGCCTTGCGCCGGGCCGAGGAGGCCTGCTTCATCTGCTTCCCGCGCGACATCGCGGTCATCGCGGAGTGGAAGGTGCCGCCGGAGAACATCCCGCTCGCGCGGACCACGCCGCGGACGGACACCGGGCCCTGCGCGCCGAGCTGCTCGACGGTGTACATCGCGCCGAGGTCGTGCGGGACCGAGTCGAAGCCGCACGCGTGCACGATCCGGGCGCCGGAGCGCTCCGCGGCGGCGTTGTGGGCGACGTACATCCGGTCCACGAACTCGGGCTCGCCGGTGAGGTCGACGTAGTCGGTGCCGGCGTCGGCGCAGGCGGCGACCAGCGGCTCGCCGTACGTCAGGTAGGGCCCGACCGTGGTGATCACGACGCGGGCGCGCGACGCGACGTCGGCGAGCGAGGCCGGGTCGCCGACCTCGGCGTGCAGCAGCTCGAGGTCCGCGAGCGCGGGGTCGATCGCCGCCAGCTGGTCCCGCACCCGGGCCAGCTTGTCGGGGCTGCGCCCGGCCAGCGCCCAGCGCAGCCCGCTCGGCGCGTGCCGGGCGAGGTACTCCGCCGTCAGCGCACCCGTGAAGCCCGTCGCCCCGAAGAGCACGATGTCGAACGGTCGGTCCGTCTTGCCGGTCTCAGCCATCCCCCCATCGTCGCACCCCGATCCCGGGTGCCCGCAGGGTGAGACCGACGTACGCTCGGACCATGTGCCGCAACATCCGCCCCCTCAACAACTTCGAGCCGCCCGCGACCCGTGACGAGGTCACGGCGGCCGCGCTGCAGTACGTCCGCAAGGTCAGCGGGACGACGAAGCCGTCGCAGGCGAACCAGGCCGCGTTCGACCGCGCCGTCCGCGAGATCGCGCACCTGACCCAGCACCTGCTGGACGACCTCGTGACGACGGCCCCGCCGAAGGACCGCGCCGTCGAGGCCGACAAGGCCCGCGCCCGGGCGGCGCTGCGCTACGCCCGATGACGGTCTCCGGCGACACGACCACCACGGCCGCGTCCACCTCGGCCGCGGCCGCGCTCGACCTGCTCGCCGACCGACCGCTCGTGGTGCTGACCGGCGCCGGGCTCAGCACGGACTCCGGCATCCCGGACTACCGCGGACCCGGCTCGCCGAACCGGACGCCGATGACCTACCAGGAGTTCGTCTCCGGCCCGGAGGCCCGCCGGCGCTATTGGGCGCGCAGCCACCTCGGCTGGGGCCGGATGAAGGGGGCCGAGCCGAACGCCGGCCACCACGCGCTGACCCGGCTGGACCCCGAGCTGCTGATCACCCAGAACGTCGACGGCCTGCACGAGCGGGCCGGCTCGCGGAGCCTGGTCGCCCTGCACGGCCGGATCGCCGACGTGGTCTGCCTGGACTGCCGCGCCACGACCGGGCGGGCCGCCCTGCACGCCCGGCTCCACGAGCTCAACCCCGGCTTCGCCGAGCGCCACGGCGCAGCGGAGAGCCGGCCCGACGGCGACGTCGACCTCGACGACACCGCGGACTTCGTCGTCCCGGGCTGCGCCGACTGCGCGGGGATCCTCAAGCCCGACGTGGTGTTCTTCGGGGAGAACGTCCCCCTCCCCCGCGTCGAGCGGTGCTACGCCGCGGTCGACGCGCTCGCCGCCACCGACGGTGCCCTGCTCGTGGCCGGGTCGTCGCTGACCGTGATGAGCGGCTTCCGGTTCGTACGCCGGGCCGCCCGCGACGGCACGCCGGTCGTCATCGTCAACCGCGGCACGACCCGGGGCGACGAGCTGGCGGCGTACACCCTCGACGTGGGGTGCAGCGAGTTCCTCACCGCGCTCGTGGAGCGGCGCACGGCCTAGCCGGACCGTGCGCAGGCCTCAGAGCTTGCGGACGAAGATGTGGTCGGCGGCCTCCGGGACGATCTCGGCGGTCTCGCCGCCCGAGCCGACCAGCACGCCGTCCGGGGTCGCGACCGCCGTGATCGTCTTGTCCGGCAGGGCACCCACGCGTCGCAGCGCGCTCATCAGCGCCTCGTCCTTCTGCATCTCCTCCGAGATCCGACGGACGAGCACGCGGGCCTCGTCGTCACCGACCGCGACCGCCTTCGACAGCGGCTCGACGCCTTCCATGAAGCCCTCGCCGAGGTCGGTCTCGCCGAGCTCGTCGAGGCCGGGGATCGGGTTGCCGTACGGCGACTCCGTGGGGTGGTCGAGCAGCTCGACGAGGCGGCGCTCCACGGTCTCGGACATGACGTGCTCCCAGCGGCACGCCTCCTCGTGGACGAGCTCCCAGTCGAGCCCGATCACGTCGATGAGGAGCCGCTCGGCCAGCCGGTGCTTGCGCATCACACGGGTCGCGAGGCGGTGCCCGTCGTCGGTGAGCTGCAGGTGGCGGTCGCCCTCGACGGTCAGGAGGCCGTCGCGCTCCATCCGGGCCACCGTCTGCGACACGGTCGGACCGCTCTGGTGGAGGCGCTCGGCGATCCGGGCGCGCAGCGGGACGATGCCCTCCTCGACCAGCTCGTAGATCGTGCGGAGGTACATCTCGGTGGTGTCGATGAGATCGCTCACCGGGTCATTGTGTCCCATCGGCGGGTGCGGCTCCATTCGACCACCGGGCCGTCGGAGGCGCGTGGCAGGCTGGGACCGATGCCTTCCGTGATGTGGTTCCGCCGCGACCTCCGCCTCCAGGACAACCCCGCCCTGCTCGAGGCGTGCGGGGACGGCGACGTGCTCCCGCTGTTCGTGCTCGACCCGGCGCTGTGGGGTCCGGCCGGTCCCAGCCGCCGGGCCTACCTCGGCGCCTCGCTGCGCGCGCTGGACGCCGACCTGCGCGGCGGTGGCCGCGGGCCCGGGCTCTCGGTCGTGCGGGGCGGTCCGGTCCGCCGGGTCGTGCTCGCCGCGAAGGAGGTCGGCGCCACGCGCGTGCACGTCGCGGCCGACTACGGACCCTACGGCCACCAGCGCGACCTGGACGTCGAGGCCGCGCTCGCCGAGGCGGGGATCGAGCTGGTCCGCACGGGGTCGCCGTACGCCGTCGCGCCGGGCCGCGTCACCAACAAGACCGGCGACCCCTACAAGGTCTACACGCCGTTCTCCCGTGCCTGGGCCGACCACGGCTGGCGGGCGCCCGTCGAGGCGCCGTCGGGCGCGACCTGGCTGGCGCTGGAGGACACCACCGACATCCCGGAGCCGGCGCTGCCCGACGGCCTCGAGCTCCCGGAGGCCGGCGAGGCCGCCGCCCGGCGCCGCTGGGCCGACTTCCTCGACGAGCGCATCGCGGACTACGACGCCGCCCGCGACCTCCCGGCCGTCGTCGGCACCTCCCACATGTCGGTGCACCTGAAGTGGGGCGAGATCCACCCGCGGACGATGCTGGCCGACGTCGGCGCCCTGCGCAGCCGCGGCTCGCAGACCTACCGCAAGGAGCTGGCCTGGCGCGAGTTCTACGCCGACGTGCTGTTCGCGCGGCCGGAGTCGGCGCGCGAGTACCTCCGCCCCGAGTACGCCCGCCTCCAGTACGACGACCCCGGCACCCACCTCGACGCCTGGCGCGAGGGCCGCACGGGCTTCCCCGTCGTGGACGCGGGCATGCGGCAGCTGCGGGCGACCGGCTGGATGCACAACCGCGTCCGGATGATCGTGGCCAGCTTCCTCGTCAAGGACCTGCACCTCGAGTGGCAGCACGGCGCCCGGCACTTCATGCACTGGCTCGTCGACGGCGACCTCGCCTCCAACCAGCACGGCTGGCAGTGGACGGCCGGCAGCGGCACCGACGCCGCGCCGTACTTCCGGGTCTTCAACCCGACCTCGCAGGGCAAGAAGTTCGACCCCAAGGGCGCCTACGTCCGCCACTGGGTGCCCGAGCTCGCCGACGTGGCCGACCCCCACGACCCGGCGCCGGAGGACCGGCTCGCCGCCGGCTACCCCGACCCGGTCGTCGACCACGCGGCCGAGCGTCGCGAGGCGCTGGACCGGTGGGAGAGGATCAGGGGATGAGCGAGCATCCCGACCTGATCGTCCCCCGCCGCTTCTGCGGCCCGCCGTCCTCGGGCAACGGCGGCTGGACCTCCGGGGCGCTGGCCGCGCTCGTGGAGCAGGGCTGCCCCGACAACCGGGCCGAGGCCTGGCCGCCGATCCGGGTCGCGCTCCGCAAGCCGCCCCCGCTCGACACCCCGATGGACGTCGTCGACGACGGCACCGGGGTGACCGCCTCGGTCGAGGGGGCCGTCGTCGCCCGTGCCGAGGTCACCGACGCCGACCCCGCGATCGTCGAGCCGGTGCCGGCGGCCGAGGCACGCGCCGCCATGGCGACCTACCCCGGCCTCACCTCGCACCCCTTCCCCACCTGCTTCGCGTGCGGCACCACCCGCGAGGAGGGCGACGGCCTGCGGATCTTCCCCGGCCGCGTGGGCGACCAGGACGGCGCCGTACGCATCGCCGCGACGTGGACGCCGCACGCCAGCGTCGCCGAGGACTTCCACGCCTACGTCGACGACGTCCAGCGCGCCTCGCTCGCCGCGACCTGGGCCGCCCTGGACTGCATCGGCGGCTGGGCCGGCGACCTCGAGGAGCGGCTGATGGTGCTGGGCGGCATGACCGCCCGCGTCGACGCCCTCCCCGTCGTCGGCGAGGAGCACGTCGTCGTCGGCCTCGCCCGCGGCCAGGAGGGTCGCAAGACCTTCACCGCCGCCACACTGTACGACGCCGACGGCCGCGTCGTCGCGTGCGCCGAGCACGTCTGGGTCGCCGTCGACCCGGCCGCCTTCGCCTGACCCCACCACCCGCCGTACCGCCGAGTCGGCGCATCTGCAGATCCCCGGACCGCCGAGTCGGCGCGTCTGCAGATCCCCGGACCGCCGAGTCGGCGCGTCTGCAGATGGGGCGGGGCCCGACACGCCGACGCGCCCTCGTCCGTCTGCAGATGCGCCGACTCGGCTACTCCCACGTCTGAAGATGCGCCGACTCGACCTTCGGAGTTGCCTCGGCAGGGGGTCTGCGGGGAGGATTGTCCGCATGACTTTGAACGATCCAATCCAGGTCGACCCCAGCGAGTGGTGGCGGCACGCGGTCACCTACCAGGTCTACGTCCGCAGCTTCGCCGACAGCGACGGCGACGGCATCGGCGACCTCCCGGGGATCACCTCGCGACTGCCCTACCTGCGCGACCTGGGCGTGGACGCGCTGTGGATGACGCCGTTCTACACCTCGCCGCAGCACGACCACGGGTACGACGTGGCCGACTACTGCGACGTCGACCCGCGCTTCGGCTCGCTCGCCGACGCCGACACGCTGCTGGCGACCGCGCACGACCTCGGCCTCAAGGTCATCGTCGACCTCGTCCCCAACCACTCCTCCGACGAGCACGTGTGGTTCCAGGCCGCCCTGGCCGCGGCGCCCGGCAGCCCGGAGCGGGCCCGCTACCTCTTCCGCGACGGCCGCGGGGAGAACGGCGAGCTGCCCCCGAACAACTGGGACTCCGTCTTCGGCGGCCCGGCGTGGACCCGGGTGCCCGACGGCCAGTGGTACCTCCACCTCTTCGACTCGACCCAGCCCGACTTCGACTGGCGCAACCCCGAGGTCGGCGACATGTTCGAGGACGTGCTGACCTTCTGGCTCGACCGCGGCGTGGACGGCTTCCGCGTCGACGTGGCCCACGGCCTCTACAAGGTCGCGGACCTGCGCGACCAGGTGCTGCAGGAGGGTGAGCGCCGCGGCAGCGGCGCCGACGCCCACCAGAGCGGTGGCGGCGGCAGCATGGTCGAGCGGACCCTGCGCGACGAGCCGATGTGGGACCAGCCCGAGGTGCACGACGTCTACCGCCGCTGGCACCGCGTGCTGGAGAAGTACGACGGCGACCGGATGACCGTGGCCGAGGCCTGGACCCAGACGCCCGAGTCGATGGCGAAGTTCGTGCGCCCCGACGAGATGCAGCAGTCGTTCAACTTCTCCTGGCTGCTCGCCGGCTGGTCGGCCCGTGAGTTCAGCGACGTCATCACCGGCACCTTCGCGGCCCTCGAGCCCGTCGGCGCCTCCCCCACGTGGGTGCTGAGCAACCACGACGTGATCCGGCACGTGACGCGGTACGGCGGCGGCGCGCAGGGACTCGCCCGCGCCAAGGCCTCGACGCTGGCGATGCTGGCGCTGCCGGGGTCGTCGTACCTCTACGAGGGCGAGGAGCTCGGCCTGGAGCAGGTCGACGTCGAGCCCGAGTTCCGCCAGGACCCGTCGTGGTTCCGCACCGGCGAGCCCGGTCGCGACGGCTGCCGGGTGCCGATCCCGTGGTCGGGCACCGAGGCGCCGTTCGGCTTCGGCCCGGGCCACGAGCAGCCGTGGATCCCGCAGCCGGCCGACTGGGCCCACCTCACGGTGGCCGCCCAGGAGGGCGTCGAGGGCTCGACGCTGGAGTTCTACCGCTCGGCGCTCGCCGCACGGCGCGACTTCGCCCAGACCGCGGGCGACCACGTCGAGATGCTCGAGCTCGGCGCCGACGTGCTCGGCTTCCGCCGGGGCCCGGTCACGGTGGTGCTCAACTGCGGCACCACACCGGTCGCGCTGCCCGAGGGCGAGGTCGTCATGGCCAGCGGGCCGGTCGACGACACCCTGCCGCCGGACACCACGGTCTGGCTGCGCTGACGCGCGGGTCGCTCCGAAGGGGCCGCTACGACTGGTCGAGAGCCCGGTTGTAGCGGCCCAGCACGTCGACGAAGCCGGTCAGCTCGTCGTCGGTCCAGTCGCCCAGCCGCTCGTCGAGCCAGGTCCGCCGGTCGGCCGCGACCGCGTTCAGGCGGCGTACGGCCTCGTCGCTGGCCGACACGAGCGACGCGCGCCCGTCGTCCGGGTCGGGCGTGCGGTCGACCAGGCCCAGCTCCGTGAGGTGCTGGACCTGCCGGCTGATCGCGCCCTTGTCGATGTCGAAGGTCTCCGCCATCGCCGAGGACCGCAGCGGCCCCTTCTCGGCGAGGAACGCGAGCATGAGGTACGACGAGGGCTGCAGGTCCGGGTGCACGGCGCGGGCCCGCAGGCCGATGACGCGCTTGACCCGGCGGATCAGCACGCCGACCTCCTGCTCGAGCAGGCCGAGCGTCTCGGGGCGGGTCACGCCGCTGATCGTAGGACGCTGGAGGGTCTCGGACACGGAGGTCACCGGACCCCGGCCTCGGTGGTGGGCTCGGGGGTGACCTCGTCGGTCTCCGGCGCCCGCTCGTCGACCCGGTCGATCGTCGTGCGGAGCGGCACCTCCTTGATGAACAGGACGCACACGAAGGCCAGCGCGGCGAACGGCATCGCGACCAGGAAGATGTGGCCGATGGCCGTGCCGAACGCGTCCTCGTAGAGCGCGCGGATCGGCGCCGGCAGCTCGCTCAGCGTCGGGATCGAGCTGCTCTCGTGGGTGGTGTCGACGCCCATGGCCTGCAGGCCGGCCGTGACCTTGTCGGCCACCTGGTGGCTGAGCAGGGCGCCGAGCGCCGAGACGCCGATCGAGCCGCCCATCGAGCGGAAGAACGCGACGACGGAGCTGGCGGCGCCCATGTCGGCCTGGGCGGTGTTGTTCTGCACCGCGAGGACGAGGTTCTGCATCGTGGCGCCGAGGCCGATGCCCAGGATCGCCATGAACAGGCCCACGAGGGCGAGGTTGGTGTGCGCGTCGATCTGGCCGAGCAGGGCCAGGCCGATGATGACCAGCGCCATGCCGCCGACCAGCCAGCGCTTCCACAGGCCGGTGTCGCTGATGATCCGGCCGGACACGATGCTCGAGACGAGCAGGCCGCCGACCATGGCGATCGACATCAGGCCGGCGTGGGTCGGGCTCATGCCGCGGGCGAGCTGGAAGTACTGGCTGAGGTAGACGGTCGACCCGAACATCGCGACGCCGATCAGGATCGAGGCGCCGGTCGCCAGCGACGTCGTGCGGTCCTTGAAGAGGCGCAGCGGGATGATCGGCTCGGCGGCGACGGACTCGACGTACACCGCGGCGGCGAGGAGCGCCAGGCCGCCCGCGACGAGCAGGCCGCTGGTGGCGGAGACCCAGTCGAACTGGTTGCCGGCGAGCGAGACCCACACGAGCAGCAGCGAGACGCCGCCGACGATCAGGGTGGCGCCGAGGTAGTCGATGCTGACCTCGCGCTTGACGACGGGCAGCCGCAGCGTCTTCTGCAGGAGGACGAACGCGCCGACGGCGAAGGGCAGGCCGACGAAGAAGCAACCGCGCCAGCCGAGCGGGCTGTCGACGATCAGGCCGCCGATGAGCGGGCCGCTGACGGTCGCGAGCGCGAACGTGGCGCCGATGTAGCCGGAGTAGCGGCCCCGCTCGCGCGGGGTCACCATCGAGGCGATGACGACCTGCACCAGCGCGGTCAGGCCACCGACGCCGAGGCCCTGGATGACACGGGCGCCGATCAGCACCTCCATGCTCGGCGCGAAGCCGGCGATGAGGGAGCCGATCGAGAAGATGACCAGCGCGCTCTGCACCAGCACCTTCTTGCTGAAGAGGTCGGCGAGCTTGCCCCAGATCGGGGTGGTCGCGGTCATCGCGAGCAGCGTCGCGACCACGACCCAGGTGTAGCCGGTCTGGCTGCCCTGCAGGTCGGTCACGATCCGCGGGAGCGCGTTCGTGACGACGGTGCTGGACAGCATCGCGACGAACATCGCCAGCAGGAGGCCGCTCATGGCCTCGAGGATCTGGCGGTGCGTCATCTGGCCGGACGCCTCGAAAGGCGGGCTGACGGGCGGGGTGGTTGCCTGGGTGGTCACGCGTGCTCGATTCACAGGGAGTAGAAGGTTGCTGCTCGCAACTATATTCCCGAAAGGTTGACAGGGACAACCAAGTGAGACGCAGGCCACCTCCGCCGCGACGGTCCGAAATGGGAACGACCCGCAGACGTGGACCCCGGATCGGGGCCCGCTCCGGTGGACGTGATGACCGGATCGTCTGCGGGTCGGGTAGCTGCTAGGAATTCGTCAGCAGCCTCGGGGGAATCTCACCCCCGATGATGCTGGGCTGCTAGCGGGCAGCCACCTCACGCGTCCTTGAAGAATTCATTCTTCGGACCACCTCCTTTCCCGTGTCCCACGAGCGTAGATCTCGCCGGGAGCCGGATCAAGGCAATTGATCGGGACGTACGCCGGGGGCCGGTCAGGTCGCGACGGCGGCGAACTGCGACTGGTAGAGACGGGCGTAGGCGCCGGGCCGCTCGAGCAGCTCGTCGTGCGTGCCCTGCTCGACGATCGCGCCGTCCTCCATCACCAGGATCAGGTCCGCGTCCCGGATCGTGCTGAGCCGGTGCGCGATGACGAAGCTGGTGCGGTCGGTGCGCAGCGCCGCCATCGCGTGCTGCACGAGCAGCTCGGTGCGGGTGTCGACCGAGCTCGTGGCCTCGTCGAGGATCAGCAGGGCCGGGTCGGTGAGGAACGCCCGGGCGATCGTGACCAGCTGCCGCTCCCCCGCCGACAGGTTGGAGCCCTCCTCGTCGATGACCGTGTCGTAGCCGTCCGGCAGCGAGTGGACGAACCGCTCGACGAAGGTCGCCCGGGCCGCCTCCAGCACGTCCTCGTGGCTCGCGTCCGGCCGCCCGTAGGCGATGTTGTCGTGGATGGTGCCCTCGAAGAGCCAGGTGTCCTGCAGGACCATCCCGATCTGGCCGCGGAGCGCCGAGCGGGGCATCGCGGTGATGTCCACGCCGTCGATGGTGATCCGGCCGGCGTCGACGTCGTAGAACCGCATGACCAGGTTCACCAGCGTCGTCTTGCCGGCACCCGTCGGGCCGACGATGGCCACCGTCTGCCCGGGCCGGGCCACAAGCGAGAGGTCGTCGATGAGTGGCCGGTCCTCGTCGTACCGGAACGACACCGCCTCGAAGGCGACCTCGCCGCGCCGCAGCGCCGGCGTGGTCAGCGCGGCCGGGTCGGCCGGCTCCTCGGGCGCGTCGAGCAGCTCGAAGACCCGCTCGGCCGACGCGACGCCGGACTGGAGGAGGTTCATCATCGAGGCGACGGTCGTGAGCGGCTGGGTGAACTGGCGGGTGTACTGCACGAATGCCTGGACGTCGCCGAGCGAGAGCGAGCCGCTGGACACCCGGAGCGCGCCGACGACGGCGATGACGACGTAGTTGACGTTCCCGATGAACATCATCGCCGGCATGATCAGCCCGGACACGAACTGCGCGCCGAAGCTGACGCGGTAGAGCTCGTCGTTCTCCTCCGCGAAGGTCCGCTCCACCTCGCCCTGGCGGCCGAACACCTTGACGAGGGCGTGGCCGGAGAAGGACTCCTCGACCAGCGCGTTGAGCTTGCCCGTACGCCGCCACTGGGCGACGAACTGGCCCTGCGAGCGCTTCATGATGGCGCGGGTGACCAGCAGCGAGACCGGCACCGAGACCAGCGCGACCAGGGCCAGCAGCGGCGAGATCCAGAACATCATCCCGAGCACGGCGATGACCGTCATCAGCGACGTGAGCAGCTGGCTCATCGTCTGCTGCAGGGTCTGGCTGACGTTGTCGATGTCGTTGGTGACGCGGCTCAGCAGCTCCCCGCGCGGCGAGCGGTCGAAGTAGCCCAGCGGCAGCCGGTTGATCTTCTCCTCGACGTCGGCGCGCATCCGGTAGACGGTGTTCTGCACGACGCCGTTGAGCAGGTAGCCCTGCAGCCAGCCGAGCAGCGACGCCGCGGCGTACACCGCGAGGACGAGCAGCAGGACGTTGCCCACGGCGGTGAAGTCGACGCCCTGGCCGGGCACGACGCCCTGGCCACGGACGGCGTCGGGCAGCTCGGACTGCGGCGTGCCGACCGGGACCTGGCGACCGATGAAGCCGCGGAAGACGAGGTCGGTGGCGTGGCCGAGGATCCGCGGGCCGGTCGACATCAGCACCACGCTGACGACGCCGAGGCCGACGACGGCCAGCGCCCGGCTCCGGTCGGGGCGCATCCGCGCCGCCAGCCGCTTCGCCGACGGTCCGAACGTCATCGCCTTCTGGCCGACCATGCCGCCGCCCATCGGGCCGCGACCGGGGCCACCGACCGGAGCCTCGATCCGCTCGGTCGCCTCGAGCGCCTTGCCCTTGTGGTTCTCACCCTTGCTCGTGTCGGCTGGAGGGACGCTCATGCCGCCACCTCCGCGGTCAGCTGGGACGTGACGATCTCCTGGTAGGTCGGACAGGTCTCGAGCAGCTCGTCGTGGCGGCCGCGGCCGACCACCATGCCGTCCTCCAGCACCAGGATCAGGTCCGCGTCGATGATCGTGGAGACGCGCTGCGCGACGATCACGACGGTCGCGTCGGTCGTCGTGGGGCGCAGGGCCGCCCGCAGCCGGGCGTCGGTCGCGAGGTCCAGCGCCGAGAACGAGTCGTCGAAGAGGTACAGCCCGGGCCGGCGTACGAGCGCGCGCGCGATGGCGAGGCGCTGGCGCTGGCCGCCGGAGAAGTTCGTGCCGCCCTGCGCGACCGTGGCGTCGAGACCGTCGGGGAGGTCCGCGACGAAGTCCGCCGCCTGCGCGGTGCGCAGCGCCTCCCAGAGCTCCTCGTCGGTCGCGTCCGGCTTGCCGTGGCGCAGGTTGGTGGCGATCGTGCCGGTGAACAGGAAGGCCTTCTGCGGGATCAACCCGATCTGCGCCCACAGCGCGTCCTGGTCGAGGTCGCGCACGTCGACGCCGGCCACCCGGACCGAGCCGGCGGTGGCGTCGAAGAGCCGCGGCACCAGGCTGACCAGCGTGGTCTTGCCGGCGCCGGTCGAGCCGATGATCGCGACGGTCTGGCCGGGGCGGGCCTCGAGCGAGACGTCGCAGAGCACCGGCGACTCGGCGCCCGGGTAGGAGAACACGACGTCCTCCAGATCCAGCCACCCGCGCTTGGCGGGGTCCGGCTGAACGGGGTCCGGCGACGGGACGACCGACGAGTCGGTCTCGAGGACCTCGATGATCCGGTCGCCGCAGACCGAGGACCGCGGCACCATCATCAGCATGAACGTCGCCATCATCACCGACATCAGGATCTGCATCAGGTAGGACAGGAACGCCGTGAGCGCGCCGACCTGCATCTGGCCGGCGTCGACGCGGTGGCCGCCGAACCAGATGACCGCGACGCTGGAGACGTTCACGACCAGCATCACCAGCGGGAACATCGTCGCCATCCAGCGGCCCGCCCGGACGGCGACGTCGGTGAGCTCGTCGTTCGCCGTGGCGAAGCGCTCGGTCTCGTGCGGCTCGCGGACGAAGGCGCGGACGACGCGGATGCCGGTGATCTGCTCGCGGAGCACGCGGTTGACCTCGTCGATGCGGGTCTGCATCTTCCGGAAGTTCGGCACCATCCGGCTGACGACGAGCCCGACGGAGAGGAAGAGCGCGGGGACGACGACGGCCAGGATCCAGCCGAGCCCGACGTCCTCGCGCAGCGCCATCAGGACACCGCCGACCATCATGATCGGCGAGGAGATCGCGATCGTGCAGGCCATCAGCACGAGCATCTGCACCTGCTGGACGTCGTTGGTGCCGCGGGTGATCAGCGAGGGGGCGCCGAAGTGCTGGACCTCGCGGGCCGAGAAGGTCCCGACCCGGTGGAACAGCGCCGCGCGGACGTCGCGCCCGAAGCCCATCGCCGTACGCGCCCCGAACCAGACGGCGGTGACCGAGCAGACGATCTGCACCAGCGAGACCGCGAGCATGATCGCGCCGGTGCGGACGATGTAGCCCGTGTCCCCGGTCGCGATGCCGCTGTCGATGATGTCGGCGTTCAGGCTGGGCAGGTAGAGCATCGCGACGACGCCGACGAACTGCAGGGCGACGACGGCCGCGAGCCAGCCGCGGTAGGGCTGCAGGTGGGTGCGGAGCAGGCGGATCAGCATGGGGTGTTCCTCGCGAGGCCGTTCAGGAGCGTGTCGACGATCTGCTCGGGGGTGAGCAGCCGTCCGTCAGCGATGTGGTCGTGGCTGCCGGCGAAGGTCAGCAGCCGTAGGCGGTGGACGAACTCGTCGACCGGGACGTTCAAGGCGTCTGCGTCCGCGCCGACGACGGCCTCGAGGACCTGGCCCATCCGGGCCCGGATCGCGATCGCCTCCTCACCGTCGTGGAGGTGGTCGGGGGGCCGGATCATCCCGACCTTCTGCATGAGCGCGAACGTCGCCCGGAACCGCTGCTGGAGGATCCCCACCAGCAGCACCAGGCGGTCGTGCAGGGGCAGCGTGTCGTCGATCTCGAGGATCCGGTCCTCGACCCGGCCGGGGCGGAACGCCCGGGCGATCGCGGCGTCGACCAGCTCGTCCTTGGTCTCGACGACGCGGAAGATCGTGCCCTCCGCGACCCCGGCCCGCTCGGCGATCTGCCGGGTCGTCACCCCCCGTCCGTGCACCCGCAGCAGCTCGAGCGTCACGTCGACCAGCTGGTCGAGGCGCTCCTCGGGGTTCATCGCGCGGGCGCGGCGGCGGGTCTCGGTCACCCGGTTGACTTTAAGTGAGTGAGTGCTCACTCACAAGCGGTCTGTGAATTTCCCCGGATATCCGGGGAAGTTGGCACTTTCCGGGTGTTGCAACACCCGGGAAGTGCGGGTTTCCCCGGATATCCGGGGAATCCGACACCCCCTACGGCGCCAGCCGCTCCGTCTCCCACGACCCGGCAGCCCGCCGGTAGACCAGCCGGTCGTGCAGCCGACTGGTGCGGCCCTGCCAGAACTCGACGGTCTCGGGACGGACGAGGTAGCCGCCCCACTCCTCGGGGACGGGGACATCCTCACCGGGGAAGCGGGCGTCGGCCTCGGCGTACGCCGCGTCCAGCGCGCCGCGGTCGGCGACCGGGTGGGACTGGTGGGAGGCCCAGGCGCCGATCCGGGAGCCCCGGGGCCGCGAGTCGAAGTAGGCGCGCACGTCGGCGTCCGGCAGCGGCTCGGCGACGCCGTCCACGCGGACCTGGCGCTCGAGCAGGTGCCAGGGGAAGAGCAGCGAGCAGGCGGGGTTCGCGGCGAGCTCGGCGCCCTTGCGGGAGCGGGTGTTGGTGAAGAAGCGGAAGCCGTCCTCGGCGACGCCCTTGAGCAGCACCATCCGCGACGAGGGACGGCCCTCGGCGGAGACGGTCGAGATGACCATCGCGTTCGGCTCGTGCAGGTTGGCGGCGCGCACGTCCTCGAACCAGCGGCGGAACATCGTGACCGGGTCGGGCGCGAGGTCGCCCTCGTCGAGCCCCCCGGCGGCGTACTCGTGGCGCAGGTCGGCGATGGCCGCGTCGTCGTGCGTGTTGTCACCCATGCGTCGAATCTAGGCGCCGGGGTGTCGCCCGCGCGGCGGCAGGTGCAGAATGCGTCCGGCGCACCCCCCGGGTCGCGCCTCCCACCATCCCCTTCCGCGAAGGAGTCGCGAGCGCATGACCGAGGTACACCACGGACTCGAAGGTGTCGTTGCGTTCGAGTCCGAGATCGCCGAGCCCGACAAGGAAGGCTCCGCGCTGCGCTACCGCGGCGTGGACATCGAGGACATCGTCGGGCGGGTGCCGTTCGAGAACGTCTGGGGCCTGCTGATCGACGGCGCCTACCAGCCCGGCCTCGCCCCGGCCGAGCCCTACAACCTGCCGGTCCACACCGGTGACGTCCGCGTCGACGTGCAAGCCGCCGTGGCCATGCTCGCGCCGGCGTTCGGCTTCGGCCAGACCTACGACATCTCCGACGAGCAGGCCCGCGAGGACATCGGCCGGCTCGCCGTGATGGTCCTGTCGTACGCCGCCCAGTCGGCGCGCGGCCTGAACCAGCCGGTCGTCCCCCAGAAGGCCGTCGACGAGGGCAAGACGCTCGCCGAGAAGTTCCTGATCCGCTGGAAGGGCGAGGCCGACCCCAAGCACGCCCACGCGATCGACGCCTACTGGAGCAGCGCGGCCGAGCACGGCATGAACGCCTCCACGTTCACCGCGCGCGTCATCACCTCCACGGGTGCCGACGTCGCGGCCGCGTTCTCCGGCGCCATCGGCGCGATGAGCGGCCCGCTGCACGGCGGAGCCCCGGCCCGCGTGCTGACGATGATCGAGGACGTCGAGAAGTCCGGGGACGCCACGGCGTACGTCAAGGGCCTGCTCGACTCCGGCGAGCGGCTGATGGGCTTCGGCCACCGCGTCTACCGCGCGGAGGACCCGCGCGCCCGCGTCCTGCGTCGTACGGCGAAGGAGCTCGACGCCCCGCGCTACGCCGTCGCCGAGGCGCTGGAGCAGGCGGCCCTCAAGGAGCTGCGCGAGCGTCGTCCCGACCGCGTCCTCGAGACCAACGTCGAGTTCTGGGCGGCCATCGTCCTCGACTTCGCCGAGGTCCCGTCGAACATGTTCACCGCGATGTTCACCTGCGCCCGCACCGGCGGCTGGTCGGCGCACATCCTGGAGCAGAAGCGCACGGGCCGCCTGATCCGTCCGTCCGCCGTCTACACCGGCCCGGCGTCCCGCAAGGCCGACGAGGTCGACGGCTGGAAGTCGGAGTGGGCCGGCTGAGCCTGCCCCACCTGGCGACCGACCGGCTCCGCCTGGAGCCGGTCGGCGCCGCGCACCTCCCCCACCTCGTCGAGCTCAACGCCGACCCCGCGGTGATGCGCTTCATCCGCGGCCGGGCCGCCACGCCGGCCGAGACCAGGGCCGAGTGGGACGAGCGGCTCACCGCCCGCTCGGACTTACGCCGCGGCCTGGGCTACTGGGCCGGGTTCACCCGCGACGACGCCGGGCCGGAGCGGTTCGCCGGCTGGTGGTCGGCGAGCAGCGTCCGCGGCCGGCCCGAACTGTCAGGCGTCGGCTACCGCCTGCCCCGGGCCGCCTGGGGCCGCGGCCTGGCGACCGAGGGTGCCCGCGCCCTGCTGGCGCAGGCCTTCGCCTGCCCCGACGTGGAGCGGGTCGAGGCGACCACGATGGTGGTGAACACCGGCTCCCGTGCGGTGCTCGGCAAGCTCGGCATGAGCCTCGTCGAGACCTGGGTGCAGGAGTGGGACGACCCGGTGCCGGGGTGGGAGCAGGGCGAGGTGCGCTACGCCCTCGACCGGGCCGCGTTCGCGGCGGGCGCTCAGTCCTGATCGACCTTGCCGGCGTACCAGCTGGTGCCGCCCTTGGCCGCCTTCCGGGTGAGCGAGACGTGCAGGTGCGTGCGGTGCCGCAGCACCTTCGAGCACTTCTTGCGGGACTTGCAGGAGGAGCTGAGGTAGGCCTCCCGCTCGAACTCGTGCCAGGCGGGGTACATGTGGTCGTTCCAGATGACGTACATGATCCCCATCCGTCGGGCCTTGACGTCGTGGTTGCCGGCCTCGTCGTCGGCGAACGCCCAGTCGAGGAAGGCCTTCGCCTTCTTCCGGTCCGCCTTCGACGAGGCGTCCAGCGTCCAGTCGAAGGCGCGACCCTCCTTGTGCTCCGAGGTGCCGCCGCTGGAGCACGGCCGCGAGATGCCCCCGAAGCCGCCGCCGAAGTGCTGGACCAGCCAGTGCCCGAGGTACGTCGTGCCCGGCTTGGCCTTCGGGTGGCAGTGGGTCTGCGGCTGGTAGCCGGCGTAGTCCTCGAGCGGCGCCGCGGAAGCGGCCGACGGGGAGAGCAGGGCCAGCACGACCACGGGGACCAGCAGGACCGGGGCGAGCAGACGGGGCACGAACGGGCGCACGGGGGTTCCTCCGAGAGTGGATCGACGCCCGAGCGTAGGTCGGCCGCCCCCATGTGTCTGTCCTCCGATCGGCCCTGCTCGCCTGGCCCGCCCGGGCCGCAACGACTCGTCGGACGCTGTCGGAGCCAGCCCTTGAAACGGGTCAGTACACTGAGAAGCCTGGGGGGAGTACCTCACCCAAGCGTCATCCGGTCAGTACGGCGGTCCCACGTCCGCCTCGGGTGACCGCCGGTCTCGGCCGGTCGAGGGAGACCGCGGACAACGACACCTGTCCGAGGAGACCCATGACCTCCCCGCTCACCCCGATGGCCATCGACATCATCGGCACCCCCACGCTCTGGACCGTCACGCTCGGTCTGGTGCTCGGCCTGATCGCCCTCGACTTCGTCCTGACCCGCCGGCCCCACGAGGTCTCGCTGGGCGAGGCGCTCGGCTGGTCGGCGTTCTACGTCGCACTCCCCCTCGCCTTCGGCGGCTACGTCTGGTGGGCGCACGGCTCGGGCCGCGGCGTGGAGTACCTCACCGGCTACCTCGTCGAGAAGTCGCTCAGCGTCGACAACCTCTTCGTCTTCATGCTGCTCCTGGCCGCGTTCGCGGTCCCCAAGGAGCTGCAGCAGCGGGTGCTGCTCTACGGCATCATCGGCGCCCTCGTGCTGCGCGGCATCTTCATCGCCGTCGGCGCGGCCGCGCTGGCGGCCTTCGACTGGGTCTTCCTGGTCTTCGGCCTGGTCCTGCTCGTCACCGGCGTCAAGATCCTGCGCGACGCGATCCGCGGTCACGACCACGCGGTCGACGTGTCCTCGATGCGGGTGGTGCGCCTGGCCCGCAAGGTGATGCCCGTGACGGAGGAGTACGCCGGCCCGCGCCTGACCGTCCGGGAGGCCGGCCGCCGCGCCCTCACGCCGTTCGCGCTCGTCGTGCTCGCGGTCTTCGCCACCGACATCGTCTTCGCGATCGACTCGGTCCCCGCGGTCTACGGCATCACCGGCGACCCCTACCTGGTCTTCGCCACCAACGCCTTCGCCCTGCTGGGCCTGCGCGCGCTCTACTTCGTCCTCGAGAGCGCGCTCAGCAAGCTCGTGCACCTCAGCTACGGCCTGGCCGCCATCCTGGGCTTCATCGGCGTCAAGCTCGCGCTGCACTGGGGCCACCTGCAGTGGAAGTCCGTCCCCGAGATCCCGACGCTGGCCTCGCTCGGCGTGGTCGTCGGCATCCTGGCGGTGACGGTCTGCACGAGCCTGGTCGCGTCGAAGCGGGCCGAGCAGCGCGAGCAGCAGGAGACGGGCGAGCAGCCCGCCGACGTCACCAGCTGACGACGTCGGTGACGACCGGCTCGGTGCCGTTGAAGAGCTCGAAGAGCCAGCCGTCCGGGGTGTCGCGCAGGACGCCCGACAGCCGGAACTCCAGGCTCTCGACGGTGCCGTCCGAGCTGGTCACCACGGCCTGCGCCGGCGCGACGAACCACAGGATGTCGCCGCTGCGGCGGGCGTAGATCGTCTCGAACTCCCAGCCCACGGTCACGGGCAGCTTGAAGAGCAGCCCCATGAAGTCCCGGAGCTCCTCGTGGCCGTGGGCGTGCTCGCCGAGGTCGGCGCCGTACGTCGCCCCGTCCTCCACGAAGCAGGCGACGGCCCCCTCGACGTCGCGCTCCCGCAGGCACCGCTGGAGGCGCGCCACGGCCTCGACCGCGATCTCCAGGTCACCCATGCGCCACCCCCCTCGTCACGCCCGGAGCCGTCGCTCGGCCCCCACACCCGTCGAGTATGACGCGCCAGGGGGCCTTGCACGGGAGGACGGACCGTGACCGGTCTGGACCTCTCCCCCGCCCGGGAAGGCGGTCCAGGGCTAGACCTGGTGGTCCGGGCGGGCCGTGAGGCGCTTGCCGAAGCACCGCGAGAGCGGCTCGTCGCGGTAGTGCCCGAAGCCCGCGACGGGCGTGTAGCCCGACGACTCGTACAGCGCGATCGCCTCCGGCTGGCGGGTCCCGGTCTCCAGGACCAGGACGTCCGCACCGGCCTCCGCCGCGGTGGTCTCGAGGTGGGCGAGCACGGCCCGGGCGACGCCGGCCCCGCGGTGCGAGGGTACGACGTACATCCGCTTGATCTCCGCGGTCGCGGTGCTGCCGAGCGCCTCGACGCCCGAGCGGCGCCACGCCCCCGTCGCGACCGGCTCGCCCCCGTCGTAGGCGACGAAGAAGCTGCCGAGCGGCGGGTCGAACATCGCGTGCTCGAGCGGGGTCTCGTCGGGGCCGCCGTAGCGCCGGACGTACTCCTGCTGGACCTGCTCGATCAGCGCCAGCGCGTCGGGCTGGCCGTAGCCGACCCGACGGATCTCGAGGTCAGGCAAGAGCCGACCCGCAGGCGTCGCAGAAGCGGGCGCCGTCGTCGTTGCGGACGCCGCACGAGGAGCAGAAGCGGCCGGTCCTCGCCGGGGCGTCGTCGACGGTGCGGCCGACGCCGAGCACCCCCTCGCCGTCGGAGAGGTACGCCGCGGAGTCCTTCACGACCGGCATCGTCTCGCCCGCGCCGTACCGGGCGGCCGCCCCCATGAAGCCGAGGTTCGCGCAGACGAGCGCCCCCATCAGGCACAGACCGCCGCCGAGGAACGTCAGCATGCCGTCGGGGGCGCCGGTGTCCTCGACGTCGAGGTCGGTGTTCGCGAACGTCGAGAAGCCGCGGTAGAGGAGGTAGGCACCCAGGAGGGCCAGCACGACGGCGGCGACACGGAAGACCGTGCGGGCGCCGGACTGACGGGCGAACCCGGGGTTGGGCGTGGTGCTCATGATGGACTCCTCCGAGGCTTCGTTCACGACGGCTGACACACTAGGACCCTGCTGACAACGGGGTCAGGAGGCCCGCCCCGCACTGTCGGGGCACTCCTACCCACCTGGAAGGCAGTTCATGACCGACGCCGTGACCATTCCCGCCGAGCTCCTGCCCGCCGACGGCCGCTTCGGTGCCGGCCCGTCGAAGATCCAGACCTCGCACCTCGACGCGCTCGCCGCGACCGGGGCGTCGCTGATGGGCACCTCCCATCGGCAGGCGCCGGTGCGCGACACGCTCGGGCGGGTCCGCGAGGGGGTGGCGGAGCTGTTCTCGCTGCCCGAGGGCCACGAGGTCGTGCTCGGCAACGGCGGCGCCACGGCGTTCTGGGACATCGCGACCTTCGGGCTGATCCGCGAGAGGAGCCAGCACCTGACCTTCGGGGAGTTCTCCTCGAAGTTCGCCTCGGCCGCGAAGGCCGCGCCGTGGCTGGCCGACCCGTCGGTGGTCGCGGCGCCCCCCGGCTCGCTGCCGAGCCCCGTCGCCGAGGACGGCGTCGACGTCTACGCCTGGGCGCAGAACGAGACCTCCACGGCCGTGATGGCCCCCGTGGTGCGCCCGGCCGGGACGTCCGCCTCGTCGTCGCTGGTCCTGGTCGACGCCACGTCCGGTGCCGGCGGCCTGCCCGTCGACCTGACCGAGACCGACTGCTACTACTTCGCCCCGCAGAAGTGCTTCGCCTCCGACGGCGGGCTGTGGATCTCGGTCATGTCGCCCGCCGCGCTCGACCGGGCCGCCGAGATCGCCGCGTCCGACCGGCACGTCCCGGCGTTCTTCGACCTGCCCACGGCGATCGACAACTCGCGCAAGAACCAGACCTACAACACCCCCGCGGTCGCGACGCTGTTCCTGATGGCCGAGCAGCTGGACTGGATGAACGCCCACGGCGGCCTCGCCGGCATGGTCGCGCGGACCACGGCCTCGTCCGACGCGCTCTACGGCTGGGCCGAGCGGACGTCGTACACCTTCCCCTACGTCGCCGAGCCCGCCCACCGCTCGCTCGTCATCGGCACCATCGACTTCGAGGACGCGGTCTCCGCCGACGCCGTCGCCGCCGCCCTGCGCGCCAACGGCATCGTCGACACCGAGCCCTACCGCAAGCTCGGCCGCAACCAGCTGCGGATCGCGATGTACCCCGCCGTCGACCCGGCCGACGTCGAGGCGCTCACCGGGTGCATCGAGTACGTCGTCGAGCGGCTCTGAGGGCGGGAAGTTTCACCGGGTACCCGGTGAAACTGGCGCTCCTGTCACGGAACTCCATGACACCAGCGCCAGTTTCGTGACAGGAGCTGGGGTGGGACCGGTGCTGCGGGGGTGGGGAGTTTCATCGGTCGACCGCTGAAACTCCCGGCGGGACGCTGATGCTTCACCGGCCAGGCGGGAGTTCTGTCGGTCGACCGATGAAACTCCCGCGCCACCGCCACTCGCGCCGCCAGCGCCACTCGTCCAGCGCCGGAGCTACCCCAGCGCCGCGCGCACCAGGTCGTACGTCGCCCGGTCGAACGCCACGATGCGGGCCTCGCGCACGGAGGTCGGGGTGGAGCGCAGCGTGGTCACGGCCGCGTCGATGGCGTCGTCCTTGGGCCACCCGTAGACCCCGGCGCTGACCAGCGGGAACGCCACCGACCGGGCCCCGAGCTCGTCGGCGACGGCCAGGGCGCGGGTGTAGCACGAGACCAGGAGCGACCGGTCGGTCTCGCCCGCACGCCGGTCGGGACCGACCACGTGGATCACCCAGCGTGCCGGCAGGTCCCCGGCGGTCGTCCACCCGGCGTCCCCCGTGGCCAACCCGTGCGGGAAGCGCGCCCGGCAGTCCTCGAGGACCGCCGGGCCGCCCGCCCGGTGGATCGCCCCGTCGACGCCCCCGCCGCCGCGCATCGCGCGGTTGGCGGCGTTCACGACCGCGTCGACGTCCTGCCGGGTGATGTCGCCCTGCACCGCCGTCAGGACCGGCACGGACGGCACCGGCGGCACGGTCACGACTGCTCCTTGACCAGCTTCAGCGTGGCCCGCTCCAGGGCGGCCTGCCGCTCGTCGGTCTTGTCGTAGGCCTTGCGCGTGGCCTTCGAGATCGTCCGGCCTTCCTCGTAGGCGTCGACCACGCGGGGGTCGACGTACGACGACCGCGCGAGCGTCGGGGTGTTGCCGAGGAACTCCGCGACCTCCTTCATCGTCGCCGAGACGGCCCGCTTGCGCGACGCCTTCGTCTCCCCCTTCTCGGGCGACTCCGCCAGCGCCGCGGCAGCGATGACGGTGGCGTGCCAGGTCCGGAAGTCCTTGGCCGTCGCCTCGATCCCGGTCGCCTCGCGCACGTAGTCGTTGACCCGCGACGAGTCCAGCGACACCCACGACCGCCCGTCCTTGAAGGCCAGCATCCGGTCGCCCCCGCCCCGGCGCCGGCGCATCACCTCGAGGGCGTCCACGGTCGGCGGGTCGTCGATCTGGATGCGGTGGTCGACGCCGGACTTGCCGGTGAAGGAGAACACCAGCGCGTCGCCCTGGCGCCGCACGTGCCGGCGCTCCAGCGTGGTGAGGCCGAAGCTGCCGTTCTGGTCGGCGTAGACGTCGTTGCCGATCCGGAAGTACCCCAGGTCCAGCAGCCGCACCGCGACGGCGCACGCGCGCGAGAGCGACATGTCCTCGGTGCCGAGGTCGGTCAGGACCCGCTCGCGGGCGCGCGAGAGCGCCTTGCCGAAGCCGAGCACGCGGTCGAACTTCTCGCTGTCCCGCTTCGTGCGCCAGTCCGGGTGGTAGAGGTACTGCCGGCGCCCGGCGTCGTCGGTGCCGACCGCCTGCAGGTGCCCGTTGGGCCACGGGCAGACCCACACGTCCTTCCAGGCCGGCGGGATCACCAGGTCGCGGACCCGCTGGGCGTCCTCGTCGGGGAGGCGCTCGCCGTCCTGGTCGAGGTAGACGAATCCCTTCCCGGCACGGCGGCGGGTCCAGCCCGGCTGGTCGGGGGACGAGCGGCGGGTCCTCGGCATGCCGCGAGACTAGCCAGCCGGGCCCAGACCCGGGCTCACCCCAGCGAGTGCGCCGACGCGGACGGCGCGCACGCCAACCCCGCGGCACCCACGAGACGCGTCAGCGACGCCGCAGCGCGAGGACCAGCAGCCCGACGCCGCCGAGGCCCAGCCACGCGCCGAGGAACCACGGCCAGGTCGAGCGCCCGTCGGCGGTCCCGGCGGACGCGTCCCGACCCGGCTCCGGCGACGAAGTGGCCCCCACGGTAGCCCGCGAGGACGGGCCCCCGTCGGGGGACGCCGACGCGGACGGGTCCGCCGCCGCCATCGCCCGGCGTACGGCGTCGGGCAGCCGCACCCGCAGCACGTCGGTGCCCTGCCCCTCGGTGCTGACCAGCAGGCCGCCGTCGCCGTCGACGGTCAGCCCCTCCCCCTGGTCCTGCGTCGGCAGCCGGAACGTCGCGACCTCCTCCAGCGCGGGGAAGGTGTAGACGGTCGCGACCGAGTAGTCACGGATCACCACGTGCCGCCCGTCGGGCAGGAAGACGCCGTCGGTCGCGATCGGCAGCACGTCGCCGATCGGCCGCAGCCGGTTGGGCCGGTCGGGGTCGAGCCGGGCGGGCGCCTCGAAGAGCCGACCACCGAAGACGCTCTTGCTGGCGACGTAGAGCCGTCCGGTCGTCGGGTCGCTCATCAGCGTCTCGGCGTTGACCGGCCCGCCGGCGTAGACGAGGTCGTACGTGGTGGGGTCGACCGTCCGGTCGCCCCGTCCGACCGGGACCCGGGCCACCTGGACGTCGTCGCGGTCGTCGGAGTTGTCGCCGATGTCACCGACCCAGACCTCGCCGTCACCCGCGGGCGCGAGCGCCTCGACGTCGACGGGGTCGTCGGACCACCGGGTCACGCCGACGGTCTCGCCGATCGCGGGGTCGACGGCGAAGACCCGGCCGACGTCACCGGAGTCGTTGGTGGTGAGGACCAGCCCGTCCTGGAGCACGAGCCCGCTGGACTCCACGATCTCGGGGTCCTGGAAGGTGAAGGCCACCTGTCCGGGCTGGTCGGCGGGCGCGGCCGCCGCCCCCATCAGGAACGGCAGCAGCACCAGGAAGCCCAGCACGCCGTCGCGGTTCAGGTTCACGACGCGTCGGCGGCCTCGAGCAGCACGGCGAGGCGCGGGGTGATCCCCCAGGTGCCGACGAGGTCGTCGTACTCGTTGCGGACGCCGCCGCCCTTCACGGGGCCGCCGGTGCGGACCGCGCGGAGCATGGTGTTGCGGGGCGTGTGCTGGCTCTCGACGAACTGCATGACGTCGACGCGGTAGCCCTGCAGCCGCATCAGCGACGCCCGGATGCCGTCGGTCAGGGTGTCGGCGAGCCGCTCGCGCAGGATGCCGTGCCGGGTGAGGGCGGCGTACGGCGACGGCGTGGGCGTCCGCCGGAGCTGGGCCGCGATGTCGTGGTGGCAGCAGGGCGCGGCGAGGACGAGCTGGGCGTCCCACTCGACCGCGCGGGCCAGCGCCTCGTCCGTGGCGGTGTCGCAGGCGTGCAGGGCCAGCACCACCTCGGGGCCGGGGTCCAGCTGCGCGCCGAGGATCGTGCCGACGACGAAGTCGGCGTCCACGCCGAGGTCGGCGGCCAGGGCGGCGTTGTGCTCGCGCGACTGCTCGCGGACGTCGACCCCGGTGAGCCGGACCGGCAGGCCGCGCACCGAGGTGAGGTAGCGCTGCGCCGCGAAGGTCAGGTAGGCGTTGCCGCAGCCCAGGTCGACGATCCGGAGCGGGTCCTCGGCGGTCGGCTTGCGCAGCTTGCCGCGCGCCAGCGCGTCGGTGATCGAGGAGTCGAGCAGCCGGAGGAACTCCTCGACCTGGCGGTACTTCGCCTGGCGGCTCGGCTTCATCCGGCCCGACGCGTCGGAGAGCCCGAGGGCCAGGAAGACCGCGTCGTCCTCGGGCAGGAGGCGGTGCTTGTCGCGGTCGTGACCACGGTCGACCTCGACCTCCTCGGTGCGCGCGGAGGTGTGCACGACGGCCTCGAGCTTCTTGGTCACCCGGACCTGGTGGCTCTCGGTCGTCGTCTCGACGTGCCAGTTGGCGAACGGCAGGTCCAGCAGCTCGTCGACGGCGTCGCGGGCCGCGGGGCCGGCCGCGTGGTTCGCGGTGTGCGCCTGCGTCTCGTCGTACGACGTCACCTGCAGGTGCCGTCCGGCCTTGAGGTCGACGTAGCGCAGCTCGACCCGCTTCCACGGCGACTGCTGGCCCTTCTGGCGCCCCGAGGCGACGGCCTTGACCAGGGCGTCGGGGTCGAGCAGGTGGCCGCGCATCCGGGCCAGGACGCGGAGCAGGGGCTCGGTGGTCACTTGACCACCGCCGCGACCAGCACGAGGAGCAGGAGGCCGACCAGCGCCACGGGGATCACGAGGCGGCGGTGGCGGGGATTCACCCCTGGAGTTTAGACGCGAGCAGCTCGGCGAGATGCATCGTGGGGACCCCCGCGAGGTCGTCGAGCTGGACCCGGCACGACATGCCGTCGGCGAGCACCACCGCGTCGGGGTGCGAGCGGACCGCCGGCAGCAGGTGCGTCTCGGCGACGGCCACGGACACCTCGTAGTGGCCCTGCTCCATGCCGAAGTTGCCCGCGAGCCCGCAGCACCCGGACACCCGGGTCACGGCGGCCCCTGCCTTGCGGAGCAGCGCCTCGTCGGCGGCCCAGCCGAGCACGGCGTGCTGGTGGCAGTGCGGCTGGGCGACGACCTCCACGCCGCTCAGGTCCGGGAGGGCGACATCGAGCCGGGTGAGCAGCTCGGCGAAGGTCAGCACCCCGGCCGCGACCTCGGCGGCGCGCGGGTCGTCGAGCAGCTCGACGGCGTCGCTGCGCAGCGTCGCGAGGCAGGACGGCTCGAGGCCGACGACCGGCACGCCGCTCGCGACGTACGGCGCCAGCGTGGTCACCGCGCGCCCCATGATCGACCGCGCCTTGTCGAGCTGGCCGGTGGTGATCCAGGTCAGGCCGCAGCACGCGTCCTCGCCGATCACCCGCACCCGCAGGCCGGCCGCCTCGAGCACGCGGACCGCGGCGTGACCGGACTGCGGCAGGAAGTGGTCGGTGAAGGAGTCGGCCCAGATCCACACGTCCGGGGCACCCTCGGGCGCCCCGTCCCGACGATCCCGCTCGCGCTTCGCGAGACCCTTGCGCAGCGTCGTCGGCGCGAAGGCCGGGATCGAGCGGCGCTGGTCGATGCCGGCGGTGGCCTTGGCGGCCCGCGCGACCGGCCCGAGCCTGAGCATCCGGTTGGCGAGCGGGGCCAGCGGCGCGGTCAGCGCGGCCCACTGCGGGAGCCGACCGAGCGTGTAGTGGCTGCGGGGCCGCCGCCTGCCGGCGTACTTCTGGTGCAGCGCCTCGGCCTTGTAGGTCGCCATGTCCACGCCGGTCGGGCAGTCGGACGCACAGCCCTTGCAGGACAGGCAGAGGTCGAGCGCCTCGCCCACGGCCGGGTCGGAGAGGCCGCCGACGAGCGAGCCGTCCAGGGCCTCCTGCAGCACCCGGGAGCGGCCGCGGGTGGAGTCCTTCTCGTCGCGGGTGGCGAGGTAGGACGGGCACATCACGCCGTTGGTCGCGGGCGCCACGCACTTGCCGACGCCGGTGCAGCGGTGCACCGCGTTGCCGAGCTGGCCGCCGTCGTGGGCGAAGCGCAGGAGCGGCGTGATCGGCAGCCGCGGCCGGGTCGGGCGCAGGTCGGCGTCGAACGGGGCCGGGTCGACGATGTTGCCGGGGTTGAGCAGGTTGTCGGGGTCGCAGATCGCCTTCGCCGCGGCGAAGAGGGCGATCGACTCCTCGTCGTACATCAGCGGCAGCAGCGCCGAGCGTGCGCGCCCGTCGCCGTGCTCGCCGGACAGCGAGCCGCCGTAGTCGCGCAGCTTGACCGCGCAGGCGGTGAGGAAGTCGTGGAAGACGCGGGCGCCGCGGTCGTCGGCGCCCCCGGCCTCGAAGGGGAAGTCGATGCGCACGTGCACGCAGCCGTCGCCGAAGTGGCCGTATGGCACGCCGTCGAGGTCGTGCTCGCGCAGCAGCGCGTCGAAGTCGCGCAGCCAGGCACCCAGGTGCTCGGGGGGTACGGCGGCGTCCTCCCAGCCGGAGTAGGCCGGCGTCCGCAGGCTGCGGGCGGCCAGCCCGGCGCCGTCCTCGCGGATCCGCCACAGCGCGGCGGCCTCGGCGTCGTCGGTGACGACCCGGTGCTCGAGCGCGCCGCCCTCGGCGACGACTCGGGCGGCCAGGGCGTCCGCGTCCTCACCCACGACCTCGACGAAGAGCCAGCCGGCCCCGCGCGGCAGGTCGGGCACCGCGCTGCCCTTGGCCCGCACCAGGTCGACGATCCGGGAGTCCAGCCCCTCGCAGGCGATGAGGTGCCCACCCCCGGCGGCGAGCAGGGCCGGGACCGCGTCGGCCGCCTCGATCATGGAGGGGTAGCCGAGCACCACGAGCCGGCGTACGGGCTCGTCGCGCACGAGCCGGACCCGGGCCTCGAGCACCAGCCCGAGGGTGCCCTCGGAACCGACCAGGAAGCGGTCGAGGCGGCGGCCGCGCTCCGGCAGCAGGTGCTCCATCGAGTAGCCGCTGACCTGGCGGCCGAAGCGGCCGAAGGTCGTGCGGACGTGGCCGAGGTGCTGGTCGGTCAGCGCGTCGAGCGCGGCGCCGGCCACGGTGTCGCTGCCACCGGCGGCGCCGGTGGTGACGACCTCGCCGGTGCCGAAGGCGACCCGCAGGGACTCGACGTTGTCGACCGTGCGGCCGTAGCCGAGGGCGCGGGAGCCGCAGGCGTTGTTGCCGATCATCCCGCCGATCGTGCAGCGGGTGTGGGTCGAGGGGTCCGGCCCGAAGCGCAGCCCGTGCGGGGCCGCGGCCCGCTGCAGCACGGCGTGCACGGCGCCCGGCTGGACGACCGCGGACGCGGTGTCCGGGTCCACCGAGAGGACCCGGTTCAGGTGCTTGAGGGTGTCGACGACGATGCCCGGACCGACCGCGTTGCCGGCGATCGAGGTGCCCGCACCGCGCATCGTGAGCGGCACGCCCGTCGCGCGGGCCACGTCGAGGATCGCGAGGAGCTCGTCGGCCTCCCGCGGGCGCGCGACGACCTGCGGGACCACGCGGTAGAGCGAGGCGTCGGAGGAGTAGAGCGCCCGGGTCAGCGTCGAGTCGTCGACGTCGGTGACGCCCCGACGGCGCAGCTCGGCGACCAGGTCCGGGCCGGGACCGACGTGGGGGGACGACACGTCACCAGTGTTCCATCGACCCGCGGAACACCGAGGCCAGGTCCTCCTCGCGGACAGTCCGGGGGGCCGTCGCGAGCAGCCGCTGCTGCTGCATCGCGCCACCCACCAGGTCGTCGACGTCGGCGTCGAGGTAGCCGACCTCGGCCAGGCCGTTCGGGATGCCGATGTCGCGCATCAGCGCGCTGAGCACGCCCGGCAGCACGTCGGGGCCGTCGCCGGTCGCCGACGGGTCGAGCAGCCGGGCAGCGCGCAGGTGCCGCTCGGGCGCGGCCTCGAACGTGAAGCGGAAGGCCTCCGGCGCGGTCAGCGACACCGCCATGCCGTGCGGCACGATCGGCTCGTCCTGGGGGTAGCCCTCCGGGCGGAAGTCCCGCACCCGGCCCGCGATCGGGTAGGCGTTGGCGTGCGGGATGTGCACCCCGGCGTTGCCGAAGCCGAGCCCGGCGAACGTCGCGGCCATCGCCATCTGCTCGCGCGCGACGGCGTCCGAGCCGTCGCGCACGGCCTCGCGGAAGGCGCCGGCCAGCAGGGACATCGCCTTCTCGGACCACATGTCGGCGATCGGGTTGGCCCCGCAGTAGGGCACCCGCTGCTCGGGCTGCTTGGCGTCCATGTCGGCGTACCACCGCGCGGTGTAGCTCTCCAGCGCGTGGCACAGGATGTCCATCCCCGACGCCGCGGTGACGAGCGTCGGCTGGCTCATCGTCAGCAGCGGGTCGACGACCGCGAGCGTCGGCCGCAGCCGGGCGTGGCTGATGCCGGTCTTCACCTTGAGCGAGAGGACGTCGAGCACGCAGATCGTGGTGCTCTCGGCACCTGTGCCCGTGGTGGTCGGGATCGCGACGAGCGGGAGCAGCGGCTTGCTCGGGTCGGCACCCTTGCCGACGGGCGCGTTGACGTAGTCCATCAGCTCGCCGGGGTTGGTCGTGAGCAGGTTGACGGCCTTGGCGGTGTCGATCGCGGAGCCGCCGCCGACCGCGACGATCGCGTCGAAGGGGCCGGCGTCGCGGGCGAAGTCGATGGCCTCGCGCAGCGAGTCGTCGGTGGGCTCCACGCGGGCCCGGTCGTACGTCGTCACGTGCAGGCCCCGGGCGGTCACCTGCTCCGCGATCCGCGCGGGGTGGCCGGTCGCGGCGACGCCCGGGTCGGTCACGAGGAGCACCCGGCGGGCGCCGTACCCGAGCAGGTCGTGGCCGATCTCGCCGCTCGCCCCCGGTCCGAACTTGAGCGCGGGTGCGGCGTAGGTGAAGACGGTCTCGCTCATGCTGCTCCTCAGGTGGACCCCGGTCGAACGGGTCCCGTGCCCGCTCCCGGCCAACATAACGGTCCCGGCGAAAGCGCCGCCCGGGCCCGGCGCCGGCCCGTACGATCGGCTGCGGGAGTGTTCTGAGGGGGGCCTCGATGCGGTGGGTGCGCTGGATCCTGCTGGTGGTCGCGCTGGTGCTGGTCGCCGGCTCGGCGATCGCCGTGCAGCTGCGCGACCCCCTGGTCGCGCGCAGCCGGCCGCACACCCCCGCCCCGCAGCCCGTCGTCGACGAGAACCGCATCCTCGACGCCCGCAGCGGCCGGGAGTTCGTGCCGCGCGGGGTCAACTGGAGCAGCTTCGAGTACGCCTGCGCCCAGGGCTGGGGGCTGTCCGCGCTGGACACGGTGACGGCCCGCGACCCCGCCGCCAGCCAGGCCGCGGCGATCGCCGCCTGGGGTGCCAACACCGTCCGGCTCCCCCTCAACCAGGACTGCTGGCTCGGCACCCGCGGCGCCCCGGTCAGCGACGAGTTCGAGGAGCGCACGGTCGCGGTCTACCGCGCGGCCGTGCGCGACTTCGTCTCCGCGCTCAACGACGCCGGCCTGGTCGTGGTCCTCGACCTGCACAGCCGCAAGCGGATCGGTGAGCCGGAGTTCGGCAACCTCGCGATGCCGGACTCGGAGTCGCTGGCGTTCTGGCGCTCGGTCGCGGCGGCCTACCGCGACGACCCGTCGGTCATGTTCGACGCGTTCAACGAGCCCTACTCGCGCTACGACAACCGCGACAAGGAGCTGCTGCTCGACCTGACCTGGAAGTGCTGGCGCGACGGCGGCTGCACCGCACCGGTCGAGGACGACAAGATGCTGACGGCCGGCCGGGTGACCTACCAGGTGCAGGGCATGGACTCCGTCGTCTCGGCGATCCGCGACACCGGCGCCGAGCAGCCGATCCTGCTCGGCGGGCTCGACTACGCCAACGACCTGAACCACTGGCTCGAGTTCGCGCCGGACGACGACCAGCTCATCGCGTCGTTCCACAGCTACGACTTCAAGCCGTGCAGCGACCGCGCCTGCTGGGACGACGTGCTCGCCCCGCTCGCGGACTCGGTGCCCGTCCTCACCGGCGAGCTGGGCTCGGAGCACCCGAAGGGCGACTACGTGCCGTCGTACCTCCGCTGGGCCGACGCGCACCACGTCGGCGTCCTCTTCTGGGTGTGGGCCGCCCACCCCCACGACCCGATGTCGCTGATCACCGAGGAGTCGGGCACCCCCACGGCGTACGGCGACGTCGCGCGGGCGTGGCTGCGGGGCCACTGACTGGTCCAGTCACCACGCTCAAGGTTTCCGCAAGTGCGGGGGGACTCCCGCTCCCGCGCCCCTACGCTGGCGGAGACATAACTCGGGTGCAGGAGTCACGAGCACCGAGCACTGGGGGGTGCACATGTCCGGATCAGCGACGCCGTCGCGCCCGGCAACCAAGTCGGTCGGAGCCGCAGGAGTGGGTCTGGTCGCGACCTTGGCGATCTTCGTCGTCGTCTTCGTGCTGTTCCTGGTCGCGCCCCTGGTCGCCCTGCTGCTCGCCTTCGTCGTCTACGCCGTCATGCGCTCGCGCGACAGCCGTCCGGCCGGCACCCCCGCCGACGGCCAGGCGCCCCCCGACCCGGCACCGCACGGCTTCGGAGCGGGGGCCCGGTGACCACCGTCGCCCACCGCCTCAAGGCGCGGCTGACCGACGGCGTCGACCCGGCGCTGCAGCGGCTGATCCCCGAGGGCATCTGCCGCACGTTCCGGGTGGTGCCGTACGCCGAGGTCGACGGCACCGTGCTGGTTGCCGCGGCCGACGCCGACGACACCATCACCGAGCACGTCGTCGCCGAGCGCATCGACCGGCCGGTGCTGCTGGTGCGGCACACCGTCAACGAGATCACCGCGGCGATCGACGACGTCTACCCGCCGCAGGAGACCGAGGTCGAGACGCCCGAGGCGCGTCGCGCCCGGATGCAGATGGCGCAGATGCTGACCCGCAGCGGCCTGGTCACCGACGAGCAGCTGCAGCGGGCGATGCTGGAGTACGCCCGCACCGGCGACCCGCTCGGCGACATCCTCGTCGCGCACGAGGCGATCCCCGAGGACGTGCTCGTCGCCGCCCTGTCCGAGATCCACCAGCTCCAGCGCGTGGGGCTCGCGGAGTTCGAGCCGGACCTCGAGGTCGCCCGCCGGCTGCCCGAGCAGCTCGCGCGGACGCTGCAGGTCTGCCCGGTCGCGGCCACCGAGGACCTGGTCCTGCTGGCCGTGCCGCGCCCGCTCGACGCCGAGGCCTCGCAGGCCGTCGAGGAGGCCCTCGGCTCGCCGTTCCGCCAGCTGCTGGCGAACCGGACCGAGCTCGACCAGTTGCTCCAGCGCGTGCACAGCGCGCAGTACGCCGAGATCTCCACGCACGCGCTGATGGAGCTGCGCCCCGACGAGTCGGCCCACGTCGTCATCTCCGGCGGCCAGAAGGCGACCCTCGTCTGCGCGCTGCTCGTGACCGCCCTGTGCGGCGTGCTCTGGCCGATGACCACGCTGATCGTGCTGGTCGGGATCTGCAGCCTGCTCTACCTGGTGGTGTCGGTCTACAAGTTCCGCCTGACCCTGCGGGCACTCGGCACGCACCTCGAGACCGACGTGACCGACGACGAGATCGCCGCCCTCGACGAGCGGCACCTGCCGATCTACACGATCCTCGTGCCGCTCTACAAGGAGGCGGGGATCCTGCCGCGCCTGGTGCGCGACCTCAACGCGCTGGACTACCCCCGCACCCGCCTCGACGTGAAGCTGCTGTGCGAGGAGGACGACGACGAGACCATCGACATGATCCGGGCGATGCAGCTGCCGCCGCACTTCCACCTCGTCGTGGTGCCGGACAGCCAGCCCAAGACCAAGCCCAAGGCCTGCAACTACGGACTGCAACTCTCGGTCGGCCACTACTCCGTCATCTTCGACGCCGAGGACCGCCCGGACCCCGACCAGCTGAAGAAGGCCGTGATCGCCTTCGACCGGGTCGCCCCGAACGTCGTCTGCGTGCAGGCCAAGCTGAACCACTTCAACCAGGAGCAGAACATGCTCACGGCCTGGTTCGCGAACGAGTACTCGATGCACTTCGAGCTGGTGCTGCCGGCCATGGGCGCCTCGGGCTCCCCCATCCCGCTGGGCGGCACCTCGAACCACTTCATCACCTCGAAGCTCCGTGAGCTCGGTGCCTGGGACCCCTTCAACGTCACCGAGGACGCCGACCTCGGCATCCGCCTGCACCGCGAGGGCTACCGCACCGCGATGATCGACTCGACCACGCTGGAGGAGGCCAACTCCAACGTCCCGAACTGGATCCGCCAGCGCAGCCGCTGGATCAAGGGCTACCTCCAGACCTGGCTGGTGCACATGCGCAACCCGATCGGGCTGCTGTCGCAGACGGGCGTGCGCGGCTTCGTGAGCTTCAACCTGACGATGGGCAGCGCGTTCCTGCTGCTGATCAACCCCATCTTCTGGGCCCTCACGACGCTCTACATCTTCACGCGGGCCGGCTTCATCGAGCAGCTGTTCCCGGGGATCATCTTCTACGCCGCCAGCGCGATGCTCTTCGTCGGCAACTTCGTCTTCGTCTACCTCAACGTCGCCGGGAGCCTGCAGCGCGGTGAGTTCGGCCTGACCCGCACCGCGCTGCTCTCGCCGTTGTACTGGGGGCTGATGAGCTGGGCCGCCTGGAAGGGCTTCATCCAGCTCTTCACGAACCCGTTCTACTGGGAGAAGACCACGCACGGGCTGGACGAGTCGCCATGAGCACCCCCGTCATCATCCACACCCGCGACCGCCTCGCGGGCGTCGTCCAGTCCGTCGGCCGCCGGCCGGCGGACATCGAGCGCCGCTGGTGGGAGAGCCTCGCCGTCTTCGCCGTCTTCACCGGCGGCTACTTCTGGTTCGGCTACTGGCTCGTCGTCGACATGCACGTGGTCGGCTTCGAGACGCTGGACCGCCTCAACCGCGCGCTGATGGTGTGGCACAACGACCCGCCCAAGCTCTCCGCGATCGGCTTCGACTACCCGCCGCTGGCCACCCTGCTCGTCGCCCCGCTGGCGCTCTCCCGCGGCCTGGCCCGCTCGCTGGCGCTGGTGCCGCTCGCGTCCGCCGTCTTCGCGGGCCTCACCATGGTCGCGTTCAACACCATGCTCCGGCGGGCGCAGGTCGTCTTCCCGCTGCGCGTCGTGGTCCTGCTCGCGCTCGGCGCCAACCCCCTCGTCGTGCTGTACGCCGCCAGCGGGGCGCGCCACTTCATCTGGATCTCCCTGGTGGTGACCGCGCTGGGGGCGCTGTTCGCGTGGTACGTCACCGCCGACATCCGCTTCGTCATGATCGCCGGGCTGGCGTTCTCGATCGCCGCCCTGGCGGGCTACAGCAGCCTCGTGTGGTTCCTGCTGGCCGCCCTCATGATCGGCGGCATCCTGGCCCGGCTCGGCAGCGACGGCACCGAGGTCGAGGGCACGGTCGTCGGGTTCGCGGCGCCCACGGTCTACGTCATCGCGCTCTGGACGGCGTTCAACCTGCTCCTGCTGCACCACCCCTTCGCCTGGATCACGAGCAGCAGCGACGCCGCGTCGTCGGGCGGCCTCGACAGCATCTCCGTGGTCGAGCTGCTGCGGGCCACGGGCGAGCTGGTCTTCTGGGGAGCGCCGCTCGCGATCGTCGTGCTGCCGGTGCTCGTCTTCACCGGGCTGGCGCGCGGCAACGCGTTCGCCCTCTGGCTGGGCGTGCTGCTGGCCGGGGCGATCCTGATGCCGGCCGGCGCGGTCGCGCTGAAGCTCACCGACTCCCCCATGCTGATGCGCAACGCGCTGCCGATCCTGCTCATCGCGGTGATCGGGGCGATCTGGCTGGCCCGCTCCGCCGAGGGCGGCAACACCCTGGTGACCGGTCTGCTGGTCGTCGGGCTGCTCGTCAGCATCCCGTGGACCTTCCAGGCGATGAAGACCTACCGCTACCAGAACCTCGAGTCGTCGTTCGCGGCCGCCGTCTCCTCCCGCGAGTCGCAGGAGGGCGCCGAGACGCTCAACGGCGAGACGATCGGCTTCATCTCCGAGCAGGCGATGGCGGACTACATCGTCAACAACGTCACCCGCACCAACTCGATCCTCACCGACAACGCGCAGACGTACGGCGTCATGCTGCTCACCGGGCGCCCGGACCTGTTCTTCGACCGGGTCGACCAGAGCGACGGGCCCTGGAAGAAGGCCGCGACCGACCCGGCCCGCTACGTCGACTACATGCTGCTGTCGACCAACACCTCCGCCGACCTGCTCAGCCGGCTCTACCCCGGCGCCGCCACCGGCTCCGACGGCCTGCTGCCCGTCGTCTACCGCACCGAGCGCTACGTGCTCGTGCAGATCCCGCCCGGCTACACCTTCGGGGCGACCAGCCTCGAGGCCGACCAGACCGAGTTCTCCTCATGACCACCGATCAGCCGTCCCTCATCGCCCCGCCGCCGTCCGTCGGTGACGTGCTGACCTCGCTGACGTCCGACGCGCCGCGGATCGGCCGGGTCGACTTCTCCACCCGCCTCGCCGCCGAGACCCGCGCCCGCGCGGACCGGCGCGCGGCCGAGACCCGTGAGGGCGGCCGGGCCGCCGAGCCCGGCACCCACGACCTGCTCGTCGCCGACCGACCCGAGCCGGAGGTCCCCGACGAGCAGCCCACGCCCGCGCCCGAGGCGGCCGCGCCCGCACCCGAGCCGGAGGCCACCGCCGCCGAGGCGGAGCCGGAGGCCGAGCCCCAGCCCGAGGCCGAGGTCGAGCCCGAGGCCGAAGCCGAGGCGGAGGCCGAGGACGCCACCCCCGCGGTGACCGAGACCCCCGCGGCCCCGGAGACCCCGCAGGCACCGATCGAGGCGCCGGTCGAGGTGCCGGTCACCCTCGTGGCGGTGGAGCCGCCCCCGGCCCTGGTCGCCGAGGCCGCCCCGGCGGCGCCGACCCCCGCCCGGCTCGAGGTCAACCGCGAGGCCGCCCGCGACGTGGCCGAGGTCGCCGAGGTCGCGGTCGACCGGATGCGGATCGCCGAGTCCGCCGCGCTCCAGCACCTCGCCGCCCTGGAGGCCGAGGCCACCCGGCGCTGCGACCTGGTCACCGCCCAGGCCGAGCTGGACGCCGAGCTGATCCGCCTGCACGCCCGCCGCGAGGCGCACGCGATCATCACGGCGGCCCGGATGCGCGCCGGCGAGCGCGCCCTGGACGAGGACGCCCGCGTGCTCTCGCGCGTCGGCGACGCGCTGGCCCAGGTCGCGGGCGCCACCGAGCGCGTGCTGGGCTCCTCCCCCGCGCCCGAACGGCCCGAGCCCCGATGAGCGCCGTACGCCGCTCCCGCGGCACCGCCGCCGTCGCCGTGCTCGCCGCCACGGCGCTGCTGCTCGCCGGCTGCGGGTCCGACGACAGCGGGTCGGGCGACGGGAGCAAGGCCGACGCGGTCGCGCTGACCGTCAACCCCACCGCCGGCTCCTCGGAGCTGCCGGTGCCCGAGCGGCGCTTCTTCAACGACTCCTCACCGTGGAACGCGCGCGTCGACGGCGACCGCGTCGACCGGCGCTCCGCCCGGATGATCAGCGAGGCGCGCGAGCGCGTCGGCGTGATCGAGCGCCCCGACAGCCGTGCACCGATCATCGAGCGGCGCCAGATCGACGCCGGCCTCTACATCAACACCGAGGCGTGGACCACGCCGGTGGTGGCCGGCGGCCAGCCGACCTCGCTGATCTGCCGCCAGCTCGTGTGCGGCGACGGCCAGGACAACATGATCCTGAACATCCCCGACGACGTGGACCCCGATCCGCGGTACGACGGCTGGTTCACGGTCTTCGACACGAGCTCGTCGGTGGCCTACGACCTGTGGCGCGCCCGCCGCGAGGACGACGGCGCGATCAGCTACCACTACATGCGCAAGTGGGACCTCAACGGCCCCGGCTACAGCGAGCCGCAGGTCGTGTCGGCCCGGGGCTCGGGGCTGCCGCTCTTCGCCGGCCTGATCCGCCCCGGCGAGCTCGAGTCGGGCGAGATCCAGCACGCCCTGGCGATCAGCGTCCCCGGACCGGCGCAGAACTACTTCGTCGCGCCGGCCTCGACCACGGACGGCAACGGCCGGAGCACCTCGCTGCCCGAGGGCGCCCGGATCCGGCTCAAGGTCGACATCGTGATGCCCAAGCCGGTCGACCCGCGCACCGGCAAGGTGATCAAGCTGACCGCCCAGCAGCAGCGGCTGGCCGACGCGATCGTCGCCTGCCTGCGCACGTACGGCGCCATCGTGGTCGGCCGCGCGGCGGTGCCCACGCTCTACGCCCAGCGCGACGTCACCAGCGGGCTGCTGCGCGGCAACGAGCTGCAGGGCCTGCGCCTCGACGACTTCGAGGTCGTCCAGATGGGCCGGCTGCACCGCTACCCGCCGGACAGCGAGGCGACCGCCGCCGACGCCGCGCTCGCGACGCCCGCCCCGAGCAGCACGTCGACCGACGACCCGGCCACCGACCCGACCGACGGGGCGACCGGAGGCACGTCATGAGGCGGCCCCGGGCCGCGGCGGGCGTGCTCCTCGCGGTGCTGCTCGTCCTCACCGGCTGCAGCACCCAGGGCCAGGACGCGACCGACGTCGTGAGCGACCAGCAGGCGCGCGCCTACCAGCGCGAGGTCTCCGAGAAGGAGCGGCTCGCGAAGGCGGAGGCGGACCTGCCCTCGCGACCCTCGGGCGTCGTCGACGTCGACGGGTCGACCCGGGGCTCGCTCACCACGGACGAGGCCAACCGCTACGAGGCGACCGGCACGAGCACCGCGGTCAACGTCGCGAACAACGGCGAGGACCAGGCCTTCCAGGAGCTCTGCGCGGGCCGCGTCGACCTCGTCGACTCCGCCCGGCCGATCAGCCGCGCTGAGTGGGACGCCTGCCGCAGCGTCGGCCTCGACGTCGTCCAGTTCCAGATCGCCGCCGAGGCGATCGTGGTCGCGATCAAGTCCGAGACCGACGTCGGCGGCGACTGCCTGACGATGGACCAGGTCCGCGACATCTACCGCGCCGGCTCACCGGTGGTGAACTGGGGCCAGGTCGGCCTCGACGACGTCCCGCTCCGCGTGGGTGGGCCCAACCAGGACAACAACGCCTTCGGCTTCTTCGGCCGCTACGTCCTCGACGCACCCCAGCCGTCGCTGACCAACCTGCGCTCGGACTACTCGTCGTTCGAGAACGACGAGGGCGCCCGGCGCTTCGTCGTCGGCAGCAAGCACGACGCCCGCGTCGCGAGCCGCTTCGTCGACATGGCCCGCCGGCGCAGCCAGGCCCAGCAGGCCCTGACCGGCGCCCGCGACGAGCTGGCCTCGGCCAACGAGGAGCTCGCCGCCGCCCGGGCCGAGCGCGCCAAGGGCATCCGCGACAAGCGCAGCAGGGCCGACCAGGCCAAGGACATCGCCCGGGTCGACGCCGCCGTCGAGCGTCGCCGCGCCGCCCGCGCCCGGGTCGACCGCCTCCACGACCGCTACCGCGTCTGGGTGGACCGGGTGAAGCGGACCGAGGACGCCCGCAAGCTCGTCGCGACCTACCGGGGCCACGTGGCCTACTTCCGCTTCAGCTACTACGAGCTGTTCGAGGACCAGCTGCGCCCCTTCGAGATCACCCGCCCGGACGGTCAGCGCAACTGCATCTTCCCGAGCCAGAGCACGATCACCAGCGGGGAGTACCCCCTCTCCCGGCAGCTGCTCATCACCACGACGACGCGCTCGCTCGGTCGCCGCGAGGTCAGCGACTTCCTCAAGCACTACCTCGCCCGCGCGCAGGACGCAGCCGTCGCCGCCCGCCTGGTGCCGCTCCCGGACCAGACCGTGCTCGTGCAGCGGGCCTGGCTCACCGGCGACTCCTCGCCGCTGCTGGTCACGCCCGACGACCAGGCCGACAGCCCCGGCTCGCCGACCGCGAGCGAGAAGCCGGCGCGATGACCGGGCGGACGGTCGCCCGGCTGGTGGCCCTGGTCGTGGCGCTCACGACCCTGGCCGCCGCGACCCTCGCTGCCCCGGCCCAGGGCACCACCGAGCCGCGCACCCCCGGGCTCCGCAAGGCCACCGGTCCCGCACCCACGGTCACCGCCCCCCGGGCCGACACCACCCGGGTGCGGACCGTGCGCGTGAAGTGGCACGGCGACGACCGGCGGCCCCGCTACGTCAAGGCCACCGACGTCCCCGGCATCGGCACCCTCCAGCTCGTCTGCCGCCCGGACACCACGCTCGTGCGCCTCTACGCCCACGAGCGCGGCGCCGAGACCCAGATGTGGATGTCGAAGTTCGAGGTGAAGAACCAGCGCAACGTGGTCGCCGTGAAGACCGCCCGCATCTACCGCTACGCCACCGCCGCCGACGACGGCACCGGCGGCACGGGGCGGGCCGCCCACGAGGGCCTCAACCAGCGAACCCCGGTCGAGAACTACTCCTCCGGCTACGCCCGCGGCCTGATCAGCCAGCGTCCCGGGCGCAACCGACCGGCCGGCGACGCCGTGCTCACGCCCGCCACGTCCTTCACGCTGGAGTGGTACTGGAACGGCTTCGACCACCCGCCGGCGTACCGCTTCTGCCAGATGAAGATGGTTCTGACGACCGTGCTCGACGAGCCGCTCGGCATCGACTGGCACGGCGACACGGACGCCGACGGGCGGACGGTGCGGACGGCCGCCGTCGCCGGGCTGGGCGACCTGACGCTCACCTGCGAGACCGGCCGGGACGGGACCCGGACGGTGGGCCTGGTGCCGACCTCCGACGACCCGGACGCCTCGGTCTGGGTCGAGTACGTCACCGGGGAGGGCGCGGTCGAGGACCACGTCGAGGCGTGGGAGCTGGACCGCGACCCGATCACCGGGGAGATCGGTCCGCTGGAGCTGCCGCGCAACGGCATGATGCGGGTCTTCTACACGGTCGACGACACGACCCGGGCGTTCCTGCTGTCGTCGTACCTGCTCACGAACAACACGAAGAAGCCCGAGCTCAACGTGTGCGAGGTCGCTGCCGGGCGGATCTGACCGCCAGCGCGTGCGTGACCAGGTCCAGCACCGGGCGCCCGGCCGAGCCGACCTCGGCCAGCGGGACCCAGGCCACGGCGTCCGTGGTCCCGTCGGTCTCGGCCACGACCGGCTCGGCACCGTCCGGCACCGTCGCCTCGAAGATCAGGTGCACGCCGTGGAAGTCCTCGTCGCGCCCCGACGGGGCGGTCCCGCCGAAGTGCAGGTCGTGCACGTCCAGCAGGTCGCCCACCTCGCAGGCGATCCCGCACTCCTCCGCGACCTCGCGCTCGAGCGCGACCCGCGGCGGCTCGCCGTGGTCGATCCCGCCGCCGGGCAGCGTCCAGCTGCCGGAGTGGAAGCCGCGCGGCGAGATCCGGGTGAGCAGGAGGTGCTCGTCGCGCACCACCAGCGCGTACGCCGCCAGCCGCTGGTGCCGCGCCGGGCGGTGGTCCCGCAGCGACTCCAGCACGAGCGGCGCCACGGGGACGGTCCCGTCCAGGACGCTCGCCACCGGGACCCAGGCCGCCTCGGCGGTCGACCCGTCGACCTCGACGACGCGCGGCTCCGGCGCGTCCACGGGCACCCACCCGTCGTACACGATCCGCAGGGCGTGGGCGTCGACCCGCCGTCCGTCGCGCCAGGCGCCGGGCAGGTGGGCGCTGTAGACCCGCGCCTCCGGGCCGACCATGGCGTCGAGCCCGGTCTCCTCGTGGATCTCGCGCACCACGGCGTCGCGCGGGTCCTCGCCGTGGTCGAGGCCGCCGCCGGGCAGCGTCCAGAGCTCGTCCCGGGTGACCCGCTCCGAGAGCCGGCTCAGCAGGATCCGGTCGTCGCGCAGGATCACGGCGTACGCGCCGACGCGCTGCCGCTGCGGAAGAGTGCCCATCGCAGCCACCCTACGGCTCGAGCGGCCCCCACGCGGGGGGTACGGCGGAGCGCGGCACGCTGTCGTAGGGCAGGGCGGTCGCGCGGTCCGGGGCGTGCCCGCCGAGGTGGGCGGGGTACCACGGCGCGTGCTCGCCGGTCGCGGGCCGGTGCACGGGCAGGCGCTGGACCTCCTCGAGCATGTCGGTGAGCGTGGCGCCCAGCCGCACCGTGGCGTCGGTGAGGTCCTGCACCGGCGGGAGCGCGGGGCCGAAGCGGACGTCGACCGTGCGACCGCGCGCGAAGCTCGGCCGGGGCTTGCGGCCGTCGACGGGGATGCCCACCGAGGCGATCCGCTGGCCGCCCCAGACCACCACCGGGATGACCGGCACGCCGGTCTCGCGGGAGAGCGCCGCGAGGCCGCGCATCATCGAGCGGACCGTGTAGGAGTAGGAGATCCCGGCCTCGGGGAAGCCGCAGACGGCCTCGCCCTCGGCGAGCAGCGCGCGGGCGCGGAGGTACGCCGCCGCCGGGGCCTCGCGGTCCACGGGGATGTGCCGCATCCCGTCCATGGCGCGCTGCAGGACGGGCACGTGCCAGATGTCGTGGCGGCACATGAAGCGGATCCGCCGCTCGCGGCTCAGGCCGGCCTTCCCGATGAACAGGAAGTCCGGGTAGGAGTTGTGCACGCTCGCCAGCAGGGCCGGCCCGCTGGTGGGGAGGTGCTCCTCGCCGCGCCAGCGCGTCGTGAGGTCCAGCCCCCACATGGCCGTGCGACCGGCCCGGATCGTGGCGTCGTACCAGTCCATCAGGCGAAGGGCGGCCGGGCGTCGCGCGCCAGGGACCGGCGACCGGCCCAGCGCCACACGCGCGCCGAGCGGTCGCGGTCCTCGTCGGTGACCAGGTTGCCCATCCACCGCAGCGCCAGCGTCATCAGCCAGTCCGAGCGCATGCCCGCGGGGCCGAACGTCGGGAGCACCTTGGGCACCGTGACGAGGCCGGCGAGGCGGCGGGCGATCGAGAACGACTCGCCGTAGTGCTCACGGAGCTGCGCGGGCCAGGCACCTGACAGGTCGTCGTGGGCGGCCATCACGTCGACCACCATCCGGCCCGACTCGAGGCCGTAGTCGATGCCCTCGCCGTTGAGCGGGTTGACGCACGCGGCGGCGTCGCCGATCAGCGCCCAGTTGGGGCCGGCGACGTGGGAGACCGCGCCGCCCATCGGCAGCAGCGCCGAGGTGGGCGCGCGCAGCTCGCCGTGCAGGTCGAACTCGTCGCGGCGCTGGTCGGCGTAGAACGACATCAGCGGCTTGATGGCGATGTTCGCGGGCCGCTTGGCGGTCGCGAGGGTGCCGACGCCGACGTTCACCTCGCCGGTGCCGAGCGGGAAGATCCAGCCGTAGCCGCTGAGGATCTCGTCGTCCTCACCGCGCAGTTCCAGGTGCGAGCTGATCCACGGGTCGTCAGACATCCCCGAGGTGACGTACGACCGGCCGGCGACGCCGTAGACGGTGTCGCGGTGCCACTCGCGGCCCAGCAGCTTGCCCAGCGGGGAGCGGACGCCGTCGGCGACGACGAGCCGTTTGCACGCGATCTCGTAGTGCGCCTTGCCGGCCACCGCGGCCCGCTCGAAGACGACGGCCGCGACCCGGCCGCCCTCCATCCGCACGTCCACCGCACGGATCCCGTCGACGGCGGTCGCGCCGGACTTGATGGCGGTCGTGCGCAGGTGGTCGTCCAGCTCCGTGCGGGCGACCGCCGAGCCCCACGCCGGCAGCGAGCCGCCCGGCCAGGGCAGCAGCAGCGTCTGGCCGAAGCCGTGCGCGCGCAGCCCCTGGTTGACCGTGTGGGCGCGCAGCCAGTCCTCGAGGCCGAGCTTCTGCAGCTCCCCGATGGCGCGCGGCGTCAGGCCGTCCCCGCACGTCTTGTCGCGCGGGAAGACCGCCGCGTCCGCGAGCACGACGTCGAGGCCGGCGCGGGCCGCCCACGCGGCGGCGGCCGATCCGGCCGGACCGGCGCCGACGACGAGGACGTCGGTCTGGGCGGGAGGGGTGCTCACGCCCCGATTCTCTCAGGACGACCCAGCCGCCGCGCAGCGACCCGGCTGCCGGCTAGCGGTGGTGGAACGGCCGGTGCGCGATGAGGTGGACGTCGGCGTTCCGGCAGCCGGTCGTGCGGTGCTTCACGAACTGCGACGCGGTCGCGTTCGGCACGTACACCCGGAAGCCGTCCACCGCCGTGGGCCGGCACTTCCGCTTCGGGTAGACGCCGGCCACGGTCTCGTCGACCCGGCTCGCCGCCTTCTCGCCCGGCTCCAGGACGAACGTCGTGACCTTGCCGCCGTCCCGGTCCGCCGCGGCCCCCACCTGGGTGCCGTCACCACCCCCGACGTACGACAGCCCGCCGTACCCACCCGTCGAGCAGGCGTGGTCCGACACGTTCGTCAGCACGATCCGCCCGTAGCGGTGGCTCATCGCGGCGTCCGCCGCGCGGTAGCCCACCTCCAGGTCGGCGTTGCCGCACGCCGGCGTCACCGAGTCCCCTGCCGCCCCGGCCGACCCCGCCGGCACCACCAGCGCCCCCACCGCCAGCACCCCGACCCCGGCCGCTCCCAGGGCACGCATCACGTTCTTCATCGGATCCTCCTCACGAGGGGGCGTCCGTCGCCCCACCACTGGGACGGCTCCCACGAGCCCGGAGTTGCCGATCCGGGCCTGAGAAGTCCCTGAACGAACGCCGCGGTCGCGGCGGCTGCAGGGGTCCCGGTGGGCGGCTGTTCCTCGGTGGGCTGCGGGGGCCGCGCCCACCCGCCGCGGCGCTTGCTCCCAGGGACCGCCCGCAGAGACCGGTGCGCTGACTGATCTGTTGCAGGGCGGGCGGTGGGGTCGCTTTTACGCCGCCGCGGCGGGTGGGCGCCGCCCCCGCACCCCGCGTGGCGCGCGTCCGTGGTCGATCACGGATGTGAAGGGGAGGCCGATGAGTCCGCTGCGGTCACTCCGACCCCGCAGCAGGCTCACCCACCCCAGATCCCCACCCACCCGCACCGTCTGACGCGGGCGCGTGGCTGGCCGGGTGGGGGCGGGGAGCCCACCCACTGCGGGCGCGTCAGAGCGACCCACCGCCCGCCCTTCAACGGGCTCCTTGACCGCACCTGACACTGCGGGCGGTCCCGGGAGCAAGCGCCCGCGGTGGGTGGGCGCACCGCGCCCACCCCCGCGAGCACGGCCGACCAAGGGCTGCGAAACGACCCGACCCCGTCGGAACAGACCCGGCAACCGCCGGAAATGCCAGGACCCCACCACCCAGAAGGGGCAGTGGGGTCCTGGCAAACGGAGTGCGTCAGTTCTGGTACGACCCGAAGTCGAAGTCGTCCAGGGCGACGGCCTGCCCACCACCGGCGTTGCCGAACTCGTAGTCGTACGAGTCGTAGCCGGTGACGGAGTACGCCGCGGCGCGGGCCTCCTCGGTGGGCTCCACCCGGATGTTGCGGTACCGCTCGAGGCCGGTACCAGCCGGGATCAGCTTGCCGATGATCACGTTCTCCTTCAGGCCACGCAGCGAGTCGGAGCGGCCGTGGATGGCGGCGTCGGTGAGGACGCGGGTGGTCTCCTGGAAGGAGGCCGCCGACAGCCACGACTCGGTCGCGAGCGACGCCTTGGTGATGCCCATGAGGACCGGACGGCCCGAGGCGGGCTTGGAGCCCTCGGAGACCACGCGGCGGTTCTCCTCCTCGAACTTCACGCGGTCGACGAGGTCGGACGGCAGCAGGTTCGTGTCGCCGGACTCGATGACCGTGATCCGGCGCAGCATCTGCCGCACGATGATCTCGATGTGCTTGTCGTGGATCGACACGCCCTGGCTGCGGTACACCGCCTGGACCTCGTCCACGAGGTGCTCCTGCGCCTTGCGGACACCGAGGATGCGCAGGACGTCCTGCGGGTCGGGGGTACCGACCGTCAGCATCTGGCCGACCTCGATGTGCTCGCCGTCGGCGACCAGCAGGCGCGACCGCTTCGACACGGGGTACTCCTGGACCTCGGAACCGTCGTCCGGGGTGACCAGGATCTTCCGGGTCTTGTCGGTCTCCTCGACCTCCACGCGACCGGCGGCCTCGGAGATCGGCGAGCGACCCTTGGGCGAGCGGGCCTCGAAGAGCTCGACCACGCGGGGCAGACCCTGCGTGATGTCGTCGGCCGAGGCCACACCACCGGTGTGGAAGGTACGCATCGTCAGCTGCGTGCCGGGCTCACCGATGGACTGGGCGGCGATGATGCCGACCGCCTCACCGATGTCGACCAGCTTGCCGGTGGCCAGCGAGCGGCCGTAGCACTTGGCGCAGGTGCCGGTCTTGGCGTCGCAGGTCAGCACGGAGCGGACCTTGACCTCCTCGATGCCGGCGGCGACGAGCTCACCGATCTTGACGTCGCCGAGGTCCTCGCCGGCGCCGGCGAGGGTCTCGCCGGTCTCCGGGTGGGTGACCTCGGTCGCCGCGGACCGGGCGTACGCCGCGGTCTCGGCGTTGTCGTCCTTGACCACGGTGCCGTTCTCGAGGCGGCGGCCGATCCGCTTGGGCAGACCGCGCTCGGTGCCACAGTCGTCCTCGCGGATGATGACGTCCTGCGACACGTCCACCAGACGACGGGTCAGGTAGCCCGAGTCGGCGGTGCGCAGCGCGGTGTCGGCCAGACCCTTGCGGGCACCGTGCGTGGAGATGAAGTACTCCAGGACGGACAGACCCTCACGGAAGTTGGCCTTGATCGGCCGCGGGATGATGTCACCCTTCGGGTTCGCCACCAGGCCTCGCATGGCGGCGACCTGACGGATCTGCATCATGTTCCCGGACGCGCCCGAGTCGACCATCATGAAGATCGGGTTGGACTTGTCGAAGTTCGCCTCCATGGCCTTGGCCACGTCGTTCGACGCCTGGGTCCAGATCTCGATGAGCTCCTGGCGACGCTCCTCGTCGGTGACGAGACCGCGCTCGAACTGCTTCTGGACCTTCTCGGCCTGCGCCTCGTACGTCGCGAGGATCTCGGCCTTGTTGTCCGGGGTCGTCACGTCGTCGATCGAGACCGTGACACCCGAGCGGGTGGCCCAGTGGAAGCCGGTGTCCTTGAGCGCGTCCAGCGACGCCGCGACCTCGACCTTGGTGTAGCGCTCGGCCAGGTCGTTGACGATGGCGCCCAGGGCCTTCTTGCCCACCTCGTAGTTCACGAAGGGGTAGTCGGCCGGCAGGGTGTCGTTGAAGATCGCGCGACCCAGGGTGGTGTCGAGGGTCAGCGACTGACCCTCCTCCCAGTCCTCGCCCAGCTCGAGCTCGAGCGGGGGCACGATGCCCTCGAGGCGCAGCTTGATCTTGCTCTGGAGCGTGATCTCGCCACGGTCGAACGCCATGATCGCCTCGGCCTGCGAGGAGAACGCACGACCCTCGCCGCCCTGGTCGGAGCGGTCGGTCGTGAGGAAGAACAGGCCGATGATCATGTCCTGGGTCGGCATGGTCACGGGGCGACCGTCCGACGGCTTCAGGATGTTGTTCGTCGACAGCATCAGGATCCGCGCCTCGGCCTGGGCCTCGGCCGACAGCGGCAGGTGCACCGCCATCTGGTCACCGTCGAAGTCGGCGTTGAACGCCGAGCAGACGAGCGGGTGGATCTGGATGGCCTTGCCCTCGATCAGCTGGGGCTCGAAGGCCTGGATGCCGAGGCGGTGCAGCGTGGGCGCACGGTTGAGCAGCACCGGGTGCTCGGTGATGACCTCTTCGAGGACGTCCCACACGACCGGGCGCGCGCGCTCGACCATCCGCTTGGCGGACTTGATGTTCTGCGCGTGCGACAGGTCGACGAGGCGCTTCATCACGAACGGCTTGAAGAGCTCGAGCGCCATCTGCTTGGGCAGACCGCACTGGTGCAGCTTGAGCTGCGGACCCGACACGATGACCGAACGGCCCGAGTAGTCCACGCGCTTGCCGAGGAGGTTCTGGCGGAAGCGACCCTGCTTGCCCTTGAGCATGTCGGACAGCGACTTCAGCGGCCGGTTGCCCGGGCCGGTGACGGGACGACCACGGCGACCGTTGTCGAACAGCGAGTCGACGGCCTCCTGGAGCATCCGCTTCTCGTTGTTGACGATGATCTCGGGCGCGCCGAGGTCGAGCAGCCGCTTGAGGCGGTTGTTCCGGTTGATGACGCGGCGGTACAGGTCGTTGAGGTCGGAGGTCGCGAAGCGGCCACCGTCCAGCTGCACCATCGGACGCAGGTCCGGGGGGATGACCGGGACGGCGTCCAGGACCATGCCCTGGGGCTTGTTGCCGGTCTTGCGGAAGGCGTCGACGACCTTGAGGCGCTTGAGCGCGCGGACCTTGCGCTGGCCCTTGCCGTTGGCGATCGTGTCGCGCAGCGACTCGACCTCGGCCTCGACGTCGAAGTCCTCGAGGCGCTTCTGGATCGCGGTGGCGCCCATGTAGCCGGCGAAGTACTTGCCGAACCAGTTCTTCATCTCGCGGTAGAGCATCTCGTCGCCCATCAGGTCCTGGACCTTGAGGGACTTGAAGGTGTTCCACACCTCGTCGAGGCGGTCGATCTCGCGCTGGGCACGGTCGCGCAGCTGCTTCATCTCGCGCTCGGCACCGTCCCGCACCTTGCGGCGCGCGTCGGCCTTGGCGCCCTCGGCCTCGAGCGTGGCGAGGTCCTCCTCGAGCTTCTTGCTGCGGTCCTCGAGGGAGCCGTCGCGGCGCTTCTCGAGCCGCTCGCGCTCCAGGCCGACCTTGTTCTCGAGCGAGGACAGGTCGTTGTGACGCGCCTCCTCGTCGACGGAGGTGATCATGTACGCCGCGAAGTAGATGACCTTCTCGAGGTCCTTCGGGGCGAGGTCGAGCAGGTAGCCCAGGCGGCTCGGGACACCCTTGAAGTACCAGATGTGGGTCACGGGAGCGGCGAGCTCGATGTGGCCCATGCGCTCGCGGCGCACCTTGGAGCGGGTCACCTCGACGCCGCAGCGCTCGCAGATGATGCCCTTGAAGCGCACGCGCTTGTACTTGCCGCAGTAGCACTCCCAGTCCCGGGTGGGACCGAAGATCTTCTCGCAGAAGAGGCCGTCACGCTCGGGCTTGAGCGTGCGGTAGTTGATGGTCTCCGGCTTCTTGACCTCGCCGTGGCTCCACGTGCGGATGTCGTCCGCGGTGGCCAGGCCGATCTGAAGCTGGTCGAAGAAGTTCACGTCGAGCACGATGGCTGTTGTCCTTCGTTAGAACTGTTGGATCAAGGATGTGGACTGGGGGGGGTCTCGATACGCCCTCGCCTAGCGGCTCGGGCTACTCGACCAACGAGATCGTTGTACGAGCGGCCGCGTGGCCACCGCCCAACGAGATCGTCGGTCGAGTAGCCGAGCGCCAGCGAGGCGTATCGAGACCACGACTCAGACTTCTTCGACGGAGCTGGGCTCGCGACGGGACAGGTCGATGCCGAGCTCCTCGGCGGCGCGGAAGACGTCTTCCTCCGCGTCGCGCATCTCGATGGCCGTGCCGTCCTGCGACAGCACCTCCACGTTGAGGCAGAGCGACTGCATCTCCTTGATGAGCACCTTGAACGACTCGGGGATCCCGGAGTCCGGGATGTTCTCGCCCTTCACGATGGCCTCGTAGACCTTGACGCGACCAGGCACGTCGTCGGACTTGATCGTGAGCAGCTCCTGCAGGGCGTAGGCGGCGCCGTACGCCTCCATCGCCCAGACCTCCATCTCACCGAACCGCTGGCCGCCGAACTGGGCCTTACCGCCCAGGGGCTGCTGCGTGATCATCGAGTAGGGGCCGGTGCTGCGCGCGTGGATCTTGTCGTCCACGAGGTGGTGGAGCTTGAGGATGTACATGTAGCCGACCGAGACGGGCTCCGGGAACGGCTCGCCGGAGCGGCCGTCGAAGAGGTTCGCCTTGCCGGTCTCGTCGATCATCCGGACACCGTCGCGGTTCGGGATGGTCGCCCCGAGCAGGCCGGTGATCTCGTCCTCGCGCGCACCGTCGAACACGGGGGTCGCGACCTTGCTGTTCGCGTCCGCCTTGTCGGCGTGGATCTTGATCAGGCGCTGCTTCCACTCGGCGTCGTTCTTGTCGTCGCTGAGGTCGAGGTCCCAACCCTGCTTGGCGAGCCAACCGAGGTGGAGCTCGAGGATCTGGCCGATGTTCATCCGTCGCGGGACACCGAGGGGGTTCAGCACGACGTCGACCGGGGTGCCGTCCTCCATGAACGGCATGTCCTCGATCGGCAGGATCTTCGCGATGACGCCCTTGTTGCCGTGACGCCCGGCGAGCTTGTCGCCCACCGAGATCTTGCGCTTCTGCGCGACGTAGACGCGGACCAGCTGGTTGACGCCCGGGGGCAGCTCGTCGCCGTCCTCGCGGTCGAAGACGCGGACGCCGATGACCGTGCCGGACTCACCGTGCGGCACCTTCATCGAGGTGTCGCGCACCTCGCGCGCCTTCTCGCCGAAGATCGCGCGGAGCAGGCGCTCCTCCGGGGTCAGCTCGGTCTCGCCCTTGGGCGTCACCTTGCCGACGAGGATGTCACCGGTCGTGACCTCGGCGCCGATGCGGATGATCCCGCGCTCGTCGAGGTCGGCCAGCATCTCCTCGGAGACGTTCGGGATGTCCCGCGTGATCTCCTCCGGGCCCAGCTTGGTGTCGCGGGCGTCGACCTCGTGCTCCTCGATGTGGATCGAGGTGAGGACGTCCTCCTGCACCAGGCGCTGGCTGAGGATGATGGCGTCCTCGTAGTTGTGACCCTGCCAGGGCATGAAGGCGACGAGCAGGTTGGTGCCCAGCGCCATCTCGGCCTTGTCGGTGCAGGGACCGTCGGCGATCGGCGAGCCGACCTCGAGGCGGTCGCCCTCGCTGACCAGCGGGCGCTGGTTGATGCAGGTGCCCTGGTTCGAGCGGCGGAACTTCGCGAGCTTGTACGTGGAGTACGTGCCGTCGTCGTTCATCGTCTCGACGAGGTCGGCGGAGACCTCCTTGACGACACCCGCGTGGGTGGCGACGACCACGTCACCGGCGTCGACGGCGGCGCGGTACTCCATGCCGGTGCCGACGAACGGCGAGTCGCTCGTGATGAGCGGGACGGCCTGGCGCTGCATGTTGGCGCCCATGAGCGCGCGGTTGGCGTCGTCGTGCTCGAGGAACGGGATGAGCGCGGTCGCGACCGACACCATCTGGCGCGGCGAGACGTCCATGTAGTCGACCTCGTCGGCCAGGATCGCGTCGACCTCGCCCCGCTTCTGGCGGACCAGGACGCGCTCCTCGACGAAGCGCATCTTGTCGTCGAGCGGCGCGTTGGCCTGCGCGATGACGTAGCGGTCCTCGTCGTCGGCGGTCAGGTAGTCGATCTGGTCGGTGACCTTGCCGTTCTTGACCTTGCGGTACGGCGTCTCGACGAAGCCGAACGGGTTGATCCGTCCGTACGACGCGAGCGAGCCGATCAGGCCGATGTTCGGGCCTTCCGGGGTCTCGATCGGGCACATGCGGCCGTAGTGCGACGGGTGGACGTCACGGACCTCCATGCCGGCGCGGTCACGGGACAGACCACCCGGCCCGAGCGCCGAGAGGCGACGCTTGTGCGTCAGGCCGGCGATCGGGTTGGTCTGGTCCATGAACTGCGAGAGCTGCGAGGTGCCGAAGAACTCCTTCAGCGCCGCGACCACGGGGCGGATGTTGATCAGGGACTGCGGCGTGATGGCCTCGACGTCCTGGGTCGTCATCCGCTCGCGGACCACGCGCTCCATCCGGGCCAGTCCGGTGCGGAGCTGGTTCTGGATGAGCTCGCCCACGGTGCGCATGCGGCGGTTGCCGAAGTGGTCGATGTCGTCCGAGGCGATGTCGAGCGCACCCTGGGGCGACTCGAGCTGCTCGCGGCCGTCGTGCAGCGCGACGATGTACTTGATCGCGGCGACGATGTCGTCGACGGTCAGCGTCTGCTGGTCGAAGGCCTCGACGAGGCCGAGCTTCTTGTTGATCTTGTACCGACCGACCTTGGCCAGGTCGTACCGCTTCGAGTTGAAGTAGTAGTTGTTGAGCAGCGTCTGGGCGGCCTCCTCCGTGGGCGGCTCGCCGGGACGCAGCTTGCGGTAGATGTCCAGAAGGGCGTCCTTCTGGGTCTCCGTGTGGTCCTTCTCCAGCGTGAGCATCATCGACTCGTACTGGCCGAACTCCTCGCGGATCTGCTCGTTGGTCCAGCCGAGGGCCTTGAGCAGCACGGTGACGTTCTGCTTGCGCTTGCGGTCGAGACGGACGCCGACCAGGTCGCGCTTGTCGATCTCGAACTCGAGCCAGGCGCCGCGCGACGGGATGAGCTTCGCGGTGTAGATGTCCTTGTCGGACGTCTTGTCAGCGGAGCGCTCGAAGTAGACACCGGGCGAGCGCACGAGCTGGGACACCACGACACGCTCGGTGCCGTTGATGACGAAGGTGCCCTTGGGCGTCATGAGCGGGAAGTCGCCCATGAAGACCGTCTGGCCCTTGATCTCACCGGTGTCGTTGTTGGTGAACTCCGCCGACACGTAGAGCGGGGCGGAGTAGGTGAAGTCCTTCTCCTTGCACTCGTCCACGGTGTACTTGGGGTCGTAGAAGACGGGGTTCTCGAACGAGAGGGACATGGTCTCGGAGAAGTCCTCGATCGGCGAGATCTCCTCGAAGATCTCGGTCAGACCGGACTTGCGCGAGACGTCCTCACCCTGCGCGATGCGGCTCTCGACGGCGGTGTTCCAGGCGTCGTTGCCGACCAGCCAGTCGAAGCTGGTGGTCTGGAGGGAGAGGAGCTGAGGAACCTCGAGCGGTTCCTTGATCTTTGCGAAAGAGATGCGGCGGGAGTTACCAGCGGTGGTGCGCGCGGCCAAGAGGGTGTCCTTCGACGGTTTCGCTCTCTGGATGGCGCCGCCGACCACTAAATCAGCCACCGGGAAGGCGATTCGCATTTGAGGGCAGGCGCAACGCGCAAGACTACCTGAAGGCAGGGCGCGTCGCAACACCGGCGAGCGCCACTGGGCCAGACGTTGCCAAGATGATGAACGTCGCGCGGCCCGAGGTCAAGTGTCCGCGCCGTACGGCTGTGGACGGCGGGGGCCGCGACTGCCGCCTACTGCCCCACGGGCGAGGTCTGCAGGTCGGCCACCAGCCAGTCGCCGTCGACCTTCTGCATGGTCACGGTGACCTGGTCCTTGTAGACGACCGGCTCGGTGACCTGCTTGTTCGTGGTCGGCCGGTTGACGAACAGCAGCACCTCGACGCGGTCCTCCCCCGAGCGCACGATGCCCGAGCGGACCACGTCGGCCTTGACGATCGTCTTGGTCGCCGGCGCGTTCTGCTTGATCACCTCGAAGAGCTTGTCGTAGTCCTTGCGGTAGGCCGAGGTCATGTAGGAGTGCGCGGCCTGCTGGTCCTCGTCGAGGTGCAGGGCGTCGTAGGACAGGATCGGCCCGATGGCCCGCTCGGCGGCGGCCTGGGCGGCGCGGGTGCTGTCCTCGACCGCGGCGTCCGAGGGCCGCTCGACGAGCACGTAGACGCAGGCGGCGAGCGTCAGCGCCGTCAGCATCGCGAGGGTGGCGAGCAGCCAGGCCGGGACGGTACGACGGGTGCGGCTCCCGGTCGCCTCGTCCGCCACCGGACCCGGGGTGACGTCACGAGCCTCGTCGCCTTGCGCGTCGTCGGTGGTCGCGACGGTCGCCGGGGCCGCCGCGACGACCGGCGACTCCTCGACGGCCGCCTCGGGCTCGTCCTCCGCGGCGTCGGCGGCCAGCGCCTCGTCGTGCGCGGCACGGCGCTGCGGGTCGAGCAGCGTCTCGGCCGCCTGGTTGTAGAGCCGGAAGCGGCGGTCCGAGGGGTCGAGGTCGGCGATCGCGGCCTTCCAGGCCGCCCGGATCTCGGCCTCGGAGGCGTCGGGGGCGACGTCGAGGAGGTCGTACCAGCTGGGGGTCACTTCTCGGCTCCGGTCACGGGGGTGAAGTCGTCGACCAGCCAGGTGCCACCGGTCTTCACGAGCGTGACCTCGATGCGGAACGGCGAGGGGTCGTCGGCCACGCGGCGCTTGCCCTGGGGGTAGGTGTTGGTGAAGGAGCCCGCCACCAGCGCGGTCGCCGAGTCGGCGTCGAGCGAGGAGACGCCGACGGCGAAGACCTTCGCGGTCCGGTCGACGCCGGCCTGCGCCACCGTCTGCTCGGCCGCCGTCACACCCTGCTCGAAGGACGACTTGAACTTCGGCGTGATCACCGCCTCCACGAGCTGGCGGTACTTCGGCATCTCGCCCTTGCTGTCGAGCAGGTCGGGGCCGTAGGTGTTGAGCCGCAGCATGAACTGCTCGGCCTGGGCCATCACGGCCTCGCGCTGGCGCTGCACGTCGTCGGCCTCGCCACGCCGCCCGGCGAGCAGCCAGACGAGGCTGCCGGCGGAGGCGAGCAGGGCGACGACGAGCACGCCGAGCAGCACGACACGGAACGTGCCGGACCGGGAGCCGGCGGGAGCCGGCGAGTCGGGGGCGCTGCTGCTCGTCACTCCTGCGGCTTCATCAGGGGCTGGAGGTACAGCCACTTCCACGAGTCCTCTCCGAGGGTCAGGGGTGCCGCCGTGCCGGGGGACGCGAGCGACGGATCCACCTTGCCACCCCACGTCAACTTCCCGCTGGCCGGGTCGTACGACGCGATGGCGGGCGCGCGGTAGGACGCGCCGGCCCGGGGGGCGTTCTGGGCACCACGGGCGTTGGTCACGCTCGGCGGCTCGCTGCAGCGCGCGTTCTCGTTCATCGGGGCGTTGCTGCCCTCCTGCGGCGAGCGCACGTTGGTGCCCTCGTAGCCCTTCTCGCAGACCTTCGGGTCCTGGGTGAGGATCATGCCGAAGTGGGCGTCGTAGAGCCCGGAGTCCGAGGAGCGCGAGACGACCGTGAAGCCGCCCTCGACGACGTAGGGGTAGATCACCAGGATCTGCTCGATGCCGTCGAGGTGCTTGACCACCACCTCACCGGTCGTGACGAGCTCGCTGACCAGCTCGCCGAGGTCCACCTGGTTGTCCTCGAGGAAGGTCCGCAGCTGGGTCGCCGTCGCCGAGCCGCTGTCGATCACCTTGCGCAGGTCGTCGTCGGAGCCGGCAAGGGTCCCGCTGAAGAGCGCCAGGTTGCGCGAGAAGGTCTTGATCGCGTTCGTCGAGTCGATCTGGGTGTGCAGGACGGTGTTGCTGTCCTTGATCAGCGCCGAGGTCACGTCGAAGTTCTGGTTCGCGACCTGGATGAAGGAGTTGCCGGAGTCGATCAGCGTCTGCAGGTCCTTGCCGGTGCCGCCGAAGGCGTCGCCGAACTCGGTGACCGTCGTGCGGAGCGCGTCCTTGTCCACCGACTCCACGGTGTTCGACAGGTGCGTCAGGAGCGTCTGCGTGGCGATCGGCGTGCGGGTGTCCTCCTGCGGGATCTCCGAGTCGTTGGAGAGGTACGGCTTGGAGTCCACCTGCGGCTGGAGCTCGACGTACTGCTCCCCCACGGCCGAGCGGTTGCCGACCACGGCCAGCGTGTCCGCGGGAATGGTGTCGAACGACTTGTCGACATCCATGTAGACGTCGACGCCGTCGTCGGTCAGCTGCATCTTGGCGACCTGGCCGACCTTGACGCCGCGGTAGGACACCTCACCCCCGGCGAAGATGCCGCCGGAGTCCTTGAAGTGGCCGACCACGGTGTAGCTGTCGTCGAAGACCAGCCGGTCGAGGCGCGCGTAGCGGGCACCGACGTAGCTCACGCCGAGCAGGGTGATGAGCACGAACACCATCAGCTGGATCTTGGTGCGCTGGGTGATCACTGGGTCACCATCCCGGGGACGAGGAGGCTGACGAGGGCGGGGTCGTACTGCTTCATGAGCTGGCCCATCGTGGGTCCTCGGGTGGTGGACCAGCCGGCCGTGGGACCGAAGCCCGTGCGGGGCAGGGTCGGGATCGCGGTGGGCAGTCCGCCACCGCCGCTGCTGGAGGGGACGGGCAGCCCGGGGATCTGGTTGAGCTGCTTGCAGACGTCCTTCTTCTCGTTCTTCTTCTTCTTGCACTCTTCCTGCAGCTGGGCCAGGCTCTCGGCGTTGTTCAGCACCTTCTGGCAGGCCTTGCTGGTGATGTCACCGCTCTGGATGCACTTGGCGACGTTGTCGAGGATGACGGTCGGGTCGATGACCGTCGGCAGGTTGGTCGGCAATGTCGGCGAGCCGCCGTCGTCGCCGGTGACCGACAGGTCCAGCTGGATCGACAGGTTGGTGTAGTCGCCCATGTGGAGGTTGCGGGCCACCTGCGGGTCGCGACCGACGACCTCGTCGACGAACGGGTAGGTCAGGAAGACGTTGAACGCCTTGGCGAAGTCGTCGCCGGACGCCGCCAGCTCGGTCAGCACCGGCTGCAGCTGGCGGAAGGTGTCGATCGTGGCGGCCTTGGACGCCTTGATCACGCGCACCCCGACGCCGCCGAGGCGGTTGAGGGCCTGGAGCATCTTGACGAGGTCGTCGCGCTGCTTGTCCAGCGAGGTGAGCGCGCTCGGCAGCTCCTCGAGCGCCGAGTCGATCGAGCCCTGCTGGCGCTGCACCGCGATCGCCAGGCTGTTGAGCGAGTCGATGGCGTCGACGATCTTGGTGCGGTTGTCGTCGAGCTGGGTCATCAGGATGCGGATCTGGTCGAGCACCGAGCGCGCGGAGTCCTCGCGGCCCTCGAGGGCCTTGTTGAGCTCCTGCGTGATCGTCTTGAGCTGGGCCACGCCACCACCGTTGAGCAGGAGGCTCAGCGCACCGAGCACCTCCTCGACCTCGGGGTTGCGGCCGGAGCGCTCGACCGGGATGTTGTCGCCGGAGGCGAGCAGCCCGTTGCTGGCGCCGTCGGGCGGCGCGCTCAACGACACGAACTTCTCACCGAGCAGGCTGGTCTGGCGGATCTCGGCGATCGCGTTGTCGGGCAGCTTGACGTCCTTGCGCAGCTGGAGCGTCACGCGGGCGGTGTAGCCGTCGAGCGAGACGTCGGTGACCTGCCCGACGCTCACGTCGTTGACCTTCACGGTGGTCTTCGGGACCAGGTCGAGCACGTCGACGAAGTCGACGGTCACCGTGATCGGGTCGGAACCGACGTCGGTGCCGCCGGGCAGGGGCAGCTTGTAGACGTCGAAGCTGCAGCCCGTGAAGACTAGCGAGCCGACGAGCACGAGCAGCAGGGCCTTGAGGCGCATCATCGCCGCACCTCCACGAGTCCACCGAGCGTCTGGTCGAACTGTTCCTGGGACGCGTGCATCTGCACCTTCGCGAAGGTCGCCGAGCGGGGCAGGGCCTGCTGGATCAGGTCACAGGCGTCGCCCGAGTTGTCGGCCTGGTCCACGATCGAGCACAGGAAGGCTGCCGGGTCGGCACCGATCTGCTGGCCGAGCTGTCCCTGGTTGGCGCGGGTGTCGAGCGTGCCGGCCTGCGGGTTGTAGGTCAGGGCCAGGTTGTTGAGCGCGAGCGGTGCGTCCTCGAGGACTTCGTCGAGCGCGCCGCGCTGCTTCACGAGCACCTTGGCGACCCGGTTGAGGCCCTTGATGTTCTTGCCGAGGATGTCGCGGTTGTCCTTGACGAACGTCGACACCTGGCCGAGCGCGACGCCGAGGTTCTTCAGCGCGGCGGCCAGCTCCTGGCGCTCGCCGGCCAGCGTCCCGGAGACGTCGGAGAGCGACTGGTTGAAGTCCCGCACCGTGGTGTCGTTCTTGGCCAGGGTGTTGATGAAGCCCTCGAGCTCGGCTGCCGAGCCGAAGAGCTCCTCCTTGTTGTTGTCCAGGGTCGCGGTGAGCTTGCTGAAGTTCTGGATGGTCTCGTGGAACTTCGCACCCTCGCCGCCGAAGTTCTGGGCGGTGACCTCGAGCAGGTCGGTCAGCGCACCGTTCTTGTTGGCGCCGTCCGGGCCGAGCGCGACGTTCAGCTCGTCGAGGCTGGAGTAGATCTGGTCCAGCTCCAGCGGGACCGCGGTGCGGTCGTCCTGCAGCACGGTGCCGTTGGCGATCACGTCGCCGCCCTTGTAGACGGGGGTGAGCTGCACGAAGCGGTCACCCACGATCGACGGGGCCACGATCACGGCCTTGGCGTCCGCCGGCACCTTGATGTCGGAGTCGTAGGACATCTCGACCACCACGTCGGTGCCCGACGGCGTCACCTTGTCGACCAGGCCGACGGGGACCCCGAGGACGCGGACCTCGCTGCCCTCGTAGATCGCGATGGCCCGCGGGAAGTGGGCGGTCAGCGTCTTCCGGTCGCTGCCACCGGTGAACATGGTGAGCGCGGCCGCGATGACGAGCGCCACGATCACGGCCGGGACGGCGAACTTCCTGAGCAGGCTCATCCGACGCCACCTCCGTTCTGCGCGTCCGGCACCGGGGGCAGGTTCTGGATGTAGGTGTCGAACCAGGGGCCCGTGCCCAGCGTGTTGGCGAAGACGCGGTAGAAGGGCGCCATCAGCCGCAGGCTGTTGTCGAGGTTGTCCTCGTTCTTGTTGAGCACCTGCACGACGTTGTCGAGGTGGGTGAGGGCGGGCCTGAGGTCCGCCCGGCTCTGCTGCACGAGTGCGGTCAGCTCCTTGGACAGCGTCGAGGTCGAGACGAAGAGGTTGTGGATCGCCACCCGGCGCTTCACCAGCGCCCGGAAGAGGACGTCGGAGTCCTTCATCAACCCGATGATGTCGTCGTCGCGCTCGTTGAGCGTGCTCGAGACCCGCTTGAGGTTGCCGAGCAGCGAGTTGATCTGGGCGTCGCGACCGGCGATGTTCGCCGAGAGGGCCGAGACGCCGTCGAGGGCGCCCTTGAACTCCTCGGGCGTGTTGCGCGTCAGGTCGGCCAGCGTCGTCAGCGACTTGGTCAGCTGGTCGGTGTCGATCTTCTCGGCGGTGTCGGCGAGGCCCGAGAAGGCGTCGACGACGTCGTACGGCGAGCTGGTGCGCTCGATCGGGATCTCGCTCCCGGCGTCGAGCTGGCCGCTGCCGGCCGGCTCGAGGGAGAGGTACATCGCGCCGAGCAGCGTCTTGACCTTGATCGCGGCCTGGGTGGCGTCGCCGAACTCCGAGTCGGTCTTGACCCGGAAGGTGACCTCGACGTGGTCGCCCTGGAGGGCGACCTTCTCGACCTTGCCGACGCGCACGCCGGCGATGCGGACCTCGTCGTTCGCCTTGAGGCCGCCCGACTCGGAGAACGCCGCGGTGTAGGTGTCGCCGCCGCCGATGAGCGGCAGGTCCTGGGCCTTGAAGGCGCCCAGGATCATCAGCGCGATCACGGCCATGCTGACGGCCCCGATGATGACGGGGTTGCGCTCGCGGAAGGGGAGGCCCATCACTGCCTCCTGGCGTGGGTGAGCGGGCGGACGGGGGTGCCGGGACGGATCATCCGAGATCACACCTCTCGGAGCCGGTCTTGTAGTCCACGGGCAGCGACTGGCCCCCGGGGAGCTTGACCCGGCCGTGGAACTCGCAGAGGTAGAAGTTGAACCAGGAGCCGTAGATCGCGGTCCGGCCGACCTTCTGGAGCTTGATCGGCAGCACCTGCAGGGCCCGGTCGAGCTCGCCCTTGTTCTTGTCGAGGTTGCCGGCGAAGCTGCGCAGCTGCTTGATGTCCTCGACGAACGGCTTGCGGATGCCTCCGACGAGGCCGGCGGTCTGGACCGACAGCTCGGAGATCTGGTCGAGCGAGCTGAGGATCGCGCCCCGGTCGGTCTTGAGCCCGTGCACGAAGGTGCGGAACGTGACGATCAGGTCGGAGAGCTGGTCGTCGCGGTCGCCGATGTGGTCGAGCACCTGGTCGAGGTTGTCGATCAGGCTGCCGATCAGCTGGTCGCGGTCGGCGAGGGTCTGGGTGACCGACGCGGTGTGCGACAGCAGTCCCTCGAGGGTGCCGCCCTCGCCCTGGAAGACCTGGACGACCTCGTAGGACAGCTTGTTGACGTCGGCCGGGGACAGGGCCTGGAACAACGGCTTGAACCCGTTGAACAGCACCGTCAGGTCCAGGGCCGGCGAGGTCTGGGCGACCGGGATCGTCGAGCCGTCCGGCAGCCGGGCCGAGTCGCCGATCTCCTGCGAGAGCGAGATGTAGCGCTGGCCGACGAGGTTGCGGTAGCGGATCGTGGCGTGGGTGGCCTTGGTCAGCGAGGTCGCGCTCTGCACCGAGAAGGTGACCTCGGCGCGGCTGCGGTCGACGATCCGGACGTCCTTGACGACGCCGACCTTGACCCCGGCGATCCGGATGTCGTCACCCTTGACGACACCCGTCGCGTCGACGAAGTCCGCCTTGTACTCGTTGGTGCCGCCGAGCGACAGGTTGCCGATGACCGCCGCCAGGACGCCGGTGGCCAGCGTCGTGACGACGATGAAGATCGTCAGCTTGGTGAAGTCGACCGCAGTCTTCTTGTCGAAGAGCTTCATCGCAGCGACACCTGCGCCCCCCGTGCCATCGGCCCGACGAGCAGGACGCCCAGGTCGGGGACGTCACCGGCCGCGAGGCCCAGCGAGGGACCGAGCAACGACTTGAGCAAGTCCGACTCCTGGGTGCTGCCGGCCATGCCGGTCGCGTTGCGGAAGTACGACGGGGCGACCCGCGAGGTGCCCTTGCCGGTGGGCGAGTCGACGCCGTCGTTGAAGTTGGGCTGGTGGCGCACCGGGTTGCTCTGCGACCACGGCGGGTTGGGCAGGTGGAGGCAGTTCGGCCCGCGCTTCTCGGCGTACCGCGGGACGTCACCGGCGTTGTAGCCGCGCGGCTGGTTGGGCAGGGTCTCGAGCACGATGTGCAGGGTGAAGTTGCGGAACGCCTCGGCCTGCAGCTTGCCGGCGTTGACGATGCCGCTCGTGAGGCAGGAGTACTCGGGGGCGTACTTCGCGAACACCTTGAGCTGCTGGGAGCCGAGGCTGCTCAGCCGGATCAGGTTGTCGCCGTTGGCGTCGAGGAAGCCCTTGGCGGTGTCGGAGAACGACGCGACGTCGGTGAAGAGCGCGTTCAGCTTGACCGAGCGGTCCTCGAGGGTGCCGGTCGTCTTCACCGTGTTGCGGAGGATCTCGCCGATCTGCGGCAGCGCGGCGGCGTAGGTGTCGGACACCTTCGAGGTCAGCCGCAGGTCCTCGACGAAGCCGGGGATCTGCGGGTTGAGCCGCTTGAGGTAGGCGTCGACGGTCTCGAGGTTCTCGCCGATCTGCTCGCCGCGGCCCTCGAGGGCGGTGGCGATGGCGTTCAGCGTCATGTTGATCTCGGCCGGCTGCACCGCCCGCAGGAGGGGGTACAGGTCGGAGAGGACCTTCTCGACCTCGATCGAGACCTGGGTGCGCTCGATGTCGGCACCGGGCTCGATGTGGTCCGGGGCCGGGTCGTCGGGGACGACCAGGGAGACGTACTTCTCGCCGAAGAGCGTCTTGGGGACGATCGAGCCGGTGACGTTCGCGGGGATCGTGTCGATCTGCGACGGGAAGATGCCCAGCGTGAGCGTGGCACCGTCCGCGTCGGACTTCATGTCGGTGACCTCGCCGACGATGACGCCGCGGATCTTGACGTCGGCCCGCGCCGGGAGCTGCAGGCCGATGGTCGACGTCTGCAGGGTCACGTTGTCGTAGTCGGTGAACTTCTTGGTGAAGATGCCGTAGGTGAGGTAGACGCCGCCCACGAGCAGGACGAGGAACACGACACCGAGGATCTTGACGTTCTGGAGGATCTTCATCGCCTCAACCCGCCAGTCTGACGGTGGTGGTGGTGCCCCAGATGGCCATCGACAGGAAGAGGTCGATGACGTTGATCGCGACGATGCTGGTCCGCACGGCGCGCCCGACGGCCACGCCCACCCCGGCGGGACCGCCCGAGGCGGTGTAGCCGTGGTAGCAGTGGATCAGGATGACGGTGACCGCGAAGACGAGCACCTTGCCGAACGACCACAGCACGTCACCCGGGGGCAGGAACTGGTTGAAGTAGTGGTCGTAGGTGCCGGCGCTCTGGCCGAAGAACTTGGTCACCGTGAGCCGCGTCGCGAAGTACGACGACAGCAGGCCCACGACGTAGAGCGGGATGATCGCGATCAGTCCGCCGATGATGCGGGTCGTCACGAGGAACGGCAGCGAGGGGATCGCCATCACCTCGAGGGCGTCGACCTCCTCGGAGATCCGCATGGCGCCGAGCTGGGCGGTGAAGCCGCAGCCGACCGTCGCCGCGAGCGCGATCCCGGAGACCAGCGGTGCGATCTCGCGGGTGTTGAAGTAGGCCGAGACGAAGCCCGAGAACGCCGCGGTGCCGATCTGGTTGAGCGCGGCGTAGCCCTGGAGCCCGACCTCGGTGCCGGTGAAGAAGCAGAGCGCGGTGATGACGCCGACCGTGCCGCCGATGACCGCGAGCGAGCCGGAGCCGAGGGTGACCTCGGCCAGGATGCGCAGGATCTCCTTCTTGTAGCGCCGGATCGTGCGCGGCGTCCACGCGAGGGCGCGGATGAAGAACGCGAGCTCGGCGCCGAGGTCGTCGAGGGTCTTGAGGGGCTTGGCGTAGACCGCCCGGATGCTGGCCATGTCGTCAACCCGTCTTTGGTGGGACGAGCTGGAAGTAGATCGCGCTCATCACGAAGTTGACGACGAACAGGAGCATGAAGGAGACGACGACGGACTCGTTCACCGCGTCACCGACCCCCTTGGGTCCACCGGCTGCATTCATCCCCTTGTAGGACGCGACGATCGCCGCGATCAGACCGAACACGAGGGCCTTCGCCATGCCCTGCCACAGGTCGGGCAGCTGTGCCAGGGCGGTGAAGCTCGCTAGATAGGCCCCTGGTGTCCCGTCCTGGAGGACGACGTTGAAGACGTAGCCGCCGGCCACGCCGACGACGCTGACGAGGCCGTTGAGGAAGACGGCCACGAGCATGCAGGCGAGGACGCGCGGCACGACGAGGCGCTGGATCGGGTCGATGCCCAGCACCATCATGGCGTCGAGCTCCTCGCGGATCTTGCGGGCACCGAGGTCGGCCGCGATGGCCGACCCGCCGGCGCCGGCGATCAGCAGCGAGGTCGCGATCGGCCCGGCTTCTCGTACGACGGCGAGCACCGAGGCCGAGCCCGTGAACGACTGGGCGCCGAACTGCTTGATCAGGCCGCCGACCTGCAGCGCGATGACCGCGCCGAAGGGGATGGCGACCAGGGCCGTCGGGATGATCGTGACGGAGGCGATGAACCAGGCCTGCTGGAGGAACTCCCGCATCTGGAACGGGCGCTTGAACAGGCCGCGCCCGACGTCGAGGCCGAAGGCGAAGAGCTTGCCCGCGGTCCCGATCGGTGCGAGCGCGCGGCTCGCGGTGAGTGTTGCCATGGTCGTGTCAGCCACCCGTCGTCATCGGCATGTTCTCCTCGAACGAACCGGGAGGCGGAGTGATGTTGTTGTCGCGGCACCAGGCACCGGGCTCGCGCTGGCTGCGGCGCGGGATGCCGTTCGAGGGCTCGAGCTGCATCGGGATCGGCGGCAGCGGCGGCATGTCGATGTCCTTCTCCGCCTCGAGCTCGTCGGCGTCCTTCTCCTCGGACATGCCGATCGGGCCGACGGTCTGGGCGTTGAGGAACTGCCGCACCACCGGCTCCTCCGAGGACAGCAGCATCTCGCGCGGGCCGAACATGGCCAGGTGCTTGTGGTAGAGCAGGCCGATGTTGTCGGGCACCGTGCGGGCGGTGTTGATGTCGTGCGTCACGATCAGGAACGTCGCGTCGATCTGCGCGTTCAGGTCGATGAAGAGCTGGTTGATGAACGACGTGCGCACCGGGTCCAGCCCGGAGTCCGGCTCGTCGATCAGCAGGATCTCGGGGTCGAGCACGAGCGCGCGGGCCAGGCCGGCGCGCTTGCGCATGCCACCGGAGATCTCGCCGGGGAGCTTGGTCTCGGCACCGATCAGGCCGACGAGGTCCATCTTCTCCATGACGACGTCGCGGACCTCGGACTCGGACTTCTTGGTGTGCTCGCGCAACGGGAAGGCCACGTTGTCGTAGAGCGTCATCGAGCCGAACATCGCGCCGTCCTGGAACAGCACGCCGAAGAGCTTGCGGATCTCGTAGAGGTCCTTCTCCGAGCAGCTCGCGATGTCGGTGCCCTCGATGATGATCGAGCCCTTGTCGGGCTTCAGCAGCCCGATCAGCGCCTTGAGGAAGACCGACTTGCCCGTCCCCGAGGGGCCGAGCATGACCGAGACCTCACCCGCGGGGATCGTCAGGCTCACATCACCCCAGATGAGCTGTTTGCCGAACGACTTCGTCAGGTCATTGACCTTGATCTCTACGCCCACTGGTCAGCCTCTCCCACTTCGACCCATGTCCCGCGGTTACTGTCCCCCGAGCAGGCGCGCGTAAACGACAATCCCACTGACCGGTAACAACGGCGTTCCCGCCGCGAGGTTACGCGGGATTCTTGCTCCCGTCACTCCCCTGACATGCAACGAGATCATTACGTTGGATTTCCGGGCCTGACCTGCAGAAATGCGACAGGGGCGACCACCCGGGAACCGGGTGGCCGCCCCTGTCGGCGGATCAGCGTGAGGTCACTTGACGGTGACCGAGGCGCCGGCGCCCTCGAGGGCCTCCTTGGCCTTCTCGGCCGCAGCCTTGTCGACCTTCTCCAGGATCGCCTTGGGGGCGGACTCGACCAGGTCCTTGGCCTCCTTGAGACCGAGGGACGTGAGCGCGCGCACCTCCTTGATGACGTTGATCTTCTTGTCGCCGGCCGACTCGAGGATGACGTCGAACTCGTCCTGCTCGGCGGCGTCGTCGCCACCAGCAGCACCGCCGGCGGCGGGGGCCGCGGCGACAGCAACGGGAGCAGCAGCGGTGACGCCGAACGTCTCCTCGAACTGCTTCACGAACTCGGAGAGCTCGATGAGGGTCATTTCCTTGAACGCGTCGAGCAGCTCGTCGGTGGTGAGCTTCGCCATGATGGCGTTTCCTTCCATTCGGTGGTCCGCCCCTCGTGGGGGTCGGACCGGGTTTCAGGTGGTGGGTACCTCGGGATGAGCCGGAGCTCAGGCCTCGGTGGCTTCGCCCTCATCGGAGGTCTCGGCCTCGGCAGCGGGGGTCTCCTCGGAGGGAGCCTCCTCTGCCGCGGGAGCCTCGTCAGCGGGGGTCTCGGTCGCGTCGTCCGCGGCCGGGGCCTCCTCGGCGGCGGCCGGCGTACCGGCACCACCTGCGAGGATCGAGGGGTCCTGCTCGGCCTTCGCCTGCAGGGCGCCGGCGAGCCGGGCAGCCTGTGCGAGCGGGGCGTTGAGCAGGTAGACGGCCTGGCTGAGCGACGCGAGCATCGCACCAGCCATCTTGCCCAGGAGCACCTCGCGCGACTCGAGGTCGGCCAGCTTGGCGACCTCCTTCGCGTCGAGGATGTTGCCGTCCAGGACGCCGCCCTTGATGATCAGGGCGGGGTTTGCCTTGGCAAAGTCACGCAGACCCTTGGCCGCCTCGACCACGTCGCCGTTGATGAAGGCGATGGCGGTCGGACCGGCCAGGAGGTCGTCGAAGCCGGAGATGCCCACCTGATTGGCGGCGATCTTGGCCAGCGTGTTCTTGACCACGGCGTAGTTGGCGTTCTCGCCGAGGGAGCGCCGCAGGTCCTGCAGCTGCTTCACGGTGAGACCGCGGTAGTCGGTCAGCACTGCGCCGTCGGCGTCGTTGAAGGACTCAACGATCTCCTCGACGGCGGCCTGCCTGTCTGCCCGCGCCATGGGTCTCCTTCTTCCGGACTGGGAGACCGCTGCCGGCCCGGAGAAGACGAACGCCCCGAGCGCAGGCGCTCAGGGCGAGGAGATCAGGTCGTGACGACCGGATTCTTGCTCTGACACCTGCGCAGGCCGTTCGCACTTCGGCGAACCTTCGGTCGGGCTGCAGTTGCTGCTCGACCACCGGCGGTCTCTGGTTTCAGGAGGAACATTACGCGGCAGCCCGGGAGCGACCAAATCGGCCCCGGCCCGGCACGTGGCCGGCCCGTGTCAGGTGAGCAGCCGGACCGGCTCGCCGGCCAGCCACGCCGCGACGTCCTCGACGGCCTCGGTGAAGTAGGTCCGGTAGTTGCCCGCGGTCACGTAGCCCAGGTGGGGGGTCGCCAGCACGTTGGGCAACGAGCGCAGCGGGTCGTCGACGGGCAGCGGCTCGGTGTCGAAGACGTCGAGCCCGGCGCCGGCGATCCGCCGCTCGGCGAGGGCGTCGAGCAGGGCCGGGGTGTCGACGAGGCCCGCGCGCGAGGTGTTGAGGAGGTACGCCGTGGGCCGCATGGCGGCCAGCTCGGCCGCTCCCAGCAGCCCCCGGGTGCGCTCGGAGAGGACCAGGTGCAGGGTGACGACGTCGCTCGCGCCGAGCAGCCCGTGCAGGGTCGTGGCCCGGCGTACCCCCGCGGCGGCCGCCCGCTCCTCGGTGAGGTGGGGGCTCCACGCGACGACGTCCATCCCGAAGGCCTGCCCGATCGCGGCGACCCGGCTCCCGATCTTGCCGAGCCCGACCACGCCGAGCACCGCGCCGGCCAGGTCGGCGCCGACCGTCGACTGCCAGGGGCCGCCGTCGCGGAACGCCGCACCCTCGGGGCCGAGACCGCGGGCCAGGCCGAGCAGCAGCGCCCAGGTCAGCTCCACGGGAGGGGTCGGCGACGAGCCGGTGCCGCACACCGTGATCCCCCGCGCCCGGCAGGCGGCCAGGTCGATCGAGGCGTTGCGCATCCCGCTGGTCACGACCAGCCGCAGCGCCGGCAGCCGTGCGAGCAGCGAGGCGGTCAGCGGCGTGCGCTCGCGCATCACGACGACGACCTCGGCGTTCGCCAGCGCGGCGGCGACGGCGTCCTCGCCGTCGAGGTGCTCGCGCACGACGGTCGTGGCCACCCCGTCGAGCGCGGTCCAGTCGGCGTACGACGTCGCGACGCCCTGGTAGTCGTCGAGGATCACGCACCGCATGCCCGCAACGTACGACGCCCCGGTCACCATCAGGTGACCGGGGCGGCGTGCGCGACTGCGAGGGTGGATCAGGCCTGGACGGCCTCCTCCTCGGCGGCGACGTTCTTGGTGCGGTTCGGGTCGACCTGGACACCGGGGCCCATGGTCGTCGACACGGTCACCTTGCGCAGGTAGCGGCCCTTGGAGCTGGCCGGCTTGAGACGCAGCACCTCCTCGAGGGCGGCGGCGTAGTTCTCCGCGAGCTGGCCCTCGGAGAAGGACGCCTTGCCGATGATGAAGTGCAGGTTGGCGTGACGGTCCACGCGGAACTCGATCTTGCCGCCCTTGATGTCGGTCACGGCCTTGGCCACGTCCGGCGTCACGGTGCCCGTCTTCGGGTTCGGCATGAGGCCACGCGGGCCGAGCACGCGACCGAGGCGGCCGACCTTGCCCATCATGTCGGGGGTCGCGACGACGGCGTCGAAGTCGAGCCAGCCGCCGGCGACCTTCTCGATGAGCTCGTCGCCACCGACGACGTCGGCGCCGGCCTCACGGGCGGCCTCGGCCTTGTCACCGTTCGCGAACACCAGGACCTTGGCGGTCTTGCCGGTGCCGTGCGGCAGGTTGACGGTGCCGCGGACCATCTGGTCGGCCTTGCGGGGGTCGACGCCGAGACGCATGACGACGTCCACGGTCTCGTCGAACTTCTTCTTGCTGGAGGTCTTCGCGATCTTGATCGCGGCCAGCGGGGCGTAGAGCTCGTCCTTGTCGAACTGCTCGGCCGCCGCGCGGTAGGTCTTGCTGCGCTGCATGGTGTTCTCGTTTCTGAAGAGATGTGGTCTTCGGTGGGCCAGCGCGGCCCTGCCACGGGGTGTCGGCTAGTGCGCCGCGATCAGTCGGTGGTGACGCCCATGGAGCGGGCGGTGCCCTCGACGATCTTCATCGCGGCGTCGATGTCGTTGGCGTTCAGGTCGGGCAGCTTCGTGGTCGCGATCTCGCGGATCTGGTCCTTGGTCAGCTTGCCGACCTTCTCCTTGTGCGGGACGCCCGAGCCCTTCTTGAGGCCGGCGGCCTTCTTGATCAGCTCGGCGGCCGGAGGCGTCTTCGTGATGAAGGTGAAGGAGCGGTCCTCGTAGATGGTGATCTCGACGGGGATCACGTTGCCGCGCATGGACTCCGTCTGGGCGTTGTACGCCTTGCAGAACTCCATGATGTTCACGCCGTGCGGACCGAGGGCGGTACCGACCGGCGGGGCGGGCGTCGCGGCGCCGGCCTGCAGCTGCACCTTGACGAGTGCAGCGATCTTCTTCTTGGGAGGCATTCCTGTTTTCTCTCTCTCGTGTGGTCATGACGGGGGACTCCCCCCTGCCACATTTCCTGGTCTCTCGATTCCCGTACCTACCGGGTTTCGAGACGCGTCACGCACTCCCTCGCAAGCTCGGGTGTGCGTCGACGCTCCTCAACCTTTTCGCCTGTCCAGCGCTTCGCAAGCTCAGCGCTGGGGCTCAAACCTTCTGGATCTGCGAGAAGCTCAGCTCGACCGGGGTCTCCCGGCCGAAGATCTCGACGAGGGCCTTGACCCTCTGCGACTCCGCGTTGATCTCGGTGATCGTGGCGTGCAGCGTGGCGAACGGGCCGTCCACCACCATGACCGAGTCGGACACGTCGAAGTCGGCGACCTCGACGGGCTTCTTGGCGGTCGCGCCGCCCGAGGGCGACGGGGTGCCGGCGGCCATGGCCTCGGCCTCGGCGCGGGCGACCACGGCGGGGGCGAGCATGTTCTCGACCTCGCTCATGCTCAGCGGCACGGGCTGGTGGCTGTGGCCGACGAAGCCGGTGACCGACGGGGTGTGCCGCACGGCGGCCCAGGACTCGTCGGTGAGGTCCATGCGGACGAGGACGTAGCCGGGGAGGACGGTGCGCTTGACCATCTTGCGCTGGCCGTTCTTGATCTCCGCGACCTCCTCGGTGGGGACCACGATCTCGTGGATGTAGTCCTCCATGTTCAGGGAGATGATGCGGTTCTCGAGGTTCGACTTCACGCGGTTCTCCATGCCGGAGTACGTGTGCACGACGAACCAGTCGCCCGGCTTCGCCCACAGCTCGCGGCGGAAGACCTCGAGCGGGTCGTTCTCGTCGGGGGTCTCGTCGTCCGCGGCGTCGGCGTCCTCGTCGGACTCCTCGGCGACGGGCTCGACCACCTCGGGGGCGGACGGCGCGGTCAGGCCGGACTCGGGGTCCACGAGGACCTCGGAGGTCTCCTCGGGGGCGTCCGTCCCGTCCTGGGTGGTCTCCTCGGCCTCGGCCGAGTCGTACTGCTCCGACACGTGCTGCTCCGTCACTTCTGGATCACTCGCGATCTTGGTGGGGTGGGACCGGGTGGTCAGCTGTTCGACGAGCCCGCGAAGATCGCGAACACGAGCTTGCCGAAGCCCAGGTCGAGGGCCGAGACCAGCGCCATCATGAAGATGACGAAGACCATGACCACGATGAAGTACGTGACCAGCTGCTCCTGGGTCGGGTAGACGACCTTGCGCAGCTCGGCGACGACCTGCCGGTAGAACACGGGGAGGCTGGTGCGCTTGTCGGCCTTGCTGTCGCGCGAACCGCGGACCGCCTTGCTGTCCGACACGCCGTCACCTCTCCTCGTCCGGCTCAGCCGACCCGGTGGTGCGACTGAGTGAAGCTGTTGCCTTGCAGGGCACGAGGGACTTGAACCCCCAACCTTCGGTTTTGGAGACCGATGCTCTGCCAGTTGAGCTAGTGCCCTCCGCGGCTCCCCGCCGCGACCGCACCCGGGAGAGGGCATGGCTGAGCATGTGGGAAACCACCAAAAGTGGAGTCTACGGTGCCGACCGAGGTTGCGTCCAAACCGGCCCCCGGACCGCGTGGCCGTCCGGGTGAAACCCCCGGGCCGCTGACGCCGGCCCGCCTCTACGATGGTGCCATGACCTCCAACTCGCCCGCCCAGCCCGCTTCGGGGCCCCGCGAACGACGTGTCTCCCGACGGATCGGCGCGATCGCCGAGTCGGCGACGCTCAAGGTCGATGCGAAGGCCAAGGCGCTCAAGGCCGAGGGCCGGCCGGTCATCGGCTTCGGCGCCGGCGAGCCCGACTTCCCCACGCCGGACTACATCGTGGACGCCGCGGTCGACGCCTGCCGCGACCCGAAGAACCACCGCTACACCCCGGCCGGCGGCCTGCCCGAGCTGAAGAAGGCGATCGCCGAGAAGACGCTGCGCGACAGCGGCCTCGAGGTCGACCCGGCCCAGGTGCTCGTCACCAACGGCGGCAAGCAGGCGATCTACGCGGCGTTCGCCGCGATGCTCGACCCCGAGGACGAGGTCATCGTCCCGGCGCCGTACTGGACGACGTACCCCGAGGCCATCCAGCTGGCCGGCGGCGTGGCCGTCGAGGTGCTCGCCGACGAGACCCAGGACTACAAGGTCACCGTCGAGCAGCTCGAGGCGGCGCGCACCGAGCGGACCAAGGTCCTGCTCTTCGTCTCCCCCTCGAACCCCACCGGCTCGGTCTACACCGCCGACGAGATCCGTGCGATCGGCCGCTGGGTCGAGGACCACGACCTGTGGGTGCTGACCGACGAGATCTACGAGCACCTGGTCTACGACGGCGCCGACACCGGCTCGATGCCCGTGCTCTGCCCCTACCTCCAGGACAACTGCGTGGTCGTCAACGGCGTGGCGAAGACCTACGCGATGACCGGGTGGCGGGTCGGCTGGATGATCGGCCCGAAGGACCTCGTCAAGGCCGCCACGAACCTCCAGTCGCACGCGACCTCGAACGTCTCCAACGTCGCGCAGCGCGCCGCGCTGGCCGCCGTCACCGGCGACCTCACCGCGGTCGACGAGATGAAGGTGGCCTTCGACCGCCGGCGGAAGACCATCGTGCGGATGCTCAACGAGATCGAGGGCGTCTACTGCCCCACCCCGCTCGGCGCGTTCTACGCCTACCCGTCGGTCAAGGGCCTGCTCGGCAAGGAGTACGACGGCACGCTGGTCGAGACCTCGGCCCAGCTCGCCGAGTACATGCTCGAGAACGCCGAGGTGGCCGCGGTGCCCGGTGAGGCGTTCGGGTCGCCCGGCTACCTGCGCTTCTCCTACGCGCTCGGGGACGACGACATCGTCGAGGGCATCACGCGCCTCCAGAAGCTCTTCTCCTGAGTGGTCCCGACACGCGCGACCGGTGAGGGCAGGGAGCAGCGCGACCTGCTGACGTTGCCCAAGGCGCACCTGCACCTGCACTTCACCGGCTCGATGCGGCACGCCACGCTGCTCGAGCTCGCGGAGAGGGACGGGATCTCGCTGCCCGACTCGCTGGTCGCGGAGTGGCCGCCGCAGCTGTCCGCGGCCGACGAGAAGGGCTGGTTCCGCTTCCAGCGGCTCTACGACGTCGCCCGGTCCGTGCTCCGCACCGAGGACGACGTACGCCGCCTGGTCCGCGAGGCCGCGGAGGACGACGTCCGCGACGGCGGCCGGTGGCTGGAGATCCAGGTCGACCCCAGCGGGTACGCCGCCCGCTTCGGCGGCATCACGGCCTTCACCGACCTGGTGCTGGACGCGGTGCGGGTCGCGGCCCGTGACACCGGCCTCGGCATGGCCGTCGTCATCGCCGCCAACCGCACCCGGCACCCGCTCGACGCCCGGACCCTGGCCCGCCTGGCCGCGCAGTACGCCGACCGCGGCGTGGTCGGCTTCGGGCTCTCCAACGACGAGCGCCGCGGCTCGACGGCCGACTTCGCCCCCGCCTTCGCGATCGCGGAGCGGGCCGGCCTCACCCTGGTCCCGCACGGCGGCGAGCTGCGCGGGCCCGAGCACGTGCGGACCTGCCTGGACACGCTGCACGCCGGACGCCTGGGCCACGGCGTGCGCTCGGCCGAGGACCCCGAGCTGCTGGACCGCATCGTGCAGGCCGGCGTGGCGCTGGAGGTCTGCCCGGTCTCGAACGTCGCCCTCGGGGTCTACTCCGACCTGACCTCGGTGCCGCTCCCCACCCTGATGGCGGCCGGCGCGACGATCGCGCTGGGCGCCGACGACCCGCTGCTCTTCGGCTCGCAGCTCGCCGGGCAGTACGCCACGATGCGGGCCGCCCACGACCTGACCGACCGCCAGCTGGCCGACCTGGCGGCGATGTCGGTGCGCGCCTCCCGCGCGCCGGACGCGGTGCGCGACGCGATCCTCTCCGACATCGAGCGGTGGATCGACCCCGTCACGGCCGGCGCGCCTGCGAGGATGTCCCCGTGACGACTTCCGACTCCGGGGACCAGAACCCGTCCGACGGCTCGATGCCCCCCACGCACCAGCCCTACGGCCAGCAGCCGCCCACCAACCCCTACGGCCCGCCGCCGGTGCCGCCCACCCAGAACCCCTACGGTGAGGCGCCCCCGCAGCAGAACCCCTACGGCCAGGGCGCGCCCTCGCCGTACGGCACGCCGGCACCGCCGCCCTACGGCCAGCCCCAGGGCTACCCGCAGCCCGGCCAGGCGCCCGGCTACGGCTACGGCCAGCCGGTCGCGGCGAACCACCCCTCGGCGACCACCGCGCTGGTGCTGTCGCTGATCGGCCTCGCCGGCATCCTCTTCTGCGGCGGCATCACGCTCGTCCTGTCGCCGTTCGCCTGGCGCATCGGCGCCAAGGCGGTCCGCGAGATCGACGCGAGCCCGGGGCAGTACGCCGGGCGCGACCAGGCCAACGCCGGGAAGATCATGGGGCTGATCGGCACCGTGCTCATCGGCATCCTGCTCGCCATCGGGCTCGTCGCCCTGGTCGCGGTGGGCGCCGGCAGCTCCACGTCGCCCTGACCCCGGCCTGACGGCCGGACGGCGTCAGAGCGAGCAGCCGACGAGGACCGGCTCGTTGACCAGCCGGATGCCGAACTGCATCTCGACGCCGTCGCGCACCTCGAGCGCCAGGGCGAGCAGGTCGCTGGTCGTGGCGCCACCGCGGTTGGTCAGGGCGAGCGTGTGCTTGGTCGACAGGCCGACCCGGTCGTTGCCGTGGCCCTTGGTGAAGCCGGCGTGCTCGATCAGCCAGGCGGCGCTGGTCTTGACCGTGCCGTCCTCCTGCGGCCAGGCCGGGGCGCCGTCCGGGACGGCCGCGGCGGGGACGACGGGGTTGGTGAAGAACGACCCGGCGCTCCACGTGTCGTGGTCGGCCTCGTCGAGCACCATGCCCTTGCCGGCCCGCAGGCCGAGCACGGCCGCGCGGACGTCGGCGAGCGGCGCGCGGCCGCCCGGCTCGACGCCGAGGGTGCGGGCGAGCTCGGCGTACGTCGCGGGGGTGCCGAGGTCGCCCTGCCGGAACTGGAAGGTCACCGACAGCACGACGTGGCGGCCGGGGTCGGCCTTGAAGCGGCTGTGGCGGTAGCCGAAGCCGCAGTCGGCGTTGGCGAAGGTGCGGACGCCCTTGAGGGTGCGGTCCCACACCCGGACCGACGCGATCGTCTGCGCGACCTCCTGGCCGTAGGCGCCGACGTTCTGGATCGGGGTCGCCCCGACGGAGCCCGGGATGCCGGAGAGCGCCTCGACGCCGACCCAGCCCGAGGCCACGGCGCGCGCGACCAGGTCGTCCCAGGACTCCCCCGCGGCCACGGTGACGAGCACCCCGCCGCACGAGGTGCCGTCCTCGACGTCCGGGGAGATCCCGCGGGTCGCGACGCGGACGACGGTGCCGCCGAAGCCGGCGTCGGCCACGACCAGGTTGCTGCCGCCACCGAGGACCAGCACGGACTCCCCCGCCTCGTCGGCACGGCGTACGGCGTCGACGAGCGCGTCCTCGGTGGTGGCCGTGACGAAGCGACCGGCCGGGCCGCCGAGGTGGAGCGTGGTGTGGTCGGCCAGCAGGGTGGGCTCAGGCACGCACGACCGCCTTGGGCATGCCGAGCACCTTGGTGCCGTCGCAGGTGACCGTGAGCGCGACCGTGGTGAGCCCCTCGGACTCCCCCTTGGTCTCGCCGGTGACGACGAGGTCGACGCCGCCCTCCGCCGGCACCACGACGGGGCTGGTGAACTTGCAGCCGAACGACACCACCTCGGCCCCGGGGAACCAGGTCGCGACCGCGCGGGCGGCGAGCGCCATGGTGTACATCCCGTGGGCGATCACCCCCGGCAGCCCGACGCTGCGCGCCACGTCCTCGTCCTGGTGGATGGGGTTCTGGTCGCCGCTCGCAGCGGCGTAGGCGACGAGGTCGGCGCGGGTGATCGTGAAGGTCTGCGGGGCCAGGCTCATGCGTCGGCCCCCCGGTGCACGAGCGTCGCGCTGGTCGAGCAGACCAGGGCACCGGCCTCGTCGGTGATCCGGCTGGTCGTGCCGATGATGTCGTTGCCGGCGATCTGGCGCAGCGTCGCAACCGTGAGCGTCGCGGTGAGCACGTCGCCGGGGACGACCGGGCGCTCGTAGGCGAACCTCTGCTCGCCGTGCACGATCCGGAACAGGTCGATCGACTCGGCCTCGAGGAAGGCGTTCATCGCGTCGAAGGCGAGCACGATCGGGAAGGTCGCGGGCGCCGGGCCGCCGTCGTAGCTCCCGCCGGTCGCGGCGACGAACGCGCGCACCTGCTCCTCGGACACGGCGTACGGGCTCGTCGGCGGGAACTCCCGCCCGACGAGCGACTGGTCGACAGGCATGCCCCCAAACTAGCGAACGCCGCGGCCCCTGCCGCCGGTGACCGACAATGGCGGCATGACTCCCGGGGGACGCGGCCCTGCGCGGCGCCGCTCCGCGGTCGTCGCGGCGCTGGGGAGCCTGCTGGCACTGCTGGGGTCCGGGCTCGCCGGGTGCACGTCGGAGGCCGGGTCACCCCCGGAGGAGCGCCCGGCCGCCCGTCCGGCGGGCACCGCGGCCCCCACCGCGTGCGGCCCGGTCACCGCCGACCGCGTACGCGGCCGTGTGCCGTCGTACGTCGTGGGCGGGCCGAGCCGCTTCGCCAACGACCGCGCGGCCTGCGGCGCCGTCTGGTTGGCGGCCGTCGAGGACGGCTTCGTGGCCCAGGGCCTGGCCGTGTCCGGGCGCACCGCCTGGGTCAGCGGCTTCCCGGGCGACGCGCCGGTCGGGCGGAAGCTGTGCCGGGTGCAGCGCGTCGATCTCCGGACCGGGCGCGTGCTCGCCGACCTCGACCCGCTGGTCGGGGCCGTGGGCTCGCGCCCCGAGGTCGCCTGCCGGCACGGCGGCGGCCTGGCCCGCGACGCGCACGGGCTCTGGGTGGCGGAGCTGGCGCGGCTGTGGCTGCTGGACCCGGACGACCTGACCGTACGACGGGTGTGGGACGTCGTCCCGCCGCTGCGCGGGTCCTTCACGCTGGTCGACGACCGCGGCCGCCTCGGGCTCGGACGCTTCCGCGCGCACGCCGCGACCCGCCTGGACTGGCTCGACCCCGCGGCGCTCCTCCGATCCTCCGACGTCACGGTCGACGGCGCCGACGTCGTCGGCTCGGTCCGCGCGCCGGCGGGGGCCCAGGGAGCCGTGTGGGCCTCGCTCGGGGGCATGCCGGCCGGGGTGTGGTTCGCGACCTCGACCACCCGCTGCGGGGTGCTCGTGGGCCCGGGCGGCCGGCGCCGCGGCCTCGTCCCCGGCGCCGAGGGGCTGGCACTGGCCGGGCCGGACCGCCTGTGGGTGGTCAGCGAGTCCGGGACCGCGCACTACCAGGCGGCGGGCAGTCGGCCGGTGGTCCCGACGCTGACCCTGCTCGCCACCGACGACGTACGCCGGTGGGACCGGCCGGCCTGCTCGCTCTGAGCGCCCGGCCTCGCTGGGACGGGCGGGTCAGCCGGGACTGCCCGGGCTGCTGGGCCTCGGACCCGGCCGCGAAATGGGTCGAGGGCGACCACCCTCGCGGGTGGCCGCCCTCGACGGACGTGTTCGGGTGCGCTCAGCGCGTCTCGCGGTGCGCGGTGTGCGTGCGGCAGCGCGGGCAGAACTTCGCCAGCTCGAGACGGTCGGGGTCGTTGCGGCGGTTCTTCTTGGTGATGTAGTTCCGCTCCTTGCAGTCCACGCAGGCGAGCGTGATCTTGGGGCGAACGTCGGAGCTCTTGCTAGCCACGGGAAGTCCTTTGTCGAATGGGTGTTGCTGGGTGCTGCGGTCCTGCACGTGCGAGTAGCGGGAGCGGGACTCGAACCCGCGACACCACGATTATGAGTCGTGTGCTCTAACCACCTGAGCTACCCCGCCACGGGGACAGGGAGGGCACCAGCCAGACTACTGATTGGTGCCGCCCGAACCCAGAGCCCCTTTACGGAATCGAACCGTAGACCTTCTCCTTACCATGGAGACGCTCTGCCGACTGAGCTAAAGGGGCAACGACGGAGAACGATACACAGGGAGACGCGTGATCGAAAAATCGGGTCAGGAGCCCTGCTTCTACCGGCTCGTCGACAGCCCCGAGGACGGTCCCCAGACCGTCGACTCCCTGCCCTCCGCGGCCGGTCCGTGGAGCCCCGACGCCCAGCACGGAGGGCCCCCTGCGGCCCTCCTCGGCCGGGCCGTCGAGCGGCTCGCGGCGGCGTCGTTCGGCGCCGTGCACGTGGGCCGCTTCACGATGGAGCTGCTGGGCCCGGTGCCGGTCGGACGGCTCGCCGTGAGCGCCTCCGTGCTGCGCCCCGGGAGGTCGGTGCAGCTGATCGGCGCCGAGCTGCGCGACGTCGCACGCGACCGCGCCGTGGCCACGGCACGGGCGTGGACCTTCCCCGTCTCCGACGCGGGGCCGGTGCCGCCGACGCCGCTCGGCCACGGACCGTCCGACGGGACGCTGCGACCGCGGCCGACCGGGTGGCACGGCGGCTACCTCGACGCGGTCGAGTGGCGCTGGATCACCGGGTCCGTCGAGGCCCCCGGACCCGGCGTCGTGTGGATGCGACCGCCCGCCCTGGTCGCCGGTGAGGAGCCGTCGCCGCTGCAGCGGCTGCTGGCGTGCGTGGACTCCGCGTCGGGCGTCAGCGCCGCCCTGGACGTGCGCGAGTGGGGCTTCCTCAACACCGAGCTGACCGTGCACGTGCTCCGCCCGCCCGAGGGCGGCTGGATCTGCCTGGACGCGGCCACCACGCTGGGCACCGGCGCCGTCGGGCTGGCCGGCTCCACGGCGTACGACGAACGCGGGCTGGTGGCCCGGTCCGCGCAGGCGCTGCTGGTGGCCCGTCGCTGACGGTCAGTCCTGGATGCGCGCCCAGGGGTGCGCCTCCTCGAGCTCGTAGGCGAGCTCGAGGAGCAGGGCCTCGCGGCCGACACCGGCGGCGAACATCATCCCCTGCGGCAGGCCGGCCGCCGTGGTGGCGAGGGGCAGCGAGATCGCGGGCTCGCCGGTCACGTTCTGCACCGGCGTGAAGGCGACCCACTCGAGCAGCCGGTCCCGGATCGTCTCGTAGTCCTGTCCGGGGTCCAGCCAGCCGATGCGGGGCGTCTCGCGCAGCAGGGTGGGCGACAGCACGACGTCGTGGTCGGCGTAGAGCCGAGCGGAGTGGCGCTGGCTGCGGCGCAGCCGGACGATCGCGGCGGGGAGCCGGTGCAGGTTGCGCCGCGCGTGGCGGGCCAGGCCGGTGGTGAGGTGGTCGAGGTTCTCCGGGTGCCACTGGCGCCCGTGCTGGCGGCGGCCGGACGCCACGAGGGACATCGCGAGCAGCGACCAGTAGAGCAGGAAGTCGTCGGCCAGGGAGGCCGGCATCGTCGACTCGACCTGCTCGACCCGGTGGCCGAGCTCCTCGAGCCGCCGCGCCGTCTGGAGGGTCAGCTCCGTCACCTCGGGGGTGGCGCCCACCCCGGCCTCGGCCGTGAGCACGGCGACCCGCAGACGGGTCCGGCCCGGGCGGGTGATGTCGCCGACCGGCGGGAGGTGCAGCGCGCGGTAGACCTTCTCGGACTCGCGGAAGAACGCCGCGGTGTCGCGCACCGAGCGGGTCACGACGCCGTCGGAGACGATCCGGATCGGCATGTCCCGCATCAGCTTGTCCTGCGCGAGCCGGTCGCGCGTGGGCTTGAGCCCGACCAGTCCGTTGACCGAGGCCGGGATGCGGATGGAGCCGCCGCCGTCGTTGGCGTGCGCGATCGGCACCGCGCCGGCGGCGACGAGCGCGGCCGAGCCGGCCGAGGAGGCACCGGCCGTGTGGTCGGTGTCCCAGGGCGTGCGGACCGCGCCGAGCCGGGGGTGCTCGGCCGACGCACTGAAGCCGTACTCGCTGAGCTGGGTCTTGCCGAGCGGGAGCAGGCCGGTGGCGAGGTACATCCGGGCGAGGTCGCCGTCGCGGCGGATCGGACGGGGCTCGTAGGAGTCGGTGCCCGAGCCGGTCGGCATCCCCGCGACGTCGACGTTGTCCTTGAGGAACGTCGGGACGCCGGCGAAGTAGCCGCCCCGCGGGTCACGGGCCTCCGCGCGGGCGCGGTCGAGGTCGGCGTACGCCACCGCCCCGAGGGGGTCGCCGACCTTCTCCACCCGCGCGATCGCGGCCTCCACGACGTCGGTGACCGTCACGTCCCGGGCCTGGATGGCCTCGACCAGGCCGACCGCGTCGAGGTCACCGAGGGCGTCGTCTCCGAAGGCGTGCACGCGCGTCATGGCTGCACGCTAGTGGCCTTGGACGGCACCGCGGGGAGGGGTCCGGGAACGGCGCGGCCGGAGCCGGGCGCGGCCGTCAGGCGTGGGTGAGGCGCGGGTCGGGGGTCGGCAGGGCGGCCAGCCGGGCGTCGACGGCCGCCGGGGACAGCACCCGCTCCAGCGCCAGGGCGCCGCAGCCGACCAGCCCGGCCCGGTCGCCGTGGGCCGCGGGCAGGAACTGCAGGTCCCGCGTGGCCAGCGCCCCGGCCCGCGCATAGACGCTCTCGCGCACCCCGGCAACGTACAGGTCGAACGCGGCCGCCATGTCGCCGCCCACGACGACGGCCTGCGGGTTGAGGAGGTTGACCGCGACCGCGAGCAGCTCGCCGAGGTGGCGGCCGCTCTCGCGGAGCAGGCCGCGCGCCTCGGCGTCGCCGTCGAGCGCGAGGGCGACGAGGTCCCGGACGTGGCCGACGTGGCGACCGGACTCCGCGAGGCGGCCGACGAGCGCCCAGCCGCCCGCGACCGTCTCGAGGCAGCCCGTGGAGCCGCAGCGGCACGGCAGCCCCTCGGCGACCGGCAGCCGGGTGTGGCCGATCTCCCCGGCCGCACCCAGCTGGCCCTCGATCACGTGACCGTCGGCGATGATGCCGAGCCCGAGACCGGTCGAGGCCTTGACGACGAGGGCGTTGTGCAGCTCGCCGCCGCGGCCGTGCAGCTCGGAGGACGCCAGCACGTCGCAGTCGTTGGCGACGACGAGCGGGGCGTCCGCGACACCGGCGAGGTACGGCGCCAGCTCGACGCCGTCCCAGCCGCGCATCACCGGCGAGGCGAGGCTGACGCCACGGTCGCGCGCCACCGTCCCGGGCAGGCTCATCCCGATCGCGGCGACCGGCGGCTCGATGCCCGCGAGCAGCGCGATGAGCCGCTCCGCGACCTCGGGCATCAGCTCGTCCGGCCCGATGCCGACGGCGTGGTCGCGGGAGTCTGCGGCCAGCTCGGTGCCGTCCAGGTCGAGCACGGAGAGCTGGCTGCGCGAGCGCCCGATCGCGATCGCCAGGACCACGCCGGCGTCCTTGTTGAACAGCAGCCCGCCGGGCGGGCGGCCGCCGGTGGAGGCCAGCTCCTCGCCCGCGAGCAGCAGCCCGGCGGCGGTCAGCGCCTGCACCCGGGACACCACCGCGGTCCGCGACAGCCCGGTCAGGACACGCAGGCCGGAGCGGGTGTCGGCGCGACCGGTGCGGACCAGCTCGAGCAGCTCGCCGGCGGTGGCGGGCGCGGTGAACTCGCGGGGGATGACGGTCATCTGGGGCCTCCTCGCCGTACCTGCGTGATCGTAGACTGCTGACTTTGATCCAAAAAATACCTTAGTCCTGCTTGTAACGATCCAAACAACTCTCTACCGTGGATCACATGGACGCCGCCCCCAACCCCACCGTGCTCCCCGACGCGTGTGACTTCACGGTCTTCGGAGGCACCGGGGACCTCGCGCTGCGCAAGCTGCTGCCGGCGCTCTACCAGCGCGACCTCGAGGGGCAGCTGCCCGCCGACTACCGCATCCTCGGCGTCTCCCGCTCCGACCTCGACGACGACGGCTGGCGCGCCGAGGTGCGCACCGCGCTCGGGCAGTTCGTCGAGACCGCCGACCTGTACGACGGCGCGATCGACCGCTTCCTGGCCCGCCTGCACCACCTCATGCTCGACGCCGAGGAGCCCGGCGACTGGGACCGCTTCCACGCGCTGCTCAAGGACCGTCCGCGACCCGAGACCGCCGTGCGCGTCTTCTACCTCGCCGTCGCCCCGCAGCTGTTCGGCGCGATCTGCCAGCGGCTCGACGAGATCGGCGTCGTCGACGAGCGCGCCCGCGTGGTCATCGAGAAGCCGATCGGGCACGACCTCGCCTCGGCGCGGGCGGTCAACGACGCCGTCGGCCGCGTCTTCGAGGAGTCGCAGATCTTCCGGATCGACCACTACCTCGGCAAGGAGAGCGTGCAGAACCTCCTCGTCACCCGCTTCGCCAACGCCTTCCTCGAGCCGCTGTGGAACTCGCACTGGGTCGACCACGTGCAGATCACCGTCGCCGAGACCGTCGGCGTCGGCAGCCGCGGCGGCTACTACGACCACGCCGGGGCGCTGCGCGACATGCTGCAGAATCACCTGCTGCAGCTGCTGTGCCTGGTCGCCATGGAGCCCCCGACGTACGTCGGCCGGGAGACCGTGCGCGACGAGAAGCTCAAGGTGCTGCAGGCGCTCAAGCCGATGACCGCCGCCGACGTCGACCGCGACATCGTGCGCGGCCGGTACGGCGAGGGGCTCGTCGACGGCGAGCCCGTGGCGTCGTACGCCACCGACCTGGGACACGGCGGCTCCGCCACGGAGACCTTCGTCGCGCTGCGCGCCGAGGTGCAGAACTGGCGGTGGGCCGGCGTGCCGTTCTACCTGCGCACCGGCAAGCGCCTGGACCGGCGCGCCTCGGAGATCGTCGTGGTCTTCAAGAAGCCGCCGCACCCGATGTTCCCGGGCGCCGAGGGCGTCACGACGCCCAACCGGCTGCACATCCAGGTCCAGCCCGACGAGGGCATGCGCCTGCACCTGACCGCCAAGGAGCCCGGCCCGGGCGGCATCCGCCTGCGCCCGGTCTCGCTGGACCTCAGCTACGCGACGACGTTCGAGCAGCGCCTCCCCGACGCCTACGAGCGGCTCCTGATGGACGTCATCAAGGGCAACCCGACCCTCTTCATGCGGCGCGACGAGGTCGAGGCCGCCTGGACGTGGGCCGAGCCGATCCTCCAGCGCTGGGCGGAGACCGCCGAGCGTCCGAAGCGCTACCCCGCCGGCACGACCGGCCCCACCGCCGCCGTCACGCTCCTCGAGCGCGACGGCCGTTCCTGGCAGGAGCCCGACCAGTGACCGACTCCCCCGCCGCCGCGGCCCCCGTGCCGCTGCACCCCGTCCTCACCGAGGTGACCGCCCGGATCGTCGAGCGCTCCGCGCTCGGCCGCGCGGAGTACCTCCGCCGGATCCGGGCCGCCGCCGACTCCGGGCCGGCCCGGGGCCAGCTCGCCTGCGCCAACCTCGCCCACGGCTTCGCCGCCTCCGACGCGCCCACCAAGCAGGCGCTGCGGGGCGGCACGAAGCCCAACCTGGCCATCGTGTCGTCGTACAACGACATGCTCTCGGCGCACCAGCCCTACCGCGACGTGCCCGAGGTGCTGAAGAAGGCCGTCATCCGGGCCGGGGGCATCGCGCAGTTCGCCGGCGGCGTGCCGGCCATGTGCGACGGCATCACCCAGGGCCGCGACGGCATGCAGCTCTCGCTCTACAGCCGCGACGTGATCGCCATGGCGACCGCGATCGCGCTCTCGCACGACATGTTCGACGGCGCGCTGATGCTCGGCGTCTGCGACAAGATCGTGCCCGGCCTGCTCATCGGCGCGCTGTCCTTCGGGCACCTGCCGACCGTGTTCGTCCCCGCGGGGCCGATGGCGTCGGGCCTGCCGAACTCCGAGAAGGCGCGGGTGCGCCAGCTGTACGCCGAGGGCAAGGCCGGCCGCGAGGAGCTGCTCGAGGCCGAGGCCGCGTCGTACCACTCCGCCGGGACGTGCACGTTCTACGGCACCGCGAACTCCAACCAGCTGATCATGGAGGTGCTGGGGCTGCACCTGCCCGGCTCGTCCTTCGTGAACCCCGGCACCCCGCTGCGCGAGGCGCTGACGCGTGCGGCGGCCGCGCGGGCCACCGCCCTGACCGGCGCCGCCGGCCCCGGCGGCACCCCCGGCGAGGAGCGGACGCCGATCGGCGAGATCGTGGACGAGAAGGCGGTCGTCAACGCCTGCGTCGCGCTGCTCGCGAGCGGCGGCTCGACCAACCACACGATGCACCTCGTCGCGATCGCGCGAGCCGCGGGCATCACGCTGACCTGGGACGACCTGTCCGACCTGTCGGCGGTCGTGCCGCTGCTGAGCCGGATGTACCCCAACGGCGAGGCGGACGTGAACCACTTCCACGCCGCCGGCGGCATCGGCTTCCTCGTGCGGACCCTGCTGGACGCGGGTCTGCTGCACGAGGACGTCCGCACGGTGGCCGGCCGCGGGCTGCGGCGCTACACGACCGAGCCGCGCCTGGTGGGGGACGACGTCGTGTGGTCCGAGGGCCCGTCGGCCTCGCTCGACACCGCGGTGCTGCGACCGGTCGACGCGCCGTTCTCGCCCGACGGCGGCCTGCGGATGCTCGCCGGCCCGCTGGGCCGCGCGGTCATCAAGACCTCGGCCGTGAAGCCCGAGCACCGCGTCGTCACCGCGCCGGCGATCGTCTTCGAGCACCAGGACGAGCTGCTCGCGGCGTTCGGCGCCGGCGAGCTGGACGGGCGCGACTTCGTCGCCGTGGTCCGCTACCAGGGCCCGGCCGCCAACGGGATGCCCGAGCTGCACAAGCTCACCCCGGCGCTCGGCGTGCTGCAGGACCGGGGGCAGCGGGTCGCCGTCGTCACCGACGGACGGATGTCCGGCGCGTCCGGCAAGGTCCCGGCCGCCATCCACGTGACGCCCGAGGCGGCGCTGGGCGGGCCGCTCTGCCGGGTGGTGGACGGCGACGTCATCACCGTCGACGCCACGACCGGGATGCTCGACCTCGCCGTGGAGCACGACGCGTTCGTACGCCGTCCCGCGACCGGCGGCGCCCCGCAGGGCGCCGACTGGGCCGGGACGGGTCGCGAGCTGTTCGCGGCCTTCCGGGCCACGGTCGGCACCGCCGACACCGGCGCCAGCGTGTTCCCCGCGATCGACGCCCCGCACCAGGAGGTGCCCGTTGCCACCCACGCCTGACCTGCTCGCGCTGGTCCCCGTCATGCCGGTCGTCGTCATCGACGACCTGGCGCACGCCGTCCCGGTCGCCCGCGCGCTCGTGGCCGGTGGCCTGCCGGCCATCGAGCTCACGCTGCGCACCCCCGTCGCGCTCGACGCGATCCGCGCGATCGCCGACGAGGTCCCCGAGATCGCCGTCGGCGCGGGGACGATCGTGACGCCTGCGCAGGCGCGGGCCGCCCACGACGCCGGCGCGACGTTCCTGGTGTCGCCGGGCGCGACGCCGTCGCTGCTCGCCGCGATGGCCGAGACCGGGCTGCCGTTCCTGCCGGGGACCGCGACCGTGTCGGAGGTGCTGGCGGTGCTGGAGGCCGGCTTCACCTCGATGAAGTTCTTCCCGGCCGAGGCGTCCGGCGGTGCCGCCTTCCTGAAGTCGGTCGCCTCCCCGGTGCCCGCCGCGCGCTTCTGCCCCACCGGCGGGATCACCGCGGCCACGGCTCCGACGTACCTCGCCCTCCCCAACGTCGGCTGCGTCGGCGGCTCCTGGCTCACCCCCGCCGACGCCCTCGCGGCCGGCGACTGGGCCCGCGTCGAGCGGCTCGCGGCGGACGCCGCCGCGCTGGCGCTCACCTGAGACCGGCGTGGTGCGGGGCGCGGCGACACGGGGGTGAGGTCGCGTCCCGTGCCGCGTCTTCCCGCGGGCGTGCCGAGGACGTCATACGTTCCGAGCAAGCGGGTGCACCGACCGCATGACGTCCCGGCGCGCGCCCGGCTGCATCCCCCGCCGGCCGCGCGGGAGTTTCACGGGTCGACCGCTGGATCTCGCGCTGGGACGCCGAAGCATCACCGTCCCGCCGCCGGTTTCATCGGTCGACCGATGAAACTCCCCCGGCCGACCGAGGACGTCATACGTCCCGAGCCAGCGGGTGCACCGTCCGCATGACGTCCCGGCGCGGACGCGGGCGGCTCAGAGGATGAAGTAGAGCCCGACGAGCGCGGGGATCAGCCCGAGGAGCAGCCAGGGGCGGAACGGGTTCTTCTGGTGGATCAGGAAGCCGGCCGCGACGCCGAGCATGCCGACGAGACCGGCGATCACGTCGACGCCGACCTGGGCGCCGGGACGCGTGGTGTCGAGGAAGATCGCGGCGATCACCAGGCCCGCCGACAGGTGGCCGATGGTGGTCACGGCCAGCACCGACATCACCCAGCGCTGCACGCTGCCCATGCTCATCGACGACGAGGTGGACGGCGCCGGCCGTGGTGCGTTCGGGTCCATCAGGTGCCGGCGGCGCTTGACGGGAGGTCGATCGGGCTGGGTCACCCCTCGATGATCCCCGACGTCCGTCGGTGGCACCCCAGCAGGTGCGGGTCGAAGATGCCCAAGGCCTCCATCAGGGCGAACATCGTGGTCGGCCCCACGAAGGCGAAGCCCTTCCTCTTCAGGCCCTTCGACAGCGCCACCGACTCCGGGGACGTCGTGGTCATCTCGTCGGTGGTGGCCGGCGCCGGCGGGACCTCGGGGCGGAACGACAGCACGAAGGCCTCCAGCCCCTCCCCCTCGCGCAGCGCCACCGTCGCGCGGGCGTTGGTGAGCGTCGCCTCGATCTTGAGCCGGTTGCGCACGATCCGGGGCTCGTCCATCAGCCGGGCGACGTCGCCCTCGTCGTACGCCCCGACCGTCTCGGCGTCGAACCCGGCGAACACCTCGCGGAACGCCTCGCGCTTGTTGAGGATCGTCGACCAGGACAGGCCGGACTGGAAGGCCTCGAGGGTGAGGCGCTCGAGGTACGCCGCCTCGCCGTGGACCCGCTGCCCCCACTCCGTGTCGTGGTAGTCGCGCATCACGCCCGGGCCGCCCGCCCACGGGCACCGCGCCACGCCGTCCTCGCCGATCACCGGTCCGCTCATGCCCTCATCCAAGCGCAGGCCGCCGACACCCGGGGAGGTCGCGTCACGACCCGGCGATCCGCCTCAGCACCACCAGCGCGCGGGCCAGCGCCGCCGACGCATCGCCTGCACGGGTGGCGACGGCCAGGTCCACGCGGGCGGAGGCCTGGGCCAGCGGTCGGTAGACCGCCCCCGGCACCCCGAGCGCCGAGACCGGCTCGGGGACGACGGCCACGCCGAGCCCCGCCGCCACGAACGTCACCAGGGTCGAGGTCTCAGCCACCTCGTGACGGATCCGCGGGACGAAGCCGGCCTCGCGGCACAGCGAGGTGACCAGGCCGTGCATGACCGACCGGCCCCGCGCCGGGTGCACGACGAGGTCCTCGTGGCGGAGGTCGGCGACGCGGATCCGGCGCCGGCCCGCCAGCCGGTGCCCCTCGGGCAGCGCGACGATCAGCCGCTCGGTGCGCAGCGGCTGCAGCACCAGACCCGGCTCGTCCACGGGCGGGCGCAGCAGCGCGAGGTCCAGCGACCCGGCGAGCAGGGCCTCGACCTGGCCCGGCACCAGCATCTCGCCGCGGAAGGTCACGTCGACGCCGGGCAGCTCCTCGCGGAGCGCGCGGGCCAGCGCGGGCAGGAGGGAGTACGTCGCCGAGCCGACGCACCCGACGGCGAGCCGTCCGGTGAGGCCCGCCTGCACGCGGACCGCCTCGGCCCCGGCGTCGTCGACCGCGGCGAGGATCCCCCGCGCCTGGTGGAGGTACGCCGCGCCGGCCTCGGTCAGGTCCACGCGCCGCGTCGTACGCCGCAGCAGCGTCACGCCCAGCTCGTCCTCCAGCTGCCGGATCTGCTGGGACAGCGGCGGCTGCGCCATGTGCAGCCGCTCGGCCGCGCGGCCGAAGTGCCGCTCCTCGGCGACGGCGACGAAGTAGCGCAGGTGGCGGAGTTCCATGCATTCATACTTCCAGAGTCTGGATCGTGGCGAAATGGATACTTCTCCCTCTGACCGGTCGAGGCCTAGCGTGGGGGCATGACCGACATCGTGATCTGCGAACCCGTGCGCACCCCGGTGGGCCGCTACGGCGGCGCGCTCGCCTCGCTGAGCGCCGTCGACCTGGCCACCGCCGCCCTGACCGAGCTCGTGCGCCGCACCGGCCTCGGCGAGGGCGACGTCGACGACGTGGTCGTCGGGCAGGGCTACCCGAACGGCGAGTCCCCCGCGATCGGCCGGATCGCCGCGCTCGACGCGGGGCTCGGCACCGGCGTCCCCGGCCTGCAGCTCGACCGGCGCTGCGGCTCCGGTCTGCAGGCGGTGCTGTACGCCGCCGGGCAGGTCGCGACCGGCGCGGCGCGCGTCGTCGTGGCCGGAGGGGCCGAGTCGATGTCGAACGTCGAGCACTACGCGCTCGGCCTGCGCACCGGCGTACGCTCCGGCGGCGTCGAGCTCATGGACCGCCTCGACCGGGCCAGGATCACCGCCGGCGGCAAGGACCACCCGGTCCCGGGCGGGATGCTCGAGACCGCGGAGAACCTGCGCCGGGAGTACGCCATCTCCCGCGAGGAGCAGGACGAGCTGGCCGTCCGCTCCCAGCAGCGTGCCGGGGCAGCGCACGAGGCGGGCCGGTTCGCCGACGAGCTCGTCCCCGTGACCGTGCCCGGTCGGCGCGGCAAGCCGGACGTCGTCGTCGACCGCGACGAGCACCCCCGCCCCGAGACCACCGTCGAGGACCTCGCCCGGCTGCGGCCGGTCCGGCTGAAGGTCGACGAGGAGTCCACCGTGACCGCCGGCAACGCCAGCGGCCAGAACGACGGCGCCGCCCTGTGCGTGGTCACCACCCGCGAGGAGGCGGAGAAGCGCGGGCTGACCCCGCTGCTGGCCCTGCGGTCGTGGGCCGTCACCGGCGTCGGCCCGGAGGTGATGGGGATCGGGCCGGTCAGTGCGACCGCCGCCGCCCTCGAGCGCGCCGGGCTCACCCTCGACGAGATCGACCTGATCGAGCTGAACGAGGCCTTCGCCGCGCAGGTGCTCGCCGTGCTGCGCGAGTGGAAGGTCGACGCCACCGACGAGCGGCTCAACCCCAATGGCTCGGGCATCTCGCTCGGCCACCCCGTCGGCGCCACCGGCGCCCGGATCCTCGCCACGCTGGCCCACGAGGCGAGGCGCCGCGAGAGCCGCTACGTCCTGGAGACGATGTGCATCGGCGGCGGCCAGGGCCTCGCGGCCGTCTTCGAGGCGGTCCGATGAGCGCCCGCGGGGACGAGATGTCCGCGGCGGGCCCGGCGGGCCTGGACAAGGTCGTGGCCAGCGCGGCGGAGGCGGTGGCCGACGTACGGGCCGGCGCCAGCATCGCCGTCGGCGGCTTCGGCCTCGTCGGCATCCCGTGGTTCCTCATCGAGGCGCTGCTCGAGCAGGGTGCCGACGACCTGACGGTCGTGTCGAACAACTGCGGCGTCGACGGCGCCGGGCTGGGGCTGCTCCTCGAGAAGGGCCGGATCAGCCGCGTCATCGCGTCGTACGTCGGGGAGAACAAGGAGTTCGCGCGGCAGTACCTCTCCGGCGAGCTCACGGTCGAGCTGACGCCGCAGGGCACGCTGGCCGAGCGGCTGCGGGCGGGCGGTGCCGGGCTCGGGGCGTTCTACACGCCGACCGGGGTCGGCACGCTCGTGTCCGAGGGCGGCCTGCCGTGGCGCTACGACGCCGAGGGCAACGTGGTGCTGGAGTCGCCGGCGAAGGAGGTGCGGACCTTCCACGGCCAGGAGATGGTGCTCGAGGAGTCGATCGTCACCGACGTCGCGCTGGTCCGCGCGACCGTCGCGGACCGCGCCGGCAACTGCGTCTTCCGGGCCTCCACGCGCAACTTCAACCCCCCAGCCGCGATGGCCGGCCGGCTGACGATCGTCGAGGCGGAGCGCGTGGTCGAGGTCGGCGAGATCGACCCGGACGAGGTGCACCTGCCCGGCGTCTTCGTGCAGCGCGTCGTCGCACTGACGCCGGAGCAGGCCGCGCACAAGGACATCGAGAAGCGCACCACCCGCGAGAGGACGAGCTGATGGCCTGGGACCGCGACCAGATGGCGGAGCGGGCCGCCGCCGAGCTCGAGGACGGGCAGTACGTCAACCTCGGCATCGGCCTGCCGACGCTGATCCCCGGCTACCTGCCGGAGGGCTCCACGGTCACGCTGCACGCCGAGAACGGCATCCTCGGCGTGGGGCCGTTCCCGTACGACGACGAGGTCGACCCCGACCTCATCAACGCCGGCAAGCAGACCGTGACGGTGCTGCCGGGGGCGTCGTACTTCGACTCCGCCCTGTCCTTCGCGATGATCCGCGGCCACCACATCGACGTCGCCGTGCTCGGCGGCATGCAGGTCTCCGCCACCGGCGACCTCGCGAACTGGATGGTGCCCGGGGCCATGGTCAAGGGCATGGGCGGCGCGATGGACCTGGTCAGCGGCGCCGGCCGCGTGATCGTGGTGATGGACCACCTGACCCGCCAGGGCGGCTCCAAGCTCGTGGCGGCGTGCGACCTGCCGCTCACCGGCCGCGCCGTCGTCGACCGCGTGATCACCGACCTGGCCGTCCTCGACGTCGCCGACGGGTCGTTCCGGCTGGTCGAGCTGGCGCCGGGGGTCACGCGCGAGGAGCTGGTCGCCGCGACCGAAGCGCCGGTGGTGGGGTAGAGCCGGGCGGCAGTTTCACCGGGTACCCGGTGAAACTGGCGCTCCTGTCACGGAACTCCGTGCCAGAACGTCATGTTTCGTGACAGGAGCTCGCGCCGGGTCGGCCCGTTCGGGGCTCCCGCCCCGCGCCCGTCAGCGACGCTGCTTGAGCCGCGCGTTCGGCAGCGCGGGCGCCGGGATCGGCGGCAGGTGGTCGTCGGGCACGATCCCGAACCGGCCGTCGGCCATCTCCTGGGCGTCGCCGACGACCTCGCCGTCGCGGCTGAGCTGGGCCTGCCACTCCGCGCGGTACGCCGCCACGTCCTCGTGCGAGCGGCCGACGAAGTTCCACCACATCACGATGGACTCGCCGAAGGGCGGCCCGCCCAGGAGCAGCAGCCGCACGGAGTCGTCGCCGGCCCGCAGCTCCAGCCGCTCGGAGCCGGGCGGCACGTAGGCCAGGTCGTGCTGCCCGGTCTCGACGCCGGCCACCGACAGCGCGCCCGTGTCGACCAGCACGCCGTGCTCGAAGGACGGGTCCACCTCCAGCTCCAGCACCGCACCGGGCTCCAGCAGCAGCTCGGCACCGAGCAGAGGAGTGAAGGTCGCGACGGGTGACGTCGAGCCGAGCAGCGAGCCGAGGAACACCCGCGCCTCCCAGCCGTCACCGCCGACGGGGTCCGGGGCGTGGTGGGCGAACGTCGGCGCGGTGTCGCGGTCCGCGTCGGGCAGCGCCACCCAGAGCTGGGCGCCGTGCAGGGTCTCGCTCGACGGCGTCGACACCTCCGAGTGGCTGATCCCCCGCCCGGCCGTCATCAGGTTGACCTCGCCCGGCCGGACCATCGCGTGGTGGCCGGCGCTGTCGCGGTGCTCGATCTCGCCGGTGAACAGCCAGCTGACGGTCTGCAGCCCGGTGTGCGGGTGCGGCGCGACGCTCATCCCGCCCGAGTCGGCGACCGCGTCCGGGCCGTAGTGGTCCACGAAGCACCACGCGCCGATCAGCGAGCGCTCGCGCTGCGGGAGGGTACGGCGTACCCGCATCGCGCGTGGCCCGCCGAGCGGCACGTCCCGCGGCACCATCACCTCGACGCCGCCGGCCGGCTCCGCGACGCAGGTGACCTCGTCGGGCCGGTCCTCCAGGTTGCTCATGCCACCAGTGTGCCTGTGCAGATGCGCCGACTCGATCCCTCCCACGTCTGCAGACGCGCCGACTCGATCCCTCCCACGTCTGCAGACGCGCCGACTCGACCCCTTGCACGTGCGCAGACGCGCCGACCCGGCTCAGCTCAGGTGGTGCGGCTGCACGTGGCGCTTCTGCTCGTCGCCCCGCGCGTCCCCGACGGTGCCGGAGGCGGCGTCCTCGGCGCTCTGGCTGGCCCGGGAGTCCCCGCACGCCTCGAGCCGCACGACGACCGACTTGAAGGCCGGCTGGTTGCTGCCCTCGGCCTTGGAGTCGAGCGGCACCAGCGCGTTGGTCTCCGGGTAGTACGCGCCCGTGCACCCGCGCGGGGTGTCGTACGAGACGACCCGGAAGCTCGGCGCGCGACGCTCGGAGCCGTCCTCCCACTCGCTGACGATGTCGACCAGCTGACCCTCCTCGAAGCCCAGGCCGACGATGTCGTCCGGGTGCAGGAAGACCACGCGGCGGCCGTTCTTGATGCCGCGGTAGCGGTCGTCGAGGCCGTAGATCGTGGTGTTGAACTGGTCGTGCGAGCGCATCGTCTGCAGCAGCAGCCGACCCTCGGGCACGTGCAGCACCTCGGTCGGGCTGACGGTGAAGATCGCCTTGTCCTTCTCGGTGGGGAAGGTCCGGGTGTCGCGCGGCGGGTGCGGCAGCACGAAGCCGCCGGGCTGGTCGACCTTCTCGTCGTAGCCCGCGCAGCCGGGCACGACCCGGGCGATCCGGCGGCGGATCTCGGTGTAGTCGTCGCGGAAGGCGCGCCACGGGAGGTCGTGCCGCTCGCCGAGGGTCGCGAGGGCCATCGTGCAGACGATGTCCACCTCGGACTTCAGGTGCGGCGACGCCGGCTTCAGCGGCCCCTGGGAGGCGTGGACCGAGCAGACCGAGTCCTCGACGGTGACGCGCTGCGGGTGCCCGCCGGTCAGGTCCTTCTCGGAGCGGCCGAGCGCCGGGAGGATCAGCGCCTCGCGGCCGTGCACGACGTGGGAGCGGTTCGGCTTGGTGGAGACGTGGACCGTGAGGTCCGCCTTGCGCAGCGCGTCCTCGGTGACGTTCGTGTCCGACATCGCGGAGACGAAGTTGCCGCCCATGCCGAAGAACACCTTGGCCTTGCCGTCCCGGAAGGCTTGTACGGCGGCCACGGCGTCGTAGCCGTTCTCGCGCGGCGGCTCGAAGCCGAACTCGTCGCGCAGCGCGTCGAGGAAGTGGCCGGGCGGCCGCTCCCAGATGCCCATGGTCCGGTCGCCCTGCACGTTCGAGTGACCGCGGACCGGGAAGAGGCCGGCGCCGGGCTTGCCGATGTTCCCTTGGAGGAAGGCGAGGTTCGAGATCTCCTTGACCGTCGCGACGCCGTTGCGGTGCTGGGTGATGCCCATCGCCCAGCAGATGACGGTCTTCTTCGAGGCGGCCAGCATCGCGGCGGCTTCCTCGATCTCGGCACGGGTCAGGCCGGTCGACTGCAGCACCAGGTCCCAGTCCAGGGCGCGCAGGTGCTCGGCCCAGGCGTCGAAGCCGTGGGTGTACTCGTCGATGAAGTCCTGGTCGACGTGGCCGGCCTCGAGCAGCAGTGCGGAGAGCGCCTGGAAGAGCGCGAGGTCGCCGTTGATGCGGACCGGCAGGTGCAGGTCGGCGATCCCCGTGCCGTTGCCCACCACCCCGCGCGGCTTCTGCGGGTTCTTGAAGCGGACCAGCCCGGCCTCCTTGAGCGGGTTGATCGCGATGATCTTCGCGCCCTTCTTCTTCGCCTCCTCCAGGGAGGTGAGCATGCGCGGGTGGTTCGTGCCCGGGTTCTGCCCGGCGATGATGATCAGCTCGGCGTTGTGGACGTCGTCGAAGGACACCGACGCCTTGCCGATGCCGATCACCTCCGCGAGGCCGACCGAGGTGGACTCGTGGCACATGTTCGAGCAGTCCGGCAGGTTGTTCGTGCCGAAGGCCCGGACGAAGAGCTGGTAGGCGAACGCGGCCTCGTTCGAGGTCTTGCCCGAGGTGTAGAACACCGCCTCGTCGGGCGAGGACAGCCCGTTGAGGTGCCGCCCGATCAGCTCGAAGGCGCCGGTCCACGAGATCGGCTCGTAGTGCGTGGCGCCGTCGCGCAGCACCATCGGCTCGGTGATCCGCCCCTGCTGACCCAGCCAGTAGTCGGTCTTCTCGGCGAGCTCGGCGATCGGGTGCTCGGCGAAGAACTCCGGCCCCACCCGCCGCAGCGTCGCCTCCTCGGTGACGGCCTTGGCGCCGTTCTCGCAGAACTCCGCGGTGTGGCGGTGCTCCGGGGACGGGTCCGGCCACGCACAGCCCTGGCAGTCGAAGCCGTCGGCCTGGTTGAGCTTGAGCAGGGTCTGCGCCGTACGCCGCACCCCCATCTGCTCGATCGCACGCTTCATGCTGACCGCGACCGCGGTGACACCTGCTGCGGCGTGGGCGGAGCCCTCGACCTCGAGGTCCCGCTCGTCGATGTCCTTGCTCGGCGCCTTGCGACTCATGCGTCCATCCTTCACCCGGGGTCCAACAGGCGTACGCCGGCCCGTACCCCGTCACCGCCGGGGTACGCCGCCCGCGGGCCGGTCAGCCCGGCGCGGTCAGCTGTTGCTGAACACCGCCGGGCTGTCGCCGCCCTCGGGACCGCGGCCTGCCCAGGTCCAGGCATAGGCCGGGTCCTCGGCCGCGACCCCGGCCTCGCCGAGCTCGAGCGGGGCGAAGGTGTCGACCATGACGGCGGACTCCTCGAAGTACTCCGCACCCAGGGAGGCCTCGATCGCGGCCGGCTGCGGCCCGTGGGCGTGGCCGCCGGGGTGCAGGGAGATCGAGCCGATGCCGATGCCCGAGCCCTTGCGCGCCTCGTAGTCGCCGCCGACGTAGAACATGACCTCGTCGCTGTCGACGTTCGAGTGGTAGTACGGCACGGGCACGGCGAGCGGGTGGTAGTCCACCTTGCGCGGCAGGAAGTTGCAGATGACGAAGTTGTGGCCCTCGAAGACCTGGTGCACCGGCGGCGGCTGGTGGATCTTGCCGGTGATCGGCATGTAGTCGTCGATGTTGAACGTGTAGGGGTAGAGGCAGCCGTCCCAGCCGACCACGTCGAACGGGTGCGTCGCGTAGGTCATCCGGGTGCCGACGATCCCGGCCGAGGTGCGGTGCTTGACCAGCACCTCGACGTCGGTGCCGTCGACGAGGAGCGGGCCGCCGGTCGGGCCGTGCAGGTCGCGCTCGCAGTAGGGCGCGTGCTCGAGGAGCTGGCCGTAGCGCGACAGGTAGCGCTTCGGCGGGGCGATGTGGCTGTTCGCCTCGATCGCGTAGAGCCGGCTCGGCTCCGCCGGCAGCCACCGGTGCGTGGTCGCGCGCGGCACCACGACGTAGTCGCCGGTGCGGTAGGCCAGCGTCCCGAAGACGGTCTCGACGCTGCCGCTCCCGAACTCGACGTAGACGCACTCGTCGCCGATCGCGTTGCGGTAGAGCGGGGAGGCGTCGGTCCCGGTGACGACGTACGCGATCCGGACGTCGTTGTTGGCGAGCACGAGCCGGCGGCCGGTGACGGCGTCGGGGTTTCGAGCCCTTCGAGACGGTTGCTGCGCAACCTCCTCAGGAACCAACGGTTGCTGCGCAACCTCCTCAACCACCGGAAAGAGGTCGTGGAGCTTGAGGTGGCGGGGCTTGAGCGGGTGGTTGGGCGTGCGGGCCTGGTCGGGCAGCTCCCAGACGTCCGCCGCGACCAGCGCCGACGGCACGCCGCGGTGGTAGAGCAGCGAGGAGTCGGAGGAGAACCCCTCCTCCCCCATCAGCTCCTCGTAGTAGAGGTGGCCCTCGGGGTCGCGGAACTGCGTGTGCCGCTTCGGGGGTACCTCGCCGACCTGCCGGTAGTACGCCATCGGGCGCTCCCTCAGTTGTTCGATAGACGGACACTGTCGTCCGCTATGTGTTCCATGAGTAGAGTAGCCGGGTGCCGCCTTCCTTGGAACCCACCTGGGCCGGACTCGTCGACGACGCCGCGATCTTCCCGCCCGGCAATGCCCCCCTGCACGACGCTGCGGCCGCCCACGTCGCGCGCCGGTCGGAGGCGTACGCCGACCTGGTCGGCACCCTCGTCGTGCGCGACACCGACCTGCCCCTGCTGCGCGGCACCCCCGCCCGGCTCTCGGTCGTGGTGATCGGTGGCGCCGGCCAGGTCGCCGGGCCGGCCGCGCTCGCCGGCCGCCTCGGGCTGCAGCTCGCCGGTCTCGAGATCGCCCTGCGCGACCTCGACGACCTGCCCGGCAACGCCCGCCGCGTCGTCGCCGCCGTGGACGCCGCGCGCGCCGAGGGCACCCTGGACGAGGACCTCCCGGTCTACGTCGAGCTCCCGCACCCGGGCCCCGGTGCCGGCACCAGCCCGGGCTGGCTGGCGGCCGCGGACGTCGTCGCCGAGCAGGAGCTGCGCCTCAAGCTCCGCACCGGCGGCGCCGACACCGCCCTCGTCCCCACCCCGCGCGACCTGGCCGGCTGGATCGACGCCGCGCTCGACCGTGAGACCCCCTTCAAGTGCACCGCCGGCCTGCACCACGCGGTCCGGCACACCGGCGACGACGGCTTCGGCGCGGTCACCGACCAGCACGGCTTCCTCAACGTGCTGCTCGCGACCCGACGGGCCTTCGACGGCGCGTCGCCCGACGAGGTGGCCGCCACGCTGGACGAGCGCGACGGCACCGCCCTGGCCGCGGCGGCGGGCGACACCGACCTGGCCGGGGCACGCCGCTGGTTCACGTCGTTCGGCTCCTGCTCGGTCAGCGACCCGCTCGACGACCTGCTCGCCCTCGGACTCATCCCCCACGGAGAAACGCGATGACCACCACCGGGACCACCACCTGGGTCGAGGGCGCCGCCGGCTCCCTCTTCGACGTCGACAACCTGCCGTACGCCGTGTTCTCGCGGGCCGGCGACGAGCCCCGCGTGGGCGTGCGGATCGGGGACCACGTCCTCGACCTCGCGCCGGTCGCGGCCGCCGAGATGCTCGACGTGCACCACGTCTTCCAGGAGCGCAGCCTCAACGCGCTGATGGCCGAGGGGCGGCAGGTCCGCACCTCCGTGCGCGCGTGGATCACCGGGCTGCTCACCGACGAGACCGAGCGCGACCTGGTCGAGCCGCACCTGTGGCCGGTCGCGGACGTCACGCTGCACCTGCCGGTCGAGGTCGCGGACTACGTCGACTTCTACGCCTCGCTCGACCACGCCTCCAACGTCGGCCGGATCTTCCGCCCCGACGCCGAGGCGCTGCTGCCGAACTGGCGGCACCTGCCGGTCGGCTACCACGGCCGCGCCGGGACCGTCGTCGGCAGCGGCACCCCGGTGGTGCGGCCGAGCGGGCAGCGCAAGGCGCCGGCGGACGAGGCCCCGACGTACGGCCCGAGCGCCCGGCTCGACATCGAGGCCGAGCTCGGCTTCGTCGTCGGCACGGGCACCGCGCTGGGCGACCGGGTCGGGGTCGAGGACTTCGCCGAGCACGTCTTCGGCGTCGTCGGCCTCAACGACTGGTCCGCGCGCGACATCCAGGCCTGGGAGTACGTCCCGCTCGGCCCGTTCCTCGGCAAGTCCTTCGCCACGTCGATCTCGCAGTGGGTCACCCCGGTCGAGGCGCTGGGCGCGGCCTGGGTCGACCTGCCCGGCCAGGACCCCCGCCCGCTCGACTACCTCGGTCCGGACGTCGCCCGCGGCCTCGACATCGCCGTCGAGGTCGAGCTGAACGGCGAGGTCGTGAGCCGGCCGCCGTACCGCTCGATGTACTGGTCGCCCGAGCAGATGCTCGCGCACCTGACCGTGAACGGCGCCTCGCTGCGCACCGGCGACCTCTACGGCTCCGGGACCATCAGCGGGCCCGAGAGGGACCAGCGCGGCTCGTTCCTCGAGCTGGGCTGGGGCGGCGCGGAGCCGTTCGGCACCGACGTGTGGGAGGGCGGCCGCACGTTCCTCGAGGACGGCGACGTCGTCACGCTGCGCTACACCGCGCCCGGCACCGGCGGCGGGCGGATCGCGCTCGGCGAGGTCACGGGACGGATCGAGCCCGCGCGCCCCTGAGCGGCGTCCGGCCGGACGGGAACCGGGCTCAGCGGGCGAACGCCGCGCCGACCTCCTGCATCCGGGCCACCAGGTCCGGGTCACCCCCGCCGGCGAACCGGTCGGCGGGGCCGGAGAGCGAGAGCGCCGCGACGGCGTCGCGGGCCGCACCCACGGGCACGGCGACGCAGCGCACGCCGACCTCCTGCTCCTCCTCGTCGGCCGCCCAGCCCTGCCGCGCGACGAGGTCGAGCTCGGCGGCGAAGGCGTCGAGGTCGGTGATCGTCGCGGCGGTGCGCGGCGCGAGCCCGGTCCGGCGTACGACGGCGAGCGCCCGCTCGCGCGGCAGCGCCGCCAGCAGCACCTTGCCGACCGCGGTCGAGTGCGGCGGGACGTGGCGGCCGACCTCGGCGAACATCCGCAGGGTGTGGGGCGAGGCGACCTGCGCGACGTAGACGACGTCGTCGCCCTCGAGGACCGCGAGGTTCGCGGTCTCGCCGGACAGCGCGACGAGCTGGTCGAGGAACGGCCGGGCGCTGCGCGCCAGCGAGCGCTGCGCGGCGTCGGCGAGCCGCATCGCGGCGGTGCCGAGGGAGTACTTCCGCGACGCGTCCCGGCGCACGTAGCCGCGGTGCTGCAGACCCTGGAGCAGCCGGTGCACGGTGCCCTGGGGCAGGCCGGTCAGCCCGACCAGCTCCCCCACCCCGAGCGGCTTGGCGGCCGCGGCCAGGGCCTCGAGGACGGCGAAGGCGCGGTCGACCGACTGCACCGCGGCGGGCCGGGGCCCGCCCTGCTCCTCACCGTCCCCGGGTGCCACGGGCTACGGCACCATCCAGCCGAGCACACCGGTGGACTGCAGCCCGACGATGATGCACATGAGGACGAGCAGGAGCAGGCTCCAGCCGATCACCTTGCGGAAGATCTCGCCCTCGCGCCCCGACATGCCGACGGCCGCGGCCGCGATCGCGAGGTTCTGCGGGCTCACCATCTTGCCGAGCACGCCGCCCGAGGAGTTGGCCGCGGCCATGAGCACGGGGTCGAGCCCGGCCTTGGCCGCCGCCTGCACCTGCAGCGCGCCGAAGAGCGAGTTCGACGAGGTGTCCGAGCCGGTCACGGCGACGCCGATCCAGCCGAGGATCGGCGAGATGATCGCGAACGCCGCACCGGTCCCGGCCAGCCAGGCACCGAGCGAGGCCGTCTGGCCGGAGAGGTTCATGACGTAGGCCAGCGCGAGCACGGCCATCACGGTGATGATCGCGGAGCGCAGCTCGACGTAGGTGGCGACGTACGTCTTGAGCGCGCGGGCGGGGTTCACCTTCAGGATCAGCATCGTGATCAGCCCGGCGATCACCAGCAGGCTGCCGGCCGCGGGCAGCCAGTTGAGCTTGAACTGCGTGACGACCGGGTCGCCGGCGCTGTTGACGATGTCCAGGCCCGGGAAGTCGACGAGGTAGGTGAACGGCTTCTCGGCGAGGAAGTCCACGACCGCGGGGATGTTGGTGATCGAGAAGATCACGATGATGACGAGGTAGGGCGCGTAGGCGCGGAGCACCTCGCGCTTGTCGTCCGCCGACGGCCGGGCGGCGTCGCTGCCGCTGCCGGTCATCGTCGCGGTGCCGGCACCGCCTGCGGCGGACGACGGCGTACGCCGGGTGGTGGCGCGGTCCCCGGACTCCTGCTCGGCGCGGTCGGCGGTGAGCACCTCGGCGGGCTGCCAGACGCGGACCAGCAGCACCAGCGAGCCGGCCGCGAGCAGCGCGGCGACGATGTCGGTGAGCTGGACCGAGATGTAGTTGGCGGTGACGAACTGGGCGACGGCGAACACGAAGCCGGAGAGCAGGGCGGGGACCCAGGTCTGGCGGACCCCGCGGCGGCCGTCGACGATGAAGACCAGGATCAGCGGGACGACGAGCGCCAGGATCGGCGTCTGCCGACCGACCATCGAGCCCAACGTGCCGAGCGCGTTGGCGTCGGAGAGCCGCGGGTCGTCGCTGACGCCGGCGGCGATCGGGGCGAGCGTGACGATCGGGATCGCGAGCGCACCGAAGGCGACCGGGGCGGTGTTGGCGACCAGCGCGACGACGGCGGCCTTGACGGGGTGGAAGCCGAGCGACATCAGCATGACGACCGAGATGGCGACGGGCGTGCCGAAGCCGGCGAGCGCCTCGAGCAGGGCACCGAAGCAGAAGGCGATGATGATCGCCTGGATCCGCTGGTCGGGGCTGACCTTCTCGAAGGACCGCCGGAGCACGTCGAAGTGGCCCGACGAGACCGTGAGGTTGTAGATCCAGACCGCGTTCACCACGATCCAGAGGATCGGGAAGAACCCGAACAACCCTCCGTCGATCGCGGCGGCGATCCCCTGGCCGGCCGGCATCCCGAAGAGCACGACGGCGACCACGAGGGCCACGCCGAGGGACACCAGCCCGGCGATCCAGGCGCGCACCTTGAGCCCGCCCAGCAGCAGGAACAGCACCGCGAGCGGGATCAGGGCGCACAGGGCGCTGAGGGCGAGCGAGTCGCCGACGGCTCGCAGGTCTTGCTGGAACATTGCTACTCCCGAGGGTGGGTGGGGGGAACGGGCGGATCAGGCGGAGGGGTGGGTCCCCTCGCGGAGGCTGGAGGCGGGGGCGCCGCGCAGGGAGGCGTCGAGCACCTCGATCGTGTGCGCCATCCCCATCGGGTGGCCGGAGCGCTCGATCGCGGCGGTGACCTGCATCAGGCACCCCGGGTTGGCGGTGACGAGCACGTCGGCACCGGTGGCCACGATGTTCGCGGCCTTGCGGTCCCCGAGCTCGCGGGCGGGCTCGGGGTTGAGGATGTTGTAGATCCCGGCCGAGCCGCAGCACAGCTCGCCCTCGGCGATCTCGCGCAGCTCGAGCCCGGGGATGCCGGTGAGCAGCGCGCGCGGCTGGGCGCGGACGCCCTGGGCGTGGGCCAGGTGGCAGGCGTCGTGGTAGGCCACGCTGAGCTCGAGCGGGTGCCGGGTCGCGACCGGGCCGAGCTCGTCGAGGATCTCGGAGACGTCGCGGACCTTCTCGGCGAAGGCGGTGGCGCGCTCGGCGTACGCCGGGTCGTCGCCGAGCAGCCGGGCGTAGTCCTTCATCGTCGACCCGCAGCCGGCCGCGTTGACGACGATCCGCTCGACGCCGGCCGCCTCGAAGGCGTCGACGATCGCCCGGGCGTAGTCCTGCGCCTCGGTCTCGCGGCCGTTGTGCACCGACAGCGCGCCGCAGCAGCCCTGCTTCGGCGGGACGACGACGTCGCAGCCCTCGGCCTGCAGGACCCGGGCGGTCGCGGAGTTCACGCCGGGGAAGAACGCGCCCTGGACGCAGCCGGTCAGCAGCCCGACGACGGCGCGCCGCTCGCCGGTGGCGGTGATCCGCGGCGGCAGCGGCTCGGGGCGGCCCAGGCGCGGGGCGAGGCTCTCCATCGCGGCGAGCTGCGGGGCCATCCGCTCCAGCAGCCCGGTGCGGCGCACCGCCCGGTCGAGGCCGGTTCGCTGCAGGACCCGGAGGGGTCCGCGCAGCAGCCGCAGGCGCTTGGGGTGCGGGAAGATCGCGAAGATCAGCCCGCGCAGCGCCTTGTCCTTGGGCGCCCGCTCGTGGTTGCGCTCGACCTGCGCGCGGGTCTGCTCGATGAGGGTGTCGTACTGCACGCCCGACGGGCACGCGGTCACGCAGGCCATGCAGCCCAGGCAGGCGTCCCAGTGCGACACCATCGCGTCGTCCATGGGCTCGCCCTCGAGCCCCTCCTTCATCAGGTAGATCCGGCCGCGCGGGGAGTCCATCTCCTCGCCCCACAGGACGTACGTCGGGCAGGTGGGCAGGCAGAAGCCGCAGTGCACGCAGTCGCCGATCAGGGCGGCGTCCGGCGGGTGGTGCTCGTCGAAGGCACCGCCGGCCACGGGCATGCCGAGGTCGATCACGGCGCCCATCTCGCCGAGCGTGCCGCCGGTGTCCTGCTGGGTCGTGTCGGTCACTAGATGCCTCCCACGTAGCGGCCCGGCGAGAGCCGGTGGTCGGGGTCGAACTGGTCCTTGACGCGGCGCATCAGGTCGAGCGCGGGGACCGGGCCCCAGACGTCGACGGCGGCCTTCACCGCGGCGGGTGCGTCGACGACGACGGCGGTGCCGCCGTGGCTCGCGCACGCGGCGCGCAGCCGGTCGACCGCGGCCGCGACCTCCTCGGCCGGCCGGTCGGACGGCAGGGCGGCGTAGGCCACCCCGGCGCCGGCCGAGCCCCGGACCGAGGCACCGGCGGCGCCGGCCGCGGCCAGCACGTCGGTGAGGCCGGACAGCACGAAGGTCAGCTTCAGCGCGGTGGCGCGGAGGTCGCCGGTCGCCGTCAGGTCCCAGGGGTAGGTCGCCCCCGCCGCCGGCGCGTCGGTGCCGACGGTGGCGGCGTCGCCGAGCAGGCGGCGTACGGCGTCGGCGCGGGCCACGACGCCGTCCTCGCGCCCCTCGAGCAGCACGCTCACGCTGCCGTCGCCGGCGGGCGTCCAGTCGACCTCGACGGCGGACGGGACGACCTGCGCGTGCACGACGTCCTGGCTCAGGGCGCCGGCCCGGGCGGCGTCGTCGACGGCCACCGTGACCCAGCGCCGCGCGGGCGCGACGGGGTGCAGCCGGAACGTCGCGTCGACGACCACGGCCAGCGTGCCGGCGGAGCCGATCACGAGCTTGCCGAGGTCGTAGCCCGCGACGTTCTTGACGACCTTGCCGCCGGCCTTGGCGACGACGCCGTCGGCCCGGACGACGGTGACGCCGATGAGCAGGTCGCGGGCGGTGCCGGTGGCGACCCGGCGCGGGCCGCTGGTGTTGGCGGCGAGGGTGCCGCCGATGCTGGCGCCCGGCACGGTCTCGTCGAGGGCCAGCCACTGGCCGCCCTCGCCGACGACCTGCTGAACGTCGGCGAGGCGGGCCCCGGCCTGGGTCGCGACGATCAGGTCTCCGGCGGCGTGCTCGAGCACCCGGTCGAGGCCGCTGACGTCGAGCAGCACGTCGGCGCTGCGGGGGGCGGTGCCCCACGAGAGCTTGGTCCCCCGGCCCCGCGGCACGACGGTGAGGCCGTGCGCGGCCGCGGCGCGGAGCACCTCGGCGACCTGGTCGGTGTCGGCCGGGCGGGCCACCAGGCCGGGGCGTACGCCGTCGACCTCGTCGCCGTCGCCGCCGTCGCGGACCTGGGCGCAGGCCGAGGCCACCGCCTCGCGGGCAGTCGCGGTCAGGGTGTCGGTGCCGGTGCCCATCAGAAGACCTCCGCCAGCCCGGCCTGCTGCAGCGGGTGCGCGGCCTTCTTGCGACCGGGCACCTCCCCGCACAGGCGCGGGGTCGGGAAGACCTTGCCGGGGTTGGAGATGTTCTGCGGGTCGAAGGCGCAGCGGACCAGCTGCATGGTGTCGAGGTCGTCATCGGTGTACATGCGCGGCATGTACTTCGCCTTGTCCATGCCGACGCCGTGCTCGCCGGTGATCGAGCCGCCGTGCTCGATGCAGAGGTCGAGGATCGCGCCGCTGACCTTCTCGGCCGCGTCGCCGGCGCCCTCGACCGCGTCGTCGAACAGCACCAGCGGGTGCAGGTTGCCGTCGCCGGCGTGGAAGACGTTGGCCACGCGGACGCCGCTCTCCCGGGACAGGTCGGCGATCGCCTTGAGCACCTCGGGCAGCGCGGTGCGCGGGATGACGCCGTCCTGGACGATGTAGTCGGGGCTGATCCGGCCGACGGCCGCGAAGGCGGACTTGCGGCCCTTCCAGATCAGCGCGCGCTCGGCCGGGTCGGTCGCGAGGCGCTGCTCGAAGGAGCCGTTCTCCTCGCACAGCCGGGCGACCTCGGCGTACTCCTGCTCGACCTCGACGGCCGCACCGTCGAGCTCGATGACGAGCACGGCGCCGGCGCCGTCCGGGTAGTTGCAGTGCACGGCGGCCTCGGCGGCCTCGATCGCGAGCGCGTCCATCATCTCGATCGCGGCCGGCACGATGCCGGCGGAGATGATCGCGGAGGTGGCGGCGCCGGCCTGGTCGGTGGTCTCGAAGCCGACGAGGATCGTGCGGACCTCCTCGGGCAGCCGGACCAGCCGGACGGTCGTCGAGGTGACGACCCCCAGGGTGCCCTCGGAGCCGACGACGGCGCCGAGGAGGTCGTAGCCGGGGCTGTCGGGCGCGGCCCCACCGAGCGCCACGGTGTCGCCCTGCGGCGTCACGAAGTCGGCGCCGAGCACGTGGTTGGTCGTGAAGCCGTACTTCAGGCAGTGCGCGCCACCGGAGTTCTCCGCGACGTTGCCCCCGATCGAGCAGATCTGCTGGCTCGACGGGTCGGGGGCGTAGTAGTAGCCGTGCGGCGTGGCTGCGCGCGTGACGTCGAGGTTGATGACCCCGGGCTCGACGACGGCGCGCTGGTCGGCACGGCGTACGTCGGTGATCGCGCGCATCCGCGAGGTCACGACGAGCACGCCCTCGGCGTGCGGGAGCGCGCCGCCGGACAGGCCGGTGCCGGAGCCGCGGGCGACGAACGGGACGCCGTGCTCGGCGCAGGTGCGGACGATCGCGGCGAGCTGGGCGGCGTCCTCGGGCACGACGACGAGCGCCGGCGTGACCCGGTAGTGCGCCAGGCCGTCGCACTCGTAGGTGCGCAGCTGCGCCCGGTCGGTGATGACCCCGGCGGCCGGGAGCAGCTCCCGGGCCCGCGCGGCCACCGCGTCGATGCCGGTGCGCGTCGCCGTGCCGGTGGCCGCCCCGGTCGCCTGCGTCGTCATCGCGGTCAGCCGGTCTCGGCGGTCAGGCCGGCGCCCTCGATGCCGGCCACCGCCGCGGCCTCGTCGTTGTCGGAGGTGTCGCCCGTGACCCCGACCGCGCCGACCAGGGCGCCGTCCGCGTCGCGGACCAGGACGCCGCCGGGCACCGGGACCAGCGCGCCGCCGACGGCCGAGGTGACGGCGGCGATGAAGTACGGCTGCTGCTCGGCGCGGGCCATGAGCGCCCGGGAGCCGAGGCCCAGGGAGAGCGCGCCGTGCGCCTTGCCGAAGCCGATCTCGAAGCGCTTCATCGAGGAGCCGTCCTCGCGCTCGACGGCGACCACGTGGCCACCGGCGTCGAGCACGACCACGGTCATCGGCTTGAAGCCTGCGGTGGCGGCGTGGGCACGCGTCCCGGCGATGATCGCGCGGGCGGTGTCGAGGGTGATCACGGGCGGTTCCTCTCGTCGTGCTGCGGGCGGGTCATGCGGAGTGCGCCTTCACCGCGGCGCGGCGGCGGTGCAGGATCGGCTCGGTGTAGCCGCTCGGCTGGGCGAGCCCCTCGAGCACCAGCTCGCGGGCGGCGGCGAAGGCCTCGCCGTCGAAGGTCGGCGCCATCGGGACGTACGTCGGGTCGCCGGCGTTCTGCTCGTCGACGACGGCCGCCATCCGGCGCAGCGTCTCGTCGACCTGCTCGGCGGTGACGACGCCGTGGTGCAGCCAGTTCGCGACGTGCTGGGCGGAGATCCGGCAGGTCGCCCGGTCCTCCATCAGCGCCTCGCCGGTGATGTCGGGGACCTTCGAGCAGCCGACGCCCGCGTCGACCCAGCGGACGACGTACCCGAGCAGGCTCTGCAGGTTGTTGTCGATCTCGGCCTGGCGGTCCTCGGCGGACCAGTCGTCCGGGTCGCCGAGCGGGACCTGGAGCAGCTGCTCGCGCTCCCGGCGGCGGCCGCCGGCGCGGAGCTCCTCCTGGCGCGCGCGCACGTCGACCTGGTGGTAGTGCAGCGCGTGCACGGTGGCGGCGGTCGGGGACGGCACCCAGGCGCAGGTGGCACCCGCCTGCGGGTGGCCGATCTTGGCCTCCAGCATGTCGGCGAGGCTGTCCGGCGCCGCCCACATGCCCTTGCCGATCTGGGCGCGGCCGAGCAGGCCGCACTCGAGCCCGATGTCGACGTTGAGGTCCTCGTAGGCCGCGATCCAGGTCTCGGACTTCATGGCGGCCTTGCGGACCACCGGCCCGGCCTGCATCGAGGTGTGGATCTCGTCGCCGGTGCGGTCGAGGAAGCCGGTGTTGATGAAGGCGACCCGCTCGCGGGCCTCGGCGATGCAGGCCTTGAGGTTGAGCGTCGTGCGTCGCTCCTCGTCCATGATGCCGACCTTGATCGTGAGCCGGGGCAGGCCGAGCAGCTCCTCGACGCGGCCGAAGAGCTCGACCGCGAAGGCGACCTCGTCGGGTCCGTGCATCTTGGGCTTGACGACGTACATCGAGCCCGTGCGGGAGTTGGCCAGCTCGGCGTCGCCGCGCAGGTCCACGAGGCTGCCGAGCGCGGTCATGATCGCGTCGAGGATGCCCTCGGGGACCTCGTTCCCGTCGCGGTCGAGGACCGCGTCGGTGGTCATCAGGTGGCCGACCTGGCGGATGAAGAGCAGCGAGCGGCCGCGCAGCGTGACGTCCTCGCCGCCGAGGCGGGTGTAGGTGCGGTCGGGGTTCATCGACCGCGTGAAGGTCTCGCCGTTCTTGGTGACCTCCTGGGACAGGGTGCCCGCCATCAGCTCGCGCCAGTTGCGGTAGCCCAGCACCTTGTCCTCGGCGTCGACGGCCGCCACGGAGTCCTCGAGGTCCATGATCGTGGACACCGCGGACTCGAGGAGCAGGTCCTTGACGCCGGCCGCGTCGGTCTCGCCGATCGGGTCCTCGGGGTCGACCTGGATCTCGACGTGCAGGCCGTGGTGGACCAGCAGCACGGCCTCGGGCGAGCCGGCCTCGCCGCGGAAGCCGACCAGCTGGCCGGCGTCGGCGAGCCGCACCGGGTCGCCGCCGACGGTCGCCACGAAGCCGTCGTCGTCCACGGCGTACGCCGTCACGTCGGCGTGCGAGCCGGAGGCCAGCGCGAAGTGCTCGTCGAGGAAGGCGCGGCCCCGGGCGATGACCTCGTCGCCGCGGGTCTTGTTGTAGGTGTCGCCGGGCGCCATGTCGCCGTCCTGCGCGATGACGTCGGTGCCGTAGAGCGCGTCGTAGAGCGAGCCCCACCGGGCGTTCACGGCGTTCGTCGCGAAGCGGGCGTTGAGCAGCGGCACGACCAGCTGGGGTCCGGCGATCCGGGCGACCTCGTCGTCGACGTCGGCGGTGGTGACCGCGACGTCGGCGGGCTCGTCGCGCAGGTAGCCGATCTCGCGCAGGAGGTCGGCGTACGCCGTGGGGTCGGGCGTGCCGGGGTGGGCGCGGTGCCACTCGTCGAGCTGCGCCTGCAGCGCGTCGCGGTGGGCCAGCAGCTCACGGTTGCGCGGCGCCAGGTCGTGGATGATCGCCGCGGCGCCGGCCCAGAACGCCTCGGGCTCCACCCCGGAGCCCGGCAGCGCCTCCTCGGTCACGAAGCGGTGCAGCACCTCCGCCACGTCGAGCCCGGCCACCTGCACACGATCCGTCACGCTGACGCCTCCATCATCTTCCACATCGTGGAATGAATGTTCTGTCCTTTGGAACCCTAGGGGCTGCGCCCGCCGGGAGCAACGCCCCTACGTGACCGCGATCACGTCATTTCATGCGTCGGAGGCCACTACGGTGACCGCCATGGGCCTCCTGACTCCGCTCGCCGTGCGCATCGGCGCCCTCTCCTGGATGCCGAAGCTGCTCCCCCAGGTCGTCACCGTGGACACCACGCTCCAGCGCGTGACGAGGGGCCGGGTGAGCATCCTCGACATCGCCGGGCTGCCGAACCTCACGCTCACCGTCCCCGGCCGCAAGAGCGGGATCCCGCGCAGCACCCCGCTGCTCTGCGTGCCGCACGACGGCACCTGGCTGATCGCCGGCTCCTACTTCGGCGGCCCGAAGATGCCGCTGTGGGTGCACAACCTGCGCGCGACCGACACCGCGCAGATCTCGGTCGGCGGGCGGTCGGTGACCGTGCGCTGGCGCGAGCTCGAGGGCGAGGAGCGCGCGCGGATGTGGCAGGTCATGCTGCGGACCTGGCCCAACTACGCGAAGTACGAGGAGCGGACCGACCGGCTGATCCCGGTCTTCCAGCTCGACCGCGCCTGAGGGACGTCGACGCCTCGGCTCAGCGGAGGTGGCTGGCGCCGTTGAAGTCCAGCACCGCCCCGGAGGCCCACTCGGCGCCGGGCTCGGCGAGCGCCAGCACCGCGCCCGCGACCTCCTCGGGCGTCGCGACCCGGTCGAAGGGGCTCTGCGCGCGGATCGCGTCGCCCTCGGGCCCGTCGAGCAGCTGGGCCGCCATGTCGGTCGCGATGAACCCCGGCGCGATGCTCACTACCCCGATGCCGTGCGGGGCCAGGGCGACCGCCATCGACTGGCCGAAGGCGTGCAGGGCGGCTTTGCTGGCGCCGTACGCCGGCACGTGCGGCTCGCCGCGGTAGGCGCCGCGCGACCCGACGTTGACGACCCGGCCGACGGGCACGCCCTCCGCGGGCGGGGTCGCCATCATCGCGCGGGCGACGCAGAAGGTCAGGTTGGCCGGGCCCATGAGGTTCGTCGCGAGCGTGGTCTGCCAGGCGGCGACCCACTCGTCGTATCCCACGTCGGTGATCCGGTGGTCGCCGCGCCGGCCGCGACCCTGCGCGGGGTCGAGGAACAGCGCGGCGTTGTTCACCAGCACGTCCACCCGGCCGAGGTGCTCGGCGGCGCGGTCCGCCAGGGCGCGGGTGGCCTCGGGGTCGGACAGGTCGGCGGCGAAGGCCAGGTGTCCCTCGCCGTGCAGGCCGGCCAGCACCTCCTCCGCCCGCTCGCGCGCCGCGTTGTAGTGCACGACCACCCGGTCGCCGCGCTCCGCGAAGCAGGCCGCCACCGCGGCGCCGACCCCACGGGAGGCGCCGGTGACGAGCACCCCGCGGGAGGACGGCTCGGCGGGACGGTCGGGGTCGACGGCGCGGTGGGTCATGCCGTGCAGCCTAGGAGGCACGCCCGCTAGCGTGGCGCCGTGCCCGTGCAGCTCGGTCAGTACCCCGCTCCCAGCCACGTCGTCGCCCACCTCAGCGATCCGCACCTGCTCGCGGACCGCCTGCAGTACGACGTCATCGACACCCGGGCCGGGCTCGCCCGGGCCCTGGCCCGCCTCGCCCACGTCGACCCGCCGCCGCAGGCGCTGGTCTTCACCGGCGACCTCGCGGACCGCGCCGAGCCGGCGGCGTACGCCCGGCTGCGCGCGCTGGTCGAGCCCGCCGCCGCGGCGATGGGCGCCCAGGTCGTCTGGGTGATGGGCAACCACGACGAGCGGGCGCCCTACGCCCGTGCGCTCTTCGACGAGGACGCCTCCGACGAGCGGCCCCAGGACCGCGTCCACGACGTCGACGGGCTGCGGATCGTCGCGCTCGACACCAGCGTCCCGGACTACCACCACGGCGAGATCACCGACGACCAGCTCGCCTGGCTGGCCGACGTGCTCGCCACCCCGGCGCCGCACGGCACGCTGCTCGCCCTGCACCACCCGCCGATCCCGGTGCCGATGCTGCGCGCCGCGGAGCTGATCGAGCTGCTCGACCAGGACCGGCTCGCCGCTGTCCTCGCGGGCACCGACGTGCGCGGCATCCTCGGCGGACACTTCCACTTCTCGTCGTACTCCACCTTCGCCGGCATCCCGGTCTCGGTCGCGTCGGCGACCTGCTACACCTCCGACCCCGCTCCGGTCGGGCGCTTCGTCTCCGGCGTCGACGGGCACCAGTCGGTCAATGTCCTGCACGTGTATGCCGACCGCGTGGTCACCACGCTGGTCCCGCTCGCCGAGGCGCCCGAGGTCAGCGGCTTCCCCGCCGACGTCGTGGCGCAGGTCGAGGCGCTGAGCGCCGAGGAGCGCCGGGAGCTGCTGTCGCGCAAGAGCTCGGGCTTCTACGCCGGCGACGCCTGAGGCCGCCAGGCCCCGGAAACAGTGAACGCCCCCGGTCGGTGGAGACCAGGGGCGTTCGTGGCAGGTGAAGGATTCGAACCTTCGTAGGTGTACACCGACGGATTTACAGTCCGTTCCCATTGGCCGCTCGGGCAACCTGCCGGGATGCCTGCCTCCGGCGTTTGGCCGGTCGGCGGCAAGGCGAAACAATAGCGCAGCACCGACGCCAGACGAAAACCGCCGGGACCCCGGTGCGGCACCACGAGCACACCACCAGCACTAGGAGAAAACATGGCCGACTCGTCGTTCGACATCGTGAGCAAGCTCGACCGCCAGGAGGTCGACAACGCGCTGGGCCAGACCGCGCGCGAGGTCGCCACCCGCTTCGACTTCAAGGGCACCGGCGCCACCATCGAGTGGCAGGGCGACGAGGCGATCGAGATCACCGCCTCCGCCGACGACCGGGCCAGCGCCGTCCTCGACCTGTTCAAGGACAAGCTGATCAAGCGCCAGCAGAGCCTGAAGATCCTCGACGCCTCCGAGCCGCGCGCCTCGGGCCAGCAGTCCAAGATCTCGATCGCGCTCAAGGAGGGCATCACCTCCGAGGACGCCAAGAAGATCTCGAAGCTGATCCGCGACGAGGGCCCCAAGGGCGTCAAGGCGCAGATCCAGGGCGACGAGCTCCGGATCTCCTCGAAGAAGCGCGACGACCTGCAGGCCGTCCAGGCGCTGGTCAAGGGCCAGGACCTCGACTTCGCGGTGCAGTTCACCAACTACCGCTGACCGGGATCTCCCCGGGCACCAACGCCGAGTCGGCGCATCTGCAGATGCAGATGCGCCGACTCGACGTCATTTCGTGTGGCGGATGCGCCGACTCGGCGTCAGGCGGGCTGCTCCAGCTTGCGGCGCATCGACGGGACCGTCGTGGCGCCGCTGGCCGGGGTGAGCCAGACCCGGACGCCCTCGTCGATCCCGAGCGAGCGGGCGTGGGTGCGGGTCATCACGACCGTGACCTCCGAGGAGTCCGCGGCGGTGACGGTGACCCGGACCTCGAAGCCGACCCGGAGCACCCGGGTGACCGTGCCCTCCGTGGCCCCGGCGAGCACCGGCGACAGCGACACGTCGATGTCGTGCGGACGCAGCACCACGCCGCTGAGCGAGGTCACCTCGCCCAGGAAGCCCATGACGAAGTCGTTGTCCGGCTCGTCGTAGAGCTGGTCGGGCGTGCCGATCTGCTCGACCCGGCCCTCGTTGATGACGACGATCTCGTCGGCGACCTCGAGGGCCTCCTCCTGGTCGTGCGTCACGAAGACCGTGGTCACGTGCACCTCGTCGTGCAGCCGGCGCAGCCAGTCGCGGAGCTCCTTGCGGACCTTCGCGTCGAGCGCGCCGAACGGCTCGTCGAGCAGCAGCACCTTCGGCTCCACCGCGAGCGCCCGCGCCAGCGCCATCCGCTGACGCTGGCCGCCCGAGAGCTGCGAGGGCAGCCGGTGGGCGAACTGCGAGAGGTGGACGAGCTTCAGCAGCTCGTCGACCCGCTCCGCGATCTCGGCCTTGGGGCGCTTGCGGATCTCGAGCCCGAAGGCGACGTTCTTCGCCACCGACATGTGCTTGAAGACCGCGTAGTGCTGGAACACGAAGCCGACGTTGCGCTTCTGCGCCGGCAGCTTGGTGGCGTTGGTGCCCTCGATGTTGATGGTGCCGGTGTCGGCGGAGTCCAGCCCGGCGATGATCCGCAGGAGCGTGGACTTGCCGCCGCCGGACGGCCCCAGGAGGGCGGTCAGCTGGCCGGTGGGGATGGACACGTTGACGTCGTCGAGCGCGACGAAGTCGCCGAACTTCTTGCTGACGCCGGAGATCTCGATGCTCATTTCTTGCTCTCCTTGGGTCGGAGGACGGAGACCACGACCAGGCACACGACGCTGACGAAGGCCAGCATGAACGACGTGGCGTAGGCGGTGGACTGCTCGAAGTTCTGGTACTTCTGCTCGACGATCAGGGTCGCCGTCTGGGTCTGGCCGGTGAAGTTGCCCGACACGATCTTGACCGCGCCGAACTCACCGAGGGACCGGGCCAGGCTCAGGACCACGCCGTACACGACCGCCCACTTGATGCTGGGCAGCGTGATGCGCAGGAAGGTCTGGCGCGCGTTCGCCCCGAGGCTGCGCGCCGCCTGCTCCTGGTCGTCGCCGATCTCCGTGAGCGTCGGGACGACCTCACGGATGACCAGCGGCAGCGCCACGAAGCAGGTGGCCATGATCATCCCCGGTGAGTTGAAGATGATCTGCAGACCGTTGTCCTCCAGCGGCTTGCCGAAGAAGCCGTCGCGTCCGTTGTAGACCAGCAGCAGGGCCAGGCCGACGACGACGGGCGAGACGGACATGGGCAGGTCGATCAGCGCCGAGAGCACCCGCTTGCCGGGGAACTCGAAGCGCACGAGCAGGATCGAGATGCCGACCCCGAAGACCAGGTTGATCAGGACGGCCCAGAAGGCCACCAGGACCGTGAGGCGCAGGGCGTTGACGACGTCCGGGTCCGCCAGGGCGTCCTGGAGCGTCGTCAGCCCGTCCTCGAAGGTGTGCTGCACGACCAGCGCGACGGGCCAGGCCACCAGCAGGAACACGTAGGCGATCGCCAGCAGGCGCAGGGCCCACCGGACGCCGAGCGGGACCTTAACCACGGCGCGCCACCCTTCGCTGGACGAGGTCGAGGGCCACGATCACGAACAACGCGACGGCGAGCATCACGGAGGCGAGTGCTGCTGCCGCCGCGCTGTTGCCGTTCTCGATGAACGTGAGCACCCGGACCGACACGACCTCGGTCCTGAAGGGGAGGTTGCCGCTGAGCAGCACCAGGGAGCCGTACTCCGAGATCGCCCGGGCGAACGCGAGAGCCGCGCCCGCCGCGATGGCGGGCACGAGGCTGGGCAGGATGATCCTGCGGAAGATCGTCAGTCGCTTGGCGCCGAGCGAGGCCGCGGCCTCCTCGACGTCACCCTCGAGCTCCTCGAGCACGGGCTGGACGGTCCGCACGACGAACGGCAGCGTGACGAACGCGAGCGCCAGCGTGACCGAGTGCTCGGTGTTCGCCCAGTGCAGCCCGAGCGGGCTGTCCTTGCCGTAGAGCGAGAGCAGCACGAGGCCGGCCACGATCGTGGGCAGGGCGAAGGGGATGTCGATGATGACGTCGAGCACGGCCTTGCCCCAGAAGTGGTCGCGGACGAGCACCCAGGCGATGACGGTTCCGAGGACGACGTTCAGGACGGTGACGACGAGCGCCTGGCCGACCGTGAGGCGGATCGCCGCCCAGGTCTGCCCGTTGCTCAGCGTCGTGACGTACTGGTCGAGTCCGCCGGACCCGGCGGTGACGACCAGGGCGGCGAGGGGGATCAGCACCAGCAGGCTGAACCAGATCATCGCGAGCCCCAGTCCGATCCCCGAGCTCCTGCTCAAGGTGTTGGACGCGCGGCGCGGCCGCCGCCCCTTGCGGGACGACGGCCGGGTCGCGTCGCTGGGAGGTGTCCCAGGACTGAGCTCGGTGAGAGCGGAGGTCACTACTCCTCGCCCTGCTTGCCGGTGTCCTCCTGCAGCTGCGGGACGATACCGAGCGGGTTGCCGTCCGAGCCGTCGTTGAAGAACTTCGGGGCCACCTCGGCCCACCCACCGAAGTCGTCGTTGATGGTGAACAGCTTGTCCGGGGTCGGGAACGGGTCGGACGGGTCGTTGGCACCCTCGACCTCGCCGACCTTGACGCCGTCGATGACGGGACGGAAGCCCGACTGGGCGTAGTCCTCCTGCGCCGGCTCGGTGGTCAGGTAGTCGAGGAAGTCCTTGGCGCTGGCGCTGGCGTCCTTGGTGACGGCGGCGGGGTTCTCGATCAGCAGGGTGTCCGGCGGGACGACGTAGTCGACATCGGCACCGCTCTGCTTGGCCAGGATGGCCTCGTTCTCGTAGGACAGCAGCACGTCGCCGTTGCCCTCGGTGAAGGAGGTGGTGGCGTCACGACCGCTGCTCGGGAGCGCGATGGTGTTGTCGAGGAGCTTGGTGAGGTACGCCTTGCCCTCGTCCTCGGAGCCGCCGTTGCCGACGATGTGCGCCCAGGCCGCCATGATGTTCCAGCGGGCCGAGCCGGAGGAGCCGGGGTTCGGGGTGATGATCTCGACGCCGGGCTTGACGATGTCGTCCCAGGTCTGGATGTTGTCCGGGTTGCCCTTGCGGACGACGAAGACGACGACGGAGGACGTCGCGATGCCCTTGGTGGGCGTGTCCTTCCACGTCTTGTCGACGATCCCGGAGTCGACGAGACGCGTCACGTCCGTCTCGAGCGAGAAGTGGACGACGTCCGCCTTCAGACCACCGTCGACGGCGCGGCTCTGGTCGCCCGAGGCGCCGTACGAGGTCTTGAAGGTGACGTCCTTGCCGGCGTCGGTGTCCTGGAAGTCCGCGAAGACGGGCTTGTTCGCCGCCTCCAGGACCGAGTAGCCGACGACGCTGATCGTGTTCTCGGAGCTGCCACTTCCGCTTGCGGAGCATGCGGTCAAGGCCAGCACCCCAGCGACAGAAGCAGCCGCTGCGGCCTTGATCTTCATCTTCATCATGTCTCTTTCCCGCCCACCTGAGCAGACGTGTTCTCGTCAATGTCAGGAATGCTAGTCGACTTTAGATTTCCGATGTGCATTGTCGCCGCGATTCGGACGTGTCGCGTTCGTCACCGTCCGGCACGGGAGATCGGCTCGCGTCGCGAGGGGGCGCCGCTATCGTGGAGGGTCGTACGGCGGCTCGGTCGCAGCGTCAAACTGGAACGTGTTCTAGTTCCTTCGCTACGCTGGTCGGATCGCGCCGGAGCCCACGAGAAGAGCCATGAAGGAAGTGCCCGAGGTGACCAAGCAGGTCAAGCAGCTCGACCGCGTCATCATCCGGTTCGCCGGCGACTCCGGCGACGGGATGCAGCTCACCGGTGACCGGTTCACCTCGGAGTCGGCGATCTTCGGCAACGACCTGATGACGCTGCCGAACTTCCCGGCCGAGATCCGCGCCCCCCAGGGCACGCTCCCGGGCGTCTCGTCGTTCCAGGTCCACTTCGCCGACCACGACATCCTCACGGCCGGCGATGCCCCCGACGTGCTCGTCGCGATGAACCCCGCCGCCCTGCGGGCCAACCTCGCCGACCTGCCCAAGGGCGCGACGATCATCGTCGACACCCACGACTTCACCGCGCGCAACCTCACCAAGGCCGGCTACACGACCAACCCGCTCGAGGACGACTCGCTCGCGGAGTTCTCGCTGCACACCGTCGACCTCACCGGCATGACCGTCGAGGCCGTCAAGGAGTTCGGCCTGTCCCGCAAGGACGCCGCGCGCGCGAAGAACATGTTCGCCCTCGGCCTGCTGTCGTGGATGTACGGCCGGCCGATCGAGTCGACCATCACCTTCCTCGAGCGCCGCTTCGCCAAGGTCGCCGACATCCGCGACGCCAACATCACGGCGTTCAAGTCCGGCTGGAACTTCGGCGAGACGACCGAGACCTTCGTCGTCTCCTACGAGATCAAGCCCGCCCCGATGGCGGCCGGCACCTACCGCAACATCACCGGCAACCTCGCCCTGTCCTACGGGCTCGTGGCCTCGGGCGTGCAGTCCGGCCTGCCGATCTTCCTGGGGTCCTACCCGATCACCCCGGCCTCCGACATCCTCCACGAGCTCAGCAAGCACAAGGCGTTCGGCGTCACGACCTTCCAGGCCGAGGACGAGATCGCCGGCGTCGGCGCGGCCATCGGCGCGTCGTTCGCGGGCTCCCTCGGCGTCACGACCACCTCCGGCCCCGGCATCGCGCTCAAGTCCGAGGCGATCGGCCTCGCGGTGATGACCGAGCTCCCCCTGCTGGTCATCGACGTCCAGCGCGGCGGGCCCTCGACCGGCCTCCCGACCAAGACCGAGCAGGCCGACCTGCTGCAGGCGATGTTCGGGCGCAACGGCGAGGCCCCCGTCCCGATCGTGGCGCCGCAGTCGCCCGGCGACTGCTTCTCCGCCGCCCTCGAGGCGACCCGGATCGCGGTGACCTACCGGACCCCGGTGATGCTGCTCTCCGACGGCTACCTCGCCAACGGCTCCGAGCCCTGGCGCATCCCCGAGGTCGACGACCTCCCGGTGATCGACCCGAACTTCGCCACCGCGGCCAACCACGGCGCGGGCGAGGACGGCGAGGCCACCGACTTCTGGCCCTACCTGCGCGACGAGGAGACGCTGGCCCGCCCGTGGGCCGTCCCGGGCACCCCCGGGCTCGAGCACCGCATCGGCGGCCTCGAGAAGGGCGACGGGCACGGCAACATCTCCTACGACCCCGCCAACCACGACTTCATGGTCCGCACCCGTCAGGCCAAGGTCGACCGGATCGCCGAGTCGCTCCCGCCGATGGAGGTCGACGACCCGGCCGGTCCCGACGGGCAGGGCGCCAAGGTGCTCGTGCTCGGCTGGGGCTCGACCTACGGGCCGATCGGCGCCGGCGTACGCCGCGTCCGCAAGGCCGGCTACCAGGTCGCGCAGACGCACCTGCGCCACCTCAACCCGTTCCCGAAGGACCTCGGCGAGATCCTCAGCCGCTACGACAAGGTCCTCATCCCCGAGATGAACCTCGGGCAGCTCTCGCTGCTGATCCGGGCCCGCTACCTCGTCGACGCCGTCGGCTACAACCAGGTCAACGGCATGCCCATCAAGGCCGCCGACCTGGCCGACGCGCTCGGCGACCTGGTGGCCCAGGCCGAGGGCATCGAGGTCGACCTGCACGCACCCGCCGAGGAGGCGCTCCGATGACCACCACCACCGCTCCCGAGAACCTGCCCTTCCCCGGGCTCCGCTCCGGGACCGAGGGCGTCCCGACCGTCGGCGAGGGAGACGCTCCCCAGACCGGCAAGACCTTCACCTCCGACCAGGAGGTCCGCTGGTGCCCCGGCTGCGGCGACTACGCCGTGCTCAAGGCGGTCCAGGGCTTCCTCCCCGGGCTCGGCCTGCGCCGCGAGAACATCGTCTTCGTCTCCGGCATCGGCTGCTCGTCGCGGTTCCCGTACTACCTCGACACCTACGGCATGCACTCGATCCACGGCCGCGCGCCGTCGATCGCGACCGGCATCGCCACCGCCCGCGAGGACCTGTCGGTCTGGGTCGTCACCGGCGACGGCGACGCGCTCTCGATCGGCGGCAACCACCTGATCCACGCGCTGCGCCGCAACGTGAACATGACGATCCTGCTGTTCAACAACCGGATCTACGGCCTCACGAAGGGGCAGTACTCCCCCACCTCCGAGGCCGGCAAGATCACCAAGTCGACCCCGATGGGGTCGGTCGACCACCCCTTCAACCCGGTCTCGCTCGCGCTCGGCGCCGAGGGCTCCTTCGTGGCCCGCACCATCGACTCCGACCGCAAGCACCTCACCTCGGTGCTCTCCGCGGCCGCCGCCCACCGCGGCACGTCGCTGGTCGAGATCTACCAGAACTGCCCGATCTTCAACGACGGCGCGTTCGACGCGATCAAGAACAACGACACCAAGGCCGACGCGATCATCCCGCTGGTCCACGGCGAGCCGATCCGCTTCGGTGTCGTCGACGAGCAGGGCAACCCCACCAAGGGCCTGGTCCGCGACACCACCACCGGTGGCGTGAAGGTCGTCGAGATCGCCGACCTCGGGGCGTCCGCCGCCGACCAGCTGCTCGTCCACGACGCGCACAACCCGGATCCCACCATGGCGTTCGCGATCTCGCGGCTCACCGACTCGGGCTACCTCAACCAGTCGCCGATCGGCATCTTCCGTCAGGTCGAGCGGCCGACGTACGACGACGGCGCGCGCGCCCAGATCGACTCCGCCCGCTCCGCGGCCCCGGGCGAGCCCGCGGACCGCCTCGCCGGCCTGATCAACGGCGGCGACACCTGGACGGTCGTCTGAACGCACCACCCGCTGCATGCCGAAGGGCCCCACCGGATCGGTGGGGCCCTTCGTCGTACGTGCGGTCAGGCGCGGAGCGCGCCCGGCGTCAGATCGTGTACGTGTAGTAGTTGCCGGCGCTGTGGCTGGCGCGGAACTTGTCGGTCTTGGGCGTGTAGGCCCGGAAGTACCAGCGGCCGTTGCGCGGGGCGCCGACCTTGGCCTTGAAGCCGCCGAGCTGGCCCGAGCGGACCTTCTTGTAGGTGCGCCACGCGCCGTGCTTGCCGACCTTGCGCTGGATCTTGACGATCTTGTTGGAGTAGTGCGGCTGACCCTTGACCTTGCCCTTGAAGACGAGGGTCCGCGCGCCCTTCTTGACGATGTTCTCGGAGATCTCGCGGCGCGGCAGCTGGCGCGCGGCCGGGGCCGGCGCGGTGTGCGCGACGGCCGACGTGCGGTGGCCGACGGCCGGAGCGGCCTGGGCCGACGTGGCCGAGATGAACGGAACGGAGCCGGCGAGCGCGATGGCGACGGCGCCGGTGATGATGCGGTGCATCCGCATGATTCCCCCTGGGAACTCGAGTTTGTGGGTGTGACGTGACGGACCCTCCCCCGTCTCGACAGCTGCCAAACACCGTTGGTCCCACGAGTCTCACCCGATCCGGACCGCGGTCCGCCGACCCCTATGCTGAGCCCGTGGGAGAGTCGCGGCGGGGCCTGGCACTGGGCGCCGCGGCGTACGTCATGTGGGGTGCGTTCCCGCTCTACTGGCCGCTGCTCGAGCCCGCCGGTGCGGTCGAGATCCTCGCGCACCGGATCCTCTGGTCGGCGCTCACCATGGGTGTCCTGGTCGTCGCGCTGCGGCGCACCTCCCGGATCCGGGCGCTGGTCGCGGACCGCCGGGTGCTCGCGCTGCTCACGGTGGCCGCGGCGGTGATCACGGTGAACTGGGCGACCTACATCTACGGCGTCAACAACGGCCGCGTGGTCGAGACGTCGCTGGGCTACTTCATCAACCCGCTCGTCACCGTGCTGATGGGCGTGCTGATCCTCGGTGAGCGTCTCCGGCCGCTGCAGTGGTGCGCCATGGCGATCGCGAGCGGGGCCGTGGTCGTGCTGGCCGTCGACTACGGCCGGCTGCCGCTGGTCGCGCTGGTGCTGGCCTTCTCGTTCGGCACCTACGGTCTCGCCAAGAAGACCGCCAACGTCGGCGCGGTCGAGAGCCTTACACTCGAGACCGCCCTGGTGGCACCCCTGGCCGCGGCGTACGTCGGGTGGCTGGCCGTGACCGGCGGCTCCAGCTTCGCCGCGCACGGCGTCGGGCACGCGCTGCTGTTCACCACGACGGGCATCGTCACCGCCATCCCGCTCATCTGCTTCGGCGCCGCGGCGACGCGGGTCTCGATGGTGGGGCTCGGGCTGCTGCAGTACCTCGCGCCGATCCTGCAGTTCGCCCTCGGCGTCTTCTGGTTCCACGAGGACATGCCGGCCGGCCGCTGGGTCGGCTTCGTGCTCGTGTGGATCGCGCTGGCGATGTTCACCGCCGAGGCCGTCAACCACCGGCGCCGTCAGCTGCGGCTGACCGTGGCGGCGTCGACGGCCTAGGGGCGCCGCCCAGCGGGGCGGGTGAGTCTGGCTGCGGCTTCTGCTTGTAACGCCCGGTTATGGGATCGGGCACCCGTTCGAACGGGCCCCCAGATGCCGTAACCGGGCGTTACATGCGATGCGACCCCTCACGCCGAACGTCGGCGCGGCGACCGGATCACGTACGGCGCCAAGTCCGCGATCGAGGTGCCGAACCGGGCATCGGTGTCCCGGATCTCGCGCAGCAGGCGTTGCTGGGTGCGTGACCACTGATCCGGCTGGAGGTCGGCCCAGACGAGGCGCGACATGCCGAGCTTGAACCCGCAGATGAAGTCCTGGCGCTGCTTCTCGAGCCAGACGACGTCCTCGACGGGCCGTTGGGCCACGCCTCCGTCCTCGACTCGTCGGTACTTCACACGGCCGTCGAACTCGATGACGTGCCTGCCCACGCGCAGGTCGCACCAGGCCTCCACGCCCCGGTCCCGCAACCCGAACTGCGTCTCCACCTGCCCGACCCCGGTCTCGGTGAGCAGGACACGCGAGAGGGACTCCCCGATCGACTCCGCACCGTCGTCGGCCAGTTCGACCGCGGCGCGGGCCGGAGTCACGTAGGGCCAGGAGCGCATGGCCTCGACCGCCGCCGCCAGGTCGCGGCGGCTGTCGCCCAGCCTCAGGGCTGCGTCGCACGCGGCCACGCCCTGCTTCAGGCCGTGCTCGCGACCCAGGTCCGCAGCGGTGCGGGCACGGTCGAGCACGGGCAGGCCGTCAATGAGGACGACCTGCTCGGGCCGGAACGGCGCCTGGTGGTGCTTGACCCCGTGGCGGGTGCGATGACCGAGGACGCCGAAGCGGGTCACGTGCACGAGCGCCGGCGGCGACCAGACGAGGGGCAGTCCGTGCAGGAGCGCCGCCGAGTCGTGGCTGATGACGTGCGGCATGACCGAGTTGAGGCTGGCGGCCCGGACCACGAGCAGCGGACGGCCGACGTACACGTCGAGGCACTCCCAGAGTGCGGCTGTCGTGTAGACACCTCGACGCACGGCTACCCACTCACCCGCACGGACGCGCCGCCGGACCTCCTCGGGCGACATCCCGGTGCCCAGCGCCTGCCGACGCAGGAGCAGCCCGTGCTGGGAAGACATGATGGCGGCGCACCGAGCGTTCATACCGTCACCCTGGGACCTGCACGCCGATCGTGCCGCCCACCAACGGCTGCCTGTGGACGACCTCGTCCGGCCCTGGTCGTGTGGATGGTGATCGGGGCGGGCGGACCCGGGCCCGGGCTTGTAACGCCCGGTTACGGGAACTGGGGACCCGGTCGAACGGGCCCCTGGAAGCGATAACCGGGCGTTACAAGCGCCGCCCGCGGCCGCCCTACGCGGAGCGGACCGCCACGATGTCGGCGAACGCCTCGAGGGCGGCGCGGACGGGGCCGTCGGGGACGGCGGTGAGGCGGGCCTTGGCCTCGGTGGCGCGGGCGACGACGTAGGCGCGGGCCTCGTCGAGGGCCGGGTGGCGGCGCAGTAGGGCGAGCGCCTCGGCGTGGCGGTCGTCGTCGGTGAGGTCGCCGTCCAGGAGCTCGTGGAGGCGGGCGTCGGCGGGGTCGCCGGAGGCGCGGGCCATCAGCACCGGCAGCGTCGGGACGCCCTCGCGCAGGTCGGTGCCGGGGACCTTGCCGGACTCGCCGGACTCGGAGGCGATGTCGAGGATGTCGTCGGAGAGCTGGAAGGCCGAGCCGACGATCTCGCCGTACGACGTGAGCGCCTCCTCCACCTCGGGGGTGGCGCCGCCGAAGCGTGCGCCGTACCGCGCCGACGTGGCGATGAGCGAGCCGGTCTTGCCGGCGACGACCTCGAGGTAGTGCTCGAGCGGGTCCTCGTCGGGGCCGGGCTTCACGGTCTCGAGGATCTGGCCCTCGACCAGGCGCGTGAAGGTCTCGGCCTGGATGCGGACGGCGTCGGGGCCGAGGTCGGCGGTGAGCTCGGAGGACTTCGAGAAGAGGAAGTCACCGGTCAGGATCGCGACGTGGTTGTCCCAGCGGGCGTTGGCCGAGTCGGCACCGCGGCGCAGCGCGGCCTCGTCCATCACGTCGTCGTGGTACAGCGAGGCCAGGTGGGTGAGCTCGACGACGCACGCCGCGCGGATCACCTCGTCGGCCTGCGGGTGCTCGCCGGTCTCGGCGGCCAGCAGCACCAGCAGCGGCCGGAAGCGCTTGCCGCCGGCCTCCATCAGGTGGCTCGCAGCCTCGGTCACGAAGCCGGCGCGGCTGCGGACGTGGCCCGTCAGGGCGACCTCGACCTCCTGCATCCGGGCACGGAGCCGGTCGGCGAGGGCCTCGTCGGTGACGGGCAGCGCCAGCTCGGCGGCCGCAGGAGTGGTGGTCACCTGATGAATTCTCCTGCATGGGCCGCGAGCGTGAGCACCGGGCCGGGCACGACGCCGAGCACGAGGGTCGCGGCGACACCGACGGCGATCGTCCCCGAGGTCAGCAGCGACGGCTTCACGACGCCCGCCAGCTCCCCCTCCCCGTCGACGAAGAACATCAGCACGATCACGCGGACGTAGAAGAACACCGAGACGATGCTGAACAGCACGGCGGCGATCACCACGGGCCACGCACCGGCCGAGAGGGCGACCGTGAAGACCGCCCACTTGCCGATGAAGCCGGCGGTCAGCGGGATGCCGGCCATCGAGAGCAGGAAGAAGGCGAAGAGCCCGCCGAGCAGCGGCGAGCGCCGCCCGATGCCCGCCCAGCGCGAGAACTGCGTGGCCTCGCCGCCGCCGTCCCGGACCAGGGTGACGACCGCGAAGGCGCCGATCATCGCGAAGCCGTACGTCGCCAGGTAGAACAGCACGGCCTGCAGCGAGGTGACCTGGCCGTCCGCGAGGTCGGCGGCGCTCTGCACGCCGAGCACGCCGGTCAGCAGGAAGCCGGTGTGCGCGACCGAGGAGTAGGCCAGCATCCGCTTGACGTCCGTCTGCACGACCGCGAGCACCGCGCCGACGGCCATGGTGAGCACCGCGATGATCCAGAACATCGGCTGCCAGGTCCACCGGTCGGAGCCGAACGCGACGTAGAACAGCCGCAGCAGGGCGCCGAAGGCAGCGACCTTGGTGCACGCGGCCATGAACGCCGTGACCGCGGTCGGGGCGCCCTGGTAGACGTCGGGCGTCCAGGCCTGGAACGGCGCGGCACCGACCTTGAAGAGCAGGCCGACGGCCAGCATGCCCATGCCGACGAGCAGCAGGGCCTGGTTGCCGACGTCGTTGCGGACCGCCTCGTTGATCTCGCCCAGCTGCATCGAGCCGGCGAAGCCGTAGACCAGCGCGACGCCGTACAGGAAGAAGCCGGAGCTGAAGGCGCCGAGGAGGAAGTACTTCAGAGCCGCCTCCTGGCTCAGCAGGCGGCGCCGGCGGGCCAGGCCGCAGAGGAGGTAGAGCGGCAGCGAGAGGACCTCGAGGGCGACGAACATCGTCAGCAGGTCGTTGGAGGCGGGGAAGAGCATCATGCCGCCGACGGCGAAGAGCATCAGCGGGTAGACCTCGGTGTGGTCGAGGCCCTGGGTGGACGCCTGGCGCTCGGCCTCGGTGCCCGGCAGCGCGGCGGCCTGGCCGGCGAAGGCCGACACCCCGCCCTCGAGCCGGCGCTCGGCGAAGAGCAGCGCGCCCCCGATCGCGAAGACCAGGATCAGCGCCCAGAGGAAGACCGACGGGCCGTCGACGACGATCGTGCCCTCGGCCGCGACGATGCCGCGGGCGGCACCGTCCCCGAGGACGCCGAGGTCCCGCGCGACCAGGACGGTGCCGACCAGGGCGGTCACCAGCCCGACGACGGTGAGCACGGCCTGCACGAGGTAGCGGCGCTCGCGCGGCAGGAAGGCCTCGACGAGGACGCCGGCGCAGGCGAAGCCGAAGACGACGAGCAGCGGCCAGAGCCGGGAGTACTCGATCGACGGCTTGGAGAACTCGGTGACGGCGCCGACCACGGCGCCGCTCAGCTGCGGGATCACTGCTGGCCTTCCTCGTGCGAGTCGGACCCGGCTGCGGGCACGACGGGCGGGTCGTCACTCACGCCGACGTGCTGCATGAGGTCGGAGACCGTGGGGTTGCTGACGTCCAGCAGCGGCATCGGGAAGAAGCCGAACAGCACGAGCGCCAGCACGAGCGGGGCGACCGAGCCCACCTCGCGGCGGTCCAGGTCGGGGGTGGCCGCCGCGACGGGCGCCGGAGCGGCACCGCCCTCGACCACGTCCGGGCCGGTGAACACCCGCTGGTAGGCCCACAGCACGTAGACCGCCGCCAGCACGATGCCGCTGACGGCGACCGCGCCGGCCCACCACGCGTGGTCGAACGCGGAGATGAGCACCAGGATCTCGGAGACGAACTGGCTCAGGCCCGGGAGCCCCAGCGTGGCGAGTCCCGCGACGAGGAACAGCCCGGCGAGCACGGGCGCGGACTTCTCGACCCCGCGCATCTGGCTGATCAGCGAGGTGCCGCGGCGGCGGATGAGGTAGCCCGCGAGCAGGAACAGCGCCGCGGTCCCGATGCCGTGGTTGACCATGTAGAGGATCGAGCCGGACGCGCCCTGGCTGCTGAAGGCGAAGATGCCGAGCGTGATGAAGCCGAAGTGGCTCAGCGAGGTCAGGCCGATCAGGCGCAGCAGGTCGTCCTGGCCGATGGCGATGAGCGCGCCGTACACGATCGAGACCAGCGCGAGCACGATCACGACCGGCGTCGCCCACTGCGAGGCCTCGGGGAAGAGCCCCAGGCAGAAGCGCAGCATCCCGAACGTGCCGATCTTGTCGAGCACGCAGACCAGCAGGACGCTGGTGCCCGGGGTGGCCTTCTCGGTGGTGTCCGCGAGCCAGGTGTGCAGCGGGAACAGCGGCGCCTTGACCGCGAACGCGATGAAGAAGCCGGCGAAGAGCCAGCGCTCCGCGCTCGTGGACATGTCGAGGTTCGCGAGGTCGGAGAGGAGGTACGACGGCGAGCCCTGCTGGGCCGAGACGACGTAGAGACCGATGACCGAGCCGAGGAGCACGAGGCCGCCGCCGAGCTGGTACATCAGGAACTTCAGCGCCGCGAAGGCGCGCCCCTCGCGGCCGAAGCCGCCGATGAGGAAGTACGCCGGGATCAGCGTCGCCTCGAAGACCACGTAGAACAGGAACACGTCGGTGGCCGCGAACACCGCGAGCGAGAGGCCCTCGAGGGCCAGCGCCCAGGCGAAGAACGCCGCGGGGTTGGAGTCGTTCGCGTCGTGCCAGGAGCCGATCAGCACCAGCGGCACGAGCACCACGGTGAGCAGGATCAGCAGCAGGCCGAGGCCGTCGACGCCGAGCGCGTAGTGGACGCCCAGGGCGTGGATCCACTCGACGTCCTCGGTGAGCTGCATCCCTCCGCCGGTGTCGTACTGCAGCGCGATCGCGATGCCGACGGCCAGGGTCAGCACCGAGGCGCCGAGCCCGACCAGCTTGGGCAGGGCGGAGCCGGGCGACTTCGGGAGGAAGGCGACCACGAGGGCGCCGACGAGCGGCACCGCCACCAGGACCGTGAGCCAGGGGAACTGGGTCATGCGAGGTTCACCGCCAGGAGGGCCAGGACGACGAGGAGCACGCCGCCGAGCAGGGAGAGGGCGTAGGAGCGGACGAAGCCGTTCTGCACCTTGCGGAGCTGGCCGGCGATCGCGCCGATGGCGACCGGGCCGCCGGTGAGTGCACCGTCCACGGCGTACTTGTCCATGCCGAGCAGGCCGGACACGAGGCGGCGCCCGGGTTGTACGACGACGCCCTCGTTGATCGCGTCGCCGTAGAGGTCGGCGCGCGCCGCGCGGGTCACGAACGAGACGTCCTGCGGCGGCGTGAGGGGGACCTCGCGCTTGCCGACCAGGAACCAGGCGGTCGCGACGCCGACGGCGACGACGAGCACCGCGAGCAGCGAGATCACGATCGCCGGGACGGGCAGGTGCTCCTCGGGGGCCTCGCCCACGACCGGCGCGAGGAAGTCGGTGATCCAGCCGCCGGCGAGCATCAGGCCGCCGAGGACCGAGAGCGCGGCGAGGACGATCAGCGGCACGGTCATCACCTTGGGCGACTCGTGCGGGTGGACGTCCTTCTTCCAGCGCTGCTCGGTGAAGAAGGTGAGCAGCATCAGCCGGGTCATGTAGAAGCCGGTGACGCCGGCGCCCAGCAGCGCGCAGAGCCCGACGAACCAGTTCTCCGCGAGCGCGACCTCGATGATCTTGTCCTTGGACCAGAAGCCCGAGAAGCCGGGGAACCCGATGATCGCGAGGTAGCCCATCGCGAAGGTCAGGAAGGTCACCGGCATCGCGTGGCGCACGGCGCCGTAGCGCCGCATGTCGACGTCGTCGTTCATGCCGTGCATGACCGAGCCGGCGCCGAGGAACATGTTGGCCTTGAAGAAGCCGTGCGTGAGCAGGTGGAAGATCGCGAAGGCGTAGCCGCCGACACCGAGGCCGGCACCGAGCATCATGTAGCCGATCTGGCTCATCGTGGAGCCGGCCAGCGCCTTCTTGATGTCGTCCTTGGCGCACCCGATGACCGCACCCCACAGCAGCGTGGTGACGGCCACGACGACCACCACGGTCTGCGCGGTGGGGGCGAGCTCGAAGATGAAGTTGGAGCGGGTGATCAGGTAGACGCCCGCGGTCACCATGGTGGCCGCGTGGATGAGCGCCGACACCGGGGTGGGGCCCTCCATCGCGTCGAGCAGCCAGGCCTGCAGCGGCACCTGGGCGGACTTCGCGCAGGCGCCGAGGAGCAGGAGCAGGCCGAGCGCGTTCAGCGTGAAGCCGGACGCCCCCGAGGAGGCCTCGCTGATGCCGGAGAAGCTGGTGGTACCGAAGGTGACGAACATCAGCATGATCGCGGTCGACATGCCGAGGTCGCCGACGCGGTTGATGACGAAGGCCTTCTTGGCGGCGGCCGCCGCGGAGGGCTTGTGCTGCCAGAAGCCGATGAGGAGGTACGACGCCAGGCCGACGCCCTCCCAGCCGAGGAACAGCCCGAGGTAGTTCTCGGAGAGCACCAGCATCAGCATCGCGGCGACGAAGAGGTTGAGGTAGCCGAAGAACCGGCGGCGGCGGGGGTCGTGCTCCATGTAGCCGATGGAGTAGACGTGGATCAGCGAGCCGACCCCGGTGATGAGCATGAGGAACAGCGCCGAGAGCGGGTCGTAGAGCAGGTCCATGCCGACGTCGAGGTGGCCGACCTGGATCCAGTCGTAGAGGTGCTGGCCGATCTGGCGCTCCCCCGCGTCGCGGCCGAGCAGCGAGAGGAACATCAGCAGGCTGATCACGAAGGAGCCGACCGGCATCAGGGTGCCGAGCAGGTGGCCCCAGCGGTCGACGACCCTGGGGAACGCCGCGCCGCCGACCAGCAGGACCACCGCACCCGCGAGGGGCAGGGCGATCACGAGCCACAGCAGGGTGAACACCCCGCTGGTGGCGCCCGGGTCGACCACGGGGATGTGGACGGCCTCGTGCCATGCCGTGATTTGGGCAAACATCGAGTCGCGCTCCTAGTACTTCAGCAGGCTCGCGTCGTCGACCGAGGCCGAGCGACGGGTCCGGAAGATGGTCATGATGATCGCGAGCCCGACGACGACCTCGGCCGCGGCGACGACCATCACGAAGAACGCCGCGATCTGTCCGTCGAGGTTGCCGTTCTGCCGAGAGAACGCCACCAGGGCGAGGTTCGAGGCGTTGAGCATCAGCTCGACGCACATGAACACCACGATCGCGTTGCGCCGGGTGAGGACCCCGACGCAGCCGATCGTGAAGAGGATCGCCGAGAGGACGAGGTAGGGGGTGGTGCTCATGCCGGGTCCTCCTCGGTGGTCGCGGGGGCGGGCCCCGGACCGGTCGCGGGCTTGCCGTCGATCGAGCGCTGCATCGCCTGGATGTTCTCGGCGAGCGCGGGCGCGGAGCGGACCGTGCCGCGCGCGGCGAGCACCCGGGAGATCGAGGCCTCCGACGCGGTGCCGTCGGGCAGCAGCGCGGGCGTGTCCACGGCGTTGTGCCGGGCGAAGACGCCGGGAGGAGGCAGCGGACCGAGGTGCAGGCCCTTGTCGCCGTAGTCCCGGACCCGCTGGGCCGCCATCGAGGCCTGGGTGGGCTTCGGGACCAGGCGCTCGCGGTGGGCGAGCACCATCGCGCCCATGGCGGCGGTGATCAGCAGCGCGCTGGTGGTCTCGAACGCGAAGACGTAGCGCGAGAACATGATGTCGGCGAGGCCCTGGATGTTGCCGCCGCCGTTGGCCTCGGTCAGGCCGCGCACGGTGCCGAGCGACACCTGGCCCAGGGCGAGCACGAGCACGACGCCGAGCAGCAGGCCCAGGACGGTCGCGAGCACCCGCTGGCCGCGGATCGTCTCGACGACCGAGTCGGAGGCGTCCACGCCGACCAGCATCAGCACGAAGAGGAAGAGCATCAGGATGGCGCCGGTGTAGACGATGATCTGCACCGCGAAGAGGAACGGCGCCTCCAGCACGAGGTAGAGCACCGCGAGGCTCAGCATCACGACGGCCAGCAGCAGGGCGGCGTGCACGGCCTTGCGGACGAAGAGGATGCCGAGCGCGGCGATCACCATGATCGGCGCGAGGATCCAGAACGCGATCACTCCGAGGCCTCCTTGCGCGCGACGGGCGCCGGGGCGGCGTACGCGCCCCGGTAGTAGGCGCCCTCGTCCTCGCCGAGCTGCATCGCGTGCGGCGGCTGCACCATGCCGGGCAGCAGCGGGGCGAGCAGGTCGGACTTCTCGTAGATCAGGTCGGCGCGGTTGTCGTCGGCCAGCTCGTACTCGTTGGTCATCGTGAGGGCCCGGGTGGGGCACGCCTCGATGCACAGGCCGCACAGGATGCAGCGCAGGTAGTTGATCTGGTAGACGCGGCCGTAGCGCTCGCCCGGCGAGAAGCGCCCGGACTCGTCACCCTCGCCGTCGACGTTCGACGCACCCTCGACGTAGATCGCGTCGGCCGGGCAGGCCCAGGCGCACAGCTCGCAGCCGATGCACTTCTCGAGCCCGTCGGGCCAGCGGTTGAGCTGGTGACGGCCGTGGAAGCGCGGCGCCGTCGGGAGCTTCTCGAAGGGGTACTGCTCGGTGACGACCTTCTTGAACATCGTCCGGAAGGTCACCCCGAACCCCGCGATCGGGTCCCAGAACTGCTCCCTCATGCTCGTGGACTCGGCCATCAGATCTCCTCGCCGGGGCGGCCGGCTGCGCTCGTGCTGGCGGTGGTGCTGGTCAGGGGTGACTCGCGGAGGGGACCGGAGCCGAACGACAGGGGACGGGCCGCGCCGCGCACGGCACCGCCCTCGGGCATGGGCGGCACGGGGAAGCTGCCCGGCCGCGGCTCGGCCGCGACCACGGGCTCGTCCTCGTCGGTGCCGCTGTCGCCGACGAAGAACAGCACCAGGAAGACGGCCGCGAGGACGCCGATGCCGACGAGGAGGTAGCGCCGCGCGTCGCCGCTGTTGTCGAGCGTGACCGCGCGGATCGTCGCGACCGCCACGATCCAGATCAGCGAGATCGGGATCAGCCGCTTCCAGCCGAACGCCATGAACTGGTCGTAGCGCAGCCGGGGCAGCGAGCCGCGCAGCCAGATGAACAGGAAGATGAAGAAGAGGACCTTGCCGAAGAACCACAGCACCGGCCAGTAGCCCTGGTTGGCACCGTCCCAGATCGAGATCGGCCACGGGGCCCGCCAGCCGCCGAGGAACAGCGTCGTCGCGAGGGCCGAGACGGTCGCCATGTTGATGTACTCGGCGAGGAAGAACAGGGCGAACTTCAGCGAGGAGTACTCCGTGTGGAAGCCACCCACCAGCTCGCCCTCGGCCTCGGGGAGGTCGAAGGGCGCGCGGTTGGTCTCGCCGACCATCGAGATCGTGTAGATGATGAACGACGGCAGCAGGATCAGCGCGAACCAGCCCGGGATCGGGATCGTCAGGCCGGCGACGTCGAAGCTGCTCGTGCTGGCCTGGGCGGCGACGATCTCCGAGGTCGACATCGAGCCGGCGTACAGGAACACCGCGACGAGCGCGAGGCCCATCGCGACCTCGTAGGAGATCATCTGCGCGCTCGAGCGGAGGCCGCCGAGCAGGGAGTACGTCGAGCCGCTGGACCAGCCGCCGAGCACGATGCCGTAGATGCCGACCGAGGCGATCGCCATCACGAACAGCACCGCGACCGGCATGTCGGTCAGCTGCAGCGGCGTGGTCCGGTCGGTGAAGGGGACGTGCACGTCCGGGCCGAACGGGATCACGCTGAAGGTCACGAACGCCGGGATCACCGCGATCACCGGGGCGATCAGGAAGACCACCTTGTCCGCGGCCTTGGGGATGATGTCCTCCTTGAGCGCGAGCTTCACGCCGTCGGCGAGGGACTGGAGCAGGCCGAAGGGGCCGTGGACGTTCGGGCCGATGCGGTGCTGCATCCGGGCCACCACCCGACGCTCCCACCAGATGTTGAAGAGCGTCAGCAGCACGAGCACCAGGAAGATCAGCAGCACCTTGATGCCGACGAGCCACCAGGGGTCGCGGCCGAAGGCGCCGAGGTCGTCCGCGACGAGGGCACCCACGCCGCTGGTCAGGCCGGTCGGGATCACAGGTCCGCTCCCTTCACCGTCACGGTGGAGCCGGGTGAGGCGAGGCCGGCCAGGACGCCGGCCCCGAGCGAGTTCGCGGGCACCCACACGACGCCGTCGACGATGTCGGCCACCTCGGCCGGCAGCGTCATCGAGCCGCGGTCGCCGCTGACGCGGACCGTCGGCCCGAGCTCGTCGTACACGCGCTGGCTGACGCGGGCCGCGGCCGGGCGGGCGGCGGCACGCAGGTGCTCGTCGCCGTCCAGCATCGAGCCGTTGTCGACGAGCTGCTTCCAGGTCGCGAGCCGCAGCCGGTCGTCGTCCTGCGGGACGACCGGCCTGGTGGGGGGCGCCTCGACCGTGGCGCGCTCGCCGTCCCAGGGGCCGAGGTCCTCGATCTGGTCGCGCGCCTCGGCGACGGTCCGGAAGCCGAGCGGGCTGCCGTGGCCGAGCTGGGCGAGCTCCTCGGCGATGCCGGCCAGGACCCGGAGGTCGGGCAGCGAGGTCGGGTTGGTGAAGACCGCGCCGAAGGAGCGGGGGCGGCCCTCCCAGTTCACGAAGAGGCCGGCCTTGTCGCTGACCGGGGCGACGGGGAAGACCACGTCGGCGGCCCGGGTCACGTCGGTCTCGCGCAGCTCGAGGGCCACGACGAAGGACGCGGTGTCGACCGCGGCGCGGAACGCGTCGGGGTCGGCGGTGTCGTCGGGGTCCACCCCACCGACGACCAGCCCGCCCAGCTCGCCGGAGGCGAGGGCGGCGACGATGCCGTCGGCGTCCCGGCCCACGGTCTCGGGCAGCGAGGAGACGCCCCAGGCGGTGGCGGCGTCGACGCGGGCACCGGCGTCGGTGACGGGGCGCCCGCCGGGGAGCAGGTTCGGCAGGCAGCCCATCTCGACGGCGCCACGGTCGCCGGCGCGGCGCGGCACCCAGGCCAGGCGCGCGCCGGTGGTGCGGGCGAGCGTCGCGGCGGCGGTGTAGGCACCCGGCGAGGTCGCGAGGCGCTCGCCGACGAGGATCACGCCGGTCGCGTCCAGCCCGAAGTCGGCGTGGTTGGCCAGCTGCTCGAGGGCGGCGGCCTCCTCGCCCGGGGCGGCGGGAACGAGCTGGCCCTTCATCTTGCGCAGGCCCTTGGAGGAGAACGGCGCCACGGAGACGACGCGGGTGCGGCTGTGCAGGGCAGCCTTGCGCAGGCGCAGGAAGATCGTGCCGGCCTCGTCCTCGGGGTCGAGCCCCGCGAGCACGACGGTCGACGCGGTCTCGAGGTCGGCGTACGTCACCGACGGGGCGCCGACGACCTCGGCGGCCAGGAACGACGTCTCCTCGGCCGAGTGCAGCCGGGAGCGGAAGTCGATGTCGTTGGTGCCGAGCGCCACGCGGGCGAAGGTCGCGTAGGCGTAGGCGTCCTCGGCCGTGACCCGGCCACCGGTGAGCACGCCGGAGGCACCGGCGGCGGCGAGGCCGCGGGCGGCGACGGCGAACGCCTCGGTCCAGGAGGCGGGGCGCAGCTCGCCGCGGCTCCCGTCCGGGAGGGCGTCACGGACGCGGGGGTGCGTGAGCCGGTCGGGGGCGACGGCGTACGTGAACGCGAAGCGGTCCTTGTCGGTGATCCACTCCTCGTTCACGTCCGGGTCGTCGCCGGCCAGGCGGCGCATCACCTTGCCGCGGCGGTGGTCGACGCGGATGGCCGAGCCGCAGGCGTCGTGCTCGGCGACCGAGGGGGTGGAGACGAGGTCGAAGGGGCGCGAGCGGAAGCGGTACTCGGCTGAGGTCAGCGCACCGACCGGACAGATCTGGATGGTGTTGCCGGAGAAGTACGACTCGAAGGGCTGGTTCTCGTAGATCCCGACCTGCTGGAGCGCGCCGCGCTCGATCAGCTCGATGAACGGGTCTCCGGCGATCTGCTCGGAGAACCGGGTGCACCGCGCGCAGAGCACGCAGCGCTCGCGGTCGAGCAGCACCTGCGCGCTGATGTTGATGGGCTTGGGGTAGGTGCGCTTGACGCCGTCGAAGCGGGTCTCGCCGCGGCCGTTGGACATGGCCTGGTTCTGCAGGGGGCACTCGCCGCCCTTGTCGCAGACGGGGCAGTCGAGCGGGTGGTTGATCAGCAGGAACTCCATGATCCCCTGCTGCGCCTTGTCGGCGACGGGGCTCGTGGCCTGGGTGTTGACGACCATGCCCTCGGCCACCGCGATCGTGCAGGAGGCCTGCGGCTTCGGGAAGCCGCGGCCGTTGCCGGCGTCGGGGACGTCGACCAGGCACTGGCGGCAGGCACCGACGGGGGCGAGGAGCGGGTGGTCGCAGAACCGCGGGATCTGGACGCCGACCTCCTCCGCGGCCCGGATTACCAGGGTGTCCTTGGGGACGCTGACCTGGATGCCGTCGATCGTGAGCGAGACGAGGTCCTCGTCCTTCACGTCGGGCTTGCTCGAGGACACCTGGGTCATGCCGTCGCTCCTGCGGTCGCGAAGAGGGTCGAGGCGGTCGGGTCGAACGGGCACCCACCGTGGGTGAGGTGGGCGACGTACTCGTCCCGGAAGTACTTGATCGAGCTCGTGATCGGGCTGACCGCACCGTCGGCGAGCGCGCAGAACGAGCGGCCCATGATGTTGTCGCACTGATCGAGGAGGAGGTCGAGGTCGGCCTCGCTGCCCTGACCCTTCTCGAGCGCCGCCAGGGTCTGGACGAGCCACCACGTGCCCTCGCGGCACGGGGTGCACTTGCCGCAGGACTCGTGCTTGTAGAACTCCGTCCAGCGGAGCACCGCCCGGACCACGCAGGTGGTCTCGTCGAAGATCTGCAGGGCGCGGGTGCCGAGCATCGAGCCGGCCGCGCCGACGCCCTCGAAGTCGAGGGGCACGTCGAGGTGCTCGGCGGTGAGGAGCGGGGTGCTGGAGCCGCCGGGCGTCCAGAACTTCAGCTCGTGCTCCTCGCGGATGCCGCCGGCCAGGTCGATCAGCTGGCGCAGCGTGATGCCGAGCGGGGCTTCGTACTGCCCCGGCCTCGTGACGTGGCCCGAGAGCGAGAAGATGCCGTAGCCCTTGGACTTCTCGGTGCCCATCGAGGAGAACCAGCCCGCGCCGTTCGCGATGATGCTGGGCACCGAGGCGATCGACTCGACGTTGTTGATGACCGTCGGGCTGGCGTAGAGGCCGGCGACGGCGGGGAACGGCGGGCGCAGGCGGGGTTGGCCGCGGCGGCCCTCGAGCCCCTCGAGCAGCGCCGTCTCCTCGCCGCAGATGTAGGCGCCGGCACCGGCGTGGACGACGACGTCGAGGTCGTAGCCCGAGCCGTGGATGTCCTTGCCGAGGTGCCCGGCGAGGTAGGCCTCCTGCACCGCGCGCTGGACGCGGCGGACGACGTGGAGGACCTCCCCGCGGATGTAGATGAACGCCGTGTTGGCGCGGATCGCGAACGAGCTGATGATGACGCCCTCGACCAGCGTGTGCGGGCTGGCCATCATGAGCGGGATGTCCTTGCAGGTGCCCGGCTCGGACTCGTCGGCGTTGACGACGAGGTACTTCGGCTTGGGGTTGTCCTGCGGGATGAAGCCCCACTTCATGCCCGTCGGGAAGCCCGCTCCCCCACGGCCGCGGAGGCCGGAGTCCTTGACGGCCTCGATCACGGCGTCGGGGTCCATCGCGAGCGCCTTGGTGAGGGCGCCGTAGCCGCCGCGCTCCTCGTAGGAGGCGAGGGTCCAGCTGCGCTCGGCGTCCCAGTTGTCGGTGAGCACCGGGGTCAGGGTGTCAGCCACGGAGTGCCGCCTCTCGGTTGTCGAGTGCCGCGAGCGTGCGAGCGGTGTATCGAGACACGGTCACTTCTCCCCCTGCTTCGTGTCGTCCTCGTGCTGGACCTCGACGGGCGACTCCTCGACCTTCGACTCCGACTCGGCGCGGCCGGTGTCGGCACGCTCGACCGCCTCGGTCTTGCTGCCCTGGGCGTCGCCGCCGCCGTTGGCGTCCGCGGACGGGGCCGTCCAGCCGCGCTCGCGGGCGATGCCCAGGCCGACCAGCGACGCCGGGCCCGCGGAGGGGCCCTCGTCGGCACGGTCGTCCGGGAAGCCGGCGAGCACCCGCTCGGCCTCGCGCCACGTGCACAGGCGCGGACCGCGGGTCGAGGAGACCTCGACGCCGGCGCGGAGGTCGTCGACGAGCTGGGTGGCCGACTGCGGGGTCATGTTGTCCATGAACTCCCAGTTGACGGTCATCACCGGGGCGTAGTCGCAGGCCGCGTTGCACTCGATGTGCTCGAGCGTGATCGCCCCGTCGTCGGTCGTCTCGTCGTTGCCGACGTCGAGGTGCTCCTTGAGCCGCTCGAAGATCGCGTCGCCGCCCATCACCGCGCAGAGCGTGTTGGTGCAGACGCCGACGTGGTAGTCGCCGACGGGCTTGCGCTTGTACATCGTGTAGAAGGTCGCGACCCCGCTGACCTCGGCCGCCGAGATGCCGAGGATCGCGGCGCAGGTCTCGATGCCCTCGGGCGTGATCCGCCCCTCCGCGGACTGCACGAGGTGCAGCATCGGGAGCAGCCCCGAGCGGGCCTGGGGGTAGCGGGCCGCGATCTGCTCGAGCTCGGCGTACGTCGTGGTGGAGATGGTCATCGGTCGACGCCTCCCATGACGGGGTCGATCGAGGCGATGGCGACGATGACGTCGGCGACCATGCCGCCCTCGCTCATCACGCTCGTGGCCTGGAGGTTGGTGAACGACGGGTCGCGGAAGTGCGCCCGGAAGGGGCGGGTGCCGCCGTCGGAGACGACGTGCGCGCCCAGCTCGCCGCGGGGCGACTCGACCGGGACGTAGGCCTGGCCGGCCGGGACCCGGAAGCCCTCGGTGACCAGCTTGAAGTGGTGGATCAGCGCCTCCATGGACTCACCCATGATGTGGCGGATGTGGTCGAGGCTGTTGCCCATGCCGTCGCTGCCGATGGCCAGCTGGCTGGGCCAGGCGACCTTCTTGTCGGCGACCATGACCGGCGCGCCCTCGAGGCCCGCGAGCCGCTCGGCGGCCTGCTCGACGATCTTGAGCGACTCCCACATCTCGGCCAGGCGGACCCGGAAGCGGCCGTAGGCGTCCGCGGTGTCCCAGGTCTGGACCTCGAAGTCGTAGTCCTCGTAGCCGGAGTACGGCTGGGTCTTGCGGAGGTCCCACGGGTAGCCGGTCGCGCGCAGCGGCGGGCCGGAGAGGCCCAGCGCCAGGCAGCCCTCGAGGTCGAGGTGGCCGACGTCGACCAGGCGGGCCTTGAAGATCGGGTTGGCGTTGCAGAGGGCGGCGTACTCGGGCAGCCGCTTCTTCATCAGGGCGATGAAGTCCCGGATCTCGTCGAGGGCGCCCGGCGGTAGGTCCTGCGCGACACCACCGGGGCGGATGAAGGCGTGGTTCATCCGCAGGCCGGTGATCAGCTCGAAGAGGTCGAGCACGAGCTCGCGCTCGCGGAAGCCGATCGTCATGACCGTGAGGGCGCCGATCTCCATGCCGCCCGTGGCGATGCAGACCAGGTGCGAGGAGATGCGGTTCAGCTCCATGAGCAGCACCCGCATGACCTGGGCCTTCTCGGGGATCTGGTCCTCGATGTCGAGGAGCCGCTCGGTGCCCAGGACGTAGGTCATCTCGTTGTAGAACGGCGAGAGGTAGTCCATCCGGGTGCAGAACGTGACGCCCTGGACCCAGGAGCGGAACTCCATGTTCTTCTCGATGCCGGTGTGGAGGTAGCCGATGCCGCAGCGGGCCTCGGTCACCGTCTCGCCCTCGAGCTCGAGGATCAGCCGGAGCACGCCGTGGGTGGACGGGTGCTGCGGGCCCATGTTGACGACGACGCGCTCGTCGGCGGCCTCGTCGCTGAGGCCCTGGACGATCGTGTCCCAGTCCTGGCCGGTGACCGTGAAGACCTTGCCCTCGGTGGTCTCCGAGGTGCCGGCGTACATGTCGTTGTCGTTCGTCGTGACCATTAGTTGTAGGACCTCCGCTGGTCGGGAGGCGGGATGGTGCCGCCCTTGTACTCCACGGGGATGCCGCCCAAGGGGTAGTCCTTGCGCTGCGGGTGGCCCGGCCAGTCGTCGGGCATGAGGATGCGCGTGAGCGCGGGGTGGCCGTCGAAGACGATGCCGAACATGTCGAAGGCCTCGCGCTCGTGCCAGTCGTTCGTCGGGTAGATCGAGACGATCGAGTCGATGTGGGGGTCGGCGTCGGGGCAGGTGACCTCGAGGCGGATCCGGCGGTTGTGGGTCATCGAGAGCAGGTGGTAGACCGCGTGCAGCTCGCGCCCGGCGTCCTCGGGGTAGTGCACCCCGCTGACGCCGGAGCAGAACTCGAAGCGGAGCCGCTCGTCGTCGCGGAGCATCCGGGCCACCTGGAGGAGGTCCTCGCGGCGGACGTGGAAGGTGATCTCGCCCCGGTGGATGACCACGCGCTCGACGGCGCTCTCGAGACCGCCCGCGCGCAGCCGCGTCTCGAGGGCGTCGGCGACGTGGTCGAACCAGCCGCCGTACGGACGCTCGGCCGCGCCGGGGAAGACGATCGGCGCCGAGAGGCCGCCGTACCCGCTGGTGTCACCGGTCCCGCGCACGCCGAACATGCCCTCGCGGCGCCCGACCGCCTGGACCTCGCCGGCCTGGGCCGGGAGGTTCTCCGGGGACTGGTCGACGGCCGCCTGGTCCGGAGCCGCGGCCCCGGCCGGGGCGGCCTTGTCGACGGCCTTGTCGCCGGGCTTGTCGCCGGGCTTGTCGTCGGTCAACGGAGGAGACCCTTCATGTCCGAGGTCGGCAGCGCGGTCAGGGCGGCGCTCTCGAGCTCCTCGATCTGCGCGGCGCGGTTGGCACCGAGCTTCATGTGCTGGACCTGGTCGTGCAGCTTGAGGATCGCGTCGATCAGCATCTCGGGGCGCGGCGGGCAGCCGGGGAGGTACATGTCGACGGGGACGACGTGGTCGACGCCCTGGACGATCGCATAGTTGTTGAACATGCCGCCGCTGCTGGCGCAGACGCCCATGGCGAGCACCCACTTGGGCTCGGGCATCTGGTCGTAGATCTGGCGCAGGACCGGGGCCATCTTCTGGCTCACGCGACCGGCGACGATCATCAGGTCGGCCTGGCGGGGGCTGGCGCGGAAGACCTCCATGCCGAAGCGGGCGAGGTCGTACTTCGGGCCGCCGGACGTCATCATCTCGATGGCGCAGCAGGCCAGGCCGAAGGTGGCGGGCCAGAAGCTCGCCTTGCGCATGTAGCCCGCGACGCCCTCGACGGTCGTCAGCAGGACGCCACTGGGCAGCTTCTCTTCGATCCCCATGTCAGGCTCCTCGGCTGTTCGTCACGGTCACGGTCAGTCCCACTCCAGGCCGCCTCGTCGCCAGACGTACGCGTAGGCGACGAAGACGGTGCCGATGAAGAGGACCATCTCGATGAGGCCGAAGAACTTCAGGGAGTCGAAGTAGACGGCCCACGGGTAGAGGAAGACGATCTCGATGTCGAAGACGATGAAGAGCATCGCGGTGATGTAGTACTTCACCGGGAAGCGGCCACCGCCGACGGGCTGGGGCGTGGGCTCGATGCCGCACTCGTAGGAGTCGAGCCGGGCCCGGTTGTAGCGGGCGGGGCCGACCAGGGCGCTCATGGCGACCGAGCCGATCGCGAAGAGTGCGGCGAGGGCGGCCAGCACCAGGACCGGGGTGTAGAGCTCCATGCCTCTCGCGTTCCTTCCCTGTCGCGTGCGCCCGACGACGCGACCGGATTGTGACTTTGTGAACTGAATCACTAGTGGCGCGGAACACAGTGTGCCACCACCGGGGGCCACCCGCACCCCGGGGTGGCCCCCGGGCGTCCTGCGACCAACACGGCTCTCACCTGCGCATTTAGGTCAAGCAGGCGTTGGCTAAATGGCCGCGGTCACCCGGGACGGCGGAGCATCGCCGCCCGGTCGGCCGGCGTGACGACGGCGGCCGGGAGCGACCAGAAGATGTGCGCCTCCAGGGCGTCGATCACGACCACGTCCCCCACCCGGACGATCCGGCGCACCGCGGCGTACGGCACCTCGCGTGCCTCGACCCAGGTCCGGTAGGCGAAGGCGTCGTCCCCGAAGCCCAGCGCGATCGTGGTCCCCACCGGCTCCTGGGTGCGGACGGCGTGCAGGATCCGCTGGAACCGGGTGACCACGTCGATCCCGACCGCGGCGAGCACGCCGACCGCGGCCCAGAGCGGCTCGACGACGGTGAGCCCCGCCAGGCCGGCCAGCACGTAGAGCAGGTAGGACCTCCAGGGCCGGGAGCGGTGGTGCCAGGCCACGAACGACGCTCGCGCGGACGGCCAGACCTGTGACTCGTCCACGACGAACGAGCGGTCCAGGGCCACCATCCCGGGTTCGGCCTGCCTCAGCGGGTGGCGCGGTGCAGCGCGACGATGCCGCCGGAGAGGTTGCGCCACTCAGGGCGCGCCCAGCCGGCCTCGGCGACCAGGTCGGCCAGCCCCTGCTGGTCGGGCCAGGCGCGGATCGACTCGGCGAGGTAGACGTAGGCGTCGGGCGAGGACGAGACCGCACGGGCGATCGTGGGGAGCGCCTTCATGAGGTACTCGAGGTAGACCGTGCGGAACGGCGTGAACGTCGGGTGGCTGAACTCGCAGACCACCAGGCGGCCGCCGGGCTTCGTGACGCGGTGCAGCTCGCGCAGGCCGGCCAGCGGGTCGACGATGTTGCGCAGGCCGAAGGAGATCGTCACCGCGTCGAAGGTCGCGTCCGCGAACGGCAGGCGGGTGCCGTCACCGGCCGTGAAGGGCAGGTGCGGGCGGGCGCGCTTGCCGACCTGGAGCATCCCGAGGGAGAAGTCGCACGGGACGACGGTCGCTCCGGCGTCCGCGAAGGGCTGGCTCGACGTCCCGGTGCCGGCGGCGAGGTCGAGGACCAGCTCGCCGGAGCGCGGGGCCACCGCGTCGATGACGTCGCGGCGCCAACGCCGGTCCTGGCCGAGCGAGAGGACGTCGTTCGTGACGTCGTACCGCTTGGCGACCGCGTCGAACATGCGGCGGACGTCGGTCGGTTGCTTGTCGAGCTCTGCGCGGGCCACGCGCAGATGCTACGGGTGGACCGGGGCGCTCCCGGCATCGGCAACGTTTCGGTCACGACGCCGCGACGCGCAACCAAATCCCCGGGCAGGGCGTCAACAAGCCGACACTGGAAGCTCGTCGCTTCCTCAACTTCCCCGGGGGTACATCGATGAAGGCACTGCGCGCCGTCCTGGTGACGCTGATGACGCTGGCCGTCCTGACGGCCACGTCGTACGGCGCGGGCTTCGCCGTCCGGCACTACGAGAGCCGGACCGCGGGCCCGACCGTCGCGGCCGAGCCGACGGGCACGCCCGACGCGGCCACGGCGACTCCCTCGCCCAGCGCCACCGACGACCCGACGCCGGCACCGGAGCCGACGCCCAGCGCCGCCCCCGTGCCGGAGGACGTGCTGTCCCCCGGCGACCGCGGCGCGGACGTGCGCGAGCTGCAGGCCCGGCTCTTCCAGCTCGCGTGGCTGCCCGAGCTGACGACCGGCCGCTACGACGCGACGACCCGGGCGGCCGTGGCCGGCTTCCAGGGCAAGCGTGGGCTCGAGGCCACCGGCGTCGTCGACCCGCGCACCTGGAAGCGCCTCGTCACCATGACGGAGCAGCCCACCCACGACCAGCTCTTCAACGTCCTGCACCCCGGCCCGGCGATCCTCGACGCCGGCGACACCGGCGACGGCGTGCGCGACCTGCAGGCCCGGCTGGTCGCCACCCAGTGGCTCTTCGGCGACGTCAGCGGCACCTTCGACTCCTCGACCGTCGAGGCGGTCGAGGGCTTCCAGGCCAAGCGCGGCATCCCGGTGACCGGGGCGGTCGACCAGCGGACGATGGACCGGCTGCACGCGATGACGAGCACGCCGACGCACGCGGCGATGTACAACCTGGGCAACCAGGCCGGCGCGCTCGACGCGCGCTGCCGCACCGGACGCGCGCTCTGCATCGACAAGACCAGCCAGACCCTGCGCTGGGTCGTGGACGGCCAGGTCCGCCAGACCCTCGACGTGCGGTTCGGGGCGTCGTACTCCCCCACCCGGGAGGGGCTCTTCCACGTCTCCTATAAGGACGCGGACCACGTCTCGAACCTCTACGGCTCGGAGATGCCCTACTCGATGTTCTTCTCGGGGGGCCAGGCCGTGCACTACTCGTCGGACTTCGCGGCGCGGGGGTACGCCGGCGCGTCGCACGGCTGCGTGAACGTCCGTGACTACGCGGGGCTCGCGCACCTGTTCGACGAGGTGGGCGTCGGCGACAAGGTCGTCGTCTACTGGTCCTGAGGTCGGCGGCGCCGGTGCCTGGCGGGTGACCTCGGTCACCGGCGTACGCTTCCTCCTCGTGACGTCACGCGCGACCCCCGACGCGGCTGCCGAGCCGGGGCAGGCCCCCCTCGTCGTGCGCACCGTCCGCCTCGAGGGTGACCACGTCGACTCGCTCCTCGGCCTGCTGCCGACGCAGAGCCCGGTCACCTGGCTGCGCCGCGGCGAAGGCCTGGTCGGCTGGGGCGTCGCCGCCGAGATCCGGACCAGCGGTCCCACCCGCTTCGCCGACGCGGTGAAGTGGTGGAGCGAGACGACCGCGCGCAGCGTGGTCCGCGACGACGTCGCCGAGCCCGGCACCGGCCTGGTCAGCTTCGGCTCCTTCGCCTTCGCCGACGACCCGGGCGACTCCGTCCTCGTGGTCCCGGAGATCACCATCGGCCGCCGCGGCGAGACGACCTGGCTCACCACGGTCTCGCGCGCCGGCCTCGACCTGCTGGACCACCACGTCACCCTCGCCGACGACCCGCCCGCACCCGTCGACATCAGCTTCGCCGACGGCGCGCTGGACGGGGAGCGCTGGATGACCGTCGTCGCTGACGCGGTCGCCCGGATCAGCGCCGGCGACCTGGAGAAGGTCGTGCTCGCCCGCGACCTCATCGCCACCGCGACCGCCCCGATCGACGTGCGCTGGCCGCTGCGGCGCCTCGCGGAGTCCTACCCGATGTGCTGGACCTTCCACGTCGACGGCCTCTTCGGCGCCACCCCCGAGATGCTGGTCCGTCGCGAGCGCGGGCTGGTCACGTCCCGCGTGCTGGCGGGCACCATCCGGCGTACGGGCGACGACTCGCGCGACCTCGCGCTCGCCGCGACGCTGGCGCGCTCGTCGAAAGACCTCGAGGAGCACGAGTACGCCGTCCGCTCGGTCGCCGACGCGCTCGACCCGCACTGCTCGTCGATGAACGTCCCCGAGGCGCCGTTCGTCCTGCACCTCCCCAACGTCATGCACCTCGCCACCGACGTCGCCGGGGTCGTCCACGACGCCGGCACGGTCACCTCGCTGCAGCTGGCCGAGGCGCTGCACCCGTCGGCCGCGGTCGGCGGGACGCCGACGCCGGTCGCGACGGCGCTGATCAGCGAGATCGAGGGCATGGACCGGGGCCGCTACGCCGGCCCGGTCGGCTGGATGGACGCCAGCGGCGACGGCGAGTGGGGCATCGCGCTGCGCTCCGCGTCGATCCACGGCGACACGGTCCGGCTGTTCGCGGGCTGCGGCATCGTCGCGGACTCCGACCCCGAGGCCGAGCTCGCCGAGTCCCAGGCCAAGTTCGTCCCCGTGCGCGACGCGCTCGGCCCCGCCTGACCGACCCGCCCTCAGGTCAGGTCGTCGCCGTCGGCGAGGCGGACGTAGGACAGCCCCTCCTTCGGGAGGAACGTGAACATGTGGGTGTCCACGATCCCGAGGCCGGCGTCGGAGTAGACCCGGTCGTGGATGGCGACGTTGCGCGGCGCCCGGACCTCGCGGGCGAAGTCGATGCCCTCGGACGCGCGCATCCACGGCGCGGAGACCGGCACGAGCAGCACGTCGACCTGCTCGCCGGGACCGGTGAGCGCGTCCCCGGGGTGGAAGACCTTCTCGCTGCCCAGCCCGATGACGTAGCCGCTGTTGTGGAAGCGCGGCAGCTCCGAGTGGATCACGGCGTGGAGCTCGCCGACCGCCCGGACCGGCAGACCGGCCGCCTCGAAGGACTCCCCCGGCGCGACCACGGTGACCCGGTCGAGCAGCTCGGGCGCATCCTCACGGATCCGCGCCGCGACGGCGTCGATCGTGAAGATCCGGGCGTCGGTCGCCCGGAGGTGGTCGGGCAGATAGTGGTCGGGGTGCTCGTGCGTGATCAGCACCGCGTCCGCCCCGTCGACCGCGCCGGCGTCGGTGAAGACGCCGGGATCGAGCACGACGGTCGCGCCGTCGTGCTGGAGACGGACGCAGGCGTGGCCGAGCTTGGTGATCCGCATGGCGCCCACGCTAGCCCGGGATCAGGAGAGACCGAGCTGCTCGCGCCAGGGCCCGAGGACCGGGTTCCACCCGACCACGCTCCGCTCGGCGACGAGCCCGGCGGTCGCGAAGGGGTCCTCGTCCAGCAGCGTCGCCACCTCGTCGGCGGAGCCCGCCTCGAAGAGCAGCAGGGCACCGTCGTCGTCGGTGGGCCCGGACAGGGCCAGCGTCGCCTGCGCCGCCAGGAACTCGCGGTGCGCGGGCCGCAGCTCGTCGCGGGCCGCGGTGTCGTCGGTGTAGGCGTAGGTCACGGCGAAGTAGGACATGGCCCCACCGTAATCCGGTGGCCGTCCGCCGCCTCCGACCGGGATGATCGGCCGGTGCTCGAGGTGGTCGTCTCCGGTCTCGTCACCGGCTGGGCGATCGCGATCCCGATCGGCGCGGTCGGAGCGTTCCTCGTCACGCTCACCGCGCGGACGTCGTACGCCGTGGGCGCGGCCGCCGGCCTGGGGATCGCCACGGTCGACGGCGTCTACGCGACGCTGGCGGTGGCGGCCGGGGCGGCGCTGTCGGCGGTGCTCACGCCGGTCGCCACGCCGCTGCGGATCGCGTCGGGGGTGGTGCTGCTCGCCCTCGCGGCGCTCACGGCCGCGCACGCACTCGCCACCGGCGGCCGGCCGCGTGAGGCGGCGGCGATGGGCGCGGGGCGCGCGTACCTCCTGTTCGCCGGCATCACGGCGGTCAACCCCGCGACGGTCGTCTACTTCGCCGCCGTCGTGCTGGGCAACCGGCACCTCGTGTCGAACCCGGTCGAGGGCGCCGTGTTCGTCCTGGCGGCCTTCTCCGCCTCGGCCTCCTGGCAGCTCACGCTCGCCGGCGGCGGCGCCGTGCTCGGCCGCGTCGCGACCGGGCCGCGCGCCCACCTCGTGACCGGGTTGGTGTCCTCCCTGGTGATCGCGGGCCTGGCCGTCCATACGATGCTGCCGTGAGCGTTCCCGAGGGTGTCGTCCTGCGGCCGGCAGTGGCCGCCGACGCGGAGGCCGGCGCCGACCTGCACCTGGCGTGCTGGCGCGAGGCGTACGGCCCGCTGGTCGGGCGCGAGCAGCTCGAGGCCCGCCTGCACGACCGGCAGCGGTGGGTCGACGCCTGGCACGCCCAGCTCGCCGACGGGCCGCCGCGGACCGTGGCCGAGTCGCGGGACGGCGACCTCGTCGGCTTCGCGGTCGTCGGCGAGAACCGGGACGGCACCAAGGTGTCGGGCCGCGTCGCGCCGTACGAGCTGTACGCCGTCTACACCCGCGAGCGCTGGTGGGGCTCCGGCCTCGGCCAGGCGCTCCTCGACGCCGTGCTCCCCGACGGGGCGACGTCGCTGTGGGTGCTCGAGGACAACCACCGGGCGCAGGGGTTCTACGCCCGCAACGGGTTCGTGCCGGACGGCGCCCGCGAGCACTACGCCGGTCTCGACTGCTGGGAGATCCGGATGGTGCGGCCGTGACGACCTTCGACCTCGGCGACCCGACCTTCGACGTCACCTCGGCGGCGGTGCACGCCGCGCGCGACGAGGACTGGTACGTCGAGACCAACTGGGGCTGGGCGGTGCTCCGCTACGCCGAGGTGAGCGCGCTGCTGCGTGACCGCCGCTTCCGGCAGGGCAACGCCCGCTGGCCGGCGCAGAACGGCATCCACTCCGGATTGTTCTCGGACTGGTGGCAGGAGACGCTGCTCAGCCTCGAGGGCGAGGACCACGCCCGGATCCGGCGGCTGCTGATGCCGGCGTTCCGCAACAAGACGATCGCCGCGATGACGCCGCGCTTCCAGGCCCTTGCGGACGAGCTGGTCGACGGCTTCGCGGACCGCGGCCGGGTCGAGTTCGTGCACGAGTTCGCCGAGCCGTACGCCGCGCGCATCATCTGCCTGCTGCTCGGGCTGCCCGACGGCGACTGGCCGCAGGTCGCGCGCTGGGCCGACGACCTCGGCGCGTCGTTCTCCATCGACGTGGGCAACCAGGTGCCGCGGATCGAGGCCGCCCTCGAGGGCCTGCGCGGGCACGTCGACGAGGTCGTCGCGGACCGTCAGGCGCGGCCGCGTGATGACCTGGTCAGCACGCTGGTCCAGGCCCAGGAGGCCGACGGACTGAGCCGGCACGAGCTCGGTGTCGCGCTGGTCTTCCTCGCCTTCGCCGGGATGGAGACCACCCGCAACCAGCTCGGGCTCGCGCTGCAGACGCTGCTCGCGCACCCCGACCAGTGGCGGCTGCTCGGGGAGCGGCCGGAGCTGGGCGGCAACGCCGTCGAGGAGGTCATGCGGGTCAACCCCACGGTCACCTGGGTGACCCGCGAGGCGCTCGAGGACGTCGACTTCCAGGGCCTGCACATCCCCCGCGGCGGCATCGTGCAGATGCTCTCGCACGCCGCCGGGACCGACCCCGCGGCGATGCCGGACCCGTCGTTCGACATCACCGCGCAGCGCCCGCCGCACCACGGCTTCGGTGCCGGGGTCCACCACTGCCTCGGGCACTTCGTCGCCCGCACCGACATGGCGGTCGCGCTCCCGCTGCTCGCGCGCCGGATGCCCGACGCGGAACCCGACGGACCCGGTGCGTGGTTGCCTGTGTCCGGGAACACCGGACCGCTCCGCTTCCCGATCCGCTTCACCCCGTCGTCCTGACCACGCCTTGACCACGCCCCGCCCACGCCCTGCCCCGAGGAGTCGCCATGATCGCCGTCACCGGATCCACCGGAGCCCTGGGTGGGCTCGTCACGAAGGCCCTGGCCGGGAGCGACTTCCGGATCGACCTGCGGCTCGTCGTTCGCGACGCGTCCCGCGCACCGGACGTGGACTGTGACGTGCGGGAGTGCGCGTACGCCGACGAGGAGGCCGCCGTGGCCGCCCTGGAGGGTGTCGACACCCTGTTCATGGTGTCCGCCGCCGAGGCGCAGGACCGCCGCGCGCAGCACCGCACATTCATCCGTGCCGCCGCGCGGGCCGGGGTCGCCCACCTCGTCTACACGTCGTTCTCGGGTGCCGCGGCCGACGCCACCTTCACCCTCGGCCGCGACCACCACGACGCCGAGCAGGCGATCCGCGACAGCGGGATGGCGTTCACGTTCCTGCGCGACAACTTCTACAGCGACCTGCTGCCGTACTTCGCCGACGCGGCGGGCGTCATCCGCGGTCCGGCCGGCGAGGGTCGGGTGGCCGCCGTCGCCCGCGCGGACGTGGCCGACGTCGCGGTCGCGGTGCTCCGCGACCCGGCCGCCCACGCGGGGGCGACGTACACCCTCACCGGGCCGGAGGCGCTCACGCTCACCGAGGTGGCGGCGCGCGCCGGCGCCGTCCTCGGCCGGGACCTCCGCTTCGAGGACGAGACGGTCGAGGAGGCCTACGCGTCGCGGGCCGCGGCGTACGACGCCGAGCAGTGGCAGCTCGACGCCTGGGTCAGCACCTACACCGCCATCGCGGACGGCTCCTGCGCGGAGGTCACCGACGACGTGCGGCGGGTCGCCGGCCACGAGGCGCGGACCATCGAGGCGGCGCTGGGGTGAGGGTGTCGATTTCCCCGGATATCCGGGGAATTTGACGGTTTGAATCGTTTCACACCCTCGAAAGCGCCAGCTTCCCCCGGTCAGTGGTGCCGCAGCGACGCGTGGGACTCACGCGGTGAGGTGGTGCACGAAGCACCAGCGCCAGTCCTCGCCGGGCTCGGCCGACTGCATGACGGGGTGCGTGGTGTCGCGGAAGTGCGCCGTGGCGTGCTGCTTCGGCGAGGAGTCGCAGCAGGCGACGTGCCCGCACTCCAGGCACTGCCGCAGGGCGACCCAGCGGGTGCCCTCGTCGAGGCACTCCTGGCAGATCGGGTCGGGGGCGGTCTCCACGACATCGTACGCCGTGAGCTCGTCGCAGACCTCGCCGCGCGGGCGCCGGTGGGCGTTCACGACCTTGAGCTCGTCGTGCTCCTGGTGGGCGATCTCGAGCATCGACTCCTCGACGTCCAGCATCGACAGCACCTCGCTGATCACCTCCGAGGCGACCGTGCCCGAGCGCCGGATCTCCAGCACGCGGCGCCGCTCGGCGTCGATCATGGTCCGCCGCACCCGGGAGTAGGTCTCGCTCGGCGTCTCCTCGTCGGCGGTGGTGCCGAGCCGCTCCCAGGCGGCGAAGTTGCGCTGGTCGGTGCGCTGCTGGACCAGCTCGCCGACGCCGTGCGGGTCGTCGTACTCCAGCGCGTCCAGTGCCTCGTAGCCGGCCTTCGAGGCCTGCTGCAGGATCGTGGCCCGGGCCAGGGCGTCGTCCATCGGGTCCGGTGAGGGCACCCGTAGGCGGCGCGCCACCCACGGCAGCGAGAGCCCCTGCAGGAACAGCGTGCCGGCCACGACCGTGAAGGCGATGAAGAGCAGGATCTCGCGGTTCTCGGCCTCGAGCGGGATCGTGAAGGCGGCGGCCAGCGTCACCACGCCGCGCATGCCCGCCCAGCTCAGCACGAAGGAGAAGGTCCACGGCGGCTTGTGGCCGATGTCCGGGTCCGGACCGGGTCGGACCAGCGCGTAGCGGGCCATGAAGACCCAGCCGATCCGCATCACGATGACGCCGACCAGCGTGGCCGCGCAGACCGCGACGATCCGCCAGGTGTGCACCGGGCTGGTGCCGACATCCTCGAAGAGGTGCTTGGCCTGCAGGCCGATCAGCAGGAAGACGGTGTTCTCGAGGACGTAGGCGATGGTGCGCCAGTTCATCCGCTCGGAGATCCGCGACTGGGCGGTCTGGATGATCGGCGCCTTGTGGCCGAGCAGCAGCCCGGCGATCACGACGCCGACGACGCCGGACGCGTGGATCTCCTCCGCCGCGAGGTACGCCGCGAACGGGATGACGAACGAGATGCCGGTGTCGAGCACCGGGTCGGTGATCTTCTTGCGCATCCAGGCGACGACGACGAAGAACAGCCCGCCGACCAGGACGCCGCCCGCGGCCGCCCACACGAAGTCGGCCGCGACCCGCCAGGTCTGCACCTCGGCGGACCCGACCAGGATCACGGCGGTGGCCGTGCGGAGCGCGACCAGCGCGGTGGCGTCGTTGAGGAGCGACTCGCCCTCGAGGATCGTGACGACCCGTCGTGGCAACCCGATCCGCCGGCCGATCGCGGTCGCCGCCACGGCGTCGGGCGGCGCCACGACGGCGCCGATCGCGAAGGCCGCCGCCCACGAGGTGGCCGGCAGCAGGGCGTGGACGACCAGACCGATGCCCACGGTGGTGAAGGCGACCAGCCCCACGGAGAGCAGCAGGATCGCGCGGCGGTTGGCGTTGAAGTCGACCAGCGAGCTCTGGATCGCGGTGGCGTAGAGCAGCGGCGGCAGCAGGCCGAGCAGCACCACGTCGGGCTCGAGGTCGATCTGCGGGACACCGGGGATGTACGACACCCCGACCCCGACCACGATCAGCACCAGCGGCGGGGGCAGGTCGAGCCGCTCGGCGAGCGCGGCGAACGCCAGCACGCCGACGGCCATGGCCACGAGCAGCAGGGCGATCTCCACCCCTCCATTGTCGCGGATGGCTGGGCGCCCGGCGACCACGTGCCGCCCGGCGACCCCCGGCCGCGGCTCAGACCGGCTGCGCCACCCACAGCATCGGGTCGCCCCAGCCGAGGTCCTCGACCCCGTGACGGGCGAGCGCGAGCGCCACGAGGGTGCGGCGGTGGGCCGCGAAGGTCAGCACGTGGGCGACCATCCCGCCGTAGGTGAACACCTCGGCCGGCTCGCAGAGCGCATCGACGAACGTGTCGTCGAGACGGTCGGCGGCCACCACCGAGCGGACGTGGGCGAGGTACGTCGGCCCCTCGGTCGCCAGCCGCTGCCGGAGCGACGACAGCGACTCGTGCTCCTCCACCGACCAGTCGTACTCACGGGTCGCCAGCGCGGCGTTCCACATGCCCATCTGCCCCACGAGCCGCGACAGCAGCGAGCGGATCGTCTGCTCGTCGTCGTCGACGGCCAGCCCGACCACCTCGTCGAGCTGCCCCTCGTCGAGGCGCTCGGCCAGCCGGACCATCTCGCCGGTCAGCCACACGTGGTGCTCCACCATCCTCGTCAGCAGGTCCACGGACGTCACCCTGTCTCTCGCCGGGAACCGCAGGGTCCCGGGTGGCTGGAAGTGCACGTCGCTCGGCGCCTCGATCTGGAGGTGGCCCGGCTTGCGGCGCCAGGTCGCCGGCGGGACGCCGTACGCCTTGGCGAACGCCCGCGTGAAGGCCTCGTGCGAGCCGTAGCCCGCCTCGACGGCGATGTCGAGGAGGGGCGCGGTCGTCGTGACCATGCGGTACGCCGCCCGCTCCAGCAGGATGCGCCGGCGCAGCGCGCTCGGCGGCTCCCCCGCGACGGAGCGGATCATCCGGTCGAAGTGGTAGCGCGAGAAGTGCAGCCGGGCGGCCCACTCCTCCCCCGTCGCCTCGGTGATGCGGGCGTCGTCGAGCGCCTCGGCGAGGTGGTCGACGAAGTCCGCGAAGGCGTCGGTGGACGTGCTCATGCCGCCATCGTGCCGACGACGCCGGTCCCCGTCTTGATCACGCTTGCTCGGCGAGGGTGCCGATCCCGCTGGAGTAGTGCGTGGCGTACTGGAAGACCTTGGGCCCGGCCCCCGGCGGCAGCAGCATCGACGCGACCTGGGTGATGTGGTCGGCCTCGACGTGCACGCTGACGTGCACGTTGCGGTCGGCAGGGACCTCGAAGCTGACGCCGCCCCAGATGACGAGGTACTGCCGACCGTCGATGCTGACGACCGGCCGGTGCTTGCTGGTCGCCATGGCGTTCCCGCTGGTCAGGTTGAGCGTGAGGACCCGGCGGGGGCCGGCGTGGAACTCGACGTAGGGGATCACACCGGGCATCGGCTGGTCGGTCATGGCCGGAGTCTGCCCGTGGCAGGACAGCACCGAAACCCGGGTGGCACCATCGGCGCATGGCGACGGGCACCAGCCGGTGGGCGGCAGCGGCGATCGCGCACGTCGCCGCCTCGGCGTCCGGCGGTCCGCTGGACCCGACGCTCCGGGTCACGCTGAACTTCCACCCCGACCGCGTCCTCGACGGCCGCACCGTCCTCGAGCGGATCGCGCAGGACGGGTGCTACCGCTCGCAGTTCGAGACCGGCACCAGCAACGGCGGGCTGACCGCGCACCCGGGCGGCAGCCGGTGGCGGTGGGAGCAGCGCATCTTCGGTCATGCGTACGACGACGCCCCGGCGGCCGAGCGGCCGAAGTACGGCGCCCTCGACCACCGCCGCCGCAGCGTCGGCGCCGCTCCCCGCTTCGGCTCCGCGCACCTCCGGCTGGCGGCGTCCGTCCTCGGGCGGACGACCTTCTGCTTCCCCGACTCGGTCTTCGAGCCGGACGCGCTGGCGACGCCGGACCGGTTCGGGCTGCTCCCGCTGGTCGAGGCGTACGACGCGCGCGAGCTCACCGACGAGGTCGAGGCGACCGAGGGCGGCGTCCTCGACGACTACGTCGAGGCGCACGTCCACGGCCGGGTCGGTCTGCCCGACGACCTCGAGGCCCTCGTCCTCGACCCGTCCTTCCGCGGCACCCCGACCGAGGAGCACGCGGGGGCCATCGGGGTCGCCGTGGAGTGGCACGAGGGCCGCGTCCTGGACGTGGTGACGCTGGGCGACCACCCGCACTTCCGCGGCCCGCACGTCGTGGCGGTCGGACGCCGGGTCGCCGTGGACGGCCGCCTCGACGCCGCGACGATCGGCCGGGCAGTGCTCGACGGCCGCGAGGACCCGCAGGACCTCAAGAAGGTCTGGCACCACGTCGCGCGGTTCGGCTCGCCCGCCTGAGGCAGGGCCTCAGACCAGGCCGAGGGCGGCGCGCAGCCGCGGCAGCGCGGCCACCAGCAGCGCGTCCGGGTCGGGACCGGTGACCAGGCTGAGCCGCAGCCGGGAGGGGAACGGCAGGTCGACCACCCGCTCGCCCGGCCGCAGGGACCCGGCCCCCGCCACCGCGGAGCGCGGGAGCACCGCCGGCTGGGCCTGCCGGCGCGCCATCGCCAGCGTCGCCCCGACCGTGGCACCGCGCCGGGGCCGCGCGCCCAGGTCGGCCAACCGGGCCTGCAGCTGGGTGCCGCCCAGGTCGTAGGTCGTCCACGCGAGGTCGAGGTCGCGGAAGGGCTGCCGGGTTCCGCGCGGCTTGCGCATCCCGGCCGGCAGCAGCAGCACCAGCTCGTCGGTGCCGACGTGGTGGGTGAGGACGCCGCGCGGCAGCACCACCTGCTCGGCGATGCAGACGAACGCTGCGTCCATCGTGCCCTCCCCCACCCACGCCAGCATCCGGTCGCCGTGGTCGACGCGCTGGTCGAGGCGCACGCCCACCAGCAGCTCGTCGAGAACCGGGAAGAGCGCCGCCGCCAGCGAGTCGAACGACCCGACGTGGAGCGAGCGCTGCGCCGTGGCGGTCCGCACGGCGTCGTACACGCCGTCGAGGTGGCCGAGGATGTGCTCGGCCTGCCGGACCATCTCCCGGCCCGCGACGGTGGGGCGGGCGCCGAGCGTGTCCCGATCGAAGAGGCGTACGCCGGCCCGGCGCTCGAGCCGGCCCAGCCGCTGGCTCGCGGACGGCTGGGAGACCAGCAGCTCGCGCGCCGCGGCGCCGACCGAGCCGCACCGGGCGACCGCGGCCACCAGCCGGAGGTCGTCGACGGCCGGCGCGCTGGGCGATGGACTCATAGCCTGATGCTATGCCTCACGGTCCATGTCCGGCGGCTACCGCGGGGGTCCGGCGCCGACGAGCGTGGAGGCATGCGACCGACCCGCGACGCCCTCGCGCTCCTGCTGGGCTCCGCCACCCAGGACCTCGCCTTCCGGCTGGCCCAGGTGGCGCTGCCGCTCGTGGTGCTCGAGCAGACCGGGTCGGTCGCGCTCACCGGCGTCGTCGCGGGCGCCGAGGGCCTGCCGGTGCTGCTGTCCCCCTGGTGGGCGCGCTCCGCCCGGCAGTGGGTGCGGACGGGTCCGCGACTGGCCGCGGTGGCCGTGCTGGACGCGGTCGCGCTGTCGGTCGTGCCGGGGGCGGCCGTCCTGCACGTGCTGAGCGGGCCCGTGCTCGTCCTCGCCGGACTGCTGCTCGGCATCGGCGAGACGCTGGGCGGCCCCGGCCGTGCGGCGCTGCTCACCGAGGTCGGCGACCGGCTCGGGCCGGACCGGGCGGTCGCGCTGCTCACCTGGCAGGACCTGCTCCGGCGCGTCGGGATGATCGTGGGGCCGGGTCTCGGCGCGCTCGGCGTCGCCGCGGGGCTGACGGTCGGGCTGCTGTGGTCCCAGGCCGCGGCCGTGCTGCTCGCCGGGCTGCTCGCGTGGCGCGTGCCGGGCGGCGAGGCACCCGGCGAGGAGCCGGCGCCGGGCCGCGGCCCGATCCGCGCCGCGCTGGCCGACCGCCCGGACGTGCTGGCGGGTTGGTGGATGCGTGGCACCAGCTGCCTGTCGTGGTTCGCCTTCTCCCTCGGCCTGGCCGTGCTGGGCGTCCAGCAGGGCAGCCCGGGCATTCTCTACGCCTGCGGCATGACGGGGTACGGCGTCGGCGCGGTCGCCGGCACCCTCGTCGCCGTCCGCGTGGTCCGGGCGGTGCCGGTGCTGACGGTCGCGCGGGTGGCCTGGACGGTCGCCGGGCTGGCCTGGGTGCTCATGGCGGCCTGGCCGACCCGTCCGGGGGTCGCGGTGGCCGCGGGGCTGAGCGGCGGCTTCGTCGTGGTCGGCATCGCGGCGGTCAACGCCACGATCACCCGCACCTCCTCGGGCGACGAGCGCCGCACGCTGCTGTCCGGGCAGACGGTCGTGGTCAGCGCGTCGAGCTCCGCCGGGATGCTCGTCGGGGGCACCCTGCTGGCGACGTTCGGCGTCCGCCCGGTCCTCGTGGCGTCCGGGCTCGTGGTCACCGCCGTCGCCCTGCTCGCGGGTCGCACGGGTCGCACGGGTCGCACGGGTCGGTCAGGGCACGCGCTCCGAGGAACCCGCGGCGTGTGCCTCACGACGCGCCCTGGCGCGTCCCCAGGCACACGAGGCGGGACGGGCGGACTCGGCGGTCCCAGTGACCGCACGACCTCAGGGACGCAGCGCCCGGATCCGGGCGTCGAGCTCGCGCCGGTTGTCGCGGCGGACCCGGACCTCGACGACCTCGACGCCGCCGTTCGGCGCCGCCAGCGCGTGCTCCAGCTCCGCCGCTGAGTCCACCCGCCAGTGCGGCGTCCGGGTCGCGGCGCACAGCGAGGCCAGGTCGACCCCGTGCGGCGTCCCGAAGAGCCGGTCGAAGCGCTCGCCGTGCTCGGGCGCGCCCTGCTCGAGCATCGTGAAGATCGAGCCGCCGTCGTCGTTGACCACCACCAGTGTGAGGTCGGGCCGCGGCTCGTCCGGGCCGAGGACCAGCCCGTTGCTGTCGTGCAGGAACGTCACGTCCCCCATCAGCGCGATCGACCGGCTGCTCGCCGAGCGGCCCAGCGCCGCCCCGACCGCGGTCGACACGGTGCCGTCGATCCCGGCGAGGCCGCGGTTCGCGATCACCTTGCGCCGGGCGCCGACGTCGTACCTCGGCACCATCAGGTCCAGGTCCCGGATCGGGCTGGACGCCCCCACGACCAAGAGGCCACCGGGCGGCAGCGACCGCGCCACGACCCCCGCCACGTCGTAGGGCGTGAGGTCGGCCTCGCCCGCGAGCAGCGCGTCGAGCTGGCGGGCCACCGAGCGGTCCGCGTCGTGCCAGGCCGCCAGCCAGGACGGGTCGTCGCGCCCGTCGGCGAACGGCGCCCCGGCGACGTAGCGGTGCGCCACCGGGAACGGCCGCTCGCGCCAGACCCCGCGTGCCCCGGCGTCGAGCACCTCCACGTCGTCGCGACCGAGCAGCCGCATGACCGGGCGGGACAGCGTGGGGTGACCGCAGACGACCACCCGCTCGACGGAGGCGGCGAGCTCGGTGTCGAGCAGCAGGCGGTAGCAGCGCAGCGCGTTGTCGCCGGTCCGCGAGCCGCTGGTCGGCTCGGCGAGCAGCGGCCAGCCGGCCGACTCGGCGAGCTGGCGCGCCGGAGGCCCGGCGTCGTCGCCCGCGACCACGACGGTGCGCGGGCCGATCCCGATCGTCTCCCGGACGGCGGGCGCCACGCGCTCCGGGCCGCGCCCGCGCGCCAGGTCGCCCGGCACCCAGGCGTCGTCGGGCAGGAGCGGGTCGTCGAGCTGGACGTTGAGGTGCACGACCGAGAAGTCGCCGGCCACCGCGGCGCCCGGCCAGGTCACGCCGGTCGCCGCGGAGAGGTCGTGCGTCGGCACCAGCGGCCCGAAGACGCCCACCTGGTCGGTGGTCTGGTTGGCGTTCGTGCCGCGCAGGCGGGCCGGCCGGTCGGCGGTCACGACCACGAGCGGGACGCCGGCGTGGGCCGCCTCGAGCACCGCCGGGTGCAGGTTGGCCACCCCGGTGCCGGACGTGCAGACCACCGCCGCCCGCGCGCCGTTGCGGGTCAGCCCCAGGGCCAGGAAGCCCGCCGAGCGCTCGTCGATGCGCGTGTGCAGCCGCAGCAGACCGGCCTCGGCCGCGTCGAAGCAGGCGAAGGAGAGCGGCGCGTTGCGCGAGCCCGGCGCGATCACGACCTCGCGGACCCCCGCCCCGACCAGCGCGGTGACGACGGCACGGGCCAGCGCGGTGGAGGGGTTCACGAGCGGCCATCCTGCCGGACGCCCGGCCTCCGTGCGGCACGCCAGGCCAGCACCTCGGCCAGCCGGCCCTCCCAGTGCGCCACCCGCTCGGGGTCGGCAGCCACCGCGTCGAGCAGGGCGTCGCCGACGTCCGGGACGCCGACGCGCAGGGCGCCGTCGACGGGCAGGAGCGAGTCGGTCACCACGTCGGCCGTCATCAGCTGCACGGTCGCGAGCCCGCAGGCGTAGGGCAGCTCCGGCAGGGCCGCCGCCAGCGCCACCCCGGCCGCGATCCCGACCGAGGTCTCCAGGGCCGAGGAGACCACCACGGGCAGCCCGATGTCCTCCGCGATCCGCAGGCAGGCCCGGACGCCGCCGAGCGGCTGGACCTTGAGCACCGCCACGTCGGCCGCCTCGAGGTCGCGCACGCGGTAGGGGTCGGCCGCCCGCCGGATGGACTCGTCCGCCGCGACCGGCACGTCGACCGCCCGGCGTACGGCGGCGAGCTCCTCGACCGTGGCGCACGGCTGCTCGACGTACTCCAGCCCGCCGGCCGCGCGGTCCAGCAGGCGGATCGCCGCGACCGCCTCGTCGACGTCCCAGTGCCCGTTGACGTCGACGCGCACCCGGCCGCCGGGACCGAGCGCGTCGCGCACCGCCTCGACCCGGGCGAGGTCGTCGCCCAGCGTCTGGCCGGGCTCGGCGACCTTGACCTTCGCGGTCGTGCAGCCGCCCGCGGCCGTGATCGCGTGCGCCCGCTCGGCGCCGACGGCGGGGACCGTGACGTTGACCGGCACCCACGAGCGCAGCGGCTCGGGCCAGTCGCCCGCCGCCGCCTCCTCGGCGCAGCGCAGCCACGGCTCGGCCACCTCGACGTCGTACTCCAGGAAGGGGCTCCACTCGCCCCACCCCGCGTCGCCGCGCAGCAGCACGCCCTCGCGGACGTCGATGCCGCGGAAGCGGGTCCGCATCGGGACCGCGTAGACCCTCATCCGAGCTCCCGCAGCCGGAGCCGGTCGGGCTTGCCGTTGGCGAGCAGCGGCAGCTCGTCGAGCGCGACCACCGCCCGCGGCGCCCAGCTCCGCGGGTGCGCCTCGGCCACCCAGGACCGTGCCTCGTCGAGCGACAGGTCGCCGACGACGAACGCCACCACCCGGTGGCCCCACTCCTCGTCCGGCACCCCGAGCACCTCGGCTGCGCGCACCGCGGGGTGCTCGCGCAGGCGGGCCGCGACGGCCGGGGTCGGGACGTTCACGCCGCCGCTGATGACGACATCGTCGAGCCGCCCCAGCACGTGCAGGCGGCCGTCCTCGTCGAGCCGTCCGGCGTCGGAGGTGAGGAACCAGCCGTCCACCAGGCACTCCGCGGTCAGCGCGGGGTCACCCTCGTAGCCGGCGAAGAGCGTCGGGCCGCCCACCCGCAGCCGCCCGTCCGGTCCGATGGCGAGCGCCACGCCGTCGAGGGCGTACCCGTCGTACACGCACCCGCCGGCGGTCTCCGACGAGCCGTACGTCGCCACCACACGGACCCCGGCCTCGTCGGCGCGCGAGCGCAGGGACGCGTCGACCGGGCCGCCGCCCAGCAGCACGGTGTGGAAGCCGCGCAGCGCGTCGCGCTCCTGCGGCACCTCGAGCATCCGGTGCAGCTGGGTCGGCACCAGGGAGACGAACCCGCCCGGCCCCACCGCGGCCGCCGCCTCGACGAACGACCCGTGCTCCTCGAGCAGCACGGGCTCGTGCCCGGCGACCAGCGAGCGGCAGACGACCTGCAGGCCTGCGACGTACGACGCCGGCAGGGTCAGCAGCCAGCGGCCCGAGCCGCCGAGCCGGCGCTCGGTGGCGCGCACGGAGGCGAGCACCGCGCGCCGCGGCAGCACCACGCGCTTGGGGCGGCCGGTCGAGCCGGAGGTCTCCACGACCAGCGGCGCGGGCTCCTCGGCGGCGCCCAGCCAGTCCGCGAGCGCCCCCACGACGTCGCGCGTCGGCCCGCCCACCGGCCGGAGGAAATCCATGCGACGCAGGCTAGTTGCTGCTGGTTGAATGCCGTGCCGTGCCCACCTTGCCCCCGTTCGTCGAGCGGATGCTCCCGCCGACGCCGCTGGCCCGCAGGCTGTCCGCGCAGTCGATCCTCTTTGCGGTCGGCGAGGGCGTCTTCCTCACCGGCAGCGCGGTCTTCTTCACCCAGATCGTCGGACTCTCCGCCGCCCAGGTCGGCCTCGGCCTGACCATCGCCGGGGTCGTCTCGTTCTTCTTCGCCGTGCCGCTCGGCCGCGCCGCCGACAAGGTCGGCCCGAAGCGGATGTGGGCGCTCGGTGCGCTCGCGGAGGCGCTGCTCTACCTCGCGTGGCCGTGGATCGACGGGTTCGTGGCGTACGTCGCGATGATGGTCCTGCTCGAGCTGGTCGGCGGGGCCGGGGGCGCCGGGCGCGGCGCCTACACGCTCGACATCTTCTCCCGCGAGGAGCGGGTCCGCTCGCTGGCCTTCATGCGCGCGGCCCTCAACATCGGCTTCACGTTCGGCGCCCTGCTCGGCGGCCTCGCGCTCGCCACCAACGACGACGGCGTCGTCCGGATGGTGCCGCTGGTGGCCGGCGCGATCCTGGGCCTGAACGCCTTCCTCATCTCCCGGCTCCCCGCGGCCGCCCACGACGAGGCCCCGGCCGAGCCCAAGCAGCTGATCACGCCCGGGGCGCTGAAGAACCGCGCGTTCGTCGCCCTCAACGTCTGCGACGGCGTCCTCGGCACCAACCAGGTGCTGCTCAACGTCGTGATCCCGCTCTGGCTGGTCCAGGAGACCGACGCCCCGCGGGTGCTGCTGGCGTGGCTGTTCGGCACCAACACCGTCCTCGCCGTGCTGCTGCAGGTCTCGGCCTCCCGCGGCGCCGAGACCGTGCCCGGGGCCCTGCGCGCGACGCGGATCAGCGGTGCGTTCTTCGTGCTGTCCTGCCTGATCGTGCTCGTCACGCACGACACCATCGGCTGGGTCACGATCGTGCTGGTGTGGCTCGGCCACGTCACGGTCACCGGGGCCGAGCTGTTCCAGTCGGCCGGCCACTGGGGCCTGGTCGCGGAGCTCTCCGACCCCGACCGCCGCGGGGAGTACCAGGGCGCCGCCCGGCTGGGCGGCACCCTCGGCTCGGTGTGGGCGCCGGCGGCATACACCTTCCTCGCGATCGAGTGGGGCACGCCCGGCTGGCTGCTGATCGGCGCGATCGTCGTGGTGGCCGTGATCGGCATCCACCCGGCCGCCCGCGCGGCCGAGCGCTACCTGCAGAAGTACGGCACCGTCCCGGCTGCTTGAATCCTCGGGTGGCCACCCCCGCTGAATGGCTCGCCGGAGCCCGTCCCCGCACGCTCCCCGCGGCCGTCTCCCCCGTCCTCGCCGGCACCGGTGTGGCGGCGTACGCCGACGGCCTGGTGTGGTGGAAGGCCCTGCTCGCCCTGGTGGTGAGCCTGGCCCTGCAGGTGGCGGTGAACTACGCCAACGACTACTCCGACGGCATCCGGGGCACCGACGACGAGCGCGTCGGCCCGATGCGGCTGGTCGGCTCGAGGCGGGCCACGCCGCGCGCGGTGAAGACGGCCGCCTTCCTGGCCTTCGGGGTCGCCGGCGTCGCCGGGCTCGTGCTGGCGGCGACGACGGCCTGGTGGCTCGTCGCGGTCGGCCTCGTCAGCGTCGTCGCCGCCTGGTACTACACCGGCGGCTCGAAGCCCTACGGCTACCTCGGCCTCGGCGAGGTCATGGTCTTCGTGTTCTTCGGCCTCGTGGCCGTGGTCGGGACGACGTACGTCCAGACCGAGACGTGGCTCTGGCCGGCGCTGTACGCCGCCGTCGGGGTCGGCGCGCTCGCCTGCGCGATCCTCGTCGTCAACAACCTCCGCGACATCCCGACCGACACCGTGGCCGGCAAGCGGACGCTGGCGGTGGTGCTCGGCGACGAGCGCACCCGCGGGCTCTACCTGCTGCTCGTCCTGGCCGCGGCCGCCGCCGTGGTCGCCGTCGCCGTCTCGACCACCTGGTGGGCGCTGGTGGGCCTCGGCTTCCTCGCCGTGGCGCTCCGCGGCGTCCGCACCGTCCGCAGCGGCGCCACCGGCCCGGGCCTCATCCCGGTGCTGCAGCAGACCGGCCTGGCCGAGCTGCTGTGGGCGGCGCTGGTCGCCGCCGCGCTCGTCGCGCGGGGCTGAGCGGCCGCGCCCGCGGCGTAGGCTCGCCCCATGATCTGGATCCTGCTGCTCGTCGTCGCGGCCGTGGTGCTCTACAAGTTCCGCGTCCCGATCCTCGCGCGCGTCCTCGGCCAGTCCGAGGGCCGCATCGAGCGCCGGCTCGAGCAGCGCAAGCGCCGCTGACCCCGTCTGCAGACGCGCCGACTCGGCACCTCTGACGTCTGCAGACGCGCCGAGTCGGCTCAGTCGTCGACGTCCTCGCGGGCCCGGCGCTCGTCGAAGGCCGCCGTGGCGCGGGCAGCCCGCTCCTCGACCCGGGCGGCGAAGGCCGCGCGCTGACGGTCGAGCAGGAAGTACGACGCGATGCCGCTGATCACGAACGCGACCACCACGACCCAGACGACCGGGACCTGCCGGGCGACCAGCAACCACACCCCGAGCACCACGCCGAGGGACGCGATGAACAGCAGGATGCGCAGGCCGGTGTAGATCACGAACTCCTTCACGGGGTTCAGGGTAGGCCGTGACCAGGGGGGCCCTACATTGGAGGGGTGCTCAAGTTCCTGCTGGTGGTGATCCTCATCGCGGTGGCCGTCTACCTCACGGCGCGCGTCATCCAGCGCCGCGGCATCGCCCCCACCCCGCGCCGTTCGCAGCAGCCTCCGCCGCGCCCCTTCGGGCCCGACGACGACCCGGACTTCCTGCGCGACCTCGACCGGCGCCGCAAGCACCCCGAGGACCCGGACGCCCCCTGACGGGCGCCGGACCCACCAGCGGTGACGCAGCGGGTCAGCCTCGCGGTGCCGGCACCTGCTCCACGCCGATCGCGGGCGCGCCGCCGGCGTACGAGTGCTGGCTGGTGCTGGAGAAGTAGTTGATCCCGATGAAGTTGAACCACAGCGTCGCGAGGCCGAGCAGCGCCAGCAGGGCGGCGTTGCGGCCCTTCCAGCCGGCGGTCGAGCGCGCGTGGAGGTACGCCGCGTAGACGACCCAGGTGATGAACGCCCAGACCTCCTTGGGGTCCCAGTTCCAGTACGACGACCAGGCCTGGTGCGCCCAGATCGGGCCGGTGATCAGCACGGCGAAGGTCCACACCGGGAAGCCGAAGGCGTGGATCCGGTAGGACACCCGGTCCAGGGTCGCGAGGGAGGGCACCCGCGCGAGCGGACCGGTCTCCTTCGAGCCCCACCTCGACTTCGCGAGGTAGATCGCGGACGTGATGCCGCCGAGCGTGAACGCACCGGTCGCGAGGATCGCGGACACCACGTGGATCACGAGCCAGTAGGAGTTGAGCGCCTCGGTCAGCGGGGCGACCGGGTCGTAGAGCCAGATCACCGCGACCATCAGCAGCGCGAGCACGAAGCCGACGACGATCGGCGCCATCCAGGCGAGGCCGAGGCGGCGCCGCATCAGGAGGTAGAACAGCCCGACCACGAAGGTCCCGCTGAGGGTGAACTCGTACATGTTGCCCCACGGCACGCGGTTCGGGTCCGCGGCCATGCCGCGCCCGACCAGGCCGACGAAGTGGATCGCGACGGCCACGACCGTGAGGATCAGGCCGAGCCGCCCGAAGAGTGCCGTACGCCGGCCGGCGGCCGCGTCGTCGGCCGGAGGAGCGGCCGCGGCGTCACCGGGCCCGCCGGTCGCGACCGCGACGCCGCCGCGGGACGACGCCGCCGTGCGGAGCGAGGCCGAGGCGTCGGCGTCCGCCGGGACGTTGCGCAGCGAGCTCCACTCGACCAGGTGGGCGAGCAGGGCGAGGAAGTAGACGATCCCGCAGGCCGCCACGGCCTGGTTGGACAGCGTCTCCCATGCAGCGTCGGTCACGACGTCTTCTCCTTCGGGTGGTGCGCGGGTGCGCCCGGGAGGGCGCTCATGAGCTCGGTGATCACGACGGCCACGTCCCCGCCGCCGGAGCGGTCCAGGGCGGCCACCTCGACCAGTGTGGACCCACCGTCCTGACGGGCACGAACCCAGACGCGTCGGGGCCGGATGAAGAGCGACCCGAGCAGCCCGATCAGGGCGAGGACGACGCCGGCCAGCGCGATCTCCTTGCCGGGCGTCTGCGAGATCTGGATCTTGTTCCAGCGCTGGACGCCGTCGAAGCTGACGGACCCGAGCCCGTTCGGGAGCTTGGTCGTCTGGCCGGGCCGGAGATCGAGGCGGTAGGGCGCGCCGTTCTTCTTGGTCAGCATCGTCGTGCGCGACTTGTCGAGCGCGTAGACCGACTGCGAGCCGCCGCTGTCCATGCCGAGGTCGCCGGTGTAGACGAGCAGCGAGACCAGTGGGTCGAGGGTGTCGCCGAACGCGGAGAAGTAGCTGCCGGTCTGCTTCGAGAAGGCGACGGTCGGGTAGAACTCGCCCTCGAGCCCGATCTGGGTCGGCTCGGCGCCGGGCGCCTTCACGACGCCGAAGGACGCGAAGCTCTGGTCCGTCGGCAGGAAGACGGTCGGCCCGCTGTAGACCTCGTCGCCGTTGCCGTCGCGCACCGTGATGACCGGCGCGTAGCCGTGACCGATGAGGAAGACCTCGGTGTCGCCGATCGTCAGCGGGTGGTTGACCTTGAGGTCGTAGGTCTGCTCGGGCGCGGTCGGCGAGGTGCGGTACCGCAGCGTCGAGTCGAACTCCCGGGCCATCCCGGCGCGCGGCCCCGAGGTCAGGAAGTCCACGTTGAAGTCGTCGATGTCGAAGGAGAACGGCTCCATGTCGGAGGCCTTGAAGAGGCTGCCGGGCACGAAGTCGTCGTACTGCGAGAGGTTGTTGGAGAAGCCGCCGCCGACCACGACGATCACGCCGCCCTTGTAGCCGAACAGCCCGCCGAGGGCGAAGCCCACCAGCACGACCAGCACCGACAGGTGGAAGAGCAGGTTGCCGGCCTCGCGGAGGTAGCCCTTCTCGGCGCTGACCGCTCCGTCGTGCTCGACGACGCGGTAGCGGCGCCGCCGCAGCGCGTCGGCGGCCGGGCCGAGCACGTCGACGGGCGCGAGGTCGGTGTCGTACGTCGCGTGGTCCGGGAGGCGGGTCAGGTTGCGGGGGGCGGCCGGCGGCTTCGCGCGCAGCGCGCGGGCGTAGACGAAGGTCCGCGGGACGATGCAGCCGACCAGCGAGAGCATCAGCAGCAGGTAGATCGCCGAGAACCACGGCGAGTCGTAGACCGCGAAGAGCCCGAGCCGCTCGTAGATCGGCGTGAGCTGCGGGTGCGCGGCCTGCCAGCGCGAGGTCTTGAGCGAGTCGACGCCGCTCTGCGGGATGATCGAGCCGGGGATCGCGGCGAGCGCGAGCAGCAGCAGCAGGACCAGCGCGGTGCGCATCGAGGTGACCTGGCGCCAGGTCCAGCGGGCCATCTCCCGGGCGGTCAGCTCGCCGGAGCGGCGCCGGTCCCGGTCGGCGTCGCGCTCGATCGCGTCGGCGTGACCCTGGGGGCGCTCGGACTGGGGCTCGTCGCGGGGCTCCTCCCGCTCCTCGCTCATACGCCGACCGTCGTGGAGCTGACGAGGTGGAACTGGATCCAGGTGACCGCGACGGCCCACCAGCCGGTGACGAGCAGGATGCCGACGACCACGAGCATCAGCCCGCCGGCGCGGCTCACCCAGGCCTGGTGGCGGCGCACGAACGCGAAGGCGCCGAGCGCCCGCTGGTAGGCCAGGCCGGCGACGACGAAGGGGACGCCCAGCCCGACGGCGTACACCGCCGAGAGGAAGGCGCCACGGCCCGCGGTGGCCTCGTTGAGCGAGAGGGTGGTGATGGCCGCCAGGGTGGGCCCGAGGCAGGGCGTCCACCCGAGGCCGAAGAGGAAGCCGAGCAGCGGGGCGGCGGCCAGCCCGACGGCAGGGACGCGGTGCACGCGCCAGTCCCGCTGGAGCAGCGGGACCAGCCCGGCGAAGACCAGGCCGAGGACGATCGTGAGGACGCCCAGCACCAGCGTGAGGGTGTCGCGCCAGGTCACCAGCCAGTTGCCGACCGCACCGGACAGCGCCCCGATCGCCACGAAGACGACCGAGAAGCCGAGCACGAACAGCACCGAGCCCGCCAGCATCCGGCCGCGCCGCCGACCGGCCGCCCCCGCGGCCAGGTCGGCGCCGGACAGGCCGGTCGCGTAGGAGAGGTAGCCCGGCAGCAGCGGGATCACGCAGGGCGAGAAGAACGAGACCAGCCCGGCGAGCAGCGCCACCGGGACGGCGAGCACGAGCGAGCCGGACGCGGCCGTGTCGTGGAACCACTCACCCACCGGTGCCGCCCCCGCTCCCGGCATCGGACTCGGCGGCGACGTCCTGCACGACGTCGACCAGCGTCGTCGTGGAGGGGATCCGGCCGATGATGCTGGCGGCGATCCGGCCCTCGGCGTCGAGGACGACGGTCGCGGGCACGGTGCCGGGGGTCAGCGTGCCGGTGAACTGCAGCAGGGCCTTGCCGTCGGGCGAGTAGAACGACGGGTAGGGCACGTCGAAGGTGCGGACGTACGTCTTCGCCTGCGCGGTGGAGGGGTCCCGGATGTCGATCCCGACGAAGTGGGCGTCGCCCTCGAGCCGGTTGGCCGCGTCCACGATGTCCGCCGCCTCGACCCGGCAGTCGACGCACCACGAGCCCCACACCACGACCACGGTCGGCCGTCCGCGCAGGTCCGCGAGGTCCAGCGGCTTGCCGTCCAGGTCGTCACCGGTCAGGGAGACCGGCTCGTCGCGCTCGTCGGGGGTCACCAGCGCGACCGACCCGTCCCCCGTCACGTAGCCCTTCTGGCCGCTCTTCTGCAGGCTGGTGCAGCCCGTCAGCACCAGCAGGCAGGCGAGCACCGCCAGCACGGCGGCGCGGGGACGGTGCGAGGACATCAGGGCCGCTGCTCCTCGGGGGCGCCGCCGGCCGAGAAGGTGGCGTTGCGGTCGCGCACCGGGATCAGGTCGCCGGCGGGCTCGGAGTAGGAGACCTGCGTGAGCCGGTCCCCCACGAAGTGCAGCGACGTCAGCGAGCAGAGCGTGCACTGGCGCTTGCGCGGGTCGTGGAGGTAGGACCGCTTCTCGACGTGCAGGCGGGTCGTCCAGATCGGCAGCTGGTGCGAGACCAGGACCGCCTCGTGGCCGCTCGCCGCCTCGCGCGCGTCGTGGACCGCCGCCATCATCCGGGCGGCGACCTCCTTGTAGGGCTCGCCCCAGGACGGCTTGAAGGGGTTCCACAGGTGGCGCCACGTCGACGGCCTGCGCAGCGCGTTGTTGCCGGCGCCGAACGGCAGCCCCTCGAACTTGTTCGTCGACTCGATGATCCGGGCGTCCGTGACGATCTCGAGACCCTTGGCCTCGGCCAGCGGGCGGCCGGTCTCCTGCGCCCGCTCGAGCGGCGAGGCGACGACGCGCACGATGTCGCGGTCCTTGATCGTGTCCGCGACCCGCTGGGCCATGGTCCGACCGAGCTCGGAGAGGTGGAAGCCGTCGCGGCGGCCGTAGAGCACGCCCTCGGGGTTGTGCACCTCGCCGTGGCGCAGCAGGTGGACGATCGTGTCCGGCGTCTGGCTCATCGGGCTCCTCCGGTGGCGGCGGCCGCGCGGGCGGCGTGGGGCAGGGCGTCCAGCACGGTCTGCACCGCGCGGTCGTCGTGGGCGGACGAGAGGAACCACGCCTCGTAGGCCGACGGCGGCAGGTAGACCTGCCGGTCGAGCATGGCGTGGAAGAAGGCGGCGTACGCCGTGGAGTCGGTGCGCGAGGCGTCCTCGAAGTCCCGCACGGCCCCGAGCGCGGGGTCGGTGAAGAAGACCGAGAACATCGTGCCGGTGGCCTGGACGACGTGCGGCACGCCGGCGGCGCTCAGCGCCTCGACCGCCGCGGCCTTGATCGTCTCGCCGGCGGCGTCGATGTGGGCGTAGACCTCGTCGGTGGCCAGGCGCAGCGTCGTGAGCCCGGCGGTGGTGGCGATCGGGTTCCCCGAGAGCGTGCCGGCCTGGTAGACCGGGCCCTCGGGCGAGAGCCGGGACATGACGTCCGCACGGCCGCCGAAGGCCGCGGCCGGGAAGCCGCCGCCCATCACCTTGCCGAAGGTCACGAGGTCGGGACGCCAGCCCTCGACGGCGCCGTCGAGGCCCCACTGGCCGTGGCGGGAGGCCCGGAAGCCGGTCATCACCTCGTCGCTGACGAACAGCGCCCCGTGGGTGCGGCAGGTCTCGGCGAGGAAGGCGTTGAAGCCCGGCTCGGGCGGGACGACGCCCATGTTGCCGGGCGCGGCCTCGGTGATCAGGCAGGCGATGCGGGGGCCGTGCTCGACGAAGACCCGCTCGACCGCGGCGCGGTCGTTGTAGGGCAGCACCAGCGTCAGTGCGGTGGACGACTCGGGGACGCCGGGGGTGCCGGGGACGGCGAACGTCGCGAGGCCGGAGCCGGCGGAGGCGAGCAGGGAGTCGACGTGCCCGTGGTAGCAGCCGGCGAACTTCACGACGACGTCGCGGCCGGTGAAGCCCCGGGCGAGGCGGATGGCGGACATCGTGGCCTCGGTGCCCGAGGAGACGAAGCGGACCTTCTCGACCGGCGCCCGGTCCACGATCTCCTCGGCCAGCTCGACCTCGGGCTCGGTCGGGGTGCCGTACGACGTCCCGCGGGCCACCGCGGCGGCCACGGCCGCCTGCACCTCGGGGTGCGCGTGGCCGAGCAGCATCGGGCCCCATGAGCAGATCAGGTCGACGTACTCGTTGCCGTCGACGTCGGTCAGCCAGGCGCCGGCGGCGGAGCGGATGAAGCGGGGGGTGCCGCCCACCGCGTTGAAGGCGCGGACCGGGGAGTTCACCCCGCCGGGCGTGACCGCGCGGGCGCGCTCGAAGAGAGCCGCGGACGCTGCGGTCGGGCGGGAGGCCGTCGCTTCGGTGGTCACACCCGCGATTGTCCCCGAGGCCCGCAACCACGCCGAACCGAGGCCCGGTCCCGGTCCGCGCGACGTGGTCCGGACCACTTCCTGAGACGCGTGGTTTCAGCGTCACGAGCGCTGGGAACGGTCGTTTCAGATACACCCCGTGCGCGCCTGTGCGACGTAGGTCACACTGATCGGGGACGCGTAACGCACTGTGACGACTTTCGTTAGCCAGTCACCTGTGCTTGAGGGAGCACGCTAGGTTGATTGACAACAGGGAGACTCGATGTCCGCATCACGATTCGGCCGCCTGCAGAAGGCGACGACGCTCGTTCCGCTAACGCTGCTGTCCTGCGCCTGGACCGCCAGCCTGGCCGGCGTCGGCGGTGTCGGCGTCACCAACGCCTCCGCCGACGAGAAGGCCACCACCTCCCTGCCCGACGGCACCAGCGTGCCGACCGAGGCGATCGAGGCGCCCGCGAGCGTGTCCGTGCCCGGCGAGGTCGCCCCCGGCATCTCCGGCGACACCCAGACCGTGGTCGCGAACTCCTCCACCTCCGGCATCCCGTCCGCCGCGCTCTCCGCCTACCAGCGCGCCGAGACGATCATCAACGCGGCCGACAAGTCCTGCCAGCTGCCTTGGCAGCTCGTCGCCGCCATCGGCCGCGTCGAGTCCGACCACGGCCGCACCAACGGCAACCAGCTCGACGACAAGGGCGTCGCCCGGCCCGGCATCTACGGCATCGCCCTGAACGGCAAGAACAACACCCAGGCGATCGCCGACACCGACGCCGGCCAGTACGACGCCGACAGCAAGTACGACCGCGCGGTCGGCCCGATGCAGTTCATCCCGTCGACCTGGTCGGTCGTGGGCGTGGACGCCGACGGCGACGCGCAGCGCAACCCGCAGGACATCGACGACGCGGCTCTCGCGACCGCCGTCTACCTCTGCTCCGGCAACGACGACCTCTCGACCGAGGCCGGCCAGCGCTCGTCGGTCTACCGCTACAACCACAGCCAGTCGTACGTCTCCCTGGTGCTCTCGATCATGAACGCCTACATGGACGGCGACTTCACCTCGGTGCCCAACAGCACCACCTCGGCCGGCTACTTCGTCCCGGACCCGAACGCCCCCACGCAGCCGGTCAAGAACCACCACGGCAACGGCAACGGCAACAACACGCCGGGCACCGGCGCGAGCCAGCCCAGCCAGCCGCAGCCGACCGAGCCGGCCCCGAGCGACCCGACCACGCCGCCGGCGCCGAACCCGACCAACCCGGGTGGCAACAACCCGGTCCCGGTCCCCACGCCGACCCTGCCGCCGGTGCCCACGCCGACGGTCCCGCCGGTCGACGAGGTGCTGACGCTGGCGCAGGCCATCGCCCAGTGCACGACCGAGGGCTACGTCGACAACCCGCTGGTCGACAACGACGACTTCGACAAGTGCGTCGCGGGCTACACCAAGAAGTAGCCACCCCGCCCCACCGGACCACCACCGACCCGTTGCCCCCAGGGCAGCGGGTCGGTGCCGTTCACGGGGCGTGCCGACCGGGGCCGCGGCGACTGCGCGGCGGTGGAGCGGTGCGTCAGGCGCGGAGCAGGCGGGCGGCCTCGGCGGCCCAGTAGGTCAGCACCACGTCGGCGCCGGCCCGGCGGATCGAGAGCAGCGTCTCGAGGATCGCCGCCTCGCGGTCGATCCAGCCGTGGGCGGCCGCGGCCTCGACCATGGCGTACTCGCCGGAGACGTTGTAGGCCACGACGGGGACGTCCACGGCGTCGCGGACCCGGCGGATGACGTCGAGGTAGGCCAGGGCCGGCTTGACCATGACCAGGTCGGCGCCCTCCTCGATGTCGAGCAGCACCTCGCGCACGCCCTCGACGGCGTTGCCGGGGTCCTGCTGGTAGGTCCGGCGGTCGCCCTGGAGGGACGAGCCGACGGCCTCGCGGAAGGGGCCGAAGAACGCGGAGGCGTACTTCGCGGAGTAGGCGAGGATCGAGACGTCGGTGTGCTCGGCGGCGTCGAGCGCCTGCCGGATCACCGCGACCTGGCCGTCCATCATCCCGCTCGGGCCGACCATGTCGACGCCGGCGTTCGCCTGGGCGCGGGCCATCTCGGCGTACACCTCGAGGGTGCGGTCGTTGTCGACCCGGCCGTCCGCGGTGAGCACGCCGCAGTGGCCGTGGTCGGTGAACTCGTCCAGGCACAGGTCACTCATCACGGTGAGCGCGTCGCCGACCTCGGCCACGACATCGGTGATGGCCAGGTTGAGGATCCCGGCGGGGTCGATCGCGCCGGAGCCGGTGGCGTCCTTGGCCTCGGGGACGCCGAAGAGCATCACCCCGCCGAGGCCCAGCTCGGCCGCCTCGGTGACCGCGGCCAGGAGCGAGGAGCGGCTGTGCTGGACCACCCCGGGCATCGAGGAGATCGGGTGCGGCTCGTCGATGCCCTCGCGGACGAAGAGCGGCAGCACCAGCTGGCGCGCCTCGAGCGAGGTCTCGGCGACCATCCGGCGCAGCGCCGCGGTCGTGCGCAGCCGGCGTGGCCGGACCACGGGTCCGGCCACCGGGCTGGTGCTGTCCTCGCTCATCGGGTGCGGGTCACTCCGCCCGGACCTTGCGGCGGGCGGAGGGCTTGCGCTCGGACGGCTTGGTGACGGGACCACCGGCCTCGAGCATCGAGATCCGGCGGGCGGCACCGAAGTCGGCGAGCGCGTCCACGAGCTCCTCGACGTCGGGGCGGGCCGCGAGGACGTCGACGCGCAGGCCGTGCTCCTCGGCGGTCTTGGCGGTGGCCGGCCCGATCACGGCGATGATCGTCGACGGGTGCGGCTTGCCGGCGATGCCGACGAGGTTGCGGACCGTCGAGGACGAGGTGAAGACGACGGCGTCGAACTTGCCGGTCTTGATCGCGTCGCGGGTCGGCGCGGGCGGCGGGGTGGCCCGCACGGTGCGGTACGCGGTGACGTCGTCGCACTCCCAGCCGAGGTCGACGAGGCCGGCCACGAGGTTCTCGGTGGCGATGTCGGCGCGCGGCAGGAAGACCCGGTTGATCGGGTCGAGCAGCTCGTCGTACTCCGGCCAGTCGGCCAGCAGGCCGGCGGCGGACTGCTCGCCGGAGGGCACCAGGTCGGCACGCAGGCCCCAGGCGCCGATCGCGGCGGCGGTCTTGTCGCCGACGGCGGCGATCTTCAGGCCGGAGAAGGCGCGGGCGTCGAGGCCGTACTCCTCGAACTTCTCGCGGACGGCCTTGACGGCGTTGACCGACGTGAAGGCGATCCACTCGTAGCGGCCCTCGACCAGGCCGCGCACGGCCTTGTCCATCTGCAGCGGGTTGCGGGGCGGCTCGACCGAGATGGTCGGCACCTCCTCGGGGACCGCGCCGTAGCCGCGGAGCCGCTCGGAGAGGCCGCCGGCCTGCTCCTTGGTGCGGGGCACCAGGACGCGCCAGCCGAAGAGCGGCTTGGTCTCGAACCACGACAGCGTGTCGCGCAGGTCGACGACGTCGCCGATGACGGTCACGGCCGGCGGGGACATCCGTGCGGCCCGGGCGTCGGCGGCGATGTGCTCGAGCGTCGAGGTGACGGTGGCCTGCTCGGTGGTGGTGCCCACGCGGGTCATCGCGACCGGGGTGGCCGGGTTGCGGCCGGCCTCGACGAGCGCCTTGGCGATGTCGCCGATCAGGCCGACGGCCGACAGCAGCACCAGGGTGCGGTTGTCGGCGTACTGCGTCCAGTCGACCTTGTCGCCACAGGTGACGACGGCGACCTCGCGGTTGTCCTTCGTGGTCAGCGGGATGCCGGCGTACGCCGGGACCGCGCTCACCGAGGAGACACCGGGCACGATCTCGAAGCCCAGGCCGGCCTTGACGCAGGCCTGCGCCTCCTCGGGACCGGAGGCGTAGAGGAACGGGTCGCCGGTCATCAGGCGGACCACGCGGGCGCCCTTCTTGGCGAGCTTCACGACGACCTTCGCGCGGGCGGCGTGGGTCAGCGGCTGGCCGTCCTCGCCGAAGCCGCCGTCGACGATCGCGGGGCCGGCGACGGGGAGCTCCTCGCCCTCCTCGGTCACGACCGGCTCGGGCAGCTGCAGCAGGCTGCGCACGAGCGGCGCGTGGTCGGGCACCTCGGTGACGACGACGTCGGCCCGGCGGAGCAGGTCGACGGCGCGCACCGTCAGGAGGCCGGGGTCGCCCGGGCCGCTGCCGACGAACGACACCCAGCCCCGGGTCGCGCCGGTCGAGGTGGCGCCGGCGTCGGGGCCGGCGTTCGTGGTGGTCTTGCCTCGCGTCATGCGTGTCGCCTCTTGTCTGTGTCCAGCTGGGGTGCTGCCAACCGTGCGGCTCCGTCGGCGAGCATCTCGCTCGCCAACCGGTTCCCGACGCCCACGGCGTCGGCGGGCCTCCCGGTCGCGGACATCCGCACCGAGAGCATCCCGTCGGGACTCAGGGCCACGGCCCTGATCCACATCTCGTCACCGTCGTCACCTTCGACGACCTCTGCCAGTGCCCCGATCGGCGCCGAGCAGCCACCTTCCAGCGTGGCGAGCACGGCGCGCTCGGCCTCGACCGACGCCCGCGTGTGCGGGTCCTCGAGCCGGGCCAGCTCGTCGAGCAGCTCGGTGTCGGCGGCGCGGCACTCGATCCCCAGCGCACCCTGGCCGGGGGCCGGGAGCATCTGGAGCGGGTCGAGCACCTCGGTCGCGTCGTCGAGACGATCGATCCGGGCGAGACCGGCACGGGCCAAAACGACGGCGTCGTACTCGCCGCTGCGGACCTTGCCGATCCTGGTGTCCACGTTCCCGCGAATCCCGACAATCTCCAAACCGAGGCCGAGGGCGTGCAGCTGCGCCTCGCGTCTTGGCGACCCGGTCCCGACGCGGCTGCCGACCGGCAGCTCGCCCAGGGTGAGGCCGTCGCGGGCCACGACGGCGTCGCGCGGGTCCTCGCGGGTGGGGACGGCGGCGAGGGCGATGCCCTCGTGCGGGTACGTCGGGAGGTCCTTGAGCGAGTGCACGGCGACGTCCACGTCGCCCCGCAGCAGCGCGTCGCGCAGGGCGCCGACGAAGACGCCGGTGCCGCCCACGACGGCCAGCGGGGTGCCGGCGCTCTGGCTCTGGTCGCCCTCGGTGGTGACCTCGACCAGCTCGACCTCGCGGCCCAGCTCGGTGCGGATCAGCTCGGCGACGGTGCCGGCCTGCGTGGTGGCCAGCAGCGAGCGGCGGGTGCCGATGCGGACGGGCGGCCTCATGCCAGGCCCTCCGGTCGGGTGACGGCGTCGACGGCCTCGGGGTCGAGGGCGAAGAGCTCGGCCAGCGCCGCGGCGTAGGACACCGCGCCGGTCTCGTTGGCGAGCTCCTTGACCCGGACGGTCGGCTGGTGGAGCAGCTTGTCGGCCACCCGGCGGATCGTGTGCAGCATCTCGGCCCGGACGGCGTCGTCGAGGTCCGGGAGCCGGTGCACGAGGCGTTCCATCTCCGCGTCGACGACCGAGGTGGCCATCGAGCGCAGGGCGACCACGGTCGGGGTCACGCTCGCCTGGCGGCGCGCGGCGAGGAACGCCGCGACCTCCTGCGTGACGATCAGCCGGACCTCCTCGACCTCGCGGCCGGCCTCGGACTGGTGCAGGTCCGCGGCGAGGTCGGCGAGGTTGATGAGCGTGACGCCGGGCAGGGCGGTCACCGCGGGGTCCACGTCGTGGGGCAGGGCGAGGTCGATGATCGACAGCGGGCGGTCGTCGCTGCGCGCGGCGACGACCATCTCGAGGGTGACCAGGACGCCGGTCGCCCCGGCGCACGCGATGACCACGTCGGCGGCACCGAGCTCGGTGGCCAGGTCGGTCAGGGGCGCCGGGCGGGCGGCGTACTCCGCGGCGAGCCGGGCGGCGCGGTCCTCGCTGCGGTTGACGACGGTGACCTCGGCCGCGCCCAGCCGGGTGACGGTCGCGGTGGCCAGGCCGGCCATCGCACCGGCCCCGACGACGAGGACGCGCTTGCCGCCGAGGTCGCCGACGGCGGCGTCGGAGCGCTCGAGGGCGGCCGTGACGAGCGAGGGCGCCGCACGGTCGATGTCGGTCTCGGCGCGCGAGCGCTTGCCGACCCGCAGCGCCTGCTGGAAGAGCACGTTGAGGGCGGAGCCGACGGTGCCGAGCTCCTGGCCCAGGCGCAGCGCCTCGCGGGTCTGGCCGAGGATCTGGCCCTCGCCGACCGCCATCGAGTCGAGGCCCGCGGCGACCTGGAACAGGTGCGAGACCGCGCCGTCGTCGTAGTGGACGTAGAGGTGCGGCAGCATCCCCTCGGTGGTCTCGCCGGCGCGGTCGACCAGCAGCCGCGAGACGTCCTCGACGCTGCCGTGGAAGCGGTCGACGTCGGCGTAGATCTCGAGGCGGTTGCACGTCGAGATGACCGTGACCTCGTTGACGTGCTCGCAGGCCGCGGCGTCGTGGATCAGCTTGTGCACGCCGTCGCCGTCGAGGGCGACCCGCTCGAGCAGGGCCACCGGCGCGGAGTTGTGGGAGATGCCCACCACGAGGACGCTCATGCGGTCACCTGGCCGTGCGACTTGCGCTGCTCGTGGTAGGCGAGGATCTGCAGCTCGATGGAGAGGTCGACCTTGCGGACGTCGACGCCCGCGGGGACGCTCAGCACGGTCGGGGCGAAGTTCAGGATGCTGCTGATGCCGGTGGCGACCATCCGGTCGGCGACGTCCTGGGCGGCGAGCGCCGGGGTCGCGATCACGCCGATGGCGACGCCGTGCTCGGTCACGATGCCCTCGAGCTCGTTGAAGGGGCGCACGTCCACGCCGGCCACGACCTCGTCGTGGCGGTCCGGGTCGGCGTCGAGCAGCGCCACGACGCGGAAGCCGCGGCTGCGGAAGCCGGAGTAGTTCGCGAGGGCGTGGCCCAGGTTGCCGATGCCGACGATGACGACGGGCCAGTCCTGGGTGACGCCGATCTCGCGGGCGATCTGGTAGCGGAGGTAGTCCACGTCGTACCCGACGCCGCGGGTGCCGTAGCTGCCGAGGTAGGAGAGGTCCTTGCGGAGCTTGGCGCTGTTGACGCCGGCGGCCGCGGCGAGCTCCTCGCTCGAGCACGTGCCGGTCCCCTGCTCGGAGAGCGTCGTCAGCGCCCGGAGGTACACCGGGAGTCGCGCGACGGTGGCCTCGGGGATGTCCCGGGCACTCTCCGGCGAAGTCCGTGCGGTCAATGTTCTCGTCTCCATGCCATGGACGGGCCGCGGGATCCGGGCGGGAAGGTGACCCCTGCACGTCCGTGCGGCCCGATCACTGTAGGAGTTTGTGAACGGGAGAACAAACCGAGACGACGAGGGGCTAGCACATGTGAGAAGGCCCACGCGCCGCGGGGTCCCGTGGGGGCCCGATCAGGTCGTGAGGGCGGCGCGGAGCCGGGTCTCGTCGACCCGCCAGAAGTCGTGCTGGCGACCGTCCACGAAGGTCACCGGGATCTCGTCGCCGAAGCGCCGCTGCAGCTCCGGGTCGTCGTCGATCGAGACCTCGGCGTACTCCTCCCCGAGCGCGGCGCAGACCCGCTCGATCACCGTCCGGGCGTCCTCGCAGAGGTGGCACCCGGGACGGGAGTAGAGGGTGACGCGCGGCGTGCTCACCGGTGCCTCACTCCAGCAGGCCGAGCGCGCGGCGGCGCTCGATGGTCCGCAGCCGGCCCTTCTGGACCTTGCCGGTGACCGTGAGCGGGAGCTCGTCGACGATCTCGACCCGGCTGGGCTGCTTGAACCGGGCCAGGCGGGCGCCGCAGTGCGCCCGGACGGCCTGCTCGGTCGCGGCCGGGTCGGCGCCGGGGGCGCGGACGTAGGCGACCACGGCCTCGCCGGTCGACGGGTCGGCGACCCCGATCACGGCCGCCTCGGTCACACCGGGGACCTCGCGGATGACCTCCTCCACCTCGACCGGGTAGACGTTGAAGCCGGACACGATCACCAGCTCCTTGAGCCGGTCCACGAGGAAGAGGTCGCCGGTGGCGTCGAGGAAGCCGACGTCGCCGGTGGACCACCAGCCGTCGGCGTCGGGGCCACCGGCGCCGTCGGGCCAGTAGCCGCTGAAGAGGTTGGGGCCGCGGACCTGGATCTCGCCCGGGTCCTCGCCCTCGGGGGCGCGGCCGCGCTCGTCCACGAGGCGGATGTCGATGCCGGGGAGGGCGGCGCCCACCGAGCCCGGCTGGAGAGCGGCGCTGCACAGCGTGCTGGTCACCACCGGCGAGGCCTCGGTCAGCCCGTAGCCCTGGTGCACCGGGATGCCGGTGCGGGCGGTGAACTCCTCGACCAGGTCGGGCGACAGCGGGGCCGAGCCCGACAGGATCAGCCGGACCGGGCCGAGCCGCTCGGCCAGGTGCTCGTCACCGCGCCAGTAGGCGAAGACGGGGGGCGCGACCGGCACCACGCTGCAGGCCTCGTCCTCGATCAGGTCGAGGGTGCCCTGGGGGTCGAAGCGGTCGACGAGCACCAGCTTGGCGCGGTGGCGCAGCACACCGCCCAGGACTGCGTTCAGCCCGTAGACGTGGAACAGCGGGAGCACCCCGAGCACGACGTCGTCGCCGTGGATCATCGGCGGCTCGACCTCGCCGACCTGCGCGATGTTGGCGAGCAGCGCCCGGTGGGTGAGCATCGCGGCACGCGGGCGACCGGAGGTGCCGCTGGTGTAGAGCAGGCAGGCGAGCTTCTCGGGGTCCTGGAGCGGCGGGACGTGGCGGGCGGCGCCGGCGCGCAGGTGGTCGTAGGACCGCTCCCCCGGCAGCAGCGTCGCGCCGATGACGACGACGCGCGGCTTCACGGCACGCGCGACCAGGTCGGCGTCGATCTCGTCCAGGTCGCCGTCGACCGCACGGGCCACGAGGGCCGCGGCCTCGCGCACGGCGGCGACGGTATCGGTGTCGGCGACGACCATCCGGGCGCCGCTGTCGGCGACCATCCGGGCCAGCTCACCGGGCGTGGCGCGCGGGTTCACCGGGACGGCGACGACCTGGGCGCGCAAGACGCCGAGGTACGTCGTCACGAACTCGATCCGGTTCGCGACCGCGATCACCACCCGGTGCCCCGCGACGATCCCGGCGGCGCCGAGACCGGTGGCGACCCGGCCGACCTCGTCGTCGAGCTGCGCCCAGGTCAGGCTGCGGCCGCCGGACTCCACCAGGGCGAGCCGGTCGGGACTCTCGGCGGCCGCGTCGGCGACCAGGTCGGCGACGTCGTTCACCGCGGGAGTCTGCGCAGGCATGAGGGGATACTTCCACACGGCCGACGTCGCTGCCGCCGGTCTCCGGCGGGGGCTACCCTTCGGCTGTGACGCCGCCCGAGAAGAGCCGCCGGCCGCCGGACCTCCGGCAGCGCTCCACCCTCGCGGGTGAGGCCGCGGCCGCGGCCGCCGAGGTCGAGACCGCCCTCGACCACCCCGCGGACCCGCGCTCGGCCGCGTTCTTCGACGTGGACAACACCGTCATGCAGGGCGCGAGCATCTTCCACCTGGCCCGCGGCCTGCACCGGCGCCAGTTCTTCACCACCCGCGAGATCGTCGGCGCCGCGTGGAAGCAGGCCTACTTCCGCGTCGTCGGCGTCGAGGACCCCGAGCACGTCGCCGAGGCGCGCAACTCGGCGCTGAGCTTCATCGCCGGGCACACCGTCACCGAGCTCGAGGAGCTCGGCGAGGAGATCTTCGACGAGGGCATGGCGCACCGGATCTGGCCGGGCACCCGCGCGCTCGCCCAGCTGCACCTCGACGAGGGCCAGCGGGTCTGGCTGGTCACCGCGGCCCCCATCGAGATCGCCCAGATCATCGCGCGCCGGCTCGGGCTGACCGGCGCGATGGGGACCGTCTCGGAGCACGTGGACGGCGTCTACACCGGGCGGCTGGTCGGCGACCTGCTGCACGGCCCGGCCAAGGGCGAGGCCATCAAGGCGCTGGCCGCGCGGGAGAACCTCGACCTGGCGGCCTGCTCGGCGTACTCCGACTCCTACAACGACCTGCCGATGCTCAGCCTGGTCGGCGACCCCTGCGCCATCAACCCCGACGCCCGCCTGCGGGCGCACGCCCGCGAGGCCGGCTGGCGGATCCGCGACTACCGGACCGGGCGCAAGGCGGCCCGCGCGGGCCTGGTGGTGGGGGCGGTGGCGGGCGCCGCGAGCGGCACGATCGCCGCCGGCGTGGCGCTGCGGCGACGGCGCTGACGCTCCCGCGGAGCGCATTCCTTTACCGACGTGTGCTGGGCCACGAAGTCGCGGTCAACTGTTCCCAACGACCGTAACTCGGCGTTACTCTCGGGGTGGCTTCGGGGGAAGCTGACCGGGAGGGTCTCATCACCATGCAGTGGGAGAACGACGTTGCTCGGGGGCTCGACGCCCTGCGCGCCGCCGTCGCCGAGCTGCTCCTCGGCGTCCAGGTGGCGCCCGCGGGCGTCCCCCACGCGCTCCTCACCGAGACCGCGTCCGACCGCGACGTCGACACCCCGATGCGCGGCAGCGGCGGCTCCGACGGGTTCGGCGACGCGGAGCTCGCCGCCTCCTCCGAGGAGTCCGAGGCCGACCGCACCCGCCTGATCGCGCTCGTCGAGCTGGCCCGCACGGGCGACTCCGAGGCGTTCGGCCTGCTCTACGACCACTACCAGCAGTCGGTCTACCGCTTCCTCTTCTACCGCACCCGCTCCGCGACGCTGGCCGAGGACCTCACCTCGGAGACGTTCTTCCGGGCGCTGCGGAGCATGACCAACTTCCGCTGGCAGGGCAAGGACTTCGGCGCCTGGCTGATGACCATCGCGCGCAACCTCGCCACCGACCACTTCAAGGCCGGCCGCACCCGTCTCGAGCAGACCACCGAGGACATGGGCCTGCACGACGACGCCACCGAGGGCCCCGAGGACGCGGTGCTCGCCGGCCTCACCAACGAGATCCTCCTGACCGCGCTCAAGGACCTGCCGGACGAGCAGCGCGACTGCCTGATCATGCGGTTCCTCCAGGGCATGAGCATCGCCGAGACCGCCGCCGTCCTGGGTCGCAGCGACGGCGCCGTGAAGCAGCTGCAGCTGCGCGGCGTGCGCAACCTCGCCAAGCTGATGCCGGACGGGATCCGGGACTGATGCACGTGCGCAGGAACTCCTCCGTCGTCGGTCCCCACCGCGCCGTAACCTCGCCCGCCTGCGGGTCGTTGGAGTCCACGTCCGGCCCACTCGTGGAGGGTCGGGCGCAGGACTCGAGGACAGGACGGCAGCGATGACACACGTGTTCGCGACGCGACGACGCGTCGAGGAGTTCGCCACGCTGGTCGACGAGCCGGCCGCCTCCTCCGCCACCCCCTCCGACGCCCGGTACGCCGACCTCCTCGAGCTGGTCGGCACGCTGCGCGCCGCTCCGCCCGTCGAGGCCCGCCCCTCCTTCGTGCTCGACCTCCGCGAGCGGCTGATGACCGCCGCCGAGACCGTGCTCGTGCCCGGCCCGGAGGCCGTGGCCGCCGCCCGCCTGACGCTGCCCCCGCGGCGCACCAAGCGCGACCGGCGCATCGCCGCGGCCGTGGGCGGCCTCGCCCTGGTCGGGGCGACCACCTCGATGGCGATGGCCGCGCAGTCGGCCCTGCCCGGCGACGTGCTCTACCCGGTCAAGCGGGCCATGGAGAACGCCCAGACCGGCGTCAGCCTCGGCGAGGGCTCCAAGGGCGAGTCGCTGCTCGCCAACGCCACCGGACGCCTCGACGAGGTCGGCGAGCTGAGCCGCGGCGGCGACCTCCAGGACACCCCGGCGATCGCCGACACCCTCAACGCCTTCACCGACCAGGCGACGCAGGCCTCCGACCTGCTCCTCAACGACTACGCCCAGACCGGCGACCAGACCTCGATCGCCGACCTGCGCGACTTCACCTCCGAGAGCCTCGACCAGCTGACGATCCTCGAGGCCCTGGTGCCCGAGGAGGCCCGCGACGAGCTCATGCACGCCGCGAACGTCGTCTTCCAGATCGATGCCGCGGCCCGGCAGGCCTGCCCGACGTGCGGCGGCGCCGGCATCACCGAGGTGCCCAACGTCTTCGCCCCGGTGTCCTCCGGCACGACCGGCGCCGAGGCCTCCCCCACCCTGGCCCAGACCCCGGGCACGCAGGGCAAGAAGGGCAAGAAGTCCTCGTCCGACCACCCGACGGTGCCCGACGTCGACGGCGGCTCGCTGCCGCCCGGCAGCGTCATCGACCCGGGCGACGGCTCCGGCGACGGCACCGCGCCGCCCTCCGACCCGTCCGGCGGCACCCAGGACCCGATCGAGTCGCTCACCAACGGCCTCACCGGCGGTGGCGGCTCCGCCCCCACCTCCAACCCCAGCCTGCCGCTGCCCACCAGCGACGTCACCGACGGGGTCGGCGACGTCGTCGACGGCGTGACGGACCCGCTCAAGCCCTGAGGGTTTCGGCGGGGCAGTTTCACCGGGTACCCGGTGAAACTGGCGCTCCTGTCACGGAGTTCCATGACACCAGCGCCAGTTCCGTGCGACGAGCTGCGCCGCGACGGCGCCGGTGACGTCCGGGGCAGGGGTCAGCGGAAGACGGACTGGCGCTGCATCAGCAGCGAGTAGAGCGTCTGCTGGATGGTCTCGCGGACCTGGTCGGTCACGTTGAAGACCAGCATCGGGTCGTCGGCCGCGCCGTCGTCGTACTCGTCGGTGCGGATCGGCTCGCCGAACTCCAGCAGCCACTTCGACGGCAGCGGCACCAGGCCGAGCGGGCCGAACAGCGGGAAGAACGGCGTGATCGGGATGTAGGGGATGCCCAGCAGGCGGGCCAGCGAGGGCACGTTGCCGACCAGGGGGTAGATCTCCTCGGCGCCCACGACCGAGAGCGGGACGATCGGCACCCCGGTCCGCAGCGCGGCCGACACGAAGCCGCCCCGACCGAAGCGCTGGAGCTTGTAGCGGTCGGCGTACGGCTTGCCGATGCCCTTGAAGCCCTCGGGCCAGACGCCGACGAGCTCGCCGCCGCTGAGCATCCGCTCGGCGTCCTCGCTGCAGGCGAGGGTGGCACCGCCCTTGCGGGCCAGGGTGCTGACGATCGGCATCTGGAAGACCAGGTCGGCGCCGAGCGGGCGCAGGAAGCGGCCGGTGTGGTCGTGGATCGAGACCATCGTCATCAGGCCGTCGACGGGGATCGTGCCGGAGTGGTTGGAGACCACCAGGGCGCCGCCCTCGGTGGGGATGTTCTCCGCGCCGCGGACCTCGATGCGGAACCACTTGTCGGCGATCGGCCGCAGCGCCGCCATGAAGAAGCGCTGGGTGATCTCCTGGTCGAAGCCGTACTCGTCCACGACGTAGTCGCCGGTGACACGGCGGCGCAGGAACGCCAGGAAGCGCGCGAGCTGGGGCTCCCACTGGTCGCCGAAGATCTCCTTCGACGCGTGCTGGAAGGCGGCCAGCCAGTCGCCCGCGGGGATGCCGGCGAGCGGCCCGCGGTCGGTGGTGCGGACCGGCGCGCGGCCGCTGGTCGTGGTGGCGGGCTCGATGACGGGCTGGTCGGCCGACGCGTCCGCGACCTCGATGACCGGCTTCGCGGCCGCCTTGCGGGCCGCGGCCGGACGGGCCGGCGCCTTGGCCGGGGGCTTGGCCGACGACCTGGCGCTGCCGGCCAGGCCGCGGGCGGCCGAGGACGGCTGCTTGCCGGTGCCGCGCCCGGGGCGGCCGCGGGTGCCGATGGGGATGATCTCGGCGTCACCCATGGTCTGCTCCTGCGGGCTGGGGGGTGGGCGCGGGCAGGGCCCGCTCGAGGCCGGCCAGGACGCGGTCCGAGCGGCCACCGGTGGGCGGCAGCAGCGACGAGAAGTCGGCGAAGGCCTCGGCGGTCGTGAAGCGCGGGTGGAAGTCGAGGACCTCGCGCATCCGGGTCGTGTCGACGCCCCGGCCGTAGGTCAGCAGGCCGAGCTGCTCCGGGGAGAAGTCGGCGACCCGGGCGGAGCGCAGCAGCGAGCCCACGCTCCCGACCGCCATCGCCGGGAGCGGGACGGAAGGTCGCTGCAGGCGGCGGATCGCCTGGGACAGCATCAGCACGCCGTCGCCGGCGACGTTGAAGGTGCCGGGCACGTCGTTCGTGACGGCGTGCTGGAGGACGTCCATCAGGTCGTCCTCGTGGAGGAACTGCAGCCGCGGGTCGAAGCCCAGGACGGTCGGCAGGACCGGGAGGCGGAAGTACGACGTGATCGGGCTCGCGACGTGCGGGCCGATGACGTTCGCCATCCGCAGCATCGTCACGCGGACGTCGGGGCGCCGACGGGCCAGCCCGCGGACGTAGCCCTCGATCTCGGCGACGTCCTTGGCGTACCCGGCCCGGGGCGCGCGACGCGGCTCCATGTCCTCGCGGAACATGGCGGGGTCGCGGCTGCTGGCGCCGTACACCGTCGTCGTCGACTTCACGACGAGGTGCCGCAGGCTCGGCGCCTTCTGGCACGCCGCGAGGAGCTGCATCGTCCCGATGACGTTGAGCTCTTTCATCGTGTTGCGACCGCCGGCACCGCCGGGTGTCGCGATCACGCTCATGTGGACGACGGTGTCGACGTCCTCCTTCGCGATGATCTTCGCGATGACGGGGTTGCGGATGTCCGCGCGCACGAACGAGACGTCGCCGATGTCCCCCCGCGGGGGGACGACGTCGACGCCGATGACACGGGCGACGGCGGGGTCATGGGCGACGGCGCGCGCAAACCTGCGCCCGAGGTCCCGAGAGACCCCGGTCACGAGGACGACCTTGCCCCCCGCGCCCATGAGCGGCGTGGCTTACTTGCCGAGCTTGCGACGCTGGACGCGCGTCTTCTTCAGCAGCTTGCGGTGCTTCTTCTTGGCCATGCGCTTGCGCCGCTTCTTGATGACAGAACCCACGGGGAAACCTTTCACAATGCTGGTCGGTCGCGTCGGGAAGACGCCCGGGCGACCGGCACAGCCTATCCGGCGTACTGCAGGCAGCAGAATCCGGCTGGAACAACGTCCAGGGAGTGAGTCGGGTCTCGCGTGGGTCCGGCAGGGAGCGGCGGCTCAGCCGGCGCTGTAGAAGCTCTTGCGGAGGTACTCGTCCACGTCCTCCTCGAGGACCCGGAACGAGCGGCCCACCCGGACGGCAGGGAGCTCGCCGTTGTGGACCAGGCGGTAGACGGTCATCTTGGAGACGCGCATCTGCGCAGCCACCTCGGCAACGGTCAGGAACTTCGACTCGGAGAGGTCCCCGGAGGAGCTGGTAGCCATCGTGCACCGACTTTCTTGTGCGTCGCGCCACCGGCTTCCCCACCGGTGATTGCACGCGTCGCGTGTGGTGAGGATAGGGCCTGATGTGACTCGTGGGGAAGAGGTTGTCTAATGAAACTTGAGAGACCTCGGCGTGTCCCCTTGCAATGTCCCGGAAATCGCGACCGTCAACGGATCACGGGAGCGGATCGAGACCGTGCAGCGGGAAGATCTCCGTGCGCGTGGCGTGGATGGCGCGATCCAGCCAGGTGTCGGGGTCGTAGCCCTCGGTCCAGTCCCGGTAGGCCGGCGTACGCCCGTCCGTGAGGCGGTACGGCGGGGTGCGGCCGAGCACGTCGCGGACGTGCTCGCGCCAGCCCGGCGGGGTGTCGGTCAGGGGGTCCAGCGGCTCGCCGCCGACGATCGCGAGCAGGTGCGTCCACGCCCGCGGGACCACCTCGACCAGCGCGTAGCCGCCACCGCCGGTGGCGACCCAGCGACCGCCGGCCACCTCGTGGGCCAGGTCGTGCAGGGCGAGGTACGCCGCCCGCTGGCCGTCCACGGTGAGCATCAGGTGCGCGAGCGGGTCCTCGATGTGCGAGTCGCAGCCGTGCTGGGTCACCAGGACCTCGGGCTCGAACTCCCGCAGCACCGGCGGGACCACCGCGTGGAAGGCCCGCAGCCAGCCCGCGTCGGCGGTGCCGGGCGGCAGCGCGACGTTGACCGCCGTCCCCTGCGCGTCGGGGCCGCCCACGTCCGTCGGGAAGCCGGTGCCCGGGAACAGCATCTGCCCGGTCTCGTGCAGGCTGATCGTCAGGACCCGCGGGTCGTTCCAGAAGATCTTCTCGACACCGTCGCCGTGGTGGACGTCGACGTCGACGTACGCCACCCGCTCGGCGCCCTGGTCGAGCAGCGACTGGATGCCGACCGCGATGTCGTTGTAGATACAGAAGCCCGCCGACCGGTCGGGCATCGCGTGGTGCAGGCCGCCGGCGATGCTCGCCGAGTGCAGGCTCTCGCCGCTCCAGACCTGGCGGAACGCCTCCAGGCTGGCCCCCACCACGTGGGCGGCCGCCTGGTGCATGTCGCGGAAGACCGGGTTGTCGTCGCTGCCCAGGCCGCGCGCCTCGTCGTCCGCGCCGGGCACCGTGCCGCAGCGGACGACGGCGTCGATCAGGCCCTGCTCGTGCACGGTGCGGATCTGCTCGTCGGTGGCGATCGGGGCGTCGACCATGCGCAGCTTGTCGAGGACCCCGAGCTCGCGGGCGAGGCGCATCGTGAGGTCGACCCGGATCGGCGACATGGGGTGGCCGTGCCCGAAGTCGTACTCGGTCAGGCGGTCGTCGAAGACGACGGTCGCGGGACCGTGGCAGGCGGGCATGTGACGCACGCTACCCGGCGTACGCCGTCGATCGTCCCTGGCCGCCACCTGCTGGGCCGTGACACACTGGCGCCGTGCTGACGAACCTCTCCCTCTCCACCTGGTGGGCCGCCTGACGGCGGACCACCCCTGAAGCACCCCTTCACACGGCCGCCCCACGGGCGGCCGTCCTGCATTTCCACCGGTCGCGCGTCGGGCTCTCACCCAGGAGCACCCCATGACCACGACCACCCTCACCGCGACCCGGCACCTCTCGCTGCTCACGCCGTCCGGCCGGCTGACCCTCGGCAACCTGCTCGGCGCGCTGCGCCCGATGGCGGAGCAGCAGGAGGACGCGTTCTACGGCCTCTCCGACCTGCACGCGATGACCACGGCCCACGACCCGGCGGCGCTGCGGGCGCTCAGCGCCGAGACCGCCACGCTGCTGCTGGCCGTCGGGCTGGACCGGGCGACGCTGTTCCGCCAGTCGGCGGTGCCGACGCACACCGCGCTGGCCTACCTGCTGGAGTGCACCGCGCACACCGGCGAGCTGAACCGGATGATCCAGTTCAAGGAGAAGGGCCGCGGGGTGGACGGGACCCGGGTCTCGCTCTACACCTACCCGGTCCTGATGGCCGCGGACATCCTGCTCTACCGGCCCACGTCGGTGCCGGTCGGTGAGGACCAACGCCAGCACGTCGAGCTGACCCGGGACCTGGCGATCCGGTTCAACTCGACCTACGGACCGGTGTTCACGGTCCCCGAGGTCGCGGTCCCGCCCGCCGGCGCCCGCGTCATGGACCTGGCCCACCCGACCCGCAAGATGAGCAAGTCCGCCACGGACGCGGCCGGGGTCATCCACCTGCTCGACCCGCCCGACGTCGTACGCCGGAAGGTGGCGCGCGCAGTCACCGACTCCGAGACCGGGCCGGACGCGGTGCGCGCCGACCGCGCGGCCAAGCCCGGCGTGACGAACCTGCTCGACATCCTGGCGGCCTGCGGCGGCTCGGCGACCGGCCTGACGACGTACGGCGCGCTGAAGAAGGCCGTGACCGACGCCGTGGTGGCCGAGCTCGAGCCGGTGCAGGCGCGGTACGCCGCGCTGGCCGCCGACCCCGGGCACGTGGCGGCCGTGTTCGCCGCCGGCGCCGCCCGGTGCCGTGAGGTGACCGCGCCGGTGCTCGCCGCCGCCGAGGCGGCCGTGGGGCTGGGGTGAGGTGCGTGGTGGCCGGCGCGGGAGTTTCATCGGTCGACCGATGAAACTCGCGGCGGGACGCCGAAGTCTCACCGTCCCGGCGGGAGTTCTGTCGGTCGACCGATGAAACTCCCCGGGGACCCGCCTCAGCCCAGCGCCGCTCGCACCAGGTGGGCGGTCTCGAACGGCCGCTCGAGGGACGGCAGGTGCAGCGCCCACGGCAGCTCGACGAGCTCGGCCCGCGGCAGCGCGGCGACGAGCTCGCGGGCGTTCTCGCGGAAGAACTCGAGGTCGTGCGCGCCGACGACCACGGTGGTGGGGCAGGTGATGGCGGCGAGGTCGATCGGCAGCTCGCGGTTCTCGACGTCACCGGCCGGGACCTGGTGGGCGAAGGCCGCGCGCTGCATCTTCCAGACCAGCGCGCGGGCGTCGTCGTCGGCGTCGGGGCCGACCCAGGTCGCGACGTTGAGGTCGGTGGCGCCGTCGAGGTCGCCGGCCACCAAGAGCCGACCCTCCTCCTGCCACAGTGCCCGCAGCGCCGGGTCCGGCTCCGCGAGGTCGGCCGGCGCGTCGAGCAGCACCAGCGCGTCGAGGCGCTCGGGGACGGCCGAGGCGACCTGCTGGGCGACGTACCCGCCGTACGACGCCCCCACGAGCGCGAACCGGTCGATGCCCAGCTCGTCGAGCAGCGCGAGCACGTCCTCGGCGTCGGAGTACGACGTCCCGGGCTCGAGCGGGGTGGACCCGTAGCCCCGCAGGTCGAGGCGGAGGACGGCGTGGCCGGGGACGAGCTCGGCGACCTGGGTGTCCCACATGCGGAGGTCGGCGACGCCGGCGTGCAGGAGGACGACGGTGGGGCCGGAGCCCTCGAGGCGGTGGTGGAGGTCGGTCATCGTGCGATCGTGCCACCGCCGCCCGGGCGGTGCAGCCCGGTTTCCTCCCGCCGACTCGACCTCCGACCCGGCCGCTCCCTCAGCCGCGGACGAACGCCGCGACGATCCGGCCGAGCTCCTCGCCGGCGTCCTCCTGCAGGAAGTGCCCGGCGTCCGCGACCACGGGGTGCTCGAGCCCGGCGGCGCCCGGCACGAGCTGCCGCAGGATCGGCGCCATCGCGCCGGTGATCGGGTCGCCGTCGCTGAAGGCCGTGAGGAACGGCCGGTCCCAGGCCTGCAGCACCTCCCACGCCGCGCGGTTCGCGGCGGTGGCCGGGTCGTCCGGACGGGTCGGGACCAGCGTCGGCATCACCCGCGGGCCGACCTTGGACGCCTCGTCCGGGAAGGGGGCGTCGTACGCCGCCCGGTCGGCGTCCGCGAGCCCGCGGACGCACCCGGCCGCGACGAGCCGGCCGACGTCCAGCGTCTCGGCCCGCTCGACGGCGTGCCGGAACATCCACCAGATCTCGGGCATGTCGTGGTCGCCGGTCGGCAGCCCGGTGTTCGCGGCGACCACCCGTGCGAAGCGGTCGGGGTGCTCGGCGACGAGCCGCAGCCCGATCAGGCCGCCCCAGTCCTGGCCGACGAGCGTGACGTCGCGCAGGTCGAGGTGGTCGACGACCAGCGAGCGCGTCCACTCCACGTGCCGCGCGTAGGAGTGGTCCTCCGGCTCGGTCGGCTGGTCGGAGCGCCCGAAGCCGACGAGGTCCGGCGCCACCGCGCGGATCCCGGCGTCGACCAGCACCCGGATCACGTGGCGGTACAGGTAGGACCAGGTCGGCTCGCCGTGCAGCAGCAGGACCACCGGCCCGTCGGCGGGACCCGCGTCGACGTACGCCATCCGCAGGGTGCCCCCGTCGCTGCTGTCCGGGTCGGGCACCTGGGCGTACGACGGCGCCCACGGGAGGCCGGGCAGGTCGGCGAAGCGGTCCTCGGACGGGCGGCGGGTCTGCATCGGAGCAGTCTGGCACCGGCCGTCGCCGTCGGGCAGGGCGTCAGCGGCGCGCGTCGCGCTCGGCGAGGCCCTTCAGGTTGAGCAGCTGGCGCCGCATCATCACCAGGTCGCCCCACGCCAGCAGCCGGGTCGTCAGCCACGCCGCCCGGCCGCGGCGGGTGACCACGAGCCGGCAGACCAGGCGGCACGAGCGGCCGTCCGGGCCGTCCGGCTCCACGGCGTACGTCGTCGCGAAGCGGCCGAGCAGCCGACTCGCCGACGGGGTCGAGACGCCGCTCCAGCTGTGCCCGTCCTCGAGGTCGGTGAGCTCGTAGACGATCGCCATCCGGTCGCCGACCCGCAGCACCTCGGCGCCCGGGGTGAGCTCCTGCGGGCTGCGGCGGCCGAGGTTGTCGACCAGGTCGTAGGAGTGCGGCGCCAGCCTGGTCTGGCAGACCCAGCGCCAGGTGAGGGCGGCCGGTGCGGAGACCGCGACGGCCCGCGTCATCGCGACGACGGGCCCGGGGACGAGGTCGTCCGCGGGGTAGGGCCGGGTGTGCTCGTCGCCCACGGTCCCCCAGGCGAGCGGCAGGCCGGTCACGGCGCTACTTCTTCCGGCGACGGCTGCCGCCGTGCCAGTCCTCCTGCGCGCCGGCCTCGTCGGCGCGGACGCCGAACGACGCGAGCTGCGGCTGCTCCCGCAGGCTGCGCTTGAGCTCGGCGAACCCGGGGAAGGTCGCCAGCCCCACGACGTGGTCCCACAGCTCGCCGGCCTGCTCGTCGGTGGGCATCCGGCTGATCACGGGACCGAAGAACGCGGCGCCCTCGGGCGGCGCGATGTGCAGGATCGGGGTGCCGACGTCCTTGCCGGTCAGCGCGAGGGCCTCGTCGCCCTCGGCCTGGAGCTGCGCGTCACGGGTGTCGTCGTCGAGGTGGCGCACCAGGTCGTCCGGCAGGTCGGCGGCGGCGAGCGCCCCGCGCAGGACCGTCACGGCACCCTCCTGGTCGCGCGCCGGGGCGTCCGGGTCCTCGAAGATGCGCTCGCCCAGCGCGGCGTACAGCCGGCCCACCGCCTCCGGGCCGTGCTCGTCGCGCACGTGCGCGCAGACCCGCAGCAGGCGCAGGCCGAAGGTGTGGCCGTCCTCGTACTCCGGCGGGAAGTGCGCGTCGTAGTCGACGTCCCGGTTGACCAGGCGCAGCGCGATGAAGCGCCACTCGACGTCGTAGTCGCGCTGCTCCTGCACCACGCGCACCCACTTGCTGGTCATCCACGCGAAGGGGCAGGTCGGGTCGAACCAGAAGCGGACGTCGGGCTGTGTCGCTGGCTGGGTCACGTGCTCGGTCGCGGCGCTCATCCTCCGAGCATGCCACCGGGGTAGATGCGAAAGCCCGGCTTGGTCCTGTGCGGGAAGGAGGCGTAGAACGCCTCGGCGTCGTCGGTCACGAGGTCCATCCGCTGCGTGCCGGTCGCGGCGAAGGCGTCCTCGACGAGGCGCCGCGCAATGCCCTGACGACGGTGGCTCGCGAGGACGGCGAGCTGGGCCAGGAACGACTGGATCTCGCCGTCGCCGCAGGCCTGGGCGAACCCGACGACCCGGCCGTCCGGGTCCAGCGCCACGCGCGTGACGACGCCCGAGGCGGTGCAGGCCCGGCGTACGACGTCGGGGTCGGACAGGCTGGGCCAGCCCTCGGCACGCGCGACGGCGGCGACGCCCGCCGCGTGGGCGGCGGCGTCGAAGGGCACGACCGCGACGGTCACGACCGGCTCACGAGCGGGTCAGGAGCCCTCGGCGAGCGCCCGGGAGCGGTCGCGGGCGGCCTCCATGGCGGCGAGGAACGCCGCGCGGACCTTGTGGATCTCGAGCTCGCGGAGGGCGGCCGCGGTGGTGCCGGCCGGGGAGGTGACCTGCTCGCGGAGCACGGTCGGGTGGGTGCCGGTCTCGCGCAGCATCTTGGCCGAGCCGACGACGGTCTGGACGACGAGGTCGGTGGCGGTGGCGCGCGGCAGGCCGAGGTGCACGCCGGCCTCGATCATCGACTCCACGACGAAGAAGATGTACGCCGGCCCGGAGCCGCTGATCGCGGTGACGGCGTCCTGCTGCCGCTCGGGGATGCGCAGCACCTTGCCGACCGAGGCCATCAGCGCCTCGACCTCGGCGAGGTGCGCCTCGTCGCAGTGCGACCCGGGCGAGATCGCGGCCATCCCCTCGTCGACCAGCGCGGGCGTGTTCGGCATGACCCGGACGACCGCGACGCCGTCGGGCACGCGGGACTCGATGAAGGCGGTGGTGATGCCGGCCGCGAGCGAGACGAGCAGCTGGCCGGCGCGCAGGGACCCGGCGATCTCCGCGAGCACGTCGCCCATGTCCTGGGGCTTGACCACCAGGACCACGGTGTCGGCCTTGGCAGCGGCGTCGGCGTTCGCGACCACCGCGACGCCGTACCGCTCCTCGAGCTCGGCCGCCCGCTCGGCGCGCTTCTCGCCGACGAGGAGCCGGTCGACCCGGCGACCCGCGCGGACCAGGCCGGAGAGGAGGGTCTCCCCCATCACCCCGGCCCCGATGATCGCGGTCTGGGCCTGCTGCGGCGTCGTGGTCATGTCGACCTATTTCTTCGAGATCAGGGACTTCACGAAGAATGACAGGTTCTGCGGGCGCTCAGCGAGCCTTCTCATCAGGTAGCCGTACCACTCCTGGCCGTACGGCACGTAGACCCGCATCCGCTCGCCGCCGGCCGCGAGGCGCTTCTGCTCCTCGGGACGGATGCCGTAGAGCATCTGGTACTCGTAGGTGCCCTGCGCGCGGCCGTAGCGGCTCGCGAGCGACGAGGCGATCTCGACCATCCGCGGGTCGTGGGTGGCGATCATCGGGTAGCCGTCGCCGGCGAGCAGCACCTTGAGGCAGCGGACGTAGGACTTGTCCACGTCGAGGCGGTCCTGGAAGGCGACCGACTCGGGCTCCTTGTAGGCGCCCTTGCAGAGCCGGACCCGCGAGCCCTCGTAGGCCAGCGCGCGGCAGTCGGCCTCGGTGCGGTGCAGGTAGGCCTGCAGCACGGCGCCGGTCTCCGGGAAGTCCTTGCGCAGCTCGCGGAGCGCCGCCAGCGTGCGGTCGGTCGTGGTGTGGTCCTCCATGTCGAGGGTCACCGTGGTGCCGGCGTTGCGGGCTGCGCGGCAGATGGTGCGGGCGTTCTCGAGGGCGATCTTGTCGCCGGTCTCGGGGATCGCCTGGCCGATGGCCGACAGCTTCACCGAGACCTCGGCGCCGCGGGTCAGACCCTGGGCGGCGAGCTGCTGGAGCAGGTCGAGGTAGGCCTGCACGGTGTGGTCGGCCTGCTCGGTGTCGAGGGTGTCCTCGCCGAGGAAGTCGAGGGTGACCTTGAGGCCGTCGGCCTCCAGGGTGGCGGTGGCCTCGACGGCGGACGCGGTGGTCTCGCCGGGGACGTAGCTCGTCACGATGCCCGAGGAGACCGGCATGGTGCTGACGAGCTTCTTGAGGCCCTCGCTGCGGGCGAGGAGCAGGATCGGCTGACGGAGCAGGGACATGGGGCCGAGGTTACGCCGTCCCGGGCGGAAGATCCCAAGCGGCGGCGGGCTCAGGGAGTACGTCGGCGCAGGGTCGCCGCACCGAGCCCGAGGAGCGCCACGGCGTACCCCGCGACCACCGCGAGGTCGCGCCAGACGTCGCCGGTGGCGGGCGTCCGGGTGAGCGTCTGCATGGCGTCCACGGCGTACGACAGCGGGAGGAAGTCGCTGATGCCCGCGAGCAGCCCGGGCAGCGCGCCGCGGGCCACGAACAGCCCGCACAGCAGGATCTGCGGGATCACCAGCAGCGGCATGAACTGCACGGCCTGGAACTCGGTCTGCGCGAAGGCGCTGACGAACAGGCCGAGCGCGGTCCCGAGGACGGCGTCGGCCACGGCGACGACGGTGAGCAGCCAGACCGGGCCTCGCACGTCGAGGTCGAGGAGGCCGACTGCGAGCCCGACGGCGAGCACGGACTGGACCGCCGCGACGGCGCCGAAGGCCAGGGCGTAGCCGCCGAGGAAGTCGAGCTTGCCCATCGGCATCGCGAGCAGCCGCTCGAGGGTGCCGCTGGAGCGCTCGCGCAACGTGGTCACGCTGGTCACGAGGAACATCACGATGAAGGGGAACATCGCGAGCAGCGCCGGGCCGACGCGGTCGAAGACGCCACCGCCGGGCCCGGTGGCGGTGCCGTCGAACATCCACCACAGCAGCGTGATGAGCAGGCAGGGCAGCACCAGCAGCATCGCCAGCGTGCGGCGGTCGCGGCGGAGCTGGGTCAGGACGCGACCGGCGACCGCGAGCGTGGTCCGGGGGCTCATGCGGCGTCCTTCCCCACGATCGCGAGGAACGCGGTCTCGATGTCGGCGCTGCCGGTGCGCTCGCGGATCTCGTCGGGCGAGCCGTCCGCGATGATCCGGCCCTCGCGCATCAGCAGCAGCCGGTCGCAGCGCTCGGCCTCGTCCATCACGTGGCTGGAGACCAGGACGGCCGCGCCGGCGTCGGCGAGCCGGTGGAAGAGCGCCCAGAGGTCACGGCGGAGCACCGGGTCGAGCCCGACGGTCGGCTCGTCCAGGACCAGCAGATCGGGCGTCGTGAGCAGCGCGACGGCCAGGCTGACCCGGGACCGCTGGCCCCCGCTCATCCGGCCGACCGGCTGGTCGCGGTGCCCGGAGAGGTCGACCGCCTCGACGGCCCGGTCGACCTCGACCCGCCCCACCCCGAGCACGCGGGCGAAGAAGGTGAGGTTCTCGGCGACCGAGAGGTCGTCGTACACGCTGGCCGCCTGCGTGACGTAGCCGAGCCGGTCCCGCAGCGGCCGGCTCCCGGCCGGGTGCCCGAAGACCGTGACCTCGCCGGCCTGCAGCCGCTGGACGCCCACCAGGGCCCGCAGCAGCGTGGACTTCCCGCAGCCGGACGGCCCGAGCAGGCCGGTCACGCCGCCTCCGACCGTGAGGTCCAGCCCCTCCAGCACCGGCCGGCCGCCGCGCACGACGGTCAGCCCGCGCACCTCCACCGCGTTTTTCATCATGTGTTGAATTGTGCTCCCGGTGGCGGCGTCCTGGCAAGGCTCGGCGGTCGGCACCGCGCTTGTAACGCCCGGTTATCGCATCTAGGAACCCGTTCGAACGGGCGCCCAGAGGCCATAACCGGGCGTTACAAGCGCGAGAGGCCCGACGCGGCTAGGGCAGCGGGCCGTCGAGAAAACGCTGCAGGGCGGGGGCGTACGACGCCACGAGCTCGTCGCCGGACATCGAGACCAGCGGCTCGACGAGCACGACGTAGCGGAGCACGACGATGCCGACGAGCTGCGAGGCGACCAGGGCCATCCGGCGGTCCGCGTGGTCGAGACCGAGCGCGGCGCCGACCGGGCCGAGCACCATCCGCAGGAAGCCGTCGCGGACCAGCTGCTGCCCGCCCGGCTCGGTGATGCCGCGGAAGAGCGCCAGCAGCGGCAGCCGGCTCTCCTCGTCGTCCCAGACGTCGACGAAGACGCCGAGCAGCCGCTCGCCGGCCCCGCCCACACCCCCCTCGGCGACCGGGAGCAGTGCGGTGCGGGGATCGACCCGGACCTGGAGGGCGGCCAGGAACAGGTCGTCCTTGGTGCCGAAGTAGTGGTGGACCAGCGCGGCGTCCACGCCGGCCGAGGCGGCGACGGCGCGCATGGTGGTGCCGGCGTACCCCGACGCGGCGAACAGCTCGCGCGCCGCCCCCAGGATCGCGGCGCGGGTGTCGGGCGCGCCCGGGCGCCGACCGCGGCGCGCGGCCGCGCCGCCCACGGCACCGCTCACGACGCGGGCCGGGTCACGGCGTCGCCACCGCGAAGTGCTCGCGGGCGAACTCCAGCGACTCGCGCAGGTCGGTCTCCCGCTCCTCGCGGTTGCTGCACCGGCGGGTGTTGATCTCGACGACGATCTCGCCGCCGAACCCCGTCGTCGCGAGGTGGCGCAGGAACGCCGCCGCGCCCATCGCGCCGCGCCCCGGCACCAGGTGCTCGTCCTTCGGCGAGCCGCTGCCGTCGGTGAGGTGCACGTGCCGCAGCCGGGGGCCGAGCCGCTCGGCCATCTCGACGACGTCGGACTTGGCGATCGCCGCGTGCGACAGGTCGATCGTGGTGTTGGCGTAGGGCTCCTCGGACGGGTCCCAGCCGGGGAGGTACATCTCCATGCCGCGGCGCGAGGAGGCCCGCCAGGGGTACATGTTCTCGACGGCGAAGGCGATGCCGGTGGAGACCTCGAGGGCGGCGATGCCGTTGACGAAGTCGCGGGCGTACTCCTTCTGCCAGCGGAACGGCGGGTGCACGACGACCACCTCGGCACCGACGGCCTCGGCCATCTCGGCGGAGCGCTCGAGCTTGCCCCACGGCTCGGTGCCCCAGACCCGCTGGGTGAAGAGCAGGCAGGGCGCGTGGATCGCGGAGACCGGCATCTCGTGGTGGTCGATGAGCTGCTTGACCGCCGAGGTCTGCTGGGAGAGCGCGTCGATGCCGACCATCACCTCGATCGCGTCGTAGCCCAGCGAGGCGGCGTACCCGAAGGCGTGCGCCGACGACTCGGGGTAGACCGAGGCGGTGGAGAGGCCGATGCGCGTCACGGTCCTCCTAGCCCAGCACGCTGATCTGGTCGAGGCGCTCCAGGATGACGCCCTCGCGGAGCGCCCAAGGGCAGATCTCCAGCTCGGTCAGGTCGAAGATGTCCATGCAGGCCTCGGCCACCAGGGCGCCCGGCACGATCTGGTGGGTGCGGCTGGGCGAGACGCCGGGCAGGTCCGCGAGCTCCTCGGGCGGGAACGCGATCAGCTTCGGGATCCACTCGCGCAGGTCGTCGAGCGCCAGCGAGCGCGGCACCAGCGGGCCATCGCCGGACGGGGCGGCGCCGCAGATGCGGGCCAGCGAGCGGAAGGTCTTGGACGACGCGGCCGCGCGGTCGGGGCGCCCGGCGCGCAGCAGGTTGCCGGCGTCGCGGGCGATCTCGGCGCGGATCTCCTTGCGGAGCTGGCGGATCGCCTCGTCGTCGGGCTGCGCACCGCCGAAGTAGCTGCGCGCCAGCCGGGCCGCACCGAGCGGCAGCGACCACGCGACGTCGGGCGCCTCGTCCGAGCCGCCCGCGATCTCGAGCGAGCCACCCCCGATGTCGAAGACCGCCAACCGACCGGCGGACCAGCCGAACCACCGGCGTACGGCGAGGAAGGTCAGCCGGGCCTCGTCCTCCCCCGCGAGCACCTCGATCCGGACACCGGTCCGCTCGTGCACGTGGTCGAGGACCTCGTCGGAGTTGACCGCGTCGCGGACCGCCGACGTGGCGAAGCCGAGCATGTCCTCGCAGCCCTTGTCCTCGGCGACGGTCAGCGCCTGCGCGGTGAACGACGTGAGCGCGTCGATGCCGGTCTGCGAGACCTTCCCCGCGTCGTCCCCGGCGTCGACGAGGTGCTCGGCCAGCCGCAGCGGCTCCTTGTAGGAGTACGCCGGGAGCGGGGCGGCGCCCCCGTGGGCGTCCACCACCAGCAGGTGACCGGTGTTGGAGCCGATGTCGAGGACGCCCAGACGCATGCCCCCACGCTACTAGGCGCGGTCGCCCGCGGACGGTTGTCCACGGGCGCCGCCGTAGGCTGGCGCCGTGCCCGAAGTGGACCTGGTCTTTCCCCGTGCGTACGTCGAGTTCGCCAACCCCGCCGACGACACCGAGGTGATGCGCTGCGACCTCACCTGGCTGACGTCGAGCTACACGTGCATCTTCGGCAACGGCTGCCAGGGCATCTACGACACCGCGCCCGACGTCGGCTGCTGCACCCTCGGCGCGCACTTCGCCGACAAGGACGACGAGAAGCGGGTGGCGTCGTACGTCGCGCAGCTCACCGCCGAGCAGTGGCAGTTCAAGCCGGTCGGCCGCAAGGTCAGGAAGGGCGACTGGATCGAGACCGACGACGACGGCGAGCGCAAGACGCTGGCGGTCGAGGTCGACGGCCAGCAGGCCTGCGTCTTCCACAACCGCGCCGACTTCGCGACCGGCGCCGGCTGCGCGCTGCACGGCCTCGCCCTGGAGCAGGGCCGCAACCCGCTCGAGACCAAGCCGGACGTCTGCTGGCAGCTGCCGCTGCGCCGCACCTTCCGCAGCGTCGAGCGCCAGGACGGCACGGCCTACACCGAGGTCTCGATCGGCGAGTACGACCGCCGCGGCTGGGGCCCGGGCGGCCACGACCTCGACTGGTACTGCTCGGGCAACACCGAGGCGCACGTCGCGCCGGAGCCGGTCTTCGTCACCCACGAGGCCGAGCTGGTCGAGCTGATGGGGCGGGCGGCGTACGACGAGCTGGTCCGCCACTGCGAGGCGCACCTGCGCTCGCGCTCCGCGCTGGCGCTGCACCCCGCCGACCCGCGCTGAGCCGCGCGCCGGGGCCCGCGCGACGTCTCGCGCCGAAGCCTCTCGATGTCAAGAGACCTCGACCCCGGTGTGCCGTCCCCTACGGCAGATGTTGAGAATCATCAACATGCGCTTGGACCATCTTTCTTACGCAGCAGGACCGGATGGCCTCGCCAGCACCGCCCAGCGCATCGGGGGACTGCTCGGCCGGGACTTCACCGACGGTGGCGTGCACCCACGCTTCGGTACCCGCAACATGATCCTGCCTCTGGCAGACGACACGTACCTCGAGATCGTCGAGGTTCTGGACCACCCCGCCTCCGACAAGGCGCCGTTCGGCCAGGCCGTCCGTGCCCGCTCCGCCCTCGGTGGCGGCTGGCTGGGCTGGGTCGTCGCGGTCGACGACATCACCAGCGTCGAGCAGCGCCTGGGCCGCGAGTCCGCCTCCGGCAGCCGGCACCGTCCCGACGGGACCGAGCTGCGCTGGAAGCAGATCGGCGTCAACGGCCTGATCGCGGACCCGCAGCTGCCGTTCTTCATCCAGTGGGAGAGCACCAGCGACCTGCACCCCAGCGCGGGCGCGGACGCGGCGTACTCCCTGGCCTGCCTGGAGATCGCCGGCGACCCGCAGCGGGTCAGCGAGTGGCTCGGCGAGACCGTCGAGGCACCGCTCGAGGACGTCAAGGTCGAGTGGGTCGCCCCGCACGGCACGCCCGGCATCATCGCCGCGCAGGTCCAGACCCCGCACGGGCTCGTCCGGCTCTAGCCGGACGCCCACCCCCGAGCCCGGTCCCGTGTCGCGGCCCAGCCCCGGCGCCCGACCGAGCCCGAACATCTGGAACCACCCCGCGACCTACGAGACCGAGAACCGCGCCGTCGATCCCGACGGCGCGCTCGAGGCCGCCATGCGCGCCCGCGCGGACTGGTCCGCGCGGGTCGTGCTCGACGTCGGGTGCGGCACCGGCTTCCACCTGCCGCGCTTCGCCGCCGACGCCGCGTCGGTGACCGGTGTGGAGCCACATCCCGACCTGGTCGCGCTGGCCCGCCGGCGTACCCGCTCGTCGACGACCGTCACCGTCCTCCAGGGCACCGCGCAGGCACTGCCCGTGCCCGACGCGTCGGTCGACGTCGTGCACGCCCGGTGGGCCTACTTCTTCGGGCCCGGTTGCGAGCCGGGCCTGGCCGAGCTGGACCGCGTCGTCCGCCGCGGCGGCACGGCGTTCGTCATCGACAACGACCCCACCCGCTCGACCTTCGGCGGGTGGTTCCGCCGGGGCTACCCCGAGGTGGACCCCGACGTGGTCGAGCGCTTCTGGTCGCGGCACGGCTGGACCCGCACCCCGGTCGACATCCGCTGGTCGTTCGGCTCGCGCGCCGACCTCGAGGCGGTGGTGCGCATCGAGCTTCCCGGCCCCGTCGCCGAGCAGGCGCTGGCCGGGCACGACGGCACCGAGGTGGACTACGCGATCAACCTCTGGTCGAAGGACTTCTAGGAGCTCCCGCGCATCGCGAGCGTCGGCGTCAGCAGCACCCCGGGACCGACGTACGGCGGGTGGCCGAGCAGGCCCTCGAGCGCTTTGACGACCTCGATGGCGACCTGCTCGAGCGGCTGGCGCACCGAGGTGAGGCCGGGCGGCACGACCTGGGCGACCTGCGAGTCGTCGAAGCCGACGACCGAGATCTCGCGGCCGGGGACCAGCCCGCGCTCGGCGAGCGTGTGCAGCACCCCCATCGCCAGGGTGTCCGAGGCGCACACGAAGGCGGTGGCGTGGGCGTCGTCGAGGAGCACGGCCGAGGCCTCGCGGCCGCTGGCCACGGTGTCCTCGACACGCGAGGCGAGCCCGGTCGTGGGCAGCCCGCGCGCCTTCAGCGCACGGCTCCAGCCGGCGCGCCGGTCCTCGCCGATGAAGGAGTCCTTGCGCCAGCCGATCCAGGCGATCCGCTGGTGGCCGCGGTCGAGCAGGTGGGTGGTGGCGAGGTCGGCGCCGGCCGCACCGTCGACGTCGACCCACGGGTGGCCGGCGTCGGGCAGGCCCCACGGCCGGCCGAAGGCGACGAACGGCGCCCGCCGGGTCTCCAGCCAGGTGGCCTGCGGGTTGCCGAGGTAGGTGTCGGTGATGACGAAGGCGTCCACCGCGGTCGAGCGCAGCAGGTCGTCGTAGCCCGACAGCGGGTCCTCGTGCTCGCCGGTGAAGAGCAGCACGTGGTAGCCCGCCTCGCGCGAGGTCTCGACCAGCGAGTGCACGAAGCGGTCCATCGTGGCGTTGGCGGTGCCCTCCTGGGCGGGGTTCATCCGCATCCCGATGAGGTGCGAGGACCGCGTGCGGAGGTTGCGGGCGGCGCGGTTCGGGGAGTAGCCGAGCTCGTCGATGGCCTCCTGGACGCGCTCGAGGGTGTCCGCGCGCAGGAGGTCGGGATTGTTGACGGCGTTGGAGACGGTCTGGCGCGAGACGCCGGCCAGCTCCGCGACGTCGGCGAGCGTCGGCGGGGCACTGGGCACCCGCGCGGGGATCCTGGTCATCCCCCACCCCCTCGTTCCTGGCTCACTTGATCGATCCAAGAACAGCACAAGGTCCGCCGTCCGCGCCACCCGGGGTTCGGTCCCGCCGTTGTCGGCGGCGTCGCCTAGCGTCTGCGTCATGGCCAAGACCCCTCGCCCCGCCTTCCGCTGCACCGAGTGCGGATGGGAGACCGGCAAGTGGGTCGGGCGCTGCGGCGAGTGCCAGGCGTGGGGCTCGGTCGCCGAGGCCGCCGCCCCCGCCGTGCGGGCCGCCGCCTCCCCCGTGACCCGTCCGGCCGTCCCGATCGGGCAGGTCTCGGTCGAGGACTCCTCCTTCCGCAGCAGCGGGGTCCCGGAGCTGGACCGCGTCCTCGGCGGCGGGCTGGTGCCCGGCGCCGCGATCCTGCTGGCCGGCGAGCCCGGCGTCGGCAAGAGCACCCTGCTGCTCGAGGTGGCCGCGCAGACCGCCCGCTACCAGCACCGCACGCTCTACGTCACCGGCGAGGAGTCCGCCTCCCAGGTGCGGCTGCGCGCCGACCGCACCGGCGGCGTCCACGACGAGCTCTACCTCGCCGCCGAGACCGACCTCGGCGCCGTCCTCACCCACATCGAGGAGGTCCGCCCGACGCTGCTGGTCGTCGACTCCATCCAGACCATCGGCGCCAGCGGCATCGACGGGGTGCCCGGCGGGGTCACCCAGGTCAAGGAGGTCGCCGCGGCGCTCATCCGGGTGGCCAAGACCCGCAACATCACCGTCGTGCTGATCGGCCACGTCACCAAGGACGGGTCGATCGCCGGCCCCCGGGTCCTCGAGCACGTGGTCGACGTCGTCCTGCACTTCGAGGGCGACCGCAACTCCCGCTTCCGGATGGTCCGGGCGATGAAGAACCGCTTCGGCCCGATCGACGAGGTCGGCTGCTTCGACCTCTCCTCCGAGGGCATCGTCGCGGTCACCGACCCCACCGGCCTCTTCGTCGAGAACCACCACGGCCGCGTCGCCGGCACCTGCGTGGCCGTCACGATGGAGGGCCGCCGCCCGCTGCTGGCCGAGGTGCAGGCGCTGGTCACCCCCAGCTCCGCCGAGCGCCCGCGCCGCACCACCTCGGGCCTCGACGGGTCCCGGGTGGCGATGGTGCTCGCCGTCCTCCAGCAGCACTGCGGCATCCGCCTGCACGCGCACGACGTCTTCGCCTCCACCGTCGGAGGGGCGCGCCTCAACGAGCCGGCCAGCGACCTCGCCGTCGCGGTCGCCCTGGCCTCCGCGACCTTCGGGATGGCCGCGCCGGTCGGCGTGGTCACCATGGGCGAGATCGGGCTGGCCGGCGAGCTGCGCCGGGTGCGCGACCTGCCGCAGCGCATCGCCGAGGCCGCCCGCCTCGGCTTCCAGCTCGCCGTGGTCCCGCAGGAGCCCGGCCGGAGCCGGTCGCGCTCCCCCGAGTCCTGGACCGTCGACGGCATGCGGGTCCTCGACGTCCCCGACGTGATGGCGGCCCTGCGGCTGCTCAAGGTCGTGCGGCTCAAGGGCGACGCCCAGCACCCGCCGCCTCCGACCGACGGCGGGTACCTCCGTCCCGTAGACTGACGCCCGCGGCCGGACGCACGCCGCAGCCGCACGGAGGGGACACACGCAGTGGTGGGCACGGACCGCTCGGACGAGACGCTGCGCCTGCGCGCGACCCTCGCCTCCATCGCCCCCGGGACCGCCATGCGCGACGGCCTCGAGCGCATCCTGCGCGGTCGCACCGGGGCCCTCATCGTGATGGGCCACGACAAGACCGTCGAGGGCATCGCCACCGGCGGCTTCACCCTCGACGTCCCGTTCACCGCCACCGGCCTGCGCGAGCTGGCCAAGATGGACGGCGGCATCATCGTCGACAAGGACCTGACCCGGATCATCCGGGCCGCGGTCCACCTGATGCCCGACCACACGATCTACTCCGAGGAGACCGGCACCCGGCACCGCACCGCGGACCGCGTCGCCCGCCAGACCGGCTTCCCCGTGATCTCGGTGTCGCAGTCGATGCAGATCATCGCGGCGTACGTCGGCGAGACCCGCCACGTCCTCGAGGACTCCGGCCAGATCCTCTCGCGCGCCAACCAGGCCCTCGCCACGCTCGAGCGCTACAAGATGCGCCTCGACGAGGTCGCCTCCACCCTCTCCGCCCTCGAGATCGAGGACCTCGTCACCGTCCGCGACGTCGCCGTCGTGGCCCAGCGGCTCGAGATGGTCACCCGGATCGCCCGCGAGATCGAGGACTACGTCCTCGAGCTCGGCACCGACGGCCGGCTGCTCTCCCTGCAGCTCGAGGAGCTGATCACCGGCGTCGACGCCGAGCGCGAGCTGGTCATCCGCGACTACCTCCCTGCCGGTCGCCGCTCGAAGAGCCCCGAGGAGCTGCTCGCCCGGCTCGAGGCGCTCTCCGCCACCGAGCTGGTCGACCCGGCCGCCGCCGCCAAGGCCCTCGGACTCGGCACCGGCGAGCACCTCGACGGCGCCGTCGCCCCGCGCGGCTACCGGCTGCTCGCCAAGGTCCCGCGGCTGCCCACGTCGGTGGTCGACCGCCTCGTCGAGCACTTCGGCACCCTGCAGAAGCTCCTCTCCGCCGGCATCGACGACCTCCAGGCCGTCGAGGGCGTCGGCGAGCTGCGCGCCCGCAGCGTCCGCGAGGGCCTGTCGCGCCTCGCCGAGTCGACGATCCTCGAGCGCTACGTCTGAGCCGTCGGCCGACAGCCGCCGACCGTTCGTCCGCCGTCAGGCGTCGGGCGTCAGTCGTTCTTCGACGAGCTCGACGACGACGGCGCCTGCGGGCGACCGGAGGGCTTCGGCTTCTGGGTCGGCTTCGGCGTCACCGTGATGACCTCGGGCGACGGCGCCAGCAGCTCGAACTGCTCGTCGGCCGGCTCGCCGGCCAGGGCCGCCGCGGTCACGTGGTAGTAGCCGGGCAGCGCCCAGTCGGTGAGCCTCGAGCAGTCGGCGTCGGAGCGCTTGCCGTTCCAGGTGAGCCCGACCGTGGTGTCGACGTCCTTGCGCACCACGACGTCCTTGGTCGGCACGGCGCGCGGGCACTGGCGGCTCGACCAGATGTCGTCCTTGCCCGAGGAGATCTTGAGCGTCAGCGTGTCCGGGGAGACCTGCCAGGTGCAGGCCTCCGCGGCGATCGTGCGCAGGTGCAGCACGACGAAGATGTCGCCGCGCGGCCCGGCGACGGGCCGCTGCACCTCGGGGTTGACCGCGATGTCCTCGTCCGCGCACGGTCCGTCGGGCGGGGCGAGCACCGGCGCCTGGCTGTGCTTCTTGCCCTTGCCCTTGCCCTTCTTCTTCTCGGTCGGTGAGGCGACCGGCAGGCTCGGGTCGGTGGTGCCGGTCGGGTCGGCGGCGACCTGGGTCGCCTCCGGGGTCTCCGAGGAGCCGTCGCTGCCCAGCGTCAGCACCTTGGCGATGCCGAAGACCAGCAGCAGCGCGACCGCCAGCACGAGCACCCGGCGCGTCCAGTACACGCGCGCGGGCAGCGGGCCGCGGGTGAGGGACGAGGTCATGGCCGCAACGCTAGTCAGCATCGGCGCCGAGGTCCGTGCGCCACACCGACGGCCCCCTCGCGAACGCCGCCCCGGCGTCGCGACCGCCCCGCCGGCAGCCGAGAATGGCCCCGTGAGCGACCTCCACGAGCCGATCCTGCGGTGGTACGACGACCACGCCCGGGAGCTGCCCTGGCGCGGCGAGTCGGCCTCGGCGTGGTCGGTGATGGTCTCGGAGTTCATGCTGCAGCAGACCCCCGTGGCGCGGGTGCTGCCGGTCCACGAGCAGTGGCTGGCGACCTGGCCCACGCCCGCCGACCTGGCGGCCGAGCCCGCCGGCGAGGCGGTGCGCGCCTGGGGCCGGCTCGGGTACCCGCGACGGGCGCTGCGTCTGCACGCCGCCGCCACCGCGATCGTCGCGCAGCACGACGGGGTCGTCCCCGCGGACTACGACGAGCTGGTGGCGCTGCCCGGCGTCGGCGACTACACGGCCGCCGCGATCGCGTCCTTCGCCTACGGCCGGCGCCACGTCGTGCTGGACACCAACGTGCGGCGCGTCCTCGCCCGCGCGGTGGGCGGCGTCGAGTTCCCCGCGCCCGCCGTCACCCGGGCCGAGCGGGACGTGGCGACCGGCCTGCTGCCCGAGGAAGACGCCACCGCCGCCACCTGGGCGGTCGCGGTCATGGAGCTCGGCGCCCTGGTGTGCGTCGCCACGAACCCACGGTGCGAGGCCTGTCCCCTCGCGGACGCGTGCGCCTGGCGGGCGGCCGGCCACCCGGCGTACGACGGGCCGCCGCGCAAGGTGCAGGCCTGGGCCGGGACCGACCGGCAGTGCCGCGGCCGGCTGCTGGCGGTGCTGCGTGAGAGCGACGGGCCGGTGCACCGCAGCCGCCTCGACGCAGTGTGGGCCGACGAGGCCCAGCGGCTCCGCTCGCTCGCCGGCCTGGTCACCGACGGCCTGGTCGTGCCGGGCGACGGCGAGACCTACGCCCTGCCCTGACCCGGGACGTACGACGACGGCCCGCCGACCCCTCGGGAGGGGCGGCGGGCCGTCGGTGGGTCGTGCGGGTCAGTCGGCCTTCGGGACGTCGATCGGTCCCTCGGAGTCGTCCGGCCCCTCGGGCGTGGCCTCGCCGGAGGCGATCACCTCGGCGGTCTCGAACGGCGGCAGGTCGGGCAGGACGCCGACCTTCTGGCCCGAGAAGGTGAACTTCGCCGACGGGCCCTCGCCCTCGACGCCGACCAGGACGATCTGGCCGGGGCCGACCTCGCCGTAGAGCATCTTCTCGGAGAGGACGTCCTCGATCTCGCGCTGGATGGTGCGGCGCAGCGGCCGTGCCCCCAGCACCGGGTCGAAGCCCCGCTCGGCCAGCAGCTGCTTGGCCGGCTGCGTGAGCTCGAGCGCCATGTCGCGGTCGCGGAGCCGCAGCTCGACGCCGGCGATCATATTGTCGACCATGTGGACGATCTGGTCCTGGGTCAGCGCCGGGAAGACGATGATCTCGTCGACACGGTTGAGGAACTCGGGCTTGAAGTGCTGCTTGAGCTCCTCGGAGACCTTGTTCTTCATCTTCTCGTAGGCGCCCTCGCCGCCACCCTGCTGGAAGCCGAGGTTGACGCCCTTGGAGATGTCCCGGGTGCCGAGGTTGGTCGTCATGATGATGACGGTGTTCTTGAAGTCGACGACCCGGCCCTGCGAGTCGGTCAGGCGACCTTCCTCGAGGATCTGAAGCAGGCTGTTGAAGATGTCCGGGTGGGCCTTCTCGACCTCGTCGAAGAGCACGACCGAGAACGGCTTGCGGCGGACCTTCTCGGTGAGCTGGCCGCCCTCCTCGTAGCCGACGTAGCCGGGAGGCGAGCCGAAGAGCCGCGAGACGGTGTGCTTCTCGCCGAACTCCGACATGTCGAGCTGGATGAGCGCGTCCTCGTCGCCGAAGAGGAACTCCGCCAGCGTCTTGGACAGCCAGGTCTTGCCGACGCCCGAGGGCCCGGCGAAGATGAACGAGCCGCCGGGGCGCTTCGGGTCCTTCATGCCGGCACGCGTGCGCCGGATGGCGCGGGAGATCGCCTTGACGGCCTCCTCCTGCCCGATGACGCGCTTGTGCAGCTCCTCCTCCATGTTGAGCAGCCGCGTGGACTCCTCCTCGGAGAGCTTCACGATCGGGATGCCGGTCGCGACGGCGAGGACCTCGGCGATGAGCTCCTCGTCGACCTCGGCGACCTCGTCCATGTCGCCGGCGCGCCACTGCTTCTCGCGGTCGGCCTTCTTCGCGATGAGCTGCTTCTCCTCGTCGCGCAGGCGGGCGGCGGCCTCGAAGTCCTGGCCGTCGATCGCGGCCTCCTTGCGCTGGCGCACGTCGCCGATCTTGTCGTCGTACTCGCGCAGGTCCGCGGGCGCCGTCATCCGGCGGATCCGCAGCCGGGAGCCGGCCTCGTCGATCAGGTCGATGGCCTTGTCCGGCAGGAACCGGTCGGAGATGTAGCGGTCGGCGAGCGTCGCCGCCGAGACCAGGGCCTCGTCGGTGATCGTGACGCGGTGGTGCGCCTCGTAGCGGTCGCGCAGCCCCTTGAGCATCTCGATCGTGTGCGCGATCGACGGCTCGGGGACCTGGATCGGCTGGAAGCGACGCTCGAGCGCCGCGTCCTTCTCGAGGTACTTGCGGTACTCGTCGAGGGTCGTGGCCCCGATCGTCTGCAGCTCGCCACGGGCCAGCATCGGCTTGAGGATGCTGGCGGCGTCGATCGCGCCCTCGGCCGCACCGGCGCCGACGAGGGTGTGGATCTCGTCGATGAACAGCACGATGTCGCCGCGGGTGCGGATCTCCTTGAGCACCTTCTTCAGGCGCTCCTCGAAGTCACCGCGGTAGCGCGAGCCGGCCACCAGGGCGCCCAGGTCGAGCGTGTAGATCTGCTTGTCCTTGAGCGTCTCGGGGACGTTGCCCTTGACGATGTCCTGGGCCAGGCCCTCGACGATCGTCGTCTTGCCGACGCCGGGCTCGCCGATGAGGACGGGGTTGTTCTTCGTACGGCGCGAGAGGATCTGCATGACCCGCTCGATCTCCTGCTCGCGCCCGATGACCGGGTCGAGCTTGCCCTCGCGGGCGTCCTGGGTCAGGTTGCGACCGAACTGGTCGAGCACCAGGGAGGACGACGGGGCGTCGCTGGCCGAGCCGCTCGCGGCGGCACCGGACGCGGCCGACTCCTTGCCCTGGAAGCCCGAGAGCAGCTGGATGACCTGCTGGCGGACGCGGTTGAGGTCGGCGCCGAGCTTCTGCAGCACCTGGGCGGCCACGCCCTCGCCCTCCCGGATCAGGCCGAGCAGGATGTGCTCGGTCCCGATGTAGGAGTGCCCGAGCTGCAGCGCCTCGCGCAGGGACAGCTCGAGGACCTTCTTGGCCCGGGGGGTGAACGGGATGTGCCCGCTCGGGGCCTGCTGGCCCTGGCCGATGATCTCCTCGACCTGGGCTCGCACGGCCTCCAGCGAGATGTCGAGGGACTCCAGCGCCTTCGCGGCGACTCCCTCGCCCTCGTGGATCAGGCCGAGCAGGATGTGCTCGGTGCCGATGTAGTTGTGGGAGAGCATGCGGGCCTCTTCCTGGGCCAGCACGACAACTCGTCGGGCTCGGTCTGTGAACCGCTCGAACATGCGCATCGCTCCTGAAAACTTCGGGGCCGCACCGCCTGGGTCGGCGGAGCGGGACAGTGGTACCAACCCCGCTGACAGCCTACGCGTTCCCGCACACGCACCCACGGCGCTCCGCTCTCAGCGAACAAGACCGCACGGGAGCGGCCGGACCCGGACGTGCGTCGACCCGCCGTTCGTCCGCCTCGGGGGTGCGGACTGGCGACGGGTCGACGTGCCGAAGCGTCGCGGAGCGACGCGTCGGCGGTCAGTGCGCGGAGTCGAAGGCCTGACGGACGTCGGCGGAGACGCGGCCGCGGTCGGGCACGTCGTAGCCGTTCGAGCGGGCCCAGTCGCGGATCTCCTTGGCGGAGGCGCCACCGGCCGCGGGGGCGCTGGACCGCTTGGCGCGACCCTTCGCCCCACCGACCTTGCGGGCGTGGCCGACGTAGCCGGCGAGCGCGTCGCGCAGGGCGGCGGCGTTCTCGTCGTTGAGGTCGATCTCGTACGACGTGCCGTCGAGCCCGAAGGAGACGGACTCCGTGGCCTCGCTGCCGTCGAGGTCGTCGACGAGGACGATGTGAACCTTTTGAGCCATGGTCAAACCTCATTCAGGGAAATGAACGTGTGGATATCGAATTGATCATGGCACGCCGCCCCGAAAAGACAAAGAATACGCGTCGCTAAACCGACGGCTTTCCCGCGCCGTCGAAAGTGAAGCGGAAGTCGACCTGCTCGTCGTAGTGGATCACCGTGCGCACGTTGCCGATATCGAAAAGGCCGCTCTTCTCGGCCAGGGCGAATACCTCGTCGCGAAAGGCGTCGACCTCCTCGGCGTCCCAGACCTGTCCCTCGACGCTCAGCTCCAGCGTGGTCTCGGGGCTGACGGCCCCCGGCGCCCAGCCCGCGTCGTCCAGGGTGGCCTCCCCGGCGAGCGGGGCGTCGGCGAAGGCGCTCTCGAAGGCCGCCACCTCGTCGGCGCAGGCGGCGGGCGCGCACGCGACGTCGGTGCCCTCGGAGAACCCCTTCGAGGTGACCCCGCCGCCCTCGGCGGGCCGGGACAGCTCCGGGTCGGGGACCACGTGGACGGTGATGCCGTCGACGGTCTCCACCTTGCTGGCGGCGTACAGGTCCGCGATCGCGCGGGCCAGGGGCTTCGCCTCGGCCTCGGTCGTCACCGAGGCCCGGACGTCGACGCCGCCGCTCGAGCCCTTGTCGATGTTGGAGAAGCGCCAGGTCCGGTCCACCGCGGTCACGCCGTCCACGTCCGCGGCGCCGTCGGCCACCGCCTGCAGGCTGGCCGGGCAGTCCTCGCCCGGGCACGCGAGGGACTCCTGGATCCCCGAGCACCCGCCCAGGACGACGCCGAGCGAGGCGGTCGTCGCGAGGGCGGCCAGGGTCCGGTGCAGGCGCATGGGATTCCTCCGGGAAATGTGGATTCTCCTGCGGATGATGTCCGTCAGGAGTTGCGCGCAAACACGAGCTCGAGGCCCCGCAGGGTGAGCCACGGGGAATGCTCGGTGAAGCACCGGCATTCGGCGACGACGAGGTCGGCCAGATAACCGGTCGAGATCACGTGCACGTCCTCGGGCGCGACACCGAGCTCGTCGATCATCCGGGAGACAATTCCCTCGACCTGGCTGGCGACCCCGAACACCATTCCCGACTGCAGCGCCTCGACGGTGTTCTTGGCGATCACCGAGCGCGGCCGGAGCAGCTCCACGCGCCGCAGCTGGGCGCCACGCCGGCCCAGCGCCTCGAGGGAGATCTCGATCCCCGGCGCGATCGCGCCCCCGACGTACTGCCCCTGCGGGCTGACCACGTCGAACGTCGTGGCGGTGCCCCCGAAGTCGACGACGATCGCCGGGCCGCCGTAGGCGTGGACCGCCGCGAGCGCGTTGATGATCCGGTCCGAGCCGACCTCGCGGGGGTTGTCCATCAGGATCGGCACACCGGTGCGCACCCCGGGCTCGACCACGACGTGCGGCACCGTCGCGAAGTGGCCGTCCAGCATCTCGCGCCACTCGTGCAGCACCGAGGGCACCGTCGAGCAGACCGCGATGCCGCTGACCGACCCGGTCCGCTCCCCCAGCAGCCCCCGCAGCAGCACCGCCCACTCGTCCGCGGTGCGGCGCGCGTCGGTCGAGATCCGCCAGTGCGCCAGCACCTCGCCACCCTCGAGCAGCCCGAGGACGGTGTGGCTGTTGCCGATGTCGGCGGCGAGGAGCGGCACGGCTCAGCCCTCCCGGAAGTCCAGGCCGAGGTCGAAGACGCTCACCGAGTGCGTCAGCGCCCCGACGGAGATGAAGTCGACCCCGGTGGCGGCCACCTCGCGGGCGCGCTCGAGCGTGAGCCCGCCCGAGGCCTCCAGGGTGGCGCGGCCTGCGGTGATCGCGACCGCCTCGGCCATCGTCGCCGTGGACATGTTGTCGAGCAGGATCTCCTCGCAGCCGGCCTCGAGCAGCGCGCGGAGCTGGTCGAGGTCGGTCACCTCGACCTCCACGCGCAGGCCGGGCTGCGCGGCGCGCACGGCGTCGTACGCCGCCACGACGCCGCCCGCGGCGACGACGTGGTTGTCCTTGACCATCGCGCGGTCGCTCAGGCTGAAGCGGTGGTTGACGCCGCCGCCGCAGCGCACGGCGTACTTCTGCAGCCCGCGCCAGCCCGGCAGCGTCTTGCGGGTGTCGAGGACGCGGGCGCGGGTGCCCTCGAGCGCGCGGACCCACGCCGCGGTGGCGGTGGCGACCCCGGACAGGTGGGAGGAGAAGTTCAGCGCGGTCCGCTCGGCGGTCAGCACCCCGGCGACCGGCCCCTCGACGGTCATCACGACGTCACCGGGGCGGACGTGCGTCCCGTCCGGCACCCGGGTGCGGATCACGACGTCGTCGCCGAGGGCGTAGCGGAAGGCCAGCTCGGCGACGGCCAGCCCGGCGACGACGCCCTCCTCGCGGGCGGCGACGTCGGCGACGGCGCGACCCATCGCGGGCATCGCCTCGCTGGTCACGTCGCTGCCGCCGTCGGGCAGGTCCTCGTCGAAGGCGAGCACGACGTGCTCGTAGACCGCGAGCGGGTCGAGCCCCGCCGCCGCCAGCTCGTCGACCAGGTCGCGGGACAGGTCGGCGTACGCCGTGCGGTCGATGCCGTGGGTCCGGCTCATGCGAGGTCTCCATCGGTGGCGGGCTCGGCGGTGAAGCGGAGCGTGGTGGCGCCGTCGTCCATCACGACGTCGAAGTGTCCGGCCCAGTGGGCGTCGTCCCGGTCGGGGAAGTCGTCGCGCCAGTGCGAGCCGCGGGTCTCCTCGCGCAGCAGCGCGGCGTCGGTGAGCGCCGCGGCGATCGTGAGCAGGTTCGTGGTCTCCCAGGCGTCCTGGTCGACCGTCGTGGCGGCCGTGCCGGCCAGCCCGTCGAGCAGCCCGGCCGCCTGGTCGAGGCCCTCCGCGTTGCGCAGCACGCCCACCCGGGACGTCATCGTCTCCTGCAGCTCCCCGCGGACCGCGCCGGCCACGAGGCCCTCGGTACGGTGGTCGGCGCCGGGCGCGACGGCCGGGCGGAGCTCGCCCGGCAGCACCTCGGCGATCCGGCGCGAGAAGACCAGCCCCTCGAGCAGCGAGTTGGAGGCGAGCCGGTTCGCCCCGTGCACGCCGGAGCAGGCCACCTCGCCGGTGGCGTAGAGCCCGGGCACGTTGGACCGGCCCCACAGGTCGGTGCGCACGCCGCCCGAGGCGTAGTGGCAGGCGGGGGCGACCGGGATCAGCTGGGTCACCGGGTCGACGCCGTGCGCGCGCGCCGTGGCCAGGATGGTCGGGAAGCGCTTCTCCCAGAATCTCGATACGCGCGCTTCGCGCGCTACTCGATCACCGAGGTCGCTCGCTTCGCTCGCAGGGGCCCCGAGGTGGCGGGCGTCCAGCCACATGTGCGGCCGGCCGGTGTCGAGCATCCGGCGCATGATGGCCTTCGCGACCACGTCGCGGGGGGCGAGGTCGGCGAGCTCGTGCACGCCCTGCATGAAGCGGGTGCCGCCCTCCTCGGGGAGCCCGTCGACGAGGAAGGCGCCCTCGCCGCGCACCGCCTCCGAGATCAGGGGCTGCTGGCCGCGGGAGTCGGGGCCGAGGTACATCACCGTCGGGTGGAACTGCACGAACTCCAGGTCCCGCAGCACGGCACCGGCCCGCAGGGCGACGGCCATCCCGTCGCCGGTGGAGACGACCGGGTTCGTGGTCTGGGAGAAGACCTGGCCGAGCCCGCCGCTGGCGAGCACGACGGCCCGGCAGTGCACGGCGCCCACGCCGTCGCGCTGTCCCTCACCCATCACGTGGAGGGTGACGCCCGCGATGCCGCCGCCCTCGTCGAGCGGGGCGTCGAGGAGCAGGTCGACCGCGAGGGCGTGCTCGACGACCTCGATCTCGGGGGCGCGCTGGATCGCGGCGATCAGGGCCCGCTGGATCTCGGCGCCAGTCGCGTCGCCGCCCGCGTGCGCGATCCGGTCGCGGTGGTGGCCGCCCTCGCGGGTCAGCGAGAGCTCCCCGTCGGGGCTGTGGTCGAAGCGGGTGCCGAGGGCGATCAGCTCGCGGACCGCCTCGGGGCCCTCGTTGACCAGCACCCGGACGGCGTCGAGGTCGCAGGCCCCGGCCCCGGCGACCAGGGTGTCGACCTCGTGCTGCTCGGGGGTGTCCCCCGGCCCCAGGGCCGCGGCGATCCCGCCCTGCGCCCACTGGGTGGAGCCGGCGGCCAGGACGTCCTTGGTCACGACCAGGATCCGGTCGACCTGCCCGCGCAGCCGCAGGGCGGCGGTGAGGCCGGCGATGCCGGAGCCGATGACCACGACGTCGGAGGTCGTGGTCCAGCCGGGTGCGGGCGCCGCGAGGCGGCCAGGGACCCGGCGTACGGGTGCGTCAACCATTCGGTGAGGCTAGCGCCCCGCGGTGAGGTCCCCGCGCACGAGACCAGCCCCGTCGAAGGTCTCGGCCGGGTCGAAGCCGGTCGCGAGGATCTTGTTGTCGGCGTCGACGAACACCACGTGCGGCTGGTGGGTGCGGGCCTCGGCGGTCTCCATCTGGCCGTAGGCGATGAGGATCACCAGGTCACCGGGGTGCACCAGCCGGGCGGCCGCACCGTTGATCCCGAGGATCCCGGAGCCGCGCTCGCCCGCGATCGTGTAGGTCTCGAGGCGCGCTCCGTTGGTGATGTCGACGATGTGCACGAGCTCGCCCGGCAGCAGGTCGGCGGCGTCGAGCAGGTCCTCGTCGACGGTCACCGACCCGACGTAGTGCAGGTCGGCCTGGGTGACGGTGGCGCGGTGGATCTTGCTGGTCATCATGGTGCGCAGCATCAGAGGTCTCCCTGGCTGAGAAGGGGGTCGGGGCGGGGGTCGCCGGCGCTGCGCGCCGACGGCGGGGTGCCGAAGGTGATGGGCATGTTGTCGATCAGGCGGGTGCCGCCGATCCGGGCGGCGACCAGGATCCGGCCCTCGGTGCCGTCGGGGACGGCGGCCGGCAGCGGCCCCAGGTCGGGGTCGGTGATCTCGAGGTAGTCGAGGTCGAGCCCGATCGAGCTGCGTACCTCGGCCCGGGCGGCGTCGAGGGCGACCTCCACGCCGTACTGCGCGGCGTCGCGGGCGGCGTGCAGGACGAGGCTGAGGGCGACGGCCTGGTGCCGCTGCTCGTCGTCGAGGTAGCGGTTGCGGCTGGACAGCGCCAGCCCGTCCGGCTCCCGCTGCGTCTCGGCGCCGACGACCTCGACGGCGAGGTTGAGGTCGAGCGCCATCCGGCGGATCAGCGTGAGCTGCTGGTAGTCCTTCTGCCCGAAGACCGCGACGTCCGGGCGGACCAGCCCGAAGAGCTTGGCGACCACGGTGAGCACCCCGCGGAAGTGGCCGGGCCGGGTCCGTCCCTCGAGCAGCAGCGCCAGCGGGCCGGGCTCGACGGTGACCTGCGGCTCCCCGCCGGGGTAGACCTCGTCGACGCTCGGCGCGAAGACGATGTCGACGCCCTCCCGGCGGCACAGCTCGACGTCGTCGTCCAGCGTCCGCGGGTAGCGGTCGAGGTCCTCGCCGGCGCCGAACTGGAGGGGGTTGACGAAGACCGACACCACGACGGGACCCTCCCCGACGCGGTCGCGGGCGACGCGCACCAGGCTGGCGTGGCCCTCGTGGAGCGCGCCCATCGTCGGGACCAGCCCCACCGGGAGGCCCGAGCGACGGGCCTCGGAGAGCAGCGTGGCGAGCTCCTCGCGCGTGTGCGCGAGGACCGGACCGGCGGCGCTCATCGCAGGCGGGCTCCGCGCCGGGCCGCCGGGGCCGAGGCCTGGTCGAGCAGCAGGCGGATCTTCGCGGCGCGGATCGGCAGCAGCCGGCCGTCGGTGACGGCGCGGTCGAGCGTCGCGCGCGCCAGGGCGACGTACGACGTCAGGGTCTGCGGCGCGTTGGCGCGGATCTCCGCCAGGTGGTCGCGGACGGTGTTCGCGTCGCCGCGGACGATCGGGCCGGTCAGCGCGGCGTCCCCGTGCTCGAGCGCGTTGTCGAGCGCGGCCGTCAGCAGGGGGCGCAGGGTGCCGGCGGGGTCGTCGGCGCCGGCGGCGGCGAGCATCTCCATCGCCTCCGTGACCAGCGTGACGAGGTGGTTGGCGCCGTGGGCCAGACCGGCGTGGTAGAGCGTGCGCATCTCCTCGGCGACCCACATCGGGCGCCCGCCCAGGTCGGCGACGAGGTCCTCGGCCGCGGCCTGCTCGGCGGGGCCGGCCGTGAGGCCGAAGACGCAGCCGGCGAGGCGGCCGAGGTCGACGGCGGTGCCGGTGAAGGTCATCGCCGGGTGGAGCGCGATGGTCCGCGCGCCGACGGCGCGGGCGGGCTCGAGGACGGCCAGGCCGTGCCGGCCCGAGGTGTGCACGACGTACTGCCCCTCGTGCAGGGCGCCGCTGGCGGCCAGCATCGCGACGACGTTGGGGAGCATGTCGTCGGGGACCGTGAGCAGCAGCAGGTCGCACGAGCGCGCGACCGCGGAGGGCTTCGCGTTGGGGGTGCCGGGCAGCAGCGCGTCGATGCGCTGGTGCGAGGCGTCCGACTCCCCGGCGGCGGCCACGACGTGGTGGCCCGCGGCACCGAGGGCGGCGGCGAGGACGGCACCGACGCGGCCTGCGCCGACGACGCCCACACGGAAGCGTTCTGACATGGGTCGAACCTTTCGTTCCAGTCCCGCCGACCACCCTCGGGTGAGGGCCGGCACGGGTACCGGACTAATCGATTGCGTTCCCGAGGCTACGCCGCACGCGCAGCCGTGGGAACGGCTCCCGGTGTGACGTGGGCGACTCGCGGCGCGGGCCTCAGCGGTGCGCGACGACGCGGTAGAGGACGGGGTCCTCCCCCTGGTACGGCGAGAGCCCGGTGCCCTCCTCCTCGTGCACGATCGTGAATCCGAGGCCGGCGAGGGTCGCGCTGAAGGCGGCGGCGTTCTGGAAGCGCCGGAAGTGCTTGGTGTGGACGTGGCTGGTGGTCTCGTCGCGGTCGGTGCGGAACTCCGCGGCGAAGCAGTCGCCGGGGCGGGCGTGGGTGTCGATCGCGGCCAGCAGCCGGTCCTGCACCTCCTCGGGGATCGCGTGCAGGAAGAACCGCAGGTAGAACATCACCGGGCCGCGGTCGCCGTCGGCCGCGAGGTCGAGGGCGCGGCCGAGGTCGTCGACGTCCGCGACGTCGCAGACCTCGAAGCGGACCCGGTCGGCCAGGCCGAGCTGGGCGGCCCGGGCGGTCGCGTGCTCGATCCCGACCGGCGACTGGTCCAGGCCGAGCACGGTGCGGCCGGCGGCGGCGAAGGCGCAGGCGTCCCGGCCGTCGCCGCAGCCGATGTCGATGACCGTCGCCGGGGTGTCGTCGCGGGCCTCCACGAACTCGAAGAACGTCGAGCCGCTGCTGTAGGAGTTCCGCGAGTAGAAGTTGGCCCAGTAGACCTTGGTGCGCAGCGGGACCGGCACGACGGCCTCGGGGGCGGAGTCGGTGCGGTCGAAGTTCCAGTTGAAGCCCGGCTTGGGGCGGCGCCAGTCCGCGCCGTACAGGTGCTCGACGAGCTGCTCGGCGTTGACGGGGACCAGGCCGCGGCCACCGGGGAAGTCGATCTCGGTGCAGCCGTGCCAGTCCCGCTCGTGCACCTGGCTCGACCCGGCGACGCCGAAGGGGAAGCGCAGCAGGCCGTCCTCGTCGAAGTAGGTGTGGAACAGGTCGATGCGGTGGCCGGGCAGGTCCGGGTCGAAGAGGTGCAGGGTCGTCGCCCGGCACTCCACGTCCAGCCCGGCCTCGACGAGCTTCAGCGCGACCTCGGCCAGCTCCGCCGCGGCCTCCGGGCCGGTGCGGTGCCGCGAGACGAAGGCGGCGTCGAAGTCCGGGTCGTGCGCGATGTAGCCGCCCTCGCGGACCGCGCCGAGCAGGGTGCCGTAGACGAAGAAGACGTCGTGGCCGAACTCGTCGCGCACCACGTCGCGGGTCCGGGTGTAGAGGTCCATCACCTTGCCCTGCCAGGCGACGTCCAGCTTCTTGGACAGCGAGACCATGCCGAACTGGTTGAGCACGTGACCCTCGGCGAAGAGCGCCCTGAGCTGCTGGACGTTGTGCTCGCCGTTCTTCGGGGGCGTGAGGAACATGCCGTGGCCGGCGATCGGCAGCGGCCGGCCGTCGACGCGCACGGTGATCCGGGTGTCCTTGCCGACGAAGCGCCAGATGCCGGGGATCTTGAAGGCGAAGGTGCGCACCTGCTGGCGGCTGTTGCGGCGACCGTCGGCCGGCCGGCGGATGCCGGCAGGCCCCTTGGGGGGCGAGTCCTGCGCCGGCGCGCCGGCGGGGCGCCAGCCGGCGAGGGCGCCGTCGTCGGTGGCGTAGGTCGCGGTCACCTCGAGCCTTCCGAGGTGCAGGCTGACCCGGGTGGGCGACGCATCGGCCGGCACCGAGACCCAGCCCTTGACCAGGCGGCGGGTGAACTCCTCGACGACGCCCGGGACGGGTGCTCCCGCTCCGGACGCGGGCGCGGGCGCGGTGACAGGGTCGGCGGCGGGTGCGGGCGCCGCCTTGCGACGGAGCTTCACGCGGACGAACCCTCCTGGGTCTTCTTCCCGGCCCCTGCCCGGGACCGGACGGCGACGTCGACGACCTTGGCGAGCGCTGCGGCCGCGACGGCCGCGTCGACGCCCGGGGCGACGGCGGGGCCGTCGACGACCGGGACCCCGTCGGGGGTCCGCATCGCCTCGGGGTCGCCGACCACGCGCACGCCGAGCGAGCGCGCCTGCTCGACGCGCCTGTCGCCGAGCTCGTGGAGCCGGTCCACGGCCCACGCCGGGAACGGCGGGTTCTTCGGGCCCTCGGGCGTCGGGCGCCGGCCCATGTCGGTGAGCACGCCGTGCCGGACGAACTCGCGCCGCACCGCGCGGTCCCAGCCGTGCTCCTCGAACAACATGTTGACCTGCCGGATCAGCTCGGTCTCGCTCCAGGCGAGACCGCGGTTGGACCGGGCCGGGTCGGGCTTCAGCGTGTGCCGCGGCAGCCCGAGCATGTCCTCGAAGGTGTTGGGGATCAGCTCGCGGTCCGTCTCGTCGCTCAGCACCAGCGTGTAGCGCTCGGGCGGGACCTCGGCCGTCCAGCGGCCGACCAGCGAGCCGATGTCGTGCCCGAACCACACGTTGCGCCACTCCCACCCGGTCTTCTCCGGGGCCAGGACCAGGCGCAGCCACTCCTCGAACGTCCGGCGCTCGCCGGCCTTGACCCGCTCCTGCCACTGCGAGGGCAGGTAGCGGTCGAGTCGTCGCGCCACCGAGATGACGTGCACCTGGTCGCGGCCGAAGTCGGACACGATCCGTTCGACCTGCTGGGGGAACGCCCGCCCGAAGTCCTCGTTGCTCACGCAGACGCGACGGCGGCCCGCGGTCGTGACCTTCTCGACGAGCTGATCCCAGCGCATCGCCGGCGGCTTCGCCGCACCGGCCGGGTGGCCGTCGAGCCCGAGCGCCCAGCCGGCCTTGTCGGGGCGGTGCCGCACCCCCGTGGCGTAGCGGACCCCGTGCTCCTCGAGGAGGCCCTCGGGCGCGTGGAAGAACGCCATCTGGATGGCGGTGCTGCCGGTCTTGTGCGGCCCGATGTGGACCAGGCGCGCCCCCTCGGGCAGCAGCGATCCGGCATGGTCGTTCACGCGCGTCAGACTACCCACAGGACGCCGCGCTCCTGCGACACCGGCGCGGCGGGGGGTCTGAGAGGATGCCGCTCATGGAATCGAGCACCTCCCCGGTCAGGAACGTCGCGGTGCTGCTGGCGGGTGGTGTCGGCGCCCGGATCGGGCTGGCCATCCCCAAGCAGCTGATCAAGGTCGCCGGGAAGACCATCCTCGAGCACTCGCTCATCGCGCTGCACGACCACCCGATGGTCGACGAGGTGCTGATCATGATGGCGCCCGGGCACCTCGATGCCGTCCGCGCGATCGTGAAGAACGGCGACTACGCGAAGGTGACGCGGATCCTCGAGGGCGGCGAGAGCCGCAACGAGACCACCCTGCGCGCGCTCGACGCGCTCGGGGACGACGAGTGCCACGTCCTCTTCCACGACGCCGTGCGCCCCCTGCTCGCGCCCCGGATCATCGAGGAGTGCTTCCAGGCCCTCGAGTCCTACCCGGCCGTCGACGTCGCCATCCCGTCCGCAGACACGATCATCGAGGTCCGCGACGACAACACGATCCGCGAGATCCCGCCCCGCGCCGCCCTGCGCCGCGGCCAGACCCCGCAGGCGTTCCGCTCGTCGGTGATCAAGGCGGCGTACGTCAAGGCCGGCCAGGACCCGAACTTCGTCGCCACCGACGACTGCACCGTGGTGCTGCGCTACAGCCCCGAGGAGCCGATCGTCGTGGTGCACGGCGACGAGCGGAACATGAAGGTCACCGAGCCGATCGACGTCTACCTGGCCGACAAGCTCTTCCAGCTCACGAGCAACGACCTGCCCGCCCCCGGCACCGACGAGGAGTACCACGCGGCGCTGGCCGGGAAGACCATGGTGGTCTTCGGCGGCAGCTACGGCATCGGCGCCGACATCGCGGAGCTGGCCACCCGGCTGGGTGCGGACGTGCACACGTTCAGCCGCTCGAGCACGAACACCCACGTCGAGCGCCGCACCGACGTGATGGCCGCCGCGAAGCAGGTCATGGAGAAGGCCGGCCGCATCGACTTCGTCGTCAACACCGCCGGGGTGCTCCCCCGCGGCGAGCTGCTCGAGACCAGCGAGGAGACGATCTACTCGGCCACCGAGATCAACTACCTCGCGCCGGTCTTCATCGCCCAGGTGTTCTTCCCGCACCTCAAGGAGATGTCGGGCTCGATGCTGCTCTTCACCTCGAGCTCCTACACCCGCGGCCGCAGCGGCTACAGCCTCTACTCGTCCGCGAAGGCCGCGACGGTCAACCTCACGCAGGCGCTCGCCGACGAGTGGGCCGGCGACCGGGTCCGGGTCAACTGCATCAACCCCGAGCGCACCGGCACCCCGATGCGCACCAAGGCCTTCGGCCAGGAGCCCCCCGGCAGCCTGCTGGAGTCCGAGGTGGTCGCGCAGACCTCGCTCGACGTCCTGCTCTCGCCGCAGACCGGCCACATCTACGACGTGCGCAAGGACGACCCGCTGGCCGTCCTCGACGGGCAGTAGGCGCCGGCTCAGTCGGGCCGGTCGAAGGTGTAGCCCCAGGTCTCGATGTCGACGGCGAACAGGTCGGCCACCCGCTCGCGCGTGTGGTCGGTGTAGTACTCGCTGTAGTGGGCGTGCGACGACCGGTTGCGCGGCACCACCTCCGCGGGCGGCAGCCCGAGCCGCTTCCGGACCACGTCGATGTCGTGCGCGAAGTTCTCCACCCGGCCCACGAAGTCGACCTCGCGGCCGTCCTCGAGGACCAGCCAGTCGTACTGGGGGCGGCCGAAGCGGCGGATCGCGTCGGGGGCGCCCGTCACGAAGGTCTCGAAGTCTCCGACGAACGGTCGGACCGGCTCCCACACGTGCGGGAACTTGTCGACCTTGCCGACCGAGTAGGGGCGGCCCGCGTCGTACTGCTCGAAGATCTTGGCCATCATGACGTACCACGACACCATCCGGGCCCAGGGGTTCCGGACGAACGAGAACGACCAGTAGTCCACGAGCCCGGGCTCGGTCCGCACCAGTCCCTTGTAGCGGACGTGCCGGGCCCGGTTGCCCACGCGACGGCTGTCCGGGACCTCGTCGTCGAAGATCGCGTCGACGGTGGAGCCGGCGTTCTTGGGGATGTGGACGAAGAGGACCTGGTGCTCGTCCGACACTCTCATGCGGGCGATGCTAGCCGAGGCCTCGTGCCCCGATCACCCGCCCACCGGGGACGACGGGATCAGCCGCGGGGCCGCGTGACGCGGGTGCGGACCCGGCCGCCCAGCAGGCGCAGCAGCTCCCGGCCACCGAGGTCGTCGGGGGTCCGGCCCCGCCCGGCGGGGGTCGCCGGGGCGCTCGCCGGCGCACTGCGGGCGGACTCCTCGCCGGCCCGGCGCGCCTCGTCGCGCGCCTCCTCCATCGCGTCGTGGCTGATCGCCGCGGCGTCCTCGAAGAGCCGGGCGTAGCGCTCGCCCTGCGCGGTCACCTCGGCCGAGGCCGCCGCGTCCTCGCCGTGGGCGTCCGCGAGGATCTCGAGCGCGTCCCAGATCCGCTGCGCGACGTCCTGCAGCTCCGCCGGGATCTGCAGCTCGTCCCAGGTGACCTGGTGCCGGCGCAGGTCGGGGTCGATGAAGTCGTCGACCGGACTGGGGCCGCCGGCCGCGGGGTCCGGGTCGAAGCGCAGCCCGAGGTCCGCGCCGAGGGTCGTGAGGACGGGGCGCCAGTCGGTGAGCAGGTCGGTGTAGCGGACGAAGGCCCGGGCGCTGCCCCGGGTCTCGCGCTCGCTGAGCACCGAGCTGTTGATCCAGCGGGCGACGTTGAAGGTCTCGTAGCGGCGCCGCTTCTCCTCGTCGCCGGAGCTGGCGTAGTAGGTCGCACGGCTGCCGATGACCTCGGCCGGGTGCCGCAGCATCGAGACGTAGCGGATCTCCAGCCCCGCCTCGGCCGCGGCGTCGCGCCACAGGCCCTGGGCCCAGACCGAGCGCGGGTCCTTGACGACGACCTGGTCGCCCTGGGCGGCCTGCTCGGTCAGGAACGACGCCAGCCGGGCGCGCCGCTGCGGCGACCACGCCTCCTGGGCCCGCTCGAACGCGGCCGGCCGGCTGTCGAAGTCGTGGATGCGGGCGGCCTTGACGATCTCCTTGTGGAAGGCAACCGCCCACTTGGACTCGAAGAAGCCCTTGGGGTTGGACTCGTTGGCCCCGAGGTAGGGACCGGGGACGTGCAGCCCGAGGTGGTGGAACGTCCCCGACATCGTGCTGGTGCCGCTTCGGCCGGTGCCGGTGATGAGGACGAGGACGCCCATCAGCGGTCCCGCTGCACGCGGCTGCGGACGCGCCGCGCGACGCGTCGCGCCAGCGACGGGGGTGGTACGGCGGCGGCCCGCTCGGCGCGCGTGGCGCGGGCGACCTTGGTCGCCTCGGCCTTGGCCTTCGCCCGGGCCTTGCGCCGCGCCTTGGCCGCCCGCTCGTCGCCGAAGCGGAACATCGTGGAGCGGACCATGGCGAGCGCGTCGGAGTGCGCGGTGGCGTACTCGGCGCGGAGCTGCTCGAGGTCCGCGGCGATGGCGTCGGAGTCGCCCTCGACGGCCAGCGTGCGCAGGGCGTCGAAGGTGCGGTCGCCGAGGTCGCGCAGGAGGACGGGGACCTCGGAGTCCTCCCAGCCCGGCTTCATCCGGCGCAGGCTCGGGTCGATGAAGTCGTCGACCGGGTGCGGTCGCTCCTCGGGCGGCGGCGTGAGGCGCAGGTCGAGGTCGTCGCGGAGCCGGCCCAGCTGGCTGCGCCAGTCGGCCGTGAGGTCCGGGTAGTGGACGAGCGCGCGCGGCGAGCCGGCCGTGAGGCGCTCGGTCATCAGCGCGACGTTGATCCAGCCGGCCACGGCCGGCACCTCGCGCGAGTTGTAGTAGTTGCTGCGGCTCGACGACACCTCGGAGGGGTGCCGGAGCATGATCACGAAGCGGGGGTCGACGCCGCTGCGCTCGGCCGCGTGCACCCACAGGTCGCGGAACCACACCATCCGCGGGTCCTTGATGACGACCCGGCCGTGCTTCTCGATGCGCGGGGCCAGCCAGTCGTGCAGCTCGTCGCGGATCTTCGCGTCGGTCAGGACGTCCTGGAGGCGCTCGAGGACGTCCGGGTTCGTGTCCAGGGTGCGGACCCCGGTCGCGCGCAGCAGCCGCCGGTGGAAGTTGACCGCCCACCGCGGCTCGAAGAAGCCCGACGGGTTGGTCTCGTTGCCCTTGATGGCCTCGGGGACGCGGTAGCCGCTGTAGGACAGGGCACCGGCCATCGTGCTGGTGCCGCTGCGGCCGGGGCCCAGCACGAACACCAGGGAACGCTCGTCGGCGACGCCCTCGGGCCCGGCGGTCTGGTCGGCATCTGCCACGGTCGGTCGTCCTCCGGAGGCTCAGGGGTGGGTCAGGCGGGGGCGCCGACCACGTCGGAGGTTATCAGTGGTGGGCGGCCCGACGGCCGGACCACCCGCGCCCCTCCGGTCGGGTCAGTCGGCCGGCGGGGCGTCCCCGCGCGGCACGAAGACCGCGTCGACGAACCGCGCCCCGGCCCGGCCGTCCTCGAGGTCGAGGTAGTCCTGCCGGAAGAGGTCGTACGCCGCCGCGTGCTCGGCCCGGACCCGGTCGAGGTCCAGCAGGCAGTCGACGACCTCGTCGGTGGTCGACACGAGCGGACCGGGCGCCGTGGGCTCGAAGTCGAACAGCCAGCCGCGGGTGTCCTGGTAGCGCTGGAGGTCCGGCACCTGGAAGATCATCGGCTTCCCCGTCACGCCGAAGTCGAAGCGCAGCGAGGAGTAGTCGACGATCGCCGCGTCGGCCGCGAGGTAGAGGTCCGAGATCTCGGGGTAGTCGGTGACGTCGACGCACCCGTCGACGCGGCCCGCGCGCCGCAGGGTGCGGGCGTTGAACGCGTGGCCGCGGATCAGCAGCACCACGTCGTCGCCCAGGCGCTCGTGGAAGCGCGCGAAGTCCAGGAACTCCGGCATCAGCGCACGGTTGTCGTCGACCGCCATGTAGTCGCGGAAGGTGGGCGCGTAGAGCACCGCCGTCTGGTGGTCGGCGATGCCCAGGGCCGCCCGCGTGGCGGCCCGGATGCCCGGGGCGAGCTCCGAGTTGAGGACGTCGTTGCGCGGGTAGCCGATCTCCAGGACCTCGCCGTGGTAGTTGAAGTCACGGGTCAGCAGCGGGCTGGCGTAGCGGGCCGGCGAGACGAGGTAGTCCCACTGCGAGGCGCGCTCGTCGTACGCGTCGATCCGGGCCTGCGAGAACTGCGTGTTGCGCCAGTGCGGGTGCCCCATCTGCTTGAAGGGGTAGCCGTGGAAGGTCTGGACGAGCACCTGGCCGGCGGGCTTCTCGTGGAACTCGGGCTGGTACATGTTGTCGACGTAGTAGGTCACCGACGCGAGGAGGTGGTACCACTCCTCGCTGTTCACGATGACGGGGATGCCGCCCTCCGGGACCACGATCGAGTGGTCGTGCACCGCCCAGTAGACCGGCAGGTCCGAGCCGCGGCGCTGGAGCTCGCGCTGGATCGAGAGGCCGTTGTCCGTCGCGGACTCGCCGAAGTACGACCGCATCAGCACGCCCCGGGTCAGCCCGCCCGTGACGGGCGGGTGCAGGCGGAGCTGGTTCTGTGCGTAGGCGCCGCGCGCCTCGCCGATCGGGCGGCGCAGGGTCACCCGCACCCCGGCGTCGGGTCCGCGGACGACGCGGCCCTCGAGCAGGTCGGTCTGCACCGGCACGGGCAGCGAGTCGCTGAGCACGCTCGAGGTGCGGATCGGGAGCGTGGCCTCGCGTCCGGAGGCCGTGGTCAGGGTGACCGCCAGGTCGTGGTCGCCGAGCGGCAGCGGCCAGGCGCCGAAGCGGTAGACCTCGTGGCGCAGGTCGCACTGCGCGACGAAGCGGCCGCCCTCCACGGGCACGGTCGGACCGGCGGTGCGGCTGCGCAGGCTGGTCACGTGCAGGCGGATCGAGGTCACCGGCTCGCCGAAGGTCCGGCCGGTCACCCGCAGCACGCCGGCGGCGTCGACGGCCGCGGCGTCGGCCACCGCACCGAGCCGCCACTGCCGCACGACCAGCTCGCCGTCGCGGTGGGTCTCGAGCGCGAGCTCCTCGCCGGCGTACGCCGGCAGCGCGTCGTCAGCGGGCACGAAGGCGACCCGGTCGCCGTCGGCCGTCCAGCCCTCGATGCGCCACTCGTCGGTCGTGCCGTCGGAGCGGGTGGGCGCGTCGGGCAGCTCGATCCGGAACTCCTGCGGGCGGCCGTCCGCGACCGCGCTCTCGACCCGGTGGCGCGGCCGGGCGGCGGCCACACGGCGTACGTCGGTCGCGTCGGCGGCGAGCACGCCCACCACCGTGCGGCCCTCGAGCCGGGCGCTGGTGACGCGCACGCCGGCGAGGTCGACGCGGAGCCGGAGCGCGCGGTTGAACTGCCACTCGGTGACCACGCGGCCACCGTCGCGCAGCGTCAGCGCCGGCACGACACCGGCGGCGCCGCTGCGCAGCAGCCGGTTGACGCGACTGGTCACCGTGAAGCCGGCGGCCTCGACGCGCAGCAGCACCGTCCAGGAGGTGCCCTGCGCGGCCGAGGCGACGACCTCGGACATGGGGATGACCGCGGCGAACGTGCCGCTGGAGTAGTCGCACCACTTGTCCTCCTCCGGAGGGGGGTACGACGAGTCGGTGGCCCGGTCGGCCGGGAAGACCCGCTCGTGGCCGGTGCCGTCCTCGCGGAGCACCACGGAGACGCGCGACGCGTGCTCGGCCAGGTCGACCTTGGAGAGGTAGGCGCGGCCGGAGATGCGGGCCGTGGCGCTGCCGTCGGCCTCGTGGACCCAGTGGAGGTTCTCCACGGAGTGGTGGATCCTGAGCTGCTCGGGCCGGATCAGGAAGAGCGATTCCTCGAGCTCGGGGTCGCCGAGGAACGGCAGCTCGAGCAGGATGCCGTCGGGGCGCACGCGCGCGGGCCAGTGGTCGAGCCGGAGCCCCTTCTGGCGGACCAGCTCCTGGGCGTCCGCGCGCCGGTCGAGCAGCGCCAGCCGGATCAGCACCCGGCGGCCGGGCATCGTCTGCTCCCACACCCAGTCGGGGGCGCCCTCGGTCAGCTCGCGGACCGCGGCGACCAGCTCGGACCAGTAGTCGTCGTCGACGGTGCCGGTGCTGGTGAGGTACCAGTGGAAGTGGACGTCGAAGAGGGTGAGCCGCCAGGCCTCGAAGAGGGCCGGGGAGACCTCCGCGGTCAACACGTCGCGGCCGACGCGCCAGGCCTCGATGCGCTGGCGCAGGTCCTGCAGGCTGGCGGTCTGCTGGCTGATCGAGCTCTGGTCCTCGCGGGCGCGGTAGCGGTAGACGACGTCGGGGATGACGTCGATCGCCGTCGCCCGGGCGAAGAGCTGGGTGATGATCGGCTGGTCCTCGTAGGCGACGCCCTCGCGGAACCAGAGGTCCTGGGCCTCCCAGAACTCGCGCCGGAAGAGCTTGTTCCACGTGTAGAGGTTCCGCAGCAGCGGGGTGAAGTCCTCGGCCGTGATCGCGATCCGGCGGTCGTCGTGCACCTTGCGGACCCAGTTGGGCGACCACGTGGAGACGGCGTTGAAGCGCTCGACCGAGCCGACGACGAGGTCGGACCCGCTGGCCTCGATCGTCTCGAGGAGCGCCCGCAGCGCCCCCGGGGGCAGCAGGTCGTCGGAGTCGATGAAGGTGAGGTAGCGACCCCGCGACTCGCGGACGCCGGTGTTGCGGGCGGCGCCCAGGCCGCCGTTGGGCCGGGTGACGAGCCGGACCCGGTCGTCACGGGCGACGTACCGCTCGGCGATCGCGCGCGAGCCGTCCGGCGAGCCGTCGTCGACGAGGATCACCTCGAGGTGCGCGACGTCCTGCTCGAGGATGCTGTCGAGGCACTCCGCGAGGTAGGCCTCGACGTTGTAGAACGGCACGATCACGCTGATCGCGGGGCGCCGGAGGCGACGGGCGGCGCGGGTGTCCACCGCACGCCGGGCCACGCGACGCGAGACGCCCGCACCCCGACGCACGACGGAGCGGGCGATGTCCTTGGCCGTCATGGCGGTCAATCTACCGACGAACGGCGCGGCCCCGGAGGGTGGCTCACAGCAGGTCGAGGAGCCCGTCCACGACCCGCTCGGCCGCCCGGCCGTCCTGCCACGGGTTGAACCGGTCGTTGAAGGCCGCGATCGCCGGCGCGTGGCGCTCGCGGAGCCCGTCGAGGTCGCGCAGCGCCGCCACCACCCCGGCCGTGTCGTCGACGAACGGGCCGGGCGCGGACTCCTCGAACGGGAAGAGGAAGCTGCGGCTGCCGGCGTCGTAGGCCGCGAGGTCCGGCACGAGGAAGACCATCGGGCGACCGGTCAGGGCGTAGTCGAAGCGCAGCGAGGAGTAGTCCAGGACCGCCGCGTCGGAGGCGAGCACGAGGTCGTTGATCTCGGGGTACGCCGTCACGTCGACGACCCGGGCGGCCGGCGTGCCCGCGCCGGTTGCGGGGTCGACCGGGCCCGGGTCGGGCTGGTGGAAGCGGTGCCCGCGCAGCAGCAGCACGTGGTCGTCGCCGAGGGCGCGGGCCGCGGCGGCGACGTCGAGGAAGTCGGTCATCTCCGCGCCGCGGGCCCGGAAGGCCAGGTGCTCGCGCCACGTCGGGGCGTAGAGGACCGCGGTCTGGTCCGGGGCGATGCCGAGGAGCGTGCGGGTGCGCTCGCGGGTCGCGGCCGCGGTCGGCAGCACGAGGTCGTCGTCGCGCGGGTAGCCGTGCTCGAGCGCGGGGCCGTCGTAGGCGTACTGCTCGCGGTAGTGGCGGGTCATCTCCGGGGTCGGCGTCACGATCGCGCTCCACGTGTCGACGCCGCGGGCGCGGGCGACCCGGATCCGCGACGGGGCGTGGTCGAGCGCCCGCCACTGCCCCAGCCCCATCGCCTTGGAGGGGTAGCCGTGGAAGGTCTGCAGCAGCACCTGGCCCGGCCGGCGGCGGAACCACGCCTCGACGTCGGTGTTCGTCACGACCACCCGGGCGCTCGCCAGGGCGGCGTACCACGCGGCGCTGCGGAGGAGCATCGGCTCGGCGCCCGCCGGCACCGACTGGCCGTGGTCGGCGACACCCCAGACCGTGCGCAGGTGCGGGCGGCGCCGGCGCAGCTCGTCGTGGATCGCGCGGGGGCTGTCGGTCGCCGAGCGGCCGGCGTACGTGTCGAAGTAGGCGAGGTCGGGGTCGAGCGGCCGGTCGTCGAGGGCGTACGCCGTCTGCAGCCGCTGCTGGGCGTGCGGACCGAGCTCGTCGTCGGTGAGCGGTGCGGTGACGCCGAGCACCAGGCCGCCGCGGGGGCCGAGGAAGGCACGGACGCGGTGCCTCTCCCCCACGAGCTCCGTGGGCAGCCGGCCGCGGAGCCCGTCGCCCACCGCGACGTTGCCGTCGCGGGTGACGAGGCGGTGCGGACCGGACGCCAGCCAGCGGGGGGCGCCGAAGTGGTCGGCCCGCAGGGTGATCCGCGCACCTCCCTCGACCGGGCGCACCACCACGTCGAGCGGGCGGTCGTCCGGGCCGAGCAGCCGCAGGGAGGCCGGGTCGCCGGTGGCGGTGACCACGAGGTCCGTGCCGTCCAGGGCCAGGCCGTCGACGGTGACCGGGCTGCCGGTCCCGGCGGCGGGGCCGGTCGGGCGTGCGGGGAGGGCGAGGGTGGAGCTGCGGGTGACACCGCCGCCGGACGCGGTCAGCCGGAGGGTCGTGGCGCCGTCGCCGGGCACGCGCACGGTGAGGGCCACCGCCTCCTGGAAGCGGCGCCCGGCCCAGCGGGTCGCCTCCGCGTCAATGCGCGCGGGGCGGAGCACCTCGACGGCGCCGTCGGCGTCCACTGCGACCTCGAGCGGGACCGCCCCGGCGTCGACGAGCCGGACCTCGGCGAGCACGTCGACCTCCCGTCCGCCCGCGGTCCAGCGGGTCCGCTGGGCGTGCGCGCGCAGCGGCGTCTCGCTCGCCGCCAGCCGGGTCAGGTCCGCGGGGAGCGCCACCGCGTCCCAGGTCGCGTGCAGCCCGCCGTCGACGAGCCGGGTCGGCAGGTCGCCGTCGAGGGCGGCCAGCTCGGCGGCCAGCGCCTCGACCTCGGGCCGTCGGTCCTCGGCGGCCAGCCAGCCGAGGGCGCGGGCCGCGGCGGGCACCTCGTCCGCCGCGGGGCCGGTCGGGCCGGCGTACCTCCCGGCCAGGGTGCGCAGCACCGACCATTCCTCGGGGGTCGCGCGCTCGGCGTCCTGCAGGAGCCGCGGCAGCTCGACCGCGGCCAGGTGCCGGTGCCAGCCATCGAGCAGCGGCGACCCCGTGAGGGCGTGGTCGACGGCGGCGACCCGCTCCCGCCAGACCGGCAGGTCGGGCAGCGCCGACGGCGTCGCGGCGAAGGCCCGGACGCCGTGGCCCGGCGCGAAGGTGTACGTCGGGTGGTCGAGGACGTCGACCCGTGCCACCCCGGCGAGCAGGGCGGCGACGGTCGGCGACGTGACCCAGTCGTCCGTCCGGGTGAGCCCGCCGCGCCAGGCGGGACGGCGGACCACCAGGCCGCCGAGCGCGAGGGCGCCGGCGAGGCCGGGCCGGGCTGTCGGCGCGACCCCGGTCGCGGCGGGGTCGTGGGCGCGCTGCTGGGCGGCGGCCAACCACGGCTCGGGCGAGCCCGACTGCTCGAGCCGGCCGGTCGCCAGGTCGGCACCCGACGCGGCCAGGGACCGGGCGGCCACCGCGAGTGCGTCGGGCGGCAGCCGGTCGCAGCCGCGCAGGAAGGCGAGCAGGTCGCCGTGGGCCCGGGCGACCCCGGCCTCGAGCGCCTGCTGCCAGGTCGCGGACGGCTCGACCGGCACGACGCGGGCGTCACCGACGTCGTGCACGACCAGTGCCGCGTCCCGGGCTGCGTCCTCGCCGACCGGGCACACCAGCACCTCGAGGTGGGCGTGCTCCTGCCCGAGCGCGGAGGCCAGCGACGCCGAGAGCCGCGGCAGGTCCCGGGCCTCGACGACGAGGACCACCGAGACCAGGCCCGCGTCCGCACCGGGGACCCCGAGGCGGGCACCGAGCCGGCGGCGCAGGGCGCGCCGGGCACCGGGCGGCAGCACCGCCGCGGCAGCGCCGGCGATCCTGCGCGGTGACGAGGGGCCGGCCATGCGGGTCAGGCTAGTGCGCGCCGTGCGCGGTGCGGGCCGCGGCGGGCCCGGCGTGCCGGGGCCAGGGCCTCAGGCCGGGCTCACCCTCACGTCGCGGTGCCAGGACTCGGTGACGTACTTCGTCGTCCAGCCCATCGAGGTGTAGAGCCCCGCCGCGCCGGTCGGGGAGTCGGCGTCGACCTCGAGGCCGACGCGGTCCCGGCCGCGGGTCGCGGCGTCGGAGATGATCGTGGCGAGCAGGCCCTTGGCCACGCCGCGGCCGCGGGCGGCCTCGAGCACGCCGAGGTAGGACACGTAGGAGCCGTCCGGGCCCGAGGAGCTCTCGGAGACGGTGCCGATGAGGGCGCCGACCGGCTGGGGGGCGTCGCCGTCGGTGAGCTCGGCCAGCCACCAGTGGTCCCAGCGGTGGCCGGGGTCCTCGCGGAGCCGGTGGAGGAACTCCTCGAAGGTCTCCTCGCTGGAGTTGAAGTGGTCGACGAAGGCACCCTCGAGCACCTCGTGGACCTCGCGCAGGTCGTCCTCGTCGGGCAGGCCCGAGCCGCTGCGCCGGACCAGCCGGAAGACGACTCCGTCCTTCTCCCAGTGGTCGGGCGACTCGGCGAGAGCGGCCTCCTCCGGGGTGACCGGCCGGGTCATCTGCCACCAGGTGCGGACCCGCTCGAAGCCGGCACCGGCCAGCCACGCGTGCTGGCGCTCGTCGTCCTGGAAGGCACCGGTGTCGATCTGCTGGGTCTCCAGCCCGCGGGCCGCACCCACGGCCTGCGCCTGGCCGACGGCCCACTCGACGAGCACGTCGGAGCAGCGGGCCGCGACGTCGTCGTCGAGGCCGCGCTCGACGATGTGCACGAACAGCATCCGGCCGACCGAGCGGTCGTGCACGCTGCCCCAGGCGCGGATCTCGCCCTCGGGGTCGCGCACGACGACGTTCTCGCGCGTGCGGAGCCCGTGCTCGGAGACCTCGACGAGCACGTCGTCGACGCCGGAGCCGGCCCAGCCGCGACCCTGGCGCTCGTGGGCGCGCAGCAGGTGCGTCAGCCGGGCCACCGTGAAGCGGTCCGCCGGGTCGGGCGGGACGACCTCCCAGCCGGCCGGCAGCCCGTGGTTGTCACCGAGCACCTCGTCGGGGTCGCTCTCGAACCTGGAGTCCTCGGGAATCACGGGGCTGATCATGCCGTACGGGCGGAAACGCACCGACCCGCCCGTGGGATCCACGGGCGGGTCGGTGTGCGGTCGTGCTCCGGGGCGCGGCCCCGGGACGGGTCAGGCGTGTCGGCGGGCCGGGGTGGTCTGCCAGGCGGCGAGCTCGGCGCGCAGGACGTCGAGCTCCTGCTCCAGCTCGGCGACCCGGACGATCGCCTCGGCGGCGCGCTCCTCGGACTCGTCGAGGCGGACCGTGAGGCCACGGCCCTCCTGCTCGGCGACGTCCGCGCGACGGGCCTCGGCGCCCCGCTTGCGGGTGGCCTCGGCCGCCCGCTTCTGCGCGGAGGTCAGGGCGATCTCGAGCTCACCGATGGTGTGCTCGTGCGCGGCGATGCGGGCCTGCATCGTCGCGGTGTGCGCAGCCTGCTCGGCCGTGCGGGTGACGGTCAGGTCGCGGTAGGCCTGGGCCTGCTCGGCCCGGTCCCGGGCCGCCTCGCGGCGGGCGTCCATCAGCTCGGAGTGGGTGATGCGGGTGGCGGCAGCGCCGAGGACGACGCCGAGCCCGGCAGCGAGCGTGACGAAGAGCCACGAACCGCTGAGGACGGCGCCGAGGACGACGAGCGCCGAGATCGCGATGAGTCCGGCGGCGACCGTGAGCCTGGTGCTCCGCTGCCGACGGCGGGCCGCGGGGGCCCGGGTGCTGGGGGCCCTGCTGATGGAGGAAGGCATGAACAGCAGGTTAGGTGTCGTCGGCGTCGGAACGGACGCGACACGCACGCTCGAGGAGCACCGCCGTGATGGTGATCGCCACACCGCCGGCGGCCGCGCCGAGGGAGCGCCACTCCCGCTGGCTGGCCAGCTCGGCGTCCACACCGAGCCAGCTGACGGCGTACCCGAGGTAGCCGCCGGCCGCCAGGGCCCCCACCAGGGCGGAGGCGCGGCCCAGCACGAGGCGGTTCACGGCGAGGTGCGGCGCGAGGCGCTCGCGGTGCACGTGCAGGGCCCGGTGGGTCAGCCAGGCGGTGCCGCCGAGGATCGCGGCGACGAGGAACAGCGCCACCACCTGGGCCCAGGTGATGATCGGGGCGGTGCCGCCGACCCGCTCGGCGAGCGGGTGCAGCAGCCAGCCGCCGACCAGGCCGAGCACCGCGCAGGTGCCCAGCGCGGCGGGGGACGTGGGCCGGAGCTGCCCGCCCGACGGTTCGTCGGGCGGGTCGGGCGTCACTGGATCTCGAGCGTCAGGTCGTCCCGACGCGACACACCGGACTGGTCGGCCTTCTCGAGCAGGTCGGCGATGGGGCCGAGGTCGGGGAACTCCGCGTCGGGCTCGAGGTCGAACCAGGGCTGCAGGACGAAGGCGCGCTCGGCGGCGCGCGGGTGCGGCAGCCGCAGCGTGTCGTCGTCGCTGCGACGGTCGCCGACCACGATCAGGTCGACGTCGAGGGTGCGCGGGGCGTTGCGGACCTCGGTGCGCTCGCGGTCGAAGGCGTCCTCGATGGCCAGGGCGCGGTCGAGCAGGCGGGTCGCGGCGAGGGTGGTGTCGATGAGGACCACGGCGTTGAGGTAGGTCTTGGCCTCGGCCGGGCTGTCCACGGGCTGGGTCTCGTAGACCGGGGAGACGCCGGTGACCCACACGTCCGGGGTGTCGGCGATCGCGTTGACGGCACCCTGCAGGGCCGTCAGCCGCTCACCGAGGTTCGACCCCAGCGCCAGCACCGCCCGACGGATCGGGCGCATCTCGCCGGTCAGCGTGTCGGCGTCGACGATGTTGGGATTGGGGGTCTCAGTCACTTCTCGCCCTCGCGTGTTCGGGTGATCGTCAGGGCCACGTCGGCAAACGTCGCCTCGATGGGTGCCTCCGGCTTGTGGACCGTGATCCTCGTCCATTCAACACGGGAGTCCAAGAGACAGACGTCCGCGATGCGCTGGGCGAGGGTCTCGATCAGGTCGACCGGATCTCTCTCCACGGCGGCTTGCACCGAGGCCACGAGACTTCCGTAGTCCACGGTGTCACGCAAGTCGTCGGAGGCCGCCGCGGCGGCGGTGTCGAGGCCGAGCATGAGATCGATCACGAAGGTCTGGCCCTCGCGCCGCTCGAAGTCGAAGACCCCGTGGTGGCCGAAGCACTCCACCCCCGTGATCGCGAGCTCGTCGGTCATCCGGCATCTCCCAGCAGACGGGCCCGGACGCGCAGGGCGTCCCGGCTGGATCGGACGTCGTGGACGCGGACGCCCCAGACCCCCCGGCCGGCGAGGTCGAGGGTGAGGGCGATGTTGGCAGCCTCCCGCTCCCCCACCGGACGCGGCCCCTCCGGACCGGCCAGCAGGTCGCCGAGGAAGGACTTGCGCGAGGCGCCGACCAGGACGGGGAAGCCCAGGTCCTGGACGGCGTCGAGACCCCGCAGCAGCGCCCAGTTGTGCTCGGGCCGCTTCGCGAAGCCGAGCCCGGGGTCCAGGACGATCCGGTCGTCGGCGACGCCGGCCGCCAGCAGCGCCTCGACCCGCGCGGCCAGCTCGTCACGGACGGCGGCGACGACACCTCCGGGGCCGTCGTACGACGCGTGGTCGCGCATCTGGTCGCTGTGCGCGCGCCAGTGCATGGCGACGAAGGTGACGCCGGCGTCCGCCGCGACGGCCAGGATGCGAGGGTCGGCGAGACCGCCGGAGACGTCGTTGACGATCGAGGCCCCCGCCGCGACGGCCGCCTCGGCGACCTCCGCGCGCATGGTGTCGACCGAGACCACGGCTCCCTCGGCCACCAGCGCGGTGATGACCGGGACCACGCGGCCGAGCTCGACGGCCAGCAGCGGGCGGGTGGCGCCGGGCCGGGTGCTCTCCCCGCCGATGTCGAGGACGTCGGCGCCGTCGGCGAGCAGGGCCCGCCCGTGCGCGACCGCCTCGTCGGTGCTCGCCCAGCGCCCGCCGTCCGAGAACGAGTCGGGGGTGACGTTGACGACGCCCATCAGGCGGGGCGACGGCGACCCGGGGCGCTGGTCCATGCCCGGACGCTATCGCGGCGCCCGGACGCGCTCCCCGCGAGCGTCCCGACGGGGACCCCGACCGCGGCCGGCGCGTGGTTAGGGTGCGGTGTCGACCTCTCCACGCCCGGAGCGGTCGTTCCCCGACCCCGAGGACCCCTCGTGCCTTCCTCCCTGCGGACCTCCGCCGTCTCCGTCGTCAAGCCGCTGCTCGGCGAGAGCACGTGGCAACGCCTCCGCTCCCGGGTGCCGGCACGGCTGCGCGGCACCCCGGCGCCGCCCGCCCCGGCCCCGCTCACCCCGCGGCAGGAGCGCGTCGCCCGGTTGCAGGCGATGGACCTCACCGAGCTCGCCCAGCACTTCGGCACCGACAAGCACGGGCTGCACTTCTACACCCAGCACTACCAGGCGCACCTCAAGCACCTGCGCCGCCGGCGCTTCACGCTGCTGGAGATCGGGGTCGGGGGCTACCAGCGGGGCGGCAAGGGCGGCGCGTCGCTGCGGATGTGGAAGCACTTCTTCCCCCGCGCCGAGATCGTCGGCCTCGACATCGAGGACAAGTCGTTCGTCGACGCGCGGCGGATCACCACGGTCCGCGGCAGCCAGGTCGACGAGGAGCTGCTGGTCCGCCTGGTCGACGAGCACGGCCCGCTGACGGTGGTCATCGACGACGGCAGCCACCGCCCCGAGCACATCCGCGAGACCTTCCGCATCCTCTTCCCGCTGCTGGCCGACGACGGCATCTACGCGATCGAGGACACCCAGACGTCGTACTGGCCCGAGTGGGGCGGCAGCGAGGACCGCCACGACCCGACCACCACGATGGCCCTGGTCAAGGACCTCGTCGACGGCCTCAACCACGAGGAGTACGTCGACGACGACCACGTCCCGACGTACGCCGACCGCCACGTCGTGGCCGTGCACTGCTACCACAACCTCGTCATCATCGAGAAGGGCACGAACGACGAGGGCACCAACAAGCGCTCGGTGCTGCGCGAGCGGTACCCCAAGCCGCCCCGCACCGCGTCGCCCTCCTGAGAGCGGCGGAGCCGGCGGCTAGCGCCGGCTGCTGATCAGCGCCATCGCCTCGGAGCGGGTCGCGGAGTTGTGCATGATCCCGCGGACCGCCGAGGTGATGGTGCGCGCGCCGGCCTTGCGGACGCCGCGCATGGTCATGCAGAGGTGCTCGGCCTCGATGACGACGATGACGCCGCGCGCCTCGAGGATGTCCATCAGGGCATCGGCGACCTGGGTGGTCAGCCGCTCCTGGACCTGCGGGCGCTTCGCGTAGACGTCGACGAGACGGGCCAGCTTCGACAGCCCGGTGATCTTGCCGCTCTCGGCGGGGATGTAGCCGACGTGGGCCACGCCGGTGAACGGCACCAGGTGGTGCTCGCACATCGACCAGAGCTCGATGTCGCGGACCAGGACCATCTCGTCGTGGCCGAGGTCGAACGTCGTGGTGAGCACGTCCAGCGGGGTCATCCGCAGACCGGCCGTCAGCTCGGCGTACGCGCGCGCGACGCGGGCCGGGGTGTCCCGCAGGCCCTCGCGCTCCGGGTCCTCGCCGATCGCGGCGAGCAGCTCGCGGATCGCCGCCTCGGCCCGCGGGTGGTCGAAGGCGGGGACGTCGCCGGGGGCACGCTCCGGCAGCCCGATCGCGTCGGTCATCGCAGGATCACGCCCGGGGGTCGGTGCCGGGGTCGCGCGTGCCGACACCCGGGTCGCCGTGGACGTCGCCACCGGAGCCCGGCGGCGTGATGATGACGGCTGCCTCGTCCTCCTGCGGCGCGGCGCCGTTGGCGGCGACGCGGTCGCGGATCTCCTGCGGGATCTCGATCGGCGGGATCGTGGACGGGTTCCGGTCCGGCGAGCCGGTCCACGCGGGGCGCGAGGAGCGTCGGCGCAGGGGCTCGAAGACCTCGGCGACCTCGGCCTTGTCGAGGGTCTCGCGGTCGAGGAGCGCGAGCACGAGCGCGTCGAGCACGTCGCGGTTCTCCTCGAGGATGTCGAAGGCCTCCTGGTGCGCGGTGGCGAGGAACTTCTTGGTCTCCTCGTCGATCTTGGCCGCGACGTCCTCGGAGTAGTTGCGCTGGTGCCCCATGTCGCGGCCCAGGAACGGCTCGGAGTTGGAGTCGCCGAGCTTGATCGCACCGAGCGACTCGGTCATGCCGTACTGCGTGACCATCGCGCGGGCGAGGCTGGTGGCCTTCTCGATGTCGTTGCCGGCCCCGGTGGTCGGGTCGTGGAAGACCATCTCCTCCGCGGCCCGGCCGCCGAGCATGTAGGCCAGCTTGTCGAGCATCTCCGAGCGGGTCTGGGAGTACTTGTCCTCGTCCGGCAGCACCATCGTGTAGCCGAGGGCCCGGCCGCGCGGCAGGATCGTGATCTTGTGCACCGGGTCGGTGCCGGGCAGCGCCGCCGCGACGAGGGCGTGGCCGCCCTCGTGGTAGGCCGTGATGAGCTTCTCCTTCTCGCTCATCAGGCGCGAGCTGCGCTGGGGACCGGCGATGACGCGGTCGATCGCCTCGTCGAGCGCGTGGTCGGTGATCAGCTTCTCGTTGTTGCGGGCGGTCAGCAGCGCCGCCTCGTTCAGCACGTTCGCGAGGTCCGCACCGGTGAAGCCGGGGGTGCGCCGCGCGATCGACTTGAGGTCGATGTCCGGGGACATCGGCTTCCCGCGCGAGTGCACGTTGAGGATCATGTGGCGACCGGCCAGGTCGGGCGCGTCGACGCCGATCTGGCGGTCGAACCGGCCCGGGCGCAGCAGCGCCGGGTCGAGCACGTCGGGGCGGTTCGTGGCCGCGATCAGGATGACCCCGCCGCGGACGTCGAAGCCGTCCATCTCGACGAGCAGCTGGTTGAGGGTCTGCTCGCGCTCGTCGTGACCGCCACCCATGCCGGCACCACGGTGACGACCGACGGCGTCGATCTCGTCGATGAAGACGATCGCGGGGGCGTTCTCCTTGGCCTGCTCGAACAGGTCGCGGACGCGGGAGGCGCCGACACCCACGAACATCTCGACGAAGTCGGAGCCGGAGATGGAGTAGAAGGGGACGCCCGCCTCGCCGGCGACGGCGCGCGCGAGGAGGGTCTTGCCGGTGCCGGGAGGCCCGTAGAGCAGCACGCCCTTGGGGATCTTGGCACCGACGGCCTGGAACTTGGCGGGCTCCTGGAGGAACTCCTTGATCTCGCCGAGCTCCTCGATCGCCTCGTTGCAGCCGGCGACGTCCGCGAAGGTGGTCTTGGGCATGTCCTTGGAGATGAGCTTGGCCTTGGACTTGCCGAACTGCATGACGCCGCGGCCGCCGCCACCCTGGACGTTGTTCATCAGGAAGAGGAAGAGGCCGACGATGAGGAGGATCGGCAGGAAGGTCACCAGCAGGCTGCCCAGCACGCTGGGCTGCGGGTTCTCCGAGGTCTCCTTGGAGATGGTGCCCTTGGCGATCTGCGCGTCGACGGCGTCGATCATCCCGATCTGCTGGCCGATGATCCAGTGGGTGCTGATCTTGTTGCCGCCCGAGCGGTCGACGTCGTCGTCGAGGGTGGCCTTGATCTCCTGGTCACCGTCGATGAACGTGATCTCGTCGATTTGGCCGTTCGCGATGTAGGCGTTCATCTCGTCGGTCGTGACCTCGTCGTACCCGCCGTTGGGGGCGAGGTACTGCAGGGCGAGCAGGACGCCGACCACGGCGACGACGATCCAGATCCACGGACCCTTGAATATGCGCTTCACAGGCTTCTCTCGACGCGTCTTTCTCGTCGCCCGCCGGACGTGCCGGAAGGCGCTCATCTGAACTGACGACGGTACACGCCGTCGACAATCAGCATTCTGTCAGCAGCACCCGCCGGCCGGACCGGCCCGGGTCAGCTGTAGACGTGCGGGGCGAGGGTGCCGATGTCGCGGAGGTTGCGGTACCGCTCGCGGTAGTCGAGGCCGTAGCCGACCACGAACTCGTTGGGGATGTCCCACCCGACGTACTTCACGTCGACCGGCATCTGCAGCGCCTCGGGCTTGCGCAGGAGCGTGCAGATCTCGACGCTGGCGGGGCTGCGCGAGCCGAGGTTCGAGGTCAGCCAGGACAGCGTCAGGCCGGTGTCGATGATCTCGTCGACGATGATCACGTGCCGCCCGGAGATGTCGGTGTCGAGGTCCTTGAGGATCCGCACGACGCCGCTGGACTTGGTGCCGGAGCCGTAGGACGACACCGCCATCCAGTCCATCTCGAGGTGGCGGCCGAAGCTGCGGGCCAGGTCGGCCATCACCATCACGGCACCGCGGAGGATCCCGACGATGAGGAGGTCCTTGCCGTCGTAGTCCCGCTCGATCTCGCGGGCGAGCTCGGCGAGCCGGGCCTGGATCTGCTCCTCGGTGAAGAGCACGTTGACGAGGTCGTTCTCCACGTGGGACGAGTCCATGCCGGGCAGCCTAGAGGCTGGTCCGCGCGGCCCGTGCAGTGCGGGGGGACGAGGGCCGTCCCGGCCGGGTCACCACGCGGTGGGGCGGTGCTTCGGCTTCTTCACCGTCAGCGTCATCGGCTGGGAGGTGGACGCCTTGAGGGTGGGCGAGGCGAAGAAGTAGGCCTTGAGCGTGTGCGTGCCCTTGCCGAGCTTCTTCAGGCCGACCGTGACCTGGCCCTTGTCGGAGGGGCGCAGCACGCCGGAGCCCACGACGGTCTTGCCCTCGCGGACCTCGATCTCGCCCACGGGCTTCTTCGTCGCCTTGCTCGTGACCTTGACCCTGACCTTGCCCTTCTGGCCGACCGAGAGGCTCTTGTCGTCGAGGCCGGCGGTGGTCGAGGAGGCGGGCAGCACCTTCTTGACGAGGATCTCGCCGAGGCCGAGGCGCTGGTTCTTGCGCACGTGCACGGGGCCGAAGGTCGCCGTGACGTAGCCGCTCTTGGAGAGCGTGAGCGTGTAGGTGCCGCGGCGGCCGACCTCGAGGTAGAAGTAGCCGTGCTGCGGGCCGTCGTCCCACTTGCTCGCGTAGGTGAGGTCGGAGGCGGCCGGGGTGCCGTCGGCGCGGGTCGCCTGGACGGTCACACCGTCGACGTAGTGCCCGGTCTGGTCGATCGCCAGGCCCTGGATCAGCGGCGGGTCGACGGTGGCGCGGGCCACGACCGTCCCGGTGCCGGCGCCGGCATGGCCGACGGCCTGCGAGGGGGAGACGACGGGCACCAGGCCCAGGGCACCGAGCACGGCGACGACGGCGATCCGCTTGACGACCATGGTGATCCTTCTGAGGTCCGAGGGTCCGCAGGCCGGACCGTCGTTCGCACGGTAGGTCCCCAGTCGCGCGCCGGGCGGGGCAATGACCCGCGCATGGCCCGTCCGGGCCATGAACATCAACCGATCGGCGGGGCGGCCTCCAGGACCAGCAGCCCGGACTCGCGCCGGCAGCGGAGGTGGCCCGGCAGGTCGACCCACTTCTGCCCGTGCCAGTCGGTCACCAGCGCGTCGACCGCCAGGACGTGCTCGTGGAACAGCTCCGCACCGGGGGCGCCGTGCTCGAGCGCCAGCAGGCGCAGCACCCGACGTCGTACGGCGGTGGGCAGGACGGCCAGCGCATCGACCGCGGGCGGGTCGTCCAGCCCCGCGCGGGCGGCGTCGGCGAGGTCGTCGAGCAGCGCCATGTCGTCGCGGAGCTGGTCGGCGGTGCGGGCCAGGGTCGCGGCGACGCCGGGGCCGAGCTCGTCCTCGAGCACCGGCAGCACCCGGCGGCGGACGCGGACCCGGGTGTACGCCGGGTCGCTGTTGTGCGGGTCCTCCCAGACGTCGATGCCCTCGACCTGGCAGGCGGTGACGGTGTCGTCCCGGCCGAGGTCGAGCAACGGGCGGCGGTACCGGTCGAAGCTGCGGCGCATCCCGGCCAGGGACCGGCCGCCCGAGCCCCGCGCGAGCCCCAGCAGCACGGTCTCGGCCTGGTCGTCGCGGGTGTGGCCGAGCAGCACGGCGGCCGCGTCGAGCCGGGCGCCGACCTCCTCGAGCACGGCGTACCGCGCCCGGCGGGCCGCCGCCTCGGGGCCGAGGCCACCCGCGTCGACCTGCACTCGCGCGCCGAGCGTCTCGGCCACCCCGAGGCCGGCCATCTGCGCGACCACCCGGTCGGCGTGCTCGGCGGAGCCGGGCTGGAGGCCGTGGTCGACCGTGGCGCCGACGACGTGCCAGCCCCCGCGTCGCGCCTCGAAGACGGTGGCCGCCAGGAGCGCGAGCGAGTCGGCGCCACCGGAGCAGGCGACGACGACCGTGCGACCGGGCCCGACGTCGGCGAGCGAGCGGCGCACGGCGAGGCGCACGGCGGCGACCGCCGGGTGCAGGCTCACGACCGGTCCCGGCGCACGCCGGTCACAGGACCCGGGACACCCACGCTGCGGGGTCCGCGATCTCGGCCTTCGAGGGCAGGTGGCCGGGGTTGTCCCAGACGGCGTTGAACTCGGCCATGCCGACCTTGTCGACGACGCCGCGGACGAAGGCCGCGCCGTCGCGGTACTGCGCCATCTTGGCGTCGAGGCCGAGCACCCGCCGCAGGATGCGGTCGAGCGGGCCGATGCCCTTGCGGCGCTCGTTGAAGCGGCTGCGGATCGCCTCGACGCTGGGGATGACGCTCGGGCCGACCCCGTCCATCACCACGTCGGCGTGGCCCTCGAGCAGCGACATGACGCCGGTGACCCGGTCCACGATCTCCTTCTGCTCGGGCGTGCCGATCGCGTCGAAGAGGCTGCCGCCACGGTTCTTCAGCGCCTCGGTGATCCGGCCGAGGCCGTCGTCGAGCAGGCCGCTCGGCTCGAGGGTCTCGGCGATCGCCTGCATCTCGGAGAAGAGGTGGTCGCGCATCCACGGCACGGCGGTGAACTGCACGCGGTGCGTCTCCTCGTGCAGGCAGACCCAGAGCCGGAAGTCGCTGGGGTCGGCGCCGAGCTCGCGCTCGACGTGGACGATGTTCGGCGCGACCAGCAGCAGCCGGCCGTGCGGGTCGAAGAACGGGTCGAACTGGCCGAGCACCTTGCCGGCGAGGAAGCCCAGCAGGCCGCCGACCTCGGCGCCGGTGACGCGGGAGCCGATCGCGAGCGCGAGGCCGCTGGGCGGCCCCTTCTTCGCGCCGAGCTTCTCGATGACGGGGCCGAGGATCGTGGCGAAGGAGTCGGCGTTCGCCTGGATCCAGCCGCGGCGGTCGACGACCAGCACGGGGGCGGTCCGGTCGGCGGCGACCAGGCCGGTGAAGTCGCGCACGAGGCCGGTCGACCGCTCGGCGCCGGCGCGCAGCTCGGCGACCGCGGCGGCGGCGTCCGCCCGGGTCACGGTCGGGCCCTCACCGGCGATCCGGGAGCCCAGCGAGACCGCGAGGTCCCAGTCGACCATGCTGCCGGCCGGCCCACTCGCACTGCCGCTCGCGCTGCCGGCCGGGTTCGTCGTCATGGACCGACCGTACCGGGGCCGGGGTTGTCCCCGGGCGCCGTCAGGCGCAGCGGCAGGCCCCGAGGGTGGCGGCGACCCGGTCGAGGGCGTCGCGGGCGTCGGTGGCCTCCAGCGGGTCGATCCGGTCCGCCATCAGCACGAAGACCATCGGGTGCCCGTCCCGGTCGGTCGCGACGCCGGCCAGGGCGGTGACGCCACGCAGCGTCCCGGTCTTGGCGCGGACCCGGCCCCGGCCCTCGGGGTCCCCCGTCGCGAACCGGTCCGTGAGCGAGCCCGTGAAGCCCGCGACGGGCAGGCCCGTGACCACCGCCCGCAGCTCCGGGTGGTCCGGGTCGGCCGCCACCTCGAGCACGCCGGCGAGGGTGGCCGGGGTCAGCCGGTCCTGGCGGGACAGCCCGCTGCCGTCGTACAACCGGGCGCCGTCGAACGTCACGCCCAGTGCCTCCAGCGCCCGCTGCACGCCCGCCGCCCCGTCGGCGAAGCTGCCCTCGCCGCCGGTGGCCAGGCCGACGTGGTGGCCGAGCACCTCGGCGGCCTCGTTGTCCGAGACCGCGAGGATCTCCTCGACGATCTGCGAGAGCGGGGCGCTGTCGACGCCGGCCACCTCGACCGCGTCGGTCGGGGCCCGGCGGGGCTTCGGCACGCCGAGCACGTTCACCCCGTTGCGGGCGAGGGCGCCGGCGAAGACGGTGGCGGCGGTCAGCGACGGGTCGGGCACGCGGTCGAAGGTCCCCGCCTGGCGGCCTTCGTCGACCCACAGCGCGGTGATCGGCGAGACCACGTCGTCGGGACCGTAGTCCGCGGGCCAGTGCGGGTTGAAGGTCGGCCCGGAGAAGAGCGAGTCGTCGTAGCCCAGCCGCACGGTCGTGGTGCCCTGCTTCTCCAGCGCCGCCGCGGTCGCGCGAGCCAGCGTCACGACGTCGGCGCGGTGGGGGTACGCCGTCGCGCCGGCCGGCTTGCTGCCGAGGAACGGGTCACCGCCGCCGACCAGGACGATCCGGCCGCGGCCCGCGGCGACGACCGACGTCCGGAAGGTGTGCCCGGGCCCCAGGGCCGACAGCGCGGCGGTCGTCGTGAGGAGCTTGGTCGTCGATGCGGGGACCGCGACCCCGGAGCCACGGGTCAGCAGCGGCTCGCCGCCGTCGAGCGGGGCGACCAGGGCCAGCACGTGGCGGCCGAGGTCGGCGTCGCCGAGCGCGGCGTCCACCGCCCGGCGTACGCGTGCGGGGTCCAGGGGCGTGATCGGAGCCGCCACGGCAACCGCCCGCGGGGCGGCGAGGGCGGGCAGGTCGAGGCCGGGCGGCGGGGCCACGGCGGCGGGGTCCGTCGACGGGTCGGGGGCGCCGAGGCCGAGCCAGCGCTCCCCGAGGTCGAAGCGGTACGTCGCGGCGGCGGCCGCCAGCACCGCGAGTACCAGGACGACGGGGAACCAGCGCAGGAAGCGGCCGCCGCGCGCCGAGGCGTGGCGTGTGTCACGTCGAGACACCGATTCCCCTTCCGAAGTGCGCGTAGCGGCCATTGTGCGCGAGACTGACCCACGGCCCTGTCGCTGGGGCCACACCGACACCCGGCCCGCAGGGGCCGATGACGTTCGCGGAGGAAGACGTGCTGGAGTTCGACGTACTCGTGGAGATCCCCAAGGGACAGCGCAACAAGTACGAGGTGGACCACGAGAGTGGCCGGATCCGGCTCGACCGGACCCTCTTCACGTCGACGCAGTACCCCGCGGACTACGGCTACATCGAGAACACGCTCGGCCTCGACGGCGACCCGCTCGACGCGATGGTCATCCTCCAGGAGCCGACCTTCCCCGGCTGCCTGATCCGCTGCCGCGCGATCGGCATGTTCCGCATGACCGACGAGGCCGGCGGCGACGACAAGGTCCTGTGCGTCCCGGCGACCGACCCGCGCCTGGAGCACCTGCGCGACATCTCGCACGTGTCGAAGTTCGACCGGCTCGAGATCCAGCACTTCTTCGAGGTCTACAAGGACCTCGAGCCCGGCAAGTCCGTCGAGGGGGCCGAGTGGACCGGCCGCACCGAGGCCGAGGCCGAGGTGCACGCGTCCTTCCAGCGACTCAAGGACAACCCCTCCGCGCACTGATCCACCCGGGTCCGGCTCCGGACGGGCTCAGCGCGCGAGCGCCGGCTCCTCCGCGCGCTCGTCACCGGCCTGCTCCTCGCGCGCGACCTGCGCGCCGGTGAAGGCCACCAGGCTGACCAGCGCGCCCAGCCCGCCGAGCAGCGCCCAGCGCTCCTCCTGCTGGTCGCAGGAGCGCGCGAGGCGCCAGTCGGCGTACGCCGTCCCGTCGCTGCGCGGCGGGGGCGCCGCGTCGGCGCGCACCGCGCCGGCCGGGTCGTAGGCGTCGACGATCGGGGTCCCGCACGTCTGCGTGAGGCCCTCGTAGTGGGCGGTCGGGCCGCCGCCCAGCAGCAGCGCGGCCCCCAGGCCGGTGGCCGCTGCGACCCCGAGGCAGATCCTGCGCATGGGCCACTGTAGGCCCGTCCGGCCCGGATCAGCCCTGCTTCACGCCACGGAAGTAGCCGATCGCCCCGCTGACGTCGAGGGTGACGTCGTGCACGCCGTTGCCGGCCAGCCAGCTCGCGACCTGCTCGCCGGTGCAGCCGGGCCCGAGGATCCGCGCCAGCCGGCCGAGCCGCCTCATCGGCTCGTAGCGCAGGCCGGTGTCGTTGAGCAGCGCGCTGCCGGTCACCACCCCGCCGGGGCGCAGCACCCGCACCATCTCGATCACCGCGAGCGCCGGGTCGGGGAAGCAGTGCAGGCCGGTGAACGACACGACGAGGTCGAAGGAGCCGGTCTCGAAGGGCAGGTCCTCGACGTCGGCCAGCTGCGGCTGCACCTGGTCCGCGAGGCCCCGCTCCTGCGCGGCGGCCATGGTCCGGTCGAGCATCGCCTGGGCGATGTCCGCGGCGACGTACGTGACGCCCTGGTCGCGGCGCAGCCCGCGCAGCGCGACCCCACCCCCGCACGGGATGTCGAGCACCCGCGCGCCGGCCGGCTGCTCACCGATTTCCGCGGCCGCGGCGTAGAGCCGGCGCAGGTCGCTGCCGATGCCGAGACGCCACAGGGCGCCGCCCGTCTGCGGGTGCTCGACCGTCCAGTCGTAGACGGTCGCCCAGAGCGGGTCCTCGCTCCACTCCCCCAGCGCGCCCCCGAGGCGCGGGAGCCGCATCAGTGCCGGATCAGGTCGGGAGAGCGGAGCATCTCGACGGGGACGTCGAACCCGTCGACGAGGTCCTCGGCGAGCGGCCGGATCTTGCGGCACAGGCTGTTGATCTCGCGGGAGATCGACTTCGAGCGCTGCACGGTCAGGCGGCCGTGCTCCATGAACCAGGCCCGGTCGGCCTCGATCGTCGACAGGGCGTGCAGGTCGCAGAGGAGGTTGAGGGCGACCTTCAGGTCGCCGTCCGGCAGCGTCGCGACCTTCTCGACGAACGCCTCGAGGACCAGCCGCTCGACGTGTGCCCGGGCGGCCGCGATGACGTGGTCCTGGACCCGGGAGAACACGACGCCGGGGTTCATCTTGTTGTCGATGCCGCGCTTGAGCCGTCGAGCGACCCCGGCGAGCATGTGCTCCTCGCGGAAGCGCAGCATCGCCAGCTGGTAGTCCGGGTCGAGCAGCCCGGCCTCCTGGTCCCACTGGTCGCCCCCGGGCAGCAGGTCCTTGAAGCGCTCGACCAGCTTGTGCACGTTGGTCTTCTCGATGACGGTCTCGACCGCCATCCCGGCGACGAAGCGGACCAGGCCGAACTGGTCCATCTCCTCGAACTCGCTGGAGTAGTCGGTGAGCAGCCCCTTGGCCACGAGCTGCAGCAGCACGTGGTTGTCGCCCTCGAAGGTGGTGAAGACGTCGGTGTCGGCCTTGAGGGCGGTGAACCGGTTGATCGCGAGGTAGCCCGCGCCCCCGCACGCCTCGCGGCACTCCTGGATGGTGCGGGTGGCGTGCCAGGTGCCGAGCGCCTTGGTGCCGGCGGCGCGCGACTCGAGCTCGCGGCGGGCGTGCTCGTCGTCGGCGAACCCGGAGAAGACGTCGTGCAGCTGGCCCGCGACGACTTCCTGGGCGCAGTGCAGGGCGTAGGTCCGGGCCAGCAGCGGGAAGAGCCGGCGCTGGTGCAGGCCGTAGTCGAGGAGGAGCTCCTCCTCGTCCTCGGAGGTGGCCTCGAACTGGCGGCGCTGGAGGGCGTACTTCGTCGCGATCGTCAGGGCGACCTTGCTGGCGTTGATGCCGGCGCCGCCGACGCAGACGCGACCCTGCACGAGCGTGCCGAGCATCGTGAAGAAGCGCTTGTTGGGGTTCTCGATCGCGCTCTCGTAGACACCCGCGGGCGTGACGTCGGCGAAGCGGTTGAGCAGCGCGGTGCGCGGGATCCGGACGCCGTCGAAGGACAGCCGGCCGTTGTCGACGCCATTGAGGCCCATCTTGGCGCCGTCGTCCTCGATGTGGACGCCGGCGCAGGGCTCGCCCCCCGCGCGGATCGGCACGACGAAGGCGTGCACGCCCTCGGACGTGCCGCCGACCTCGAGCTGGGCGAAGACCACCGCGACCTCGGCGTGCCGGGCGGCGTTGCCGATGTAGTCCTTGCGCGCCGCCTCGCCGTGGGTGGTGAGCACGAACTCCTGGGTCTCCACGTCGTACGTCGCCACGGTGCCGAGCGCCTGCACGTTGGAGCCGTGGCCGGTCTCGGTCATCGCGAAGCAGCCCATCAGCTTGCCCGTGATGAGGTCGGCCAGGTAGGCGTCGTGGTGCTCCTGGGTGCCGAGCTGCAGGATCGCGCCCCCGAACAGCCCGAACTGCACGCCGACCTTCACGAGCACCGACAGGTCGCCGTAGGCCAGCGTCTCGAAGGCCGCCACCGAGGCGCCGATGTCCCCGCCGCCGCCGTACTCGGTCGGGAAGCCCATGCCGGTCTGGCCGGTCGTCGCCATCTCGACCACGACGTCGCGCACCCGGTCGCGGAAGTCGTCGCGCGACAGGGTCTCAGCCTCCTCGAGGATCGAGTCGTAGTCGGCGAGGTTGCGGCGCACCAGCCCGCGGACCTCGGCGTACTTCCCGTCGAGGAAGGTGGTCAGCGCGGCGACGTCGACGACCGGTGCGCGGTAGCCCGCCCGGGTCTCGACGCGGGCGTCGGCGGCCGCACCCGGCGTCGCGGCGGGGGCGGTGGCGGGCAGGTCCTCGGCGGAGGACGGCGGCACGGTCTCGGTCGACATGGGACCACGCTACCGGGGGGTAGGGGGTCGCTGAAGGGTGTTCTGGGCCGGGGTTTCGAGCAGGCCGGGCGCGGGAACCGGGCGCCTCACGCAGCGGCCGGGCCGCGGCAGGCCGGGGTCAGGGTCGGGCGTAGAAGTTCGGCAGCGTCCAGGCGTAGACCGACGACTGCCGGACCGGCACGCCGGCACGGGGCGCCTCGATGATCTGGCCGCCGCCGAGGTAGAGCGCGACGTGGTAGATCGAGGACGGGCTGCTCGACGAGCCCCAGAAGACCAGGTCGCCCGGCCGGAGGTCCGCGAAGGCGACCGGGGTCGACTGTTCGTACTGCGCGACCGAGTAGTGCGGCAGCGACAGGCCCCCGGCGGCCCAGGCGCCCATCATCAGGCCCGAGCAGTCCCAGGCGTCCGGGCCGGCGGCGCCCCAGCGGTAGGGCTCGCCGATCTGGGCGCGGGCGAACGCGATCGCGCTCGGGGCGCCGGACGACGGTGCCGGCGGGGCCGGGGGTGCCGGCGGCGGGGTGGGGGCCGGAGGCGTGGGCGTGGGGGTGGGCGTCGGGTGGGTGGGCTGCGGGGCCGGGGCGTTGCCGCCGCCGCCGTTGCCGCCGCCGCCGTTCCCGCCGCCACCGTTCCCGTTGCCGTTGCCGTTGCCGTTGCCGGGGGTGGGGTCGTCCTGCTGCTCGGCCTGCTGGGCGTCCTGCGCCTCCTGCTCGGCCTGCTGCTGGGCGGCGGCTTGGGCCGCCTCCTGCTGGGCCTGCTGGGCGGCGGCCGCGGCGGCCTGGGCCTGCGCCTCGAGGGCGGACTGGCGGCGGGTGGCGAGCCGGACGCTGACGTCCTGCAGCTCGGCCAGCTGCGCGATCAGGGCGGTCTTCTGCCGGGCGATGTCGGCGGCCTGGGCGGTGGCGGCGTCGGCGGCGGCCCGGGCCTGGTCGCGGGCGGTGCGGGCCCGGTCCGCGGCCGCGTCGGCGTCCGCGCGGGCCGCGGCGGCCTGCTGGTCGGCGACGTCGGCGAGGGTGGCCGCGGCGCGGAAGACGTCGTACTGCCCGTCCAGCGCGTCCTCGGCGTTGTGCATGGTCGTGGTGCGGTCGATGACGGTCGCGATGCCGTCGGAGTCGGCGATGGCCGAGAGCGCGGTGAGCGTGGGCGCCATCTCGTACGACGTCACGAGCGCGTCGCCGTAGGCCTCCTGCTGCCGGGCCACGTCGGCGTGCGCGATCGCCGAGCGCTCCGCGGCGCTGCGGGCGGCGGCCCGGGCCTGCTGGGCCTCGTAGCGGGCCCCGTTGAAGGCCTCGGCCGCCTGCGCGGCCGCGACCGCGGAGTCCTGGAGGCGCTGGTTCGCGACGGCGAGCTGGGCGCGCACGGCGTCCACGTCGCCGGCCGCGGCCCGGGCGGCCTCGCGGGCCTGGTGCACCTCGTGGCGCGAGGGGACGGTGTCGTCGTCGGCCGCGAAGGAGACGCCGGTGGCGGCACCCCCCATGGCCAGCGTCAGCACGACCGCCGTGGCGACTCGTAGTGCCCGCACGTGGTGACCTTCCGGAGCCCGGCGCGCGCCCGGTGGCACACGCTCGGTGTCCCGGGAACGGGGGGCCGAGTCCCCCCGTTCACCCGAGACACTCGGAGCACGCTAGTGCTCATTCGTCACATTGGCCACATTTTGCCCCAGATTTCCCAGAAACACCGGCGTGTCGGCTTGACGAACTACATGGTTGTAATTCGCGTACGGCTGGATAGTCCGCCACGTATCCGTCGTTCGACGGCGCGACCAACCACCGGATCGTGGCGGACTATGCCGCCGACGGGGACCCGGCCGCCGCCGACCGCCGACCGACGGCGGGAGCCGGGTGACGGGCCGCTCAGGCGTCCTGGTCGACCGGGATCGCGGAGGTGGTGGTCGTGGGGTGCGAGGCGAGACCGTGCCGCTCGAACTTCTGGCCGCTGGCCAAGCCACCGACGTAGAACGAGACGAAGGCGATCATGATGCCGGCGACGTCGTCGGCGATGTAGTGCCAGCCGAAGTAGATGGTGGCGATCACGGTGAAGCCGAAGTTCACCCAGAAGACGGTCTTGAGCACCTTCGAGCGCAGCGTGAACTGCACCATCAGCGCCACGAGCAGGGTGATGGCGCAGTGGAGGCTCGCGAAGCCCGCGATCGACTGCACGACGTCCTCGATGCCGCCCTGGACCACGGCGTTGCGGGTGTTCTGCAGCGACGACATCAGCGCCGCCGTCGGTGTGTCCGGCAGGTCGGTGTAGATGTAGCTGTAGGCGATGCCGGGGCCGAGCGTGGGCAGCGCGTAGTACGACAGCGTGCCGAGCGACCAGGCGATGCACTGCGAGGTCGCGAACCAGTAGCCGTAGCTCATGTTGCGCGACCAGACGAGCCACGCGGTCAGCGCCAGCGGGACCAGCGGCAGGAACCACAGGTAGACGTACGACAGGAAGTACGCCGTGAAGCCGGTGCCCAGCACGTCGTGCAGGAGCAGACCGGGCTCGTGGCCGAAGACGAGGGCGCGGTCCATGAGGTGCAGGGTGCGGTCGTACTTCGTGTTGTTGACGACGAACGGCAGGAACGACTTGAGGTTCCGGTAGCTCACGTAGGTGATGTAGAAGCTCAGTACGCCCAGCACCACGAGCGTCGCCCGCTCGCGCGTCCAGTGCGTCCGCACGCGGGTCCGGAAGATGTCCGCCATCAGGCCGGGCTTGAACCGCGACTGCCACAGCGTCCGCGGGACGAGGTCGACCGCGAACGCGGCCAGGATCAGCATCGGCAGCCGCAGCCACGAGGGGCCGAGGAAGCCGTCGGGGTCCGCGAGGCTCTTGTGCGTGCTCAGCGCCGCGACGATCGCCAGGATCCCCATGACGGCGGCGATCCCGACGAGGAGGACATAGGCACGGCGATACACGGTCGCCAGTGTAGGGAGGGGTCCGCGGATCAGTCCGTATCCCCGGGCGTCGGTTTGGTCACGGCCAGCCGGGTCGCGTCCGCCCCCAGCCGGACCCGGACCCCGGGCCCCGGGTGCACGTCGAGGGGCGCGACGGCGTCGATCTCGCCGATCCCGTCGACGTCGACGACGAGCCGCACCTGCTCGGGCGTGGCCCGGCTGGACACCACGGTCCCGCCGAGCGGGCCGGTGTCGCGGACGGCCAGGGCGGAGCGGCGTACGGCGACCGCCGGGGCCGCGGGCAGCCCGGCGGCGGTCAGCACCAGCGCCGCGGCCGGGCCGTCGAGCACCCGGGCGTAGCCGAGGAACAGCGCGGTCTCCGGGTCGGTCGGCGCCCGCCAGACCTCCCCGATCACGCCCTCCTGGACGACGCGGCCCGCCCGCATGACCGCGAGGCGGTCCGCGACCGTGAAGGCCTCCTCGTGGTCGTGGGTGACCATCAGCGCGGTCGTGCCCGCCGCCCGGAGGATCGCGCGCAGGTCGCCCGCCAGCCGCTCGCGCAGGCCGGCGTCGAGGGCCGAGAGCGGCTCGTCGAGGAGCAGCAGCCGGGGCTCGACGGCGAGCGAGCGGGCCAGGGCGACCCGCTGGCGCTCGCCCCCGGACAGGGTGCCGGGCAGGCGGTCGGCGTACCCCTCGAGCCCGACCAGGGCGAGCAGCTCCTCGACGCGCTCGCGGACGCGCGACGCGCGACGCAGCCGCAGGGCGTAGCCGACGTTGCGGGCCACGGTCAGGTGGGTGAAGAGCTGGCCGTCCTGGAACATCAGCGCGAAGCCCCGCCGGTGGGTGGGGACGCCGGCGAGGTCGGCGCCGTCCCAGGTGATCCGGCCCGCGGTCGGCGGCTCGAGGCCGGCGACCGCGCGGAGCAGCGTCGACTTGCCGCAGCCCGAGGGGCCGAGGACGGCGAGGACCTCGCCGTCGGGCAGGTCGAGGGAGACGTCCACGACGGCGGGCGTGCCGTCGTACGCCACCGACAGGTGCTCGAGGGTCAGCATCGTCAGAAGGCTCCCACGGAGGGCACCCGGAGGCGCTCGACGGCCAGCATCACCACGGCCGTGGTCGCGGCGAGGACGACCGAGGCGGCCAGGGCCATGCCGTAGTTCATCGGGCCCGGGTGGCCGATCAGCCGGAAGATCACGACCGGGACCGTCGGGTGCTCGTCGCGGACCAGGAAGCTGGTCGCCCCGAACTCCCCCAGCGAGGCCGCGAAGGCGAAGCCGCTCGCGGCCAGCAGCGGCTTCCACACGACGGGCAGGTCGACGGTCAGCAGGGCGCGGAGCGGCCCGGCGCCGAGCGAGGCGGCGGCCTGGCGCTGGCGGTCGTCGATCCCGGCGAGGACCGGCACGATCGTGCGGACCACCAGCGGGAGCGCCACCAGGGCCTGGGCGACCGGGACCAGCAGCGGCGAGTCGCGCCAGTCGAAGGGCGGCTGGTCGAGGGTGATGAGGAACCCGAAGCCCAGCGTCACCGCGGAGACGCCGAGCGGCAGCATGAAGAAGCCGTCCAGGCCGGTGCGGATCCGGCGCTCCGCCCGGGTGCGGGAGCGACGGGTCACCAGGACCGCGACCAGCAGCCCCATCGACAGCGACATCCAGGTCGCGTCGAACGCCGTGCGCAGCGAGGTCACGAGCGCCTCGGTCACGGGGACGAGCAGCGCCTGCTGGCTGCCGGTCGTCGTCAGTGCGCGGTAGTTGCCCAGGCTCCAGGCGTCGTCGACGCGGAGCGACCCGGCGACGAGCGTGGCGATCGGGGCGGCCACCAGGAGCAGCAGCGCGGCGGTCGCCGCCAGGGCCGGCAGGTCGCCGCGGCCGGGGCGGCGCGGTCGGGCGACGGCCCGCGCCACCCCCGGGTCGGGCACCGCGCGGAGCCGGCCGGCCAGGACCAGCAGCACGGTCACGGCGACCAGCTGGAGGACCGAGAGCGCGGCCGCGGCCTGCAGGTCGAGGAGGTTGGTGGTGAGCAGGTAGATCTCGGTCTCGACCGAGGAGTAGCGCAGCCCCCCGAGCGTCAGCACCACCCCGAACGCGGTCGCGCAGAAGAGGAACACCACGGTGGCGGCCGAGACGACCGCGGGTCGCAGCGCCGGGAGGGTGACGGTGCGCAGCACCTGCACCGGGCTCGCGCCGAGCGCCGCGGCCGCCTCGGCCGGACGCGGGTCGAGCGACTCCCAGGCGGCCCCGACGACACGGATCACCACCGCGACGTTGAAGAAGGCCAGGCCGGCGACGATCGCGAGGGCGGTGCCGTCGAGGCCCAGGAAGCCCAGGGGCCCCGACTCGCCGAGGAGCTCGCGGAAGGCGACGCCGACGACCACGGTGGGCAGCACGAACGGCACCAGCAGGAGCGCGCGGACGAGGCCGCGGCCGGGGAAGCGCAGGCGGTGCAGGGCGTACGCCGCGGGCAGACCGAGCAGCAGCGACACGGCCGTCCCGGCGCCAGCCGACCAGACGGTGAACCACACCACCCGGTGCACCCGCGGCCGGCCGAGCACCGCGAGCACCCCGCCCGGGTCGAAGCGGCCGTCCGGCCAGAAGCCCCGTGCCAGCATCCCGCTCACGGGCAGCACGAAGAACACGCCCAGCACCGCCACCGGCACGGCGGCCAGGGCGAGCAGGGTGAGCGGCCTCGACCTCAGCATCGCGGGGTCACCGCGAGGTGACGTCGCTCCACTCGCGCAGCCAGTCGTCGCGCTTCGCGGCGACCTCCGCGGGGTCGACGGTGTACGGGTCGGTCGGCTGGACGGCGTACGACGCCCAGGCCTTCGGCAGCGGGGTGCCGTCGGCCACGGGGAAGACGTACATGCTCTCGGGCAGCGCCGCCTGGACCTCCGGGGTGAGCAGGAAGTCGATGAGCTCCTCGGCGCCCTTCGGGTTCGCGGCGCCCTCGAGGACGCCGGCGTACTCGACCTGCCGGAAGCAGGTGTCGAGCAGCGCGCTGGTCGAGGAGGTGTCGGAGCCCTTCGGGACCGTGAAGGCCGGGGAGGAGTCGTAGGACAGCACGATCGGCCGGTCGCCGTTGCCGCCGCCCTGGGTGAAGTCGACCTCGTAGGCGTCCGACCAGCCGGCGGTGAGCTTCGCGCCGTTGGCCATCAGCTTCGTCCAGTAGTCCGGCCACGCGTCGCCGTACTCCGCCACCGTGGCGAGCAGGAAGGCCATGCCGGTCGAGCTGGTCGCGGCACCCGGCAGCACGAAGAGGTCCTTGTAGGCCGGGTCGAGGAGGTCGTCGGTGCTCTGCGGCGGTGTCAGGTCGTGGTCGGCGAACCAGGTGTCGTCGACGTTGACGCACACGTTGCCGTCGTCGATCGGCGTGAGCCGGTGGTCGGTGTCCCCAGCGAGCTCGAAGTCGGACGCGCCGGCCGGCAGGTCCGCGGCGTACGGCGCGAAGACGCCCTCGTCCAGCGCGCGCGAGCCGAACGTGTTGTCCACGCCGAAGGAGACGTCGCCGGTCGGGTTGCCCTTCGTGAGGACGAGCTTGTTGGTCAGCGTGCCGGCGTCGCCGGACGAGCGGACGACCAGGTCGAGGCCGGACTCCTGCTCGAACTTCTTGACCAGCGGCTTGGGCAGCACGAACGAGTCGTGCGTGACCAGCACGACCCGGGTCGGAGTGGCTCCCGGCGACGACGAGCCCGTGTCGTCGGAGGAGCTCTCGCCGATCGCCGAGCAGGCCGAGGCCGTCAGGAGGAGGGCGAGTGCGCCAGCAGAGGCTGTGAGCGCGCGGACGGACGTCATGGTGACTCCCTTCGCCGGTGCTAACCGGAGCAGGTTCGTAGGGTCTGCGGCGGATCCGCACTCTCAGCACGTCGCCCGGGGTCCGGGCGGGGGTGCTCCCCTGTCGTTGTCCGGCCAGCCTACGCCCGGCGGCGCGGGTCACCGGGTCAGGGCCACCAGGGCGTCCAGCCGGGCCAGCTTGGCGGGGTTCCGCACCAGGTAGAGCCCGGTGACCAGGCCGTCCTCGACGAGCATCGTGCCGATGGCGTCGACCTCGCCGCCGACGACCAGCCGCAGCGCCGGCCGGCCGTTGACGATCACCACGTCGGCCTGCGCGTCCTCGGGCGCCACCGCGGCCAGGAAGCGGAGCACCTTGTCCCGCCCCAGGATCGGCCGCAGCGCCGCCTTCTTCACGCCACCGCCGTCGGTCATCAGCACCACGTCCGGGGCCAGCACGTCCATCAGGCTCTGCAGGTCGCCGGTCGCGGTGGCGCCGAGGAACCGGGCGACCACGGCGTCGCGCTCCTGCACCGACACCTCTCCGCGCGGGCGCCGCTCGTCGACGTGGACGCGGGCCCGGTGCGCGATCTGGCGGACCGCCGCCGGCGACTTGTCCACCGCCGCCGCGATCTCGTCGTAGCCCACGTCGAAGACCTCGCGCAGCACGAAGACCGCCCGCTCGGTCGGCGCCAGGGTCTCGAGCACCAGCAGCATCGCGGTCGACACGCTGTCGGCGAGCGCGACGTCCTCGGCCACGTCGGGGGTCGTGAGCAGGGGCTCGGGCAGCCACGGGCCGACGTACTGCTCGCGCCGGCGGGCCTGGGTGCGCATCCGGTTCAGCGCCAGGCGCGTGGTGATCCGGACCAGGTAGGCACGCTCGTCGCGCACGTCCGCGTGGTCGACCCCGGCCCAGCGCAGCCAAGCCTCCTGGAGCACGTCCTCGGCGTCGGCGGCCGAGCCGAGCATCTCGTAGGCCACCGTGAAGAGCAGGTTGCGGTGCTCGACGAACGAGTCGGTGGCGCTCATGCGTCGGAGGCTACGGTGCCGGGCGCGGCCAGCGGCAGCTCGCAGACGTCCGAGTAGCCCTGGCTCTGCAGCCCCGCGGCGGAGTTGAAGCGCGAGCGCATGTTCTCCAGCGCGATCACCTGGGTGAGCTCGACCATGGCGGGCGTGCCGAGGGCGGCCACGAGGCCCGTGACCATCTCGTCGGTGACCGTGAGCGGGGTCGTGCTCATCGCCTCCGCGTAGGCCAGCACCTGGCGCTCCAGCGGCGTGAAGACGTCGGACTCGCGCCAGCGGGGCACCTCACGGACCTTGGCGACGTCCAGCCCCTCGTCGTGGGCGAGGAAGTAGCCGAAGTCCAGGCACCAGGAGCAGCCGATCACGCCGGCGCTGGCCAGCTGGGCGTAGGACTTCAGGTGCGGGTCGAGCTCGTGCCACGTCGCGACCCTGCGCTCGAAGCCGAGCACGGCCCGCATGAGGGGACGGTGGTGCCACACCACGTAGGCGTTGTCGGGGACCTGGCCCCAGGTGCGGCGGGCGTAGGCCTGCATCAGGCGGCCGTAGAGGCCGCTGACCTCGGCCCGGGGGATGCGGAACGTGCTGGTCGTGGTGCTGGGCATGGGGTCCTCCTCGGACGGGACGGTGACGGTGTCGGACACCAGACACCGGCCGGGCCCCGCGTGTGACAGCCTCCCTCCCATGCCGTCGCGCCGTCACCAGCTCCTCGCCTGGGCCGTCCCCCGCCTGCGGAAGTCACGCGACCTCGACACCGAGCCCACCGAGCGCGCCCGCGTCGAGCGCTGGCACGCCGGGCTGGACCGCTCCCGCCTGCCGACCGTGGCCGTGCCGCGCTTCGAGCGACGCTTCGCGGTCGTCACCGAGACGCTGACCGGGCCGGGCGGCGACTTCCCGTCGTACGTCGTGACGCCGCGCGGCGTGCAGCCCACGCGGACCGTGGTCTGGATGCACGGCGGCGGGTTCATGGCGCCGATCGACCCGTTCCACCTGCGCTACGTCACCCGGCTGGCGCGGGCGTTGGGGGCGCGGGTCGTGCTGCCGGACTACCCCCTCGCCCCCGAGCACACGTGGGCCGACTCGCACGACGCGCTGGTGTCGCTCGTGGGGCGGTACGCCGCCGAGGGACCCGTCGTGCTGGGCGGCGACTCCGCCGGCGGCGGGCTTGCGCTGGCCGTCGCCGTGGCGCTGCGCGACCGCGGCGGCGCGCAGCCGACGCACCTGCTGCTGCACTCGCCGTGGGTCGACCTGACGACCAGCACCCCCGAGACGCCGGACTTCTCCGCGCGGGACCCGTGGCTGTTCCTCGGCAAGCTGCACGCGTACGCCGCGTGGTGGGCCGGCTCGTCGTCACCCGCGGACCTCGGGCGGCCCGAGGTGTCCCCCGGGCTGGCGCCCCTGGACGGGTTGCCCGTCGCGCTCATGACGTGCGGCACCCGCGACACCCTGGTGCCGGGCTGCCGCCTGCTGGCCCGCCGGGCAGCGGCATCGACCTGGGACCTGACCTACGTCGAGGAGCCGGACCTGCTGCACGTCTACGCGCTGCTGCCCGGCGTCCCCGAGGCGCGGCGGGCGTGGCGGCAGACGCTGGACTTCCTGCGGTGAGCACTCCGGTGAGCCCCTCGGCGAGCCCCTCGGTGGTCGTGCTCGGCTTCGACGGGCTCGACGTGGCCACGGCGTACGACGTCTGGCAGCTGCGGCAGGCCGTCTTCGTCGTCGAGCAGGCGTGCCCGTACCCCGACCTCGACGGCCGCGACCGCGAGCCGGGCACCCGGCACGTGCTGCTGCGGGAGGCCGGGGCGCTCGTGGGGTACGCCCGGGTGCTGGACGACGGTGGTGTGGGCGAGTGGCGGATCGGGCGCGTCGTGCTGGCGCCGGCGGCCCGCGGCCGCGGGCTCGCGACGCCGCTGATGGAGGCGGCGCTGGCCGCCTGCCCCGCCGGCCGCGACGTGGTCCTCGACGCCCAGGCTCCGCTGGCCGGGTTCTACGGCGGCTTCGGGTTCGTCGTCGACGGGGCGGAGTTCCTCGAGGACGGGATCCCGCACGTGCCGATGCGGCTCAGTGGGCGGGCAGTTTCACCGGGTACCCGGTGAAACCGGCGCTCCTGTCGGGGAGTTCCGTGACAGGAGCGCCAGTTTCGTCGGTCGACCGACGAAAACTCCCGCCAGGACGTCGAAGCTTCACCGTCCCCCCGGGAGTTCCAGCGGTCGACCGATGAAACTCCCGCGACAGCTACGTCACCCACGCCCGACGGCGGCGAAGAGCACCCCGGCGGGCGTCTCCTCACGGGTGGCCTGACCGCGGGCGACCAGCAGCTCGAGGTGCGCCTTGGTCTCCATGCTCGCCATCCCCTGGTTGGTCACGTCGAGGGTGTCGAAGGCCCGCTCGTGACGCGTCCAGCCCAGCGTCCCGGCGACGTCGTACGCCGTCACGGGGCCGGCAGCGAGGCCCGCGAGCGACTGGGTGAGCCGCGACTCGTGGAAGGCCAGCAGCTCGTCCACGCGGGCGTGCGAGGAGGGGGCGACGGGCCCGTGCGCCGGGAGGATCCGCAGGTCGGGCAGGGCGCGGACCTTGGTCAGCGAGGCCATGAAGTCCCCGAGGGGCTGCGGCACGGGAGGGAACGTGAAGCCGATCGACGGCGTGATCGTCGGCAGCACGTGGTCGCCGGCAAACAGCAGCTCGGCGGCCCGGTCGGCGAAGACGAAGTGGCCGGGGGTGTGGCCCGGGGTGTGCACGGCGTCGAGGGTCCGGGTGCCGACCCGGATCTCCTGGTCACCGTCCAGCCACTGGTCGGGGTGCGCCCACAGCGCGGGGTCGGGCAGGTCGCCGCCGACCTGGTCCCACTGCTCGGCCAGCTCGAGCGCGCCGGCGCTGACGAGGACGCGGGAGAACGGGTTCTCGGTGAGCTCCCCGGCGTTGAGCAGGGTGTCGAGCGCGGGCCGCTCGTCGGCGCCGAGCGCCACCGGGATGCCGTGCTCGGTCCCCAGCTGGCGGGCCATCGTGTAGTGGTCGCGGTGCACGTGCGTGACCAGGAAGCGGCGGATGTCGCCGAAGCCGGAGCCGATCGAGCGCAGCGAGGTGTCCAGCAGCTCACGCGCCTCCGGGATCGCCCAGCCGCCGTCGATCAGGGTCAGGCCGTCGTCGGTCGCGACGACGTACACGTTGATCGCCTTGAGCCCGTCCATCGGCAGCGGCAGCGGGATCCGGTGGATGCCGTCCGCGACCGGCCACGCGCCGGGGTCGCTCCAGTGCCGGCCGGAGTCGGGGGAGATCGCGTGCCCGGTGCTGATGCCGGCGGTGCTGGCACTGGTGCCGCTGCGGGCGGTGGAGGACGTCACCCGGACGACCCTACGGCGCGACGTCGGGGAGGTTCAGGTCGAGGTTCGGCGCCTGGATCCCGCCGTCGACCTCGAGCATCTTGCCGGTGACGTACTGCCCGGCGCGCGAGGAGAGGTAGAGCGCCGCCGCCGCGATGTCCTCGGCCTCGCCGACCCGGCCCAGCGGCGTCTTGGTCTCGAGCTGGTCCATCATCTCGGGCACCCCGGCCACGAACTCCAGCGCGCTGGTCATCACCGACCCGACGAAGATGCCGTTCACCCGCACGTGCGGCGCGAGGTCGGCCGCGGCCAGCCGGGCCCAGTGCGCCAGCGCGGCCTTGGCGGTGCCGTAGGCCAGGAAGCCCCGCCCCGACGCGCGCCCCATCATCGAGCTGATGTTGACGATCGACTTCTGGCCGTCGCCACCCCTCAGCATCAGCGGGACGGCCGCGAGCGACAGCGCGTGCGCGGTGCTGACGTTGAAGTGGAAGGCCTCCTCGAGGTAGGCCACGTCGGTGTCGAGGAAGGCGTTCGGGATCGTGCCGCCGACGTTGTTCACCACGGTGTCGAGACGGCCGAACTCGTCGTACGCCGCCTGCGCGAGCCCCGCGACCGCGTCGGTGTCGCTGAGGTCGGCCGGGACCACGAGCGCGCGCCGACCGGTGGCGCGGACCTGCTCGGCGACCTGCTCGAGCTGGGCCGCGGTCCGCGACGAGATCACCACGTCGGCGCCCGCCTCGGCGAAGGCGATCGCGGTGGCCGCCCCGATCCCGCGACCGGCCCCGGTGACGACGGCGACCTGGTCGGTGACGGCGAAGCGGTCCAGGATGCTCATCGGGCGACCAGCCCGCGGCCGGTGACGAGCGGCAGGTCGAGCGCGGTGACGAGGCCGCCGGGGCTGGCGACCACCGCGGGGACGGCGTTCACGAGCCGCTGGGCGGTGACGATCATGCCGGAGACGTTGTGGTCGCCGTGCTCGCCGTGGTGCACGAAGTCGCACTGCATGAACGGCTCACCGGTGATGACGACGCGGTAGCACCCGCCGCCCTCCGGCGGCTGCGCCCACTCGGGCACCTGGTCGACGGCGGTGCGGGTGACGTGCTCGAGCACGACGCGCGGCACCCCGTCGACCTTGCCGATCACCTGGAAGCGGACGGCTCCCATCGTGCCGGCCTCGATGTCGACGCTGACGGTCGTCGTGTCGACCTCGGCGGCGCGCCGGTCGACCTCCTCGGTGAGGGGCTCGTCCAGGACCAGGTCCAGCCCGGCCGCGATCTGGCGGACCACGCTGCCCCACGCCATCGTGAGGATGCCCGGCTCCCAGAGCATCGGGCGGTGGTCGAGCGGCTTGCCGAAGCCGTAGATGTCGCGCATGACGACGGGCTGGAAGTACGTCGAGTAGTCGGCGATCTCCATCACCCGGACCTCGTCGATCCGCTGCGACAGGCTGGTCAGGCTGAGCGGCAGCACGTCGTTGGCGAAGCCCGGGTCGATGCCGTTGACGTGCAGGCTCGCCCCCGTCCGCTCCCCCGCCGCCCGGAGCCGCTCGAGCATCTCCGGCGGCAGGATCTGGTCGGGCCACTGCAGCAGCACCGGCCCGCTGCTGACGACGTTCACCCCGGCCTCGACGAATCCGAAGAGGTCCTCGATGCACTCGAAGACGCGGTCGTCGGCCATCGCCGTGTGCACGATGCAGTCCGGCGCGAGGGCAAGCAGGGCGTCGCGGTCGTTCGTCGCCACCACCCCGAGGTCGCGTCCGAGGTCCGCCAGCCGTCCCGCGTCCTGGCCGACCTTCTCGGGGTTGCTCACCCAGACCCCGACCAGCTCGAGCGCCGGGTTGAGGTCGATGCCGGCGATCGCGTGCCGCCCCACCGTGCCCGTGGACCAGACGACGACCTTCAACGGCTGCGGGGAGATCATGACCGGCAATCTAGAACACGTTCTAGGTTTGCGGAAGGGTCGCGAGGATGTGCGGATTGGTCACCAACCGCACGTCCCGGGGCCCCCGAACGTGCGGTTGGTGACCAAACCGCATGCCCGGACCCGCGGCCAGCCTGCCGTTCCTGACCGAACGTCAGCGCCCGACACCACCGGCCCCGAGCGCCCCCTCGGCGATCACGGGACACCGGGTGCCGGTGTAGATCGTGGGCATGCACCGGTTGCAGTGGATGCAGACGCCTCCGTCGGCCGAGCGGGCCGCGAGCCGGTTGACCAGGTCGGGCTCGCGCAGCAGCGCCCGCCCCATGGCGACGAACTCGAAGCCGTCGGCCATCGCCTGCTCCATCGTGTCGCGCCGGTTGATGCCGCCCAGCAGCATCAGCGGCAGCCCCACGGCCTCCCGGAAACGGAGCGCCTTCTCGCGGAAGTAGGCCTCCTCGAAGGGGTACTCCTTGAGGAACGACCGGCCCACCGTCCGCATCCCGACCCGCACGGGCAGCGGCATCGCGGCCGCGAACTCCTTGACGGGCGCGCCGCCGCGGAAGAGGTACATCGGGTTCATCAGCGAGCTGCCGCCGCTCAGCTGCAGGGCGTCCACCGTGCCGTCCGCCTCGAGCAGCCGCGCGAGCGCGATGCCCTCGTCGGTCGTGACGCCACCGCGGAAGCCGTCGCCCACGCTGACCTTGGCGGTGACCGCCACCTCGTCGCCGACCTCGTCGCGGACGGCGCGCGCCACCTGCCGGGCCAGCCGGGCGCGGTTCTCGAGCGGGCCGCCCCACCGGTCCTTGCGGCGGTTGAGGCCGGGCGCGAGGAAGCTCGACACCAGGTAGCTGTGCGCCATGTGCAGCTCGAGCACGTCGAACCCGGCGCGGACCAGGGTGCGCGCGGTCGCGACGTACTGCCCCGTGATGCGGGCCAGGTCCGCCTCGGTGGCGGCGCCGACCATCTGCATCGACAGCGGGCTCGGCATCCGGCTCGCACTGAGGGCGCGTACGCCGTTCGAGCGGCCGTTCGCGACCGGGCCGGCGTGCCCGACCTGGCCCGCGATCGCGGCACCGCTCGCGTGGATCGCGTCGGCCAGCCGTGCCAGCCCGGGCAGCGTGTCCTCGCCGACCACGATCTGCTCGCGGTGCGTGCGCCCCTCCGGCGCGACGGCGAGGTAGGCCACCGTCGTCAGCCCGACACCCCCGTCGGCCACCGCCCGGTGGTAGTCGATCAGCCCGTCCGTCACCTGCCCGTGCGGCGCTCGGCCCTCGAAGGTCGCGGCCTTCACGGTCCGGTTGCGCAGCCGCACCGGACCGAGGGTCGCGGGCGCGAAGACGTCGGGGGTCACGCCCCGACTGTAACGCGTTCTAGTTCTGCGGGAGCGAGCGCTGGCGCCGCAACCACACCAGCCCGAGCACCGGCAGGATCGCCGGCACGAAGCCGTAGCCGATGCCGTAGTCCGACCACACCGACGCGTCGGGGAACCACGCCCGGTGCACGAGCGAGAGGGTGCCGACGGTCAGCACCCCGGCGAGCTCGACCCAGAGCATCACGCTCGCGAAGCCGGTCCGCCCCACCGAGGCGCGGCGGATCGCGACCCAGCCGGCGGCGTACGTCAGCGCGGCGACGGCCGAGAGCGCGTAGGCGACCGGCGCGCGGCCGGGATCGGTGGCGAGCTGCACGGCGCTCCGGGCCCCCGCCGCCAGGGTGAACAGCGCGTAGAAGGCCAGCAGCACGCGGTGCGGGCCGGTGCGGGCCGTGCCCTCGCCCGGCGTAGGCGTCGTCGCGGGAGTCGGGGCGCTCATCGCAGCGTCATCTGCAGGCGGACGGCGATCACGGTGACGGCCAGCGCGGCCACCGTGATCACGGCGTTCGACCAGCGGCCGCGGTCGTCGGCCACGGACTGCATCGCGATCGGCAGCACGCACACGGAGGCGACCAGGTAGCCGACGTACGCCGACTGCTCGGCCGGGTGGTCGCCGCGCAGCATCACGCCGAGGCCGGCGACCGCGCGGATCACCAGCAGCGCCTCGAGGATCCAGACCCCCTGGTCGAGCACGGCGGGACGCGGCACCGCCGCGACCGCCACGGCGAGGGCGGCCAGGGTGACGAGGGCGGCGTACCCGACGGCCACGTAGGTGAGCTGGTCGAGAGCCGTGTGCGGGAGAGGCGGCATGGGACCATCATCGACCACGTCCCCGCCGCCCCCGCAGCCCCTCCCGGAGCCCCGTGCCCGACTCCCTGCCCGACCTCGTCCCCGACCCCGCGCTCGTCACCCGTCTCCGCGCGGCCGGGTGCGTGTACGCCGAGGACGAGGCCCGCCTGCTCGCGGCGGCGGCGACCTCGGCCGCCGACCTGGAGCGGCTCGTGCTCGCGCGGGTCGCCGGCTCGCCGCTGGAGCTGCTGCTCGGGTACGCCGAGTTCTGCGGGCTGCGCGTCGCGGTGGCGCCGGGCGTCTTCGTGCCGCGGCAGCGCACCGCCCTGCTCGTCGACGAGGCCACCGCGCTGCTGCGACCGGGGGCCGTCGTCGTCGACCTGTGCTGCGGCACCGGGGCGATCGCCGCGGTGCTCGCCGGGCGATCCCCGGACCTCGAGGTCTGGGCGGCCGACGTCGACCCCGACGCGGTGGCCTGCGCCCGCCGCAACCTCCCGCCGGCCCGCGTCCTGGAGGGCGACCTCTTCGCCGCCCTGTCTCCGGGGCTGGCCGGCCGGGTCGACGTGCTGGCCTGCAACGCGCCGTACGTCCCCACCGACGCGATCGCCCTGATGCCGCCGGAGGCACGGGACCACGAGCACCGTGTCGCGCTGGACGGCGGCCCGGAGGGGCTCGACCTGCACGCACGGGTCGCGGCCGGGGCGCCGGCCTGGCTGGCGCCCGGCGGCACCGTGCTGATCGAGAGCAGCGACCGCCAGGCGACGGCCACCGCCGCCCTGCTCGGCGCGGCGGGGCTCACGACGCGGGTGGTGAGCGACGACGAGACCGGCGGCACCGTCGTGATCGGGCAGCGGCTCGAGCCGGGCGCACCCGCCGACGAGGTCTAGCGCCGGAGCGCCACCCGCTGCTCGTCGTCGTGCAGCGCGGCGACCTCGTCGAAGACGGCCCGGTTCAGGCGGAAGGCGACCCGCGCCTCGGCCACGACCTCGTCCTGCTCCGCGCGAGTGAGCGCGATCGCGTCGAGCCGGTCGCGGTAGCCGCGCTTGTAGGGCACCGGCTTCGGGATGGCCGCGAAGTCGTAGAACGCCAGGCCGCCCCGGTCGAGTCCGTGGCGTGCATATCCACGGCGCAGCGCGTCCGCGAGGATCCGGCCGCCGGACAGGTCGCCGAGGTAGCGGGTGTAGTGGTGGGCCACCAGCAGGTGCGGGCGCCGTCGGGCGGCGTCGATGCGGGCAGCGTACGCCGTCGCGGCGCTCGACCCGGACGCCGTGGACGGGCCCTGGGTCGACCCCGACCAGTGCGCGACGTCCGCGTCCAGGGCCGCGGCCCGCCGGAGGTCCTCGTCGTGGACGGCGGCGAGGGCCGGGTGCGCGCGGTGGTCGTGGACCGCGGCCTCGAGCGCTCCGTAGACGGCGCGGAGCCGGCGCAGGTAGGCGGCGTACTGCCAGGCGGGCGCGCGGCCGGCCACCAGGTCGGTCACGAAGCCGCTCGACTCGGCGTCCTCGTGCTCGGCGCGGGTCCCGTCGCGCAGCGCCGCCGAGAGCGGGGTCGTCGCCGCGGGCACCGAGCTCGTCATGGGCGGAACGCTACGGCACCGGACGGACGGCCCGCGTCCCGCCGCGACCACGCTCCCGGGCAGGGCTATCCTTCGCGACGTGAACGAACTCATCACCTCCTCCTTCGACGAGGACACCGCGGTCCTGACCGTCCGCGGCGACATCGACGAGACCGCCGGCGTCGAGCTGCGCGACGAGATCACCACCCGCTCGCAGCAGTTCACGCGGACCATCTGCGTGGACCTCAGCGCCGTCGACTACTTCCCGAGCCTCGCCGTCGGCGTGGTCGCAAGGGCCCGCAGCCAGGCGACCAAGAACGGTGTCGCGCTCGACCTGGTCGCCGCCGAGGACAGCATCGCCGGACGGGTGCTCACCGTCTGCGGCATCGACCACGCGACGGCCTGACCCCTCCATGACCGATCGGGCGGGCGCGACGGTCGGGCCCGAGCCCCGCTCCGAGGTGCACGGCCTGCCGTTCTCGACGACGAGCAACCGGCGCGCGCGCGACCTGCTCGCGGCGTTCCTCCGGGACTCGCCGCTGGCGGCCCACGTGGCCCAGGACGCCGCGATCGTGATCGGCGAGCTCGTCGCGAACGGCGTCGACCACGGACGCCCCGACGGCCACAGCGGTCTCGAGGTGTCCTGGCAGCTCGACAGCACCGGGCTGCGGCTGAGCGTGCTCGACGGCGGCGGCGGCACGAGCGCGCCGCACGTCGTGGCCGCGAGCGCCTACGCGGCGCGCGGCCGCGGGCTGGCGATGGTGCAGGCCCTCTCCACCGCGTGGTGGGTGGACACCGACCCGGGCACCCGGGTCACCGCGGTGCTCGCGCTGGGCTGAGGAGCCCCGTGCCCCGCGCGGGGACGGCCGGAGGTCAGGCCGGGACGTCGGCGTCCGGCGGGTCCTGCTCGTCGTCGACGCCGTCGCGGTAGGGCAGGGCGCACACCATCAGCACCCGCTGGGCCACGCTGCCGCGGCGGGCGACGAGGTCGAGCCCGCCACCGGCGCGCAGGGCCGAGGCCAGACCGCGGGTGAGGACGCCCACGGCGACGCTGGGGAGGTAGTCCACCTCGCTGAGCTCGACGGTCAGGGTGCGGCCGGCGGTGGTGCCGTGCTCGGCCAGCAGGTTGCGCAGCGCGATGATGCCGTAGTCGTCGATGTCGCCACGGACGCGCAGCATCCCGTTGTCAAAGGTCGCTTCGAAGGTACGGTCCACCCCCTGAGCCTAGAGGTCCGCGGCTGCCGGGTTAACACCTCGTGGGGTGAAACGGTAGACAATGGCCCTCCCGCCCCCGGTGCGGTCCGTTACCGTGGGTCCGAACCGGTCGTGGTGACCGGCGTCCCTGGAGGAGTTGCATGTCGTCGGTCTCGGGTGCCCAGCACACCCCGGCGTACGCACCGGCCGACCTCACCAACTGCGAGGACGAGCCCATCCACGTCCCGGGCGCGATCCAGCCGCACGGGCTGCTGCTCGCCGCGGACCCGGACACGCTGGTCGTGGCGGTCGTCTCCGCCAACGTCGAGCAGCTCGTCGGCGTCCCGCTCGGCACCGCCGCCGGTCGGCACCTGTCCGACTTCGTCGGCGTGGACATCGCCGACGACGTACGCCGTCGGGTGCGCGAGCGCGCCTTCAGCGAGCCGCTCATCGTCTTCCTCCCCGAGGACCTCCCGGGCGAGTACGCCGGCCGCGAGATCGACATCTCGCTGCACCGGTCCGGCACCCGCCTGGTGATCGAGCTCGAGACGGTCGGCCGCCCCCGCTCGGTGATGCTGACCTACCAGTCGGCCCGCGCGGCGATGGCCCGCCTGTCGGCCGAGACCAGCGTCCTGGGCCTGGCGCAGCAGCTGGCCCGCGAGGTCGCGGACCTGACCGAGTTCGACCGCGTCATGGTCTACCGCTTCGACGAGCAGTGGAACGGCGAGGTGATCGCCGAGCAGCGCCGCGAGGACCTCAACCCGTTCCTGGGCCTGCACTACCCGGCGACCGACATCCCCGCGCAGGCCCGCCGGCTCTACACCGTCAACTGGACCCGGCTGATCGCCGACGTCGCCTACGCCCCGGTCCCGCTGCACCCGCTGGTCGACCGCGCCTCCGGCACGCCGCTCGACCTGTCCCACTCCACGCTGCGCAGCGTGTCGCCGATCCACCTCGAGTACCTCCACAACATGGGGGTCGGCGCCTCGATGTCGATCTCGCTCGTGCAGAACGGCGAGCTCTGGGGGCTGATCGCCTGCCACCACTACTCCGGCGCGCACCGCCCGAGCCAGGACGCCCGGGCGGCCGCGGAGTTCCTCGGCCAGGTCGCCTCCCAGCAGATCGCCGAGCGCGACCGCACCGACGCCGGCCTGCGGGCCCTCGTGACCAGCGAGGTGCTCTCCCGCACCCTGGCCCGGGTCGCCTCGGCGCACGGCCCGCTCCTCGACGCCCTCGTGGACGACCCGGAGATCCTGAGCCTGGTCGACGCCAGCGGCCTGGCCCTCGCGGCCGACGGCCGGCTGCAGACGCGCGGCGACGTCCCCTCGCCCGAGGCGCTGGCGGTGATCGTCGAGAGCCTGCTGGCCGTGGCCGACGGCGGCGTCGCCCACAGCGACCACCTCACCGAGCTCGACCCGCGCCTGGCGTCGTACGACGACCTCCCGGCGGGCGCGCTCGTCGTCTCGACCGCCCCGGACCGCTGGCTGCTGTGGTTGCGCCCCGAGCTCGAGCAGACTGTCGACTGGGGCGGCGATCCCAGCAACAAGCGGCTCGCGTCGGCCGAGGGCGCCGACGTGCGGATCTCCCCCCGCAAGTCCTTCGAGAAGTGGCGCGAGGTCGTGAGCGGCCGCAGCCGCCCGTGGGCGCCCGAGGACATCGGTGCCGCGGAGTCCCTGCGCACCCGGATCACCGGCATCCAGCTCACCCGCTCGCACGAGCAGATCCAGGTCGCCGAGTCTCTCCAGCGCAGCGTGCTCGCCGAGCGCGCCCCGCGCATCGACGGGCTCGAGGTCGCCGTGCGGTACACCAGCGCGGCGTCGTACCAGCTCGGTGGCGACTGGTGGGACTGCGTCCAGCTCGACGACGACCGCGTCGCCTTCGTGATCGGCGACGTCGCGGGGCACGGCGTCGAGGCGGTGGCCGCGATGACGCAGGTCCGGGCCGCGCTGCGCGCCTACCTCCTGGCCGGCGAGGACATCGGTCCGACCCTGGACAAGCTCGACCACTTCGTCGTCGCCCTGGTCGACGACCAGATCGCCTCGGCGCTCGTGGTCGTCGTCGACCGGAAGAACCGCCGGATCGAGGCGGCCAGCGCCGGCCACCCCGCGCCGATGCTCCTCGGCGCCGCTCCCGGCGACGAGCTGCGCCCGACCGCGCGACCGGTCCTCGGTCTCGGCGCCGGAGAGGCGACCACGGTCTCCCTCGAGGTGCCGGCCGGCACCACCTTCGTGATGTTCACCGACGGCCTGGTCGAGCGCCGCGGCGCCGACCTCTTCGACAACCTGCGGCTGCTGCGCGAGGCGGCCGGCGACGGCCCCGCCGCCGGCGGCGACGCCCTCGAGGCGTGGGTGGACGACCTGCTCGGCGTGATCCCGGACCGCGGCGGGGACGACACCACCGTGGTCGCCGTCCGGCTCGGCTGAGCGGCGACGTCGTACGCCGTGGGGCTAGCCTCGCGGGCGTGAAGGTCTTCCTCTCCTCCGACATGGAGGGCACCGCCGGCGTCGTCGACTGGTCCCAGTGCCTGCCCGGCGAGCCCGAGCACGCCTACTACCGCGGCCTGCTGCTCGGGGAGGTCAACGCGGCCATCGAGGGTGCCCGGGAGGCGGGCGCAACCGACTTCCTGGTCAACGACTCGCACTCGTCGATGCAGAACCTCCGCCCCGACGAGCTCGCCGGCAACGCGCGCTACCTGTCGGGGCGCCACAAGCCGCTCTACATGATGCAGGGCCTCGACGCGTCGTACGACGCCGTGCTGCTCGTCAGCTACCACGGCTCGATGGCGACCTCCTCGACGCTCTCGCACACCTACAACCCGCGCGCGATCGCCGAGGTCCACCTTAACGGCACCGTCGTCGGCGAGAGCGGCATCAACGCCCTCGTCGCCCAGGCGCACGGGGTCCCGGTCGTGCTCGTGACCGGCGACGACGTCACGGCGACCGAGGCCCGGGCGGTGCTGCCGGACATCCGGACCGCGGTGGTCAAGACGTCGGTGTCCCGCTTCGCCGCCGAGAGCCTGCACCCGCACGAGGCGCAGGCCCTGATCCGCGAGGAGGCCCGCCTCGCGGTCGCGTCGCTGGCCGACGCCCGGCCCCCGCAGGTCGCCCTGCCGGCCACCCTGCAGGTCCGCTTCCGCAACCCCGACCTGGCCGAGATGGCGACCTGGGTCGCCGGCGTCGAACGGGCCGGCAACGAGCTGGTGACGATCACCGACGAGGACCCGCTGGCGCTCTTCCGTCGCTTCATCACCGTCGTGCTGCTGACCCGCGGGATCGCCGAGTAGCCCCCGCCCATCTGCAGATGCGCCGACTCGGCGGTCCTGGCGTCTGCAGATGCGCCGACTCGGCGGTCCTGGCGTCTGCAGATGCGCCGGCTCGGCGTCAGGGGCGGATGACGGTGATGCCGCCGGCTCCGCTGCCGGGCCGGCCGAGGTCGGCCAGCCGGGCGGGGGCCTCGTCGAGCCCGATCGTGCCCGTGACCAGGCGCTGCGGCGCGAGCGTGCCGTCGGTGACGAGCGCGAGCAGCTCCGGGTAGGCCGCTGCCGACATGCCGTGGCTGCCGAGCACCTGCAGCTCGCGGGCCACGACGTCGCCCATCGCCACGGCGGGGGTGGCGTGCTCGCCGAGCAGCAGCCCCACCTGGACGTGCCGCCCGCGCGGGCGCAGGCAGGCCAACGAGTTCGCGAAGGTCGCGGTGCTGCCGAGCGCGTCGAGCGACGCGTCCGCCCCGCCGCCGGTGAGGTCCACCAGTGATCCCACCTCGTCGGCGGGCACCGGCTCGCCGCCGAGCTCGGCGACCAGGGCGAGCGACTCCGGCGCGACGTCGACACCGAGCACGCGGGCGCCGCGCGCGAGGGCCACCATCACCACGGAGAGGCCCACGCCCCCGCAGCCGTGCACCACCACGGTCTCGCCGGCGCGCACGTCGGCGACCTGGGCGACCGCGCGGTACGCCGTACCGAACCGGCAGCCGAGCCCCGCCGCCACGTCGGCGGAGACCTCGTCGGGGATCCGCACGAGGTTCACGTCGGCCCGCGGCAGGGCGACCAGCTCGGCGAACGACCCCCACTGCGTGAAGCCGGGCTGCAGCTGCCGCTCGCACACCTGCTGGTCGCCCCGCGCACAGCTCCGGCAGGCCCCGCAGGCCAGCACGAACGGCGTGGTGACGCGGTCCCCGACCCGCCAGCCGGTGACGTCGGGACCGACCTCCGCGACCGTCCCGGCCAGCTCGTGGCCCGGCACGTGCGGGAGCGGGATGTCCGGCTCGTGGCCCACCCAGGCGTGCCAGTCGCTGCGGCACAGGCCGGTGGCCGCGACCGCGACGACGACGCCGTCAGGTGGGCAGCCGGGGTCGTCGACGACCTCGACGGAGGCCGGCCGGGCGAACTCGTGGACGACGACGGCGCGCATGGCGCCAGCACACCACGGGCCGGCGGGGGTGACAGCATGGGGCCATGCCCCGACCGCTGCTGCTCGTCATCGCCCTCGACACGATCGGGATCATCGGCGTGCTCGTCGCCGGCTTCGCGCACCAGCAGGGCGACCGGACGCTGATGACCGTCGGGATCGCCGTCACCGCCGCCTGCGCGGTGGCCGGCGCGCTCACCCTGGTCGCGTGGTCGCGCCGCAAGCGGCAGGTCGCCGACGGCGACGGCAGCGGCCCCGTCGTCCGCGAGCTCTGAGCCGTGCCCGAGGCACCCGACGCCCTCCTGCACGACTGGGCCATCGCCCCGCGGGAGTACGCCCGCCAGGAGTCGCGGCGCGGCCGGCGGCACGCGTACGCCGCGCTGGACCCGACCCGGACCGCGCTGGTCGTCGTCGACGTGGTCCCGTTCTTCGTCGACGAGAACCCCTACTGCCGCGGCATTCTGCCGAACATCACCCTCCTCGCGGAGACGCTCCGCGACGCCGGCGGCACGGTCGCCTGGGTCGTGCCGGGCACCCCGCCGCCCTCGCGCTGGGCCGAGGAGTTCTACGGACCGCAGGTCGCCGAGCTGTTCCGTACGGCGGGGGGCCGTGGCACCGTCCGGGAGCGACTGTGGCCCGGCTTCGACGTACGCCCCGACGACCTGCAGGTCGAGAAGACCGCCCCCAGCGCGTTCTTCCCCGGCCGCTGCGACCTCCCCGATCTGCTCACCGCCCGCGGCATCGACACGGTCCTGGTGACCGGCACCGTCACCAACGTCTGCTGCGAGTCGAGCGCGCGGGACGCGAGCGTCCGGGGGTACCGCGTCGTGATGGTGGCGGACGCGAACGCCGCCCCCGACGACCGCGCGCACAACGCCACCCTGCACACGGTCTACCGCTCGTTCGGCGACGTGCGCCCGACCGCGGAGGTGCTGGCCCTCCTCGCGGAGGGCCGGCGCCAGCCGGGTCGGGACGGCGTCAGACCGTCCGGCGGTGCGGGATGAGCAGCACGATCAGCGCGGTCAGCACCGAGGCGCCGGCGCAGAGCGCGAACAGCTCCCGGTAGGCCGTCAGCGACGGCACCGCGAACTCGCCGAGGATCACCGTGTTCGCGGCCAGGATGCTGCCGCCGACGGCGCTCGCCAGAGAGCTGCCGAGGCTGCGGAAGAGGCTGTTGAGGCCGTTGGCCGCCGCGATCTCGCTCGGCGGGGTGTGGGTGTTGATGAGCGACGGGAGCGCGGCGTACCCGATCCCGGTGCCGACGCCCACGACCGTCGCGCCGACGATGACCTGCCAGAGCGAGTCGGTCACGACGATCCGCATCAGCCAGCCGGCGGCGACCACGACAGCGCCGATCGCCAACGTCTGCGGGGCGCCGCGCTTCTCGATGAGGCGGGCCGCGACCGGCGAGAAGAACAGCATCGCGAGACCGCTCGGCAGCATCGCGAGGCCGCCGACGAGGAGGCTCGAGCCGAAGCCGTAGCCGCTGGCCTCCGGCGCCTCGACGTACGACGCGGTGCCGATGAACGAGGCGAACAGCGCGAAGCCGAAGAGGATCGAGGCGAGGTTCGTGAGCACGATGGGCTTGCGGCGCAGCGCCTGCAGGTCCACGAGCGGGTCGTGGATGCGGACCTGGCTCCAGCCGAACACGACGAACAGCACGGCGGAGGCGACGAGGAGCCCGGCCACCCGCGGGTCGCCCCAGCCCCATGTCGCGCTCTGGGTGAGCGGCAGCAGGAGGGTGACCAGCGAGGCGGCGAGCAGCACGCCGCCGACGACGTCGACACGGCCGCCGCTGCGACTCGGCGCCTCGGGGACGATCGTGAGGATGCCGACGAAGGCCAGCGCACCGGCCACGGAGGTGATCCAGAAGAGCGCGTGGAAGTCCGCGTGCTCGGCCACGAAGCCGGCCAGCGGCAGGCCGAGGGCGCCGCCGATGCCGAGCATCGCGCTCACCAGGGCGATCGCCGAGCTGACCCGCTCGCGCGGCATCACAGTGGCGAGCAGGCTGATCCCGAGCGGGATCGCGGCGGCGGAGATGCCCTGGATGGCACGACCGACGATGAGCAGCGGCACGTTGCTGGTGAGCGCGGTGATCAGGGAGCCGACGATCAGCGCCGCGAGCGCGACGAGGAGCATCAGCCGCTTGCCGTACATGTCGCCGAGGCGACCCATGATCGGCACGGCCACCGCGGCGACGAGGAGGGTCGAGGTCAGCAGCCAGGACACGTTGCTGGCCGAGGTGTCCAGGTCGGCGGGGAGCACCGACAGCACCGGGATCAGCACCGACTGCGACAGCGACACCACCAGCGCGCCGAGACCGACGACGACCAGCTCGAGCCGGGCCCGGGCGGGACTGGTGTGGGCGGCGACCTCGGACTCGAGGTCGGCGGGGGCCGTGAGGGCCTCGCGATCGTTCATGGTCGTGCCTTTCGGGGCGCGTACGTCGGGGTCGAGATGGCACCATACGCCCAGTGTGGCACTCAGTGCCACTTCTGGCCCCAAGTGCTGGGATTGGCTACGATCGACTCATGGCCGTCGAGAAGTCCCTGCGCGACCACGCACGGGACGCCATCCGCGACGAGGTGATGAAGCACGCCTGGTCGCTCTTCGCCGAGCAGGGCTTCGAGGCCACCACGGTCGAGCAGGTCGCCGCGTCGGCAGGCATGTCGCGACGCACCTTCTTCCGCTACTTCTCCGGCAAGGACGAGCTGGTCCTCGAGAGGCTGGTCGAGTCCGGCCACCGGATCGCCGACGCGCTGCGGGCCCGCCCCGCCGACGAGGCGGCCTGGCCGGCGCTGCGGGCTGCCTTCCAGGAGACCGTCGAGGTGCAGGAGCGGTACGCCGACCGCTCCCGGCCGCTGCAGATCATGCTGCGCGAGGAGCCGGGCGTCCGCTCGGTCGTGCTGGAGCGCCGTCGCCAGTGGCACGCGGCGCTGTGCCCGCTCGTGGCCGAGCGGCTCCCGTCCCGCGGCCGTACCCGCCGCCCCGACACCCGTGCCGACGCCGTCACCGGCAGCGCGCTCGCGTGCCTCGAGGCCGCGCAGGAGGTCTGGGCCGACCACCCCGGCGCCCAACTGGGCCAGCTGCTCGACGACGCCATGGGCGCGGTCGCACCGCTCAGCTGAGCGAGAACCCGTCCGGCACCGGCACCTCGGCGCTCCACCGCGCCCGCCGCTCCTCGTCCGACTGCTCCCACCATTTCTCGCCACGCTCGCCCAGCGCGACCTTCGTCGCCTGGACGCCGGCTCGGGAGGTGGCCTCCTCGTCGGTCCCCTTCGTCCGGCGCACCTCGCGCCGCCACGCCATCAGCACCTTCGTGAGCTCGTCACGACGGCCCTCCGGGATCGCCGGGTCGGTGGCCCGCCACCGGCGGCCGTCGACGACGACGTACCGCCCGTCCTCGGTGGGCTCGGCGGCCGTCCGGGTCATCGGGACAGGGCCGAGAGGACGAGGAGCAGGACGACGGTCAGCCCGGCGGACAGGAGGAGCGAGCCGAGGCAGCCGAGGCGGTTGCTGAAGAAGAAGAACATGACGGCTCCGTGCCCGGTACTGGGCCATCCACGCCACACCAAGGGGTGTGGTCGGGCGGGTTCAGCCGCCGGTTGTCGGTCGCGTGTCAGTCAAGGGTCAGCCGCGCGGTCATCTCGCGTCGACTGCTGACGCCGAGCTTGGTGAAGATCATCTTGAGGTGGTCCTGGACCGTGTGCGACGACAGGTGGAGCGACTGGGCGATGCCCTTGGTGTCGACGCCTTGGAGGACCAGGACGGCGACGTCCTCCTCCCGCGACGTGAGGCCGTGTGCGGCGAGAGCGAGGCGACTGAGGACGGAGCGTGGTGTGGGCTCGAGGGTGACGACGATGTCGGGCGATCCACCGGTCGTGCCCTCGAGGGGCGCGGCACGCAGGCTCAGCCAGCGGCCGTTCTCCAGCTGGGTGCGCGACTGGAACGGTTCCTGGCGTAGCCGGGTGGTGGCGATCACGGCCAGCACGTTGGCGGGCAGCGAGCCGTGGTCGAAGCCACCGAGGTCCGCGATGGCCGCGCGCGCCGCTGGGGTGGCGTGGGTCAGCCGGTTCGTCGCATCGACGATCAACACCGACGGGCCGGCAGGAGCGGGCACCGGGTCCGTGGTCGTCCCGGGTCGGAACAGGCTGCGTTGGATCGCCACCGCGACCAAGTCGCAGATCGTCGCGACCTGGTCGAGGTCCGCCTGGGTGTACGGGGGATCGCCGTCTGCGCGCGCAAGGCCCAGTGCGCCCCAGCAGGCTCCGCGGCTCACGAACGCTGCGCGCAGCTCGTCGGTGAATCCGAAGCGTCGCTGCATGAACTCGCGGTGCCGGTAGCTGATCTCGGGATGGCCGTCGGTGTCGAGGTGGATCGCGCCCACCGGCGGCCGGCGGCGTGCGATCTCCTCGAACCTGTTGATGTCGGAGGTCGAGCCGTACTCGGCAGCCGCGAACTCCTCGTCACCGATGCCGAGGTCGCGGGTCTTCGATGCCCAGGTCACCACCCCGGAGGCGGGGTCGGTGGTGGCCAGGCACGCGAAGTCGTGGGGAACATGGCGGGCAACCGCCGCGTACACCTCGTTGGCGAGCGTCGGCAGGTCGAGGGCGTCGCCACCGATGCGCTCACGCAGTCGGTCGTGGAGGCTCATCCACCCGGTCACAGGCATGCCGTCATCCTCACCCGGCCGATGGTCCCGAGCAACGATGATCCGCAACTCCCCAGATTTCTGGGATGGGCCCACACCCGCGTCAGGACCCAACCTCGTGCCATGAACGACAACCACGTCACCCACGTCCACCCCACCGCCCACGCCCACACCTCCCGTTGCTGGTGGGACCACACCAAACCGGGCTGGGTCTGCCCGGCCGGCGACGAGAACACCCCGCCCAGCCCCGCGTCGGCCGTCGTCGAGGTCGACCACGCAGAGGTCGACACCCGCGACATGGTCGTCGTCCACACCGCCGTGCTGCGCGAGTTCCGCCTCCTGCGGGGTGCTGTCGCGCGCACTGCGGGCGGCGACCGCGACCAGGCCCGCGTCGTCGACGCCCACCTCGGGTTGATGTGCGACCTGCTGCACCACCATCACGAGGGGGAGGACGAGCTGCTCTGGCCGCTGCTGGCCGCCCGGCTCCCTGCAGGGAGCCAACCGCTGCTGGCCCTCGCCGAGGCACAGCACGACGGCCTCCACCAGGCACTCGCAGCCGTCGGTGTCGCACGACACGCCTGGATCGAGAACGCCTCCGGCGTGAGTCGCGACGCGCTCGTCCGGGGCCTGGAGGTCTTGTCCAGGCTGCTCACCGAGCACCTGGAGGACGAGGAGCGCAACCTGCTGCCACTTGCGGCGACCTACCTGACGGCCGCCGAGTGGCAGGCCGTCGGCGAGCACGGCGCGGCCAGCACACCGAAGGCGGCGCTCCCGCTCGTCGTCGGGATGTTCGCCTACGAGGGCGACCCAGCAGTTCTCAAGGCGACGCTCGCCTCCGCCCCTCTCGTGCCCCGACTGCTCGTCCCGCGCATCGCCCCGGGTGTCTACGCCCGCCGCGCGCGCAAGGTCTACGGCACCCGCACGCCGTGAGGCTCGAGCAACACCTCGCACGCGGGTGGAGGCAGGTGCGCGTCTCCTGCAGGGCAGACGCCCACCGGATCCGTCGCCGGGTGCAAAAAGCCCCTGACCTCGTCATTGCAGGTCAGGGGCTGTTCGATGGAGCCGCCTGTCAGAATCGAACTGACGACCTTCTCATTACGAGTGAGATGTGAGTTCGTCGTTAGCCCGAGCGCTCAATTCATACTCTGACCTGCGAGTTTGCTCTCTCGAGCACCCACCGCCCAACCCGATCGCGACCGACCGTGACCGGTTGCGACCGGTCGTTTGACGTGACTTTCGCGGGAGTTTCCCGTGATTGCGGCTTTACAAGCCATATGCGTCTGTACAGCCGTGCTGACTGCTGCGTAGAACTTCGATCTGGGCGAGCCGGTGCAGCGCCCAGCGTCGTCGAGCTCGGAGGTAGATATGGACAACCCGATTGAATCGGATCATGCCTCGGGTGAAGGCTCAAACCAGCGCGTCGACGAAGCCTCGCGTTCAACTCCGGGCTCGACCGACGATGACGTATCCGACGGCCACTCTCTTAACCCTTTGAAAGCTCGTCACGAGTTCGCTGGGGCGAACACCGCGGCACCCTATCTGGCTACGGCACACCGTCACATGTCGTCTCTTGGAGATCGTTTCCGCGCCCACACTCGCGATCGGAAGGCGCGATGACAGAAGACGAACGCAGCCGCACGCGCACGGAGCCGGTGCACCTGGATCCAGACGAGGTAGTGCAGCATCGACCGGTCGACGGCGAAGTGCAGGCGACCTCGAGAAGCGTCCGGATCGGCTCCCTCTATGGAGTGATGCTGCTTCATCGTGACCACGACCTTTACGTTGCAGAGAACCGACGAGGCCGCAACCTTCAAGATCTCATCCGCGCTCGACTCCAAGCCGAGCGCTTCAGCGATGACGATGCCCAGGAATGGGCGTTTCGGAACTGGTGCAGGTGGCTCGTCGACCCGAGGGACTCCTTCGACGGAGACGACTCCTGGTTTTGCGACCAGGTCATCCAGGCCGCGCTGGCGTACCGGGACACCGGCATCCCGATCGACGAGGCCTTCGGCTGGACCATTCGGTCGGTGAGCGCCCGAGATGCTGTGCGTCTGCGTGCCCACGGCTGGAATCCCGACGCCTACAGCACCCTCGCCACCTACTGCATGAACCAGGGGGCGGAGCTTGAGGAGGCCGACACGTGGGTCGAATCGCGCATCGTTTGGTGGCGCGCCCTCCGCTACTTGGAAGCTGGGCTGCGACTCCCAGAAGCCCTGGTCCAGGAGACCCGCCGCCTCGAGGGTGCAGACATTGACCCGGCCGTCGACCTCCTCATCGCCCTCAAGACCGGGCCTACGCAATGAGTCAGTCAAGGAAATCCAGGCCCTGTCGCCGGCCATGGCTCCTACTGGCGTCGGATACGGAAGGCGGGGCTACAGGATTGAACGCTGCCACGCGCAGACGTGGACATGCTGGTCCCGGCCGGCTGGGGCGAGGCATTCCATGCGCATCGCGGTCAGTGCGACTGCGCCCGGCTCGAGACCCCGAGCCCGAGCACGGCCACGGTCGAGACGAACAGGGCTAAGCGATGAAGCAGGATGAATGTCCGAACAAGCTCGCCCTACTCATCGGCCCCTGTTGGACCAGCGAGGCCACTCAGGAGGCGCTGGGGCTGCCGACGCTCTCCGCGCTCAAGGCCCGTTCCGTAGGCGGTTCGATCCTCGCGCTAACGACCGCGGACGGCGTGACCGTCTACCCCGTCTGTCAGTTCGGCCAGCACAACGGCCAGATCGAGGTGAATCCCGCGCTCTTACCAATGCTGCGAACGCTAAGGCATTTCGGGTCATGGGCAGTCGCCGCTCTGCTGCAAACCCCTGCACCTGAACTCGGCGGCTACAGCCCCGTCGAGTGGGTGGCGTTCGGGAACCCTTCGGAACCCCTTGCCATCCTCGCCAAGGCCGTAGCCCGTGAATGGGCGGCTGGCGACGACTAGACACGCCGCGAACGGGCTCCGCACACGAAGACCGCTCGGCCGTGGAGACGCCGCCCCTTGGTTTCGCCGCCCGGAGATCTTCCTCTCCCGGCTCAGCCAGATCCTGCGCCGACGATCTCCCCCTCCCCCGATACGCCCGGGACATCCCACCCAGATTGACGCCGCTGGCGACTCGTGGTGGGCGAGATCTGTTCAGGTCGGAGCAGGTGTTCGAGCAACGCCGAATAGGTCTAGACCAGAAAGTCACGTCTGTATGCTCAGGACTTTCAGAGGGGCACCGTGCGAGTCCACCCTGAAGTGTCGGCGCTTACCTCTAGCATCCCGATTCAGGAGCAGCCGTCAGAGAGGGCCACGCGCATGACCACCGTTGAGAACATCACGGCATCGGTCGCCGAGGCGACCCACGAAGCGCGCGACTGGGGCATCATGCGCCACGACGCCGTCGACGAGCAGTTCAGCGCCGACATCAAGGAGATCCGAGAAGCAGAGCTGGCAGCCGAGCGCAACGCCTCCACGTTGCGCATCTTCTGAGCTGCTTGCCAGCGCCCTAGACCGTCCAACTCGCGACTACCGTGCCGTCACTCCTGGACTGGACACCCGACGACCAGCCCGCCGTCGTTGTCGATGTCCGGACGCCGGGCGTCTGGGAAGGGCTTCTGAAGACCTACGCCAGTGGCACCGGCGTCGTCGCCCTCGGGCGCGTCTTCGAGATCGCCAAGGAACACGGTGTCATTCACGTCCTCATCGAACGCCGGTACATCGATGCAGACTGGCGAAGCGAGCACTCGCACTTCTACACGACGAAGTTCGAGCGCTACCCCTCGGTGTGTCATCGCCTGCACTTCTTCGCTGCAGAGGTGCCCTCTGACCTCACCGACCTGAGCACAGTCACTAGTGCCTATCGCGGCTATTCGGTGCTGCGTCCGCTCGAGTCCTCGCCGGTCGGGCGGACCATGATCGCGCCGCCGCCCAGCATGGGGACCGAGGCGACTGTGTGCTTCGCGACTGAGACTGTCGATGTCCTGGGATGGCCGATGTCGATCACTGCGATGCCGTTCATCAGCCAGGACGCGCAGTTCATGCGATGCGCCCACGCTGACATCTGGATGGTCTCGCTCCAGGCCCACCTGCGCATGGGCGCACCACGCTGGTTGCCTGCCGATGTCCACAGGGCCTCGCTCGGCGGCGTGATCGGGGGCCGACAGATGCCCTCCGAGGGACTCACGCTGCAGCAGATGCTGGGGGCGCTGACCACGCTCGGGTTCTCACCCGCCGCAACCGCGCTACCTGCTGACACCGTGACTAGCTTCAACGCCGAGTGGAGGTCGCTCTACGCGATCGTCTGCCGCTACATCAACAGCAACATCCCTCCGATCGTCGTGGGAGAGGGACACGTCTGGGTTGCCGTCGGCTACAACCGCGAACCGTCCGATGGACACACCCGACTCACCTTGTATCGGCACGACGACGTGCTCGGCCCGTACGTCCGCATCAACGACCCGTTCAACGAACCCCTCCCCGAGCACACATGGACTCAACTGGTGCTCCCGTTGCCTCCGAAGATCTACCTGTCCGGCGAGCGCGCCGAGGCGAGCGGGCGCTGGTGGTTCAACCAGTGGATTGCCGGAGCACCGCAGGACGACCCTGTACGGGAGGCGCACGAAGCCGACGAGCTTTCCTTCGTCACCTATGGGCTTCGGGCCAGGGACTTCAAGCATGCACTCCTGCGCCGGCCGAGCATGGATCCCGCATTGGCTCGCGCGTACCGTCTCGCGATCTGGCCGAAGAGCCTCTGGGTGGTCGAAGTCCAGGATCGGCGCCTACGAGAGGCTGGCCGTCCGAGTGTGTTGGGCGAGGTCATTCTCGACCCGACTTCCAGCCACCTAGACCCACGATCGGTAGACGATCACGGCATTCTCGCCGTGCACCGCCCGGGCCGATACATTTCCCACGGGCCAGACCACGGCACGCGCCTCGAGCTCGACGTCGACCCGACCCCGTACGAGTCCGGGCTACGTGTCGATCCGCGGGCCACATGACGCTGCGCGACCGGTTTGGCTAGCGGTCAGGTAGTCCGGACGTCGAGAGCCCTGGCATGCGACGCACAGGCATGGCTAAGCCGTGGTGGGTTGATTCACGGCGCGCGCCCTGCGCCCGAGGACCGTGCGGCGCGTAAGCAGCATGAACCGCAGGTGCTGGTTGTAGAACAGGCCGGCCCGGAAGGTCACCGCTCCTCGGCGAGTTTCCAGGGGCATCTCGAGGGTGTCCTCATGCACTTGGTCTGAGAGTGTGGCCAGTGTCGCCAACGCTGGACTACGAGCAGTCAGGACGTGGTCACCGAAGAACGTCGTCACGTTTCCGTATCGCTCAGCGAAGGAGCCGGAGGTGGCGCACTGGCTGGGGAACACCTTGAGCGCGCGGCCGCCGTGGGTGGTGTATCGGCCAAAGGCAACGAGGGCCACAGGGTGACCGCTCGTCTCGGCGTAACGGCGAAGTGCGGCGTGGCTCGATGCGCCGTAGCGGCCCGCGATAGTCAGCGGACCACCCAGACCCGGACGGTAGGCGTCGGCCTCGTCGGTGAACCGATTGAGCCCGAAGAGCACTTCGGCCGCGAATGCGTTGGCCTCCTGCTCGAGCAGGCGCCGGGTGTGCGGGCTCAGGGTGGTGCGGTCATCAACGAAGTAGGCGCCCTCGTGCCACGGAAGAGCGTGGTGACCGATCTCGTGGGCTTGAGTGAAGCGACGCCGGGTGGGGCTCAACGACTCATCGACGTACAGGATCTTCTCCTTGATCGCCATCGCGCCTAGGACCCGGCCAGTGAACTTCTTGGCCAATTCACGAATCCGTGGGGGAAGGTCCGGCTCACCAAGGTCGAACAGGCTCGCCTTGTGCAGCCCGACCGCGGCAACCACGTCGTCGACTGGAACCGGCGCAAGGTCCACTGCCCCAGCTGCGGCTAGGGCGCCCCGTGCGTAGCGGCGGACGTCCTGGATGCTTGCGATCTGAAGATCGGTCATGAGTCGTTCTCTCGTCTCTCTCGCCTCTGTCGCATGAATGCGACGTACTCGGTGAGCTCTCGGCGCTCTTCGTCGTTGAGCTCCTCCAGCGCCCTCAGCGGCAGGCCGGCCAGCAGGCGTTCGTCGGCACCGCCCGCGCGCTGCGTCGGAGTCGGCGTGCGGTGGCCGGCGCGCTCGAGCAGGTCGCTGTAGTCCAGTCCGTAGATCTCGGCCAAGTGGTAGAGGACGTTGGGCGAGGGCGACTTGATCGCATTGTTCTCGATCTGGCTCAGGTAGCCGTTCGTCACGGCCCTGTTGGTCTTGGCTTCGACATCGCGCAGGGTCAGGTGCATCGCCCGGCGTGCGTCCTTGAGGTGGTCACCCAGCGCACGTCCGTCCGTGGGGGTGACTTGCGGTTCGCGGCGAGGAGTGGGCGTCATGCATCCATCCTACGCTTCGTAGAGCAAGCAAGGTAGTGGCAGGCAAGCATCCGTGCTATCGTGCTTGATGTAACAAGCAGCGCACTCAATAGAACGCACGTCGACTAGCCATGGAGGCTGACATGACCATCACCATCGAGCTCTACGACATGGGCTCCACTGACCCGCACATCTTCGAGGCCGAGGAGAGCAGCACCATCGCCGAGGCGGTGAAGCTGAAGTCGGCAGAGGTCCTCGTCCTGGTCGACGAGGGCGACGAGGTCGACGGCGACGTCGACTTGGTCGAGCTCGACCGTCGTACCACCGTCGGGGAGGCCTCGCGTGGCCACTCCCGGCTGACGCTGCTGCGCAACCCAGCCGCGAGGGTCACCGTGAACGTCCACTACGCGGGCGTGTCCAAGGCGCTGCAGGTACGTTCGACCACCCGCATCCGCCGCATCCGCAAGCTGGCGATCGCCGCCCTGGGCGTCGACCCGGAGCGGGCCACCGACACCGCACTGCGGCTGCCCGGCTCCGACGTTGATCTGACGCCCAAGAGCCCGATCGGGGCCTACCTGGGCAAGGGCCAGCGCCAGATCGATCTCGACTTGGTCCACAAGGACCGTCCGCAGGGTTGAGTGGCGCCGGCCGACGACCGGCCGCTGCCTCGATCGCACCACGACACCCAACAAGGAAGCCAGGTGAACACCGGTGAACACCGTGAGCATGACCCTCGAGGCCTCGGCGGCGCCGGCCGACTGGGACGTCATCTCGCCCGACGAGGTTCGGCTGCGCACCGACCTCGCCAGGGAGTGCTTCGCCGCAGGCGAGCGAGCGGGTAAGTGGCGCAACCCGATACTGGCCTGGCCGACGCTGACTGTCGAGGTCGCGGTCGGCGACGACGACTACGTCGCCCTCCGGCTTCAGCTCGACGACTACCCCACTCAGGCCCCCGGCGGCCGACTCTGGGATCTGCGGACCGGCGCACCCCTCCCAACCAACCGGTGGCCGCGCGGTGAATCCGCGGAACGAGTGTTCCGAACCGATTGGTCGCCCTCAAACTCCGACGCGCCCTACCTGCCCTGCGATCGGACGGGACTCGCGACCCACACTAACTGGGCCGCGGACTATCCGAGCCGCGCCTGGAACCCCTCACGGACCATCGCCTTCTACCTCGAGGAGATCTACGGCGAGCTCACAGAGGCACGCCTCCCGTATCCGGGGCAGGAGTCATGAAGGCCGCGACGTCCAGCGCCAGGCCGACCACGGCCAAACATCGACCGCTGGTCATGATGAAGCAGCACGACTTCCTGACGATGATGCGACAGCTCGAGCGCCACGGCGAGCATCGACGCGAGGCCGGCGCCTTCCTGCTTGCCTCCGCTGCGGCCGCGGCCGAGACGACGAGGGTCCACCGCGTCCTGAACGGCCTGTGGCACCGAATACCCACCCGTCTTGCCAGCGCGTCACGGCACGCGCACGTCGACGCCGTAACCGCCGTTGCCTACTACAAGGACCTCGACCCCGGGTGCCTGACCGGTGGCATCACCTTCCACGCCATCGGTTACACCCGGCTCAGCGAGTTGTGTCGCAGTCAGGGACTCAGGGTCGTCGCGGACATTCACCTGCACCCAGGCAACGGAACAAGACAGAGCACAACCGACGCGGACCACCCGATGGTTGCCTGCGCCGGCCACCTCGCCCTTATCGCGCCTCGTCTCGGCGCCTACGTGACAACCCCTGACGAACTGGGTGCACACGTCATGACCACGACGGGATGGGCGTCCTACTTCTCCGAGGACATCGAGAACGTCTTCCTGGTGCGCCGCACGCTTCGCGGTCTAGTCATGCAGATCGGCACTCAGGTTCACACGCTGCTACACACGAAGGGACGCCAATGATCACCGAGGCAGCTCAACCCGAGGCGTACGACGCCGACCACTTCAGCCGCACCACTTTGATCCTTGGGCGGCGGGCTGGCGACGCCGCCCGAGGCAAGGCTCAACACCGTAGCTTCCGAGTGCTCATCATCGCCGGGGCGGCCACCTGCAGCTCGCGGGCCGGCCAGGCCGCCGTGCTGACCGCCGTCGCAACCGCCGTGCGCGCTTTCAGCGAAGTTGCCGTGTCCCTTGACGCTCCGGGGCAGACGGTCTTGGGCGGCCCATACGCAGGGATGCGGCTCGGCGACACTGTCGCTTCGGAAGGCGCGAACCTGGTCGACAGCTCGAGCGGAACTCCACGGCACGTGATCGTCATCGGGAACACTCCCGCCGGGCTGCGGCCCGAGCGCCACTGGATCGCGGCAACCTGGTCGGGTTGGACCGCGAGCACCGGCCCGACCGCGCAGAAGCTGCAGGCAGCAGCGAGCATCAACCCCGCCGACGGCGACCCCGTAGGCGCCCGGTGCGGTGAGAACAACTGCGTGGCGGCTGTCGCCGCCGGGGCACTAGCAGTCGCAGAGACGTTCTTCGTCCTCATGCGCGAGGAAGAATCCGTGGGCGTTGCACGCCAGGTTTGCCTGAACCTATGGCTCGCGGGATCGGCTACAGAACGGGGCCCCGCGATGGCGTACGCGCCCTCACAGTGGTGGCTCCTCGGCCTAGGCCACCTGGGGCAGGGCTACGCGCACGTCATCTCTTGGCTCGACTACGCCAATCCGAGCTCAGTTCAAGTCGTCCTTCAGGACACTCAGCGAGCCGTCCAGGCCAACCACAGCACGGGCGTCCTCACGCCCGCCGATCCGCAGAACCAGCGCAAGACCCGCATCGTCGCTGCTGCCCTCGACCGGTGTGGTTTGGAGACCGTCATCGTCGAGCGACGGATGCACGCCCAGACCCCGGTCGGCGAGGAGGACATGCACGTCGCGCTAGTAGGCGTCGACAACCTCCCCACGCGACGACTCATTGACCAGATCGGATGGAAGACTGCAATCGACGTCGGCCTCGGGGCGGGTGTGCGGGACTTCGACGGCATGACGGTACGTCGACTCCCCGGCCAGCCCAGTGCCACCGTCCCGGCCTGGCAGGACGAGCCGAAGCCAAATAGGTCTGACACGGTCGACATGGATGCGCCAGGACTCGACGCATGTGGCATCGCCGAACTGAATGGCGTCGCCGTCGGCGCCAGCTTCGTCGGCGTCATCGCCGGCGCCGTGGCGGTAGCCGAAGCCACACGAGTGCTGCACGGCGGCGGGGCGTACTCCGTCATGTGCCGTGACCTTCGCGACGACGAGTCCGACGCTGCCCCCACCGCATCATATGAACCTCCTGTCGCCGCGCGCCTTCGATGACGCGGATCGCGCAACCAGACCACTAAGAGAGGAGGTGAAGAAGATGGCAAAGAGCACCAGCATGCCCAGCAAGGCATCGCTCTCCAAGGCGGGGAAGACGTTGGCCGCGAATGGATCGTCGAAATCGGCCAAGTCCAAGGCCGGCTCCACGCTCGGCAAGGGCTGAACCCAATTGTCGAGGGGCAGGGTGACCGCCCGGAACCATAGGCCCCCGCCCTTCGACCGGGGTTGCGAGGAGTCGCTGACTGGCAAGCAGAAGCCCAGCCGATGACGTCCGCCCGTGCATCTAGGCAGATGCGGCGTCTGCCAGAACCTCGTGCACCAGGTCGAGGTCATCGGCATCCACGTCGCCACCGGCCGAACGAATCCGTTCGAGCGACCAGCTTCGCCTGTCGACGAACCAGTGGTTGGAATGCTGTCTTATGTCGTCCTTCATCTGGGCCGGTCGCCCCTGGATCTGAGCTATGGCAGAGCGGCGGCAATCTCCGTCAAGGGTGAGCCGAACGATGTCGAGGAGGTCAGTCCCCTCCTTGTCGGTCGTTCGGTTCATGATCGCTTGAAGCTTCATCGCAACGAGAGGACCTGGCTCCGATACCAAGGTGACGACCTCGATGCTCTCGCCTTCCAGCGCGTAGGCGCTGATTCTCACGGACGTCGCGGTGTCGTACGCCCAAGCGTGCGACGTCGCGTGCAAGCGATCCCCTGGGTCGTCACTTGGGTGGTCGATCTCGGCCTGATTCACCTCAAGGACGTCCACCTTCACTTCGCCTGCCAGCGTCGGGAGCAGGACTGCAGAGGGATCGATATCGGAAGCGCCCTCCACTCGGCGTAAGACTTCTAGGTGTGTCTGGTCCTGGAGCCCGCGATCGACGACGTCGAGGTCGAGAGTTGCGCGATGGGCTGTCTGGAGTCGGCACATCACGGCCAGACCTCCAACCACTACCGGCGGTTCGCCCAAGGTCTCAATGACTGTCTTTGTCGCCTGCACGATCCGGAACATCGCGTCGCCAGCGAACTCCGCGCTGCTACCAGGCACGGTCCCAACCGTTCTTCGGGTTCCAGTCATCCAAGATCTCTCGACCGCGCCCCTTGTCCTGGGCAAGATCTAATGCAACGAAGAGTGGGTGGGCGACTGGCCACTCGTAGAAGTTCATTTGAACGTCGAGGCGCTCTCGACACACTGCCGGGACCGGCGCCACCCGGATGGAGCACTTCGCCGTTTCCCGCGATGACGCCGGCTCGAGCAGGCGCTTCGCTCTGCGGGCAACAGTCTCGTCAGGAACAAAGAAGTCCAGGGGAGCATCCGACCTCACCGCGATCGGCGCTCCCAGGATGGCGGCGGCAGCCGAGTCCGTCAGCGCCCATCCGGTGCTGGTCTCCACGTCGTCAAGACCCAACTTCAGTGGCCCGGTAATACCCAGGACGTTGCCCGGCGCCGGAGACTCCGCTAGGTAGGTCCTCTTGCTCGGCCACCGATCGGCCATGGCCCAGAATAGGCGCGCCCGATCAGGGCGGAGGCCTTCATCGATCAGCAGTTCTCGGCGTAGAGACGAAGCGATGTCAGACACCGTGCTGGGCGACCGGCCCAATTGCCGCGCGAGCTCACGAACAGCGAATGGTCGGTCTGGGTTCATCAGCAGCGCTGTCGCGACCTCGAGGCCCGCCTTTCCTGCGAGAGCTTCAGTTCGTTCGGTGGGCGACCAGTGGGGCCGAACCTCTGCGCTGATCACCACACGGTTGCCCACCCGCAGCGAAAGGTGCCCTCGAAGATCGAGGTAGCCCCACCCATGCTGAGTCAGAACTGTTCGAGCATCGGCAGTTACCCGATTGGCTACAACCATGAAGGCGATCTCCTGGCTGGCGCTTTTTAAGCTCTGTTCGGCGTCGTGAACCAACCGCTTGGCAGTCTCAGTCGTCACCAACGACGAGCGCTTGACCTCAACCAGGAGCTCGAGCCCCCATGGATCCAACACGAAATCGCCGGCAGAGTCATCGGCGTAGTGGTTGATGCGCACAAGTTCCAGGTCGACCTGCTCAAAGGCCGCCTTCAAAAATTCGAACGTCTCCTCCATACGCGAAGGATGGTCGATTGTTCGGTGTTCGGTCAATACCGAACACCGAACACGCTATCGTTCGGTCAGGATCGGAGGAGAGCCAAGACGTATCTAGATGCGTCATTCCGCCGCCTATCGGCACAGTGGTCCATCCAGATCTGCTGAATTGCGGTCACCACGTGGCACACAGAACTTGGCCGGTACAGCATGGCCCTACGCGGAGATCGACGACGCCGAGATCCTGGCTGGAGTTCAGCCTTGTGCGGGCCAACGGTTACGCGACTGGTAGTACTCAGGTGCTTCGGGTGTCTCGTTGAACTCCAAGAGCCCGCCGACCTTCTGCATCAGAAGGTCTCGCACTTCGGCCGGGGTCGCGAAGAAGAACTCGCGCCGCTCGTTAACGAAGTTCACCCGCCGGTCGGCGAACGCCTTATGGAGCTCGTTCTCCAGGGTCACGGCGTCGTCGGAGAAGAACAGTGCGTGGGTGTCGTAGAGGAACGGCACCGACGCATCCCCGAGTTCGCGGACACGGTCGCGAGGTTCGAGGCGACGGGTCATGCCGATCTTGACGATGTTGGGCCCTAGGGCGCCGATGTTGGAGATGACGTAGATGTACCCGGCCCGGATGTTCGCGGTCCTGTAGTCGTTGGCCTCGATAGCTTCCTCGATCTGCGCCAAGCGACCAGCCAGCTCGTCCGCTGCCGTGTCGTCTCCTTTGGCGCGGAGCTGCTCGAGCACTCCCTCATAGTGGGCCTTTTCCTTCTCGAGACGCTCGCGCTCGGCAGCGAGCTCCTGCTCGGCCTTGCGCTGCTCACGGAGGAGTTCCCGTTCTTCGCGAGCCTTCTCCTTCTCTTCCTGGACCTTCATCTGGTAGTCCGCGGTGAGCTCGAGCTCTTCGACGCGCAGTTGGTGGTAGTCCGGATTAACCCGCATGTCCATGATGACGCCGAGCTTTTCGATGGACTTCATCGCGTTCAAGAGGCGCTTTTTTGCGGTGGAGATGTTCCCGTTCCGAAGCGACCGAACGCAGTTGTCAGCCTCGGCGTTGTACGCGCGGAGCATCAGCTTGGACAGGTCGCCGACCATCCTGCGCCCCTTGGCCAAGGACCCGTCGAATGTGAAGAGGTCGGCCGCGAGAACGGCCTGGTTCGCCTTCACGAGTTCGTCGACACGGCCGTTGATATAGGTGAGCCGGTCCTTATACGCGGCTGCGTCCTCGAGCGGGTGGTGGTAGCGGTAGATGCCAACGTCCTGGAGGACGCGCTGGTCATCGAGCTCGACGAGCTCACTGCCACCGGGCTGGACGAGCGCGGCTTCTAGGTCTGCGATGCGGTGAAGGAGCGCGGCGTGGTCTGCTGCCGACGCAGCCGGCGGCGCTGCGGCGGGTGTTGGCGCAGCAGGGGCAGACACGGGCACAGATGGCTGGACCGGGACCTGATCGCGGGCCGGGTCGGGCGTTGCTACGACAGGTACGCCCGACTCAGGCTGCAGTGAGTCCTCATCAGGGAGCCAAAGCTGCCAACCCTCCGGCATCGGAGGCCACGCCGGGTCGGGCTTCCAGTCTGGCGGTGGAACCCACCCGGCGGGCGGTCGCGGCCATCCGGGAGGCGGGTTGAGCCGCATCACTGACCTCGCTGACGGACGCCCCGGCTGGTATCGGCGGGTGTCAGGTCGAACGGCGACTTCGATACCGCAGCACCCAGGTGGTCCAGGGTCGCCTTCGGGACGACATTGGCCAGGTCGAACGAGCTGAAGATCTCCCGGTCCGCGGCGACCATCACCAGCGGAACGTACTCGGGCTGGCCGGTTGCCGGCGCGATGGTGTCGGTGCCGACCGTCAGCGCGATGGAGTGGATTTTGCCGGCGCGGTCGGCCTCAAACACTTCGTGCAGCGTCCGGACCGCGACCTGCTGCACCGCAGCGGCGTATCGGTCCTTTTGAGCCTTCGCGGTCAGTTGAGTTTCGGTGATCTCGTCCTTCGCCTTTACATACTTGTACTCCTTGACCGACGGCACGGCTGCGGGCTCCGGGATGTCGACCTTCAAGGTCAGTTCGCGAGTGGCGAGATCGAAGCTGTGATCGTGCTCAACCGGGAACGCGTCGGGGTATACGGAGTTCGACAACACGATGCCGACGTAGTCCTCGATGGCGTACTCGACGTCGAAGGCGAGGTCGTTGATGAACTTGGTGAGCTCCTCGTTTCTCGCGGCCGCGTCTGCTTCCCGCTGATCGCACTCAGCCCGGTAGGCGGCTTCTGCCTCGGCGACCTTCGCGAGCCTGGCGGCCTCGTCCTGCTCACGCTTGGCCAAGGTTGCAACGTGGTGCTCGTGGCTCTTGGCATTTTTCTCGTGCCAGAACGCAACGGCCTGCTGATGCTCAGCCTGAGCAGCGGCGACCGCTTCCGCGTGCTTCTTCTTGCCGCCGAACGCACCGGAGAGGCCCTTGGGCGCAGCCGGCTCGACGTAGGTGGGCTGCGGTGGATACACGAGTTCGGGCACCGGCGCGACTGGGGTGCCGAGCTTGCCGGGGTCGAATGGCGGGTGCTCGGCGATCACCTTAAGTGAATGCAGATCGACGTAGTCGTCGGTGTCTAGGGTCCAGGCGAGAAGGCTGTCGATGTCGTCGTAGGTCGAGGTCAGTTCGGTGTTGAGCGCCTCGACCTCTGCAGTCCGGGCCTCAAGGTGTAGGCGGGCGGCTTCCTTTTCGGCCGCCTTGCGCTCAGCCTCGGACGCACGGACCGCTGTTGCGTGGGCGCGCTCGGCGGCCTTGACGGCACGCTCGTGGTCGCGGACGGCTGCGTTGTAGGCGCGGACTGCCTGTGCTTCCTGCTGGCGTCGACGCTTCTCCGCCTGCTGAGCCTGGTAGTTCATCTCCGCGAAAAAGCCACGCTTTGCCATGACCGCACCCCTTCAGATCGGCATTTCGGAAACGCACAGCACCGTAGCCCCGGTCTCCGACACATGCAGCAGAAAGGCAGGGGTACGCCGTGCCTTCATCGAACAATGACTGCGGCTGTCACCACGGAGTGGAACCGTGAGCCCGTGAGGTTCTTCCGCCGCCGTGAAGCCCAGCCCGAGCTGCTCGTCACGATCCGTGCTGGACTGGCCATTCCGGACCTGACTCAGCCGGTCGAGATGACGGGCACGACCACGGCCGGGGTCGACGCCCTCGTCAAACTCTTTGCTAGCTAGGCCTCGGCGGAGGTGGATTGCTGGAAGAACGAGGACAGCTCGTGTCAGAGCCGTCCAATCAGGCCGACCCAAACGCGGTCGCGGTCCACGTCGACGGCACACGCATCGGGTACCAAACCAGCTACATCGCACGGACGATGCCACTAGGTCGATCGACGGACTGCCAAGTTCAGCTGTGGGCCGCGCGGACAGCGAAGGGCATACGCGTTCGTGGCTGGGTGATAGCGGGAACCGATCCCCCGCTGTGGCCGCACACGAGTGCGAACCCTCCAGCGATCACCGTGGAAGAGCGACGAGCAGAGCAAGCCGCCGGCACGACCTACATGGTTGACCAGGCTCTCGGCGGCGGCGGCGACCGGGCCGAGCAGTTCAAGAAGGGCATGGTCGGCCGACTTCACTACCTGGAGACCGTTGAACCCATCAAGCAGCTCAAGCGCGAACGACGTCTGTCCGAAGCACTCGCGCTCTGCTATGGCGCCATCAACGCGGCAGAAGACTCCCGCGACGGGCGAGAACCGGCGCCTTGGTAGACCGAACAGGGGGCCATCATCCATCGAAAACTCGGCGAACTTGAGGAGGAAAGGCCGTTCTCCGCCGATGGCTCGAAGCCTGTCCCCCGACCGCCGCGAGGGTTCAGCGATCCAGCAAAGGCTCGACAAGCTCACGGAATGAGTCTCCGAGGTATCTTCGCCCGCCCTCCCACGATCGGGAAGTTGCTTCCCTCTACCGCAAAGGCGGGTTCTGAAGTGCTTCGTCTTCGTGCGGCCCCGCCCCCAAAGGGAGAGGATCCTCGTGTGACGCAGCTTCCTCCTGCAGATAGCACCCCGACTAACCTAGTCGGTCAGTTCTCGCTGCGATGGACCGCACCTCCAGGATGGGATCCGGCTCCTGACGGCTTTCTGCCCGATCTCCGTTGGCGGCCCAGCCGGTACTGGCCAGAAGCACCGGAGGATTGGGAGTACTGGAGAGTCATCGCCGACGACGAGATTGTTGACCACTTTCACCACCCGCTTACCGACCCCCCGCTGGCTCCTCGGCCAGTCTGGGTGGCTCCACCGGCCTGGCCGCAGCCGCCACCGGGTTGGCATCCGCCAGCCGGCTGGCGACCCGACGTCATGTGGAAGGCGGCACCGGCCGGCTGGTCCTACTGGCGACAGCCTCAGCCCGACGAAGATGCGATCGCCCGATCGCAACTCGTCACACGCTCGGATCGGCTGTTCCAACTGAACTTGATGGAGCGGCTGATTCGTAGCTACGCCGAGCACCTGTCCGGGATTGAATCGCCGAAGGTGCGGGCTCACCTCGCTGCGCAGCCGATCGGGGCACAGCGCAAGGTCCGAAAGGGAATGGAGCGAGCGCATCAGGAAGCCAGTCAATCGCTGAACTCGACAAGAGATGCGCTGCTTTTCGTGCTTCGCCGTGACCTGCCTGCTGACGAGTCCACGATCGGCTGGATCAGAGTCGCTGAGCCACGGTTGTTGAACGCTCTGGCTTGGAGCAGACACGTCCTGGGCCTCGCGCCCACAGAATCCGCCGTCGAACGTCGTCTCAGGATCTTCAACTCATTCCCGTACGGCGCAGTCGACCTCACTGGCGTGGATCCTAGGGACGACGGGAACGTCGACGTCGACGTCGTCGTTCCGGAAGCCGCCTGGCGTCAGGCCGAACAATTGGCCGCCTACGCAATGCGTCAGTTCGGTTTCCACGACGCTCACGTCACCAACAGCGGAGCAGATGGCGGGATCGATGTGCAGGCCAGGCGAATGGTGGCGCAGGTCAAGTACATGTCCCGACCCATCGGTCGACCGGACGTTCAGAAACTCGTCGGCGCCGCCGACGGTCTGCCAGTTGCGTTCTTTTCCGCATCCGGCTTCACCCAGCAGGCGGAAGACTTCGCTGCAGAGAGAGCGATTGCGCTCTTCCGCATCACGCTGCCTCAGTCAGTGAGCCCGTTGAACGAGCGCGCCCTTCAACTGGTGACGCAAGGTCGTACAGCCAGCCCGCCGTAGGGGCGTGCTTCATCGGGGATATCCCGCCAGTCGGGCAGGCGGACAGGCGCGCCACTTCGACGCGACCGGTGCACGCACGCCGGTCCGCTTGCCTCCCGAGCATGGCGGGACGCGAGCTCGTGTCCGCCCGCCACAGACCCGCTCGGCGGTGGCGCCACGGCCCATCCCTAGGCTGCAGCCCGGTAGCACGACGAACGAGGCGCCTCGACGACGTCCGCGGAAGCGTTCCGCGTCAGCTCGTCGAGAGAACAATCGCAAGCTGCATTTGAATTGAAGGAGACCGTCAATGATTCTGTCCGGCCTGTCTCAGGCGACATTCCTGCTTGAGCCGACTGGAACGATCGGGACTAGGACGTTCCTTCAGGCACGGATCGCGTTCGACTGGGAGCACGGCTCCGGGTACGGGGTTGGTCACACGGTCGGTGGGCCCGAAGCCTGGACGTCCCAAGAAGTCGAGGCGGCAGCTCAATGGTGGGAGGACGTTGCGGCCGACCGCGAGTCGTTGGACAAGCGACACGTGTGGTTCGGAGGCGGCGTCTGCTTTGGCCGCGTGTCCCCAGGACCCAGCGCTGAGTTCGCCATTGATGTGATCGTGCTGCCTCGCCCTGATGCCGCTCGACCTGCGATCATCTACAACGACGGTCAGGTCGAGTTGGACGTGGTAGGCATGGACGTCGACTACATCACGGTCGATACGTCTGCCGAGCAGGTGGCTCGTGCTGCTGCGTGGTGGCGTGCGGCAGCACAAGCAAGTGCCGCCGGCGCAGACGGTTGAATCGACCAGCAAGCTCATTGCTGGTCCGTCATTGCGGTGCGACTTCCGCTGCGCCCTTACTCGACTCAACCTTCGAAGAAGGCTTCGAGCGTCAGGCGGTGGTCAGGGGCGATGGGTCGCGTAGCGACGTACCGACGGCCAGTGACGCCGGGGTCCGCGTGCCCGAGCTGGGCGCGGGCTGCGTCGAGGCCGTTGTTGTGTGCGATGAACGTCCCGACCGTCCGGCGCAGGGTGTGTGGAGTGGTGCCGAGGAGGTCTGGGTGGTCCTTCACGACCGCTCGTAGGCTTGTGCGGATGTTGTTGGGCCAGGTCCAGGTGCCGTTTCGTGACGCGAAGACCGGATCTGCCGCTCCGGTCCATTGGGTGGCCTGTCGCCGCACTAGGAACATCTGGCGCACCGGCTCGGGCAGGATCAACGTTCGGGCTTCCTTCGACTTCGTGGATTCCTGCCGCCCGAGGCTCTCGACGTACCCCTTGCGGGGCTCGACAAGGGTGCCGTTGATGATCGCCGTCGGGACGTCGCCGTCGAGGTTGAGATGCTTCCACTGGAGCGCGAGCAGTTCGCCGATGCGACAGCCGGTGCCGAGGAGGCCGTCGGTGACGTGTTGGAGGCCTGCGCCGGGGCCGCGGAATCCGGGCTTGCGACGCGCGGCTGGCGTTACGAGCGATCGCAGTTGCTGAACCTCGTTGAGGCCGAGGCTCTCGACCTCGCGCTCTTCGCGTTGAGCGGGCGTCACGAATGCCATCGGGTTGCCTTGCATCGCGCTGTGGCGCACCGCGAGACCAAAGATCTGGCTGAGGACGGCTCGTGCTTGGGCTGTAGACAGGCCGGTCTCTTCGAGGTCGCCGAGGACGGCGTCGAGCAGTCCGACGTTGACCTCGCCGAGGCGAACGCCACCGAGCTCGGGAACGATGAGCAGGCGGATGGCGTCGCTGTAAGCGGCGAGTGTTTGCGGTTTCACGGGGCCCTTGCGTCGGGCGAGGCCGGTCTTCGCTCGGTGGCTGAGCCAGAAGTCGGCGGCCTGGGCGAGGGTCATTCTGGAGGTCAGTCCCTTGTGGCCGACGGGTGCTCGGGTTTCGAGTTTCCGCTCGAGTGAACGCTTCGCGGCGCCCATGGTCTCGCCGCTGGCGGTGACGTCGCGCTTGATGCCGTCTCGGTCGCGGACGCTGGTGCGAGCTACCCAGCGGTCACCCTTCTTGCGGAACGATATGTCGCCGTTCTTGCCGATCTCGAGTGGTGGCCGGCCGGTCCTCGATCCCGTGCGTTCACCATGCATTGCCTGTGTCATGACTCCATCCATTCCTGTGCGTCTTCGGTGAGTTCGGCCAGCCAGTCATTGACGTGCCGTTCGGCGTAGCGGACGTGAATCCCCATGCGGACGAAGAGCGGACCTTTGCGCTCTGACCTCCAGGCGGCGAGGGTCTTGATGGGGATCTGTAGGAGGTCTTTCAGTTCCTCCGGGGTCAGGAAGGGACCGTCGGCCACGGTGATGGCCCGTGACTCCTCCGCTCGGACGGTTCGCTTCATGCGGAGTCGTATCGGCTCGATTTGGAGGCGGCATGACATTCCGGTGCGGCCGCGGCGGGTGGCGGCCGTCCAAGGTGCTCCTCTCGATCCGACAGGACGTGCAAGGCAGCATGTATCCTGTTATGTACGTCGTACGAAACAGGATAATCAAAGGAGAGGTGCCGTGTGTTCGACCGTTGATCTGACCAAGGCCTGGCCGTCAATGAAGGATCGGGCGTGGCTGGCCGGCGCGCTGAAATTCGCGGGCATGCCCGCCGCGGATGTGGCCCCATGGCTCAACGCAAAGACGACCCTGCCCCTGGAGGCGCACGCAGTGGAGATCTTCCGCTTCGTGACCAGGCTCAGGCAGCACGCCCGCGGATGGTTCGACACGCCCCTGCTCCCGGAGGACGCCTTGGAATGGCATGAAGCAGGCTTCACACCAGACGAAGCGTGTGCAATCCAACGTCGGGCGTTCGAGGCGGCCGCGGCTGCGAAGTCCGACGCCGACCTGGTCTTCGAGAGCGACTGGCGCGCGTTGGACGCACCTCCCGCCTGGATCATCGCGTGCCTCGATAGTGGCGTCACGAATCCAACCGCAGTCGCCGCGCTCCTCAAGGTCGCTCGTGATGTGGCCTAGCGAGCCCCGCGCCCGGTCCCAGCCGACGCTAGGCTCCGCTCGTGACGGGCGATGCAGATGCCGAACTGGCGGCAGGCCGGACGCGGCTCGGAGCCGCCCTCCGCGCTCGGCGCGAGGACGCCGGGCTCACCCGAAGACGAATGTCAGAGATGACTGGAGTCGGGTACGACTCGCTCTTCTCCATCGAGGCTGGGCGCCGACTGCCCAACCTCTCCACTCTGTACAAGATCTCCCGGGCTCTCGACACCACGCCGAGGGAGCTCCTCGCTGGCATCGATCCATGGGACGGCGCGTCGGCCAGCTCGGAGTAGATGGCGGGCCGGCTCGACTGGACGGGCAATGATCCGTGCCGAACAGCGAGCGACCATTCAAACCATCTTTAGATGGCACCATTCCTTCGCCGGCCGAGCTTGACGTAGATATCTATTACCAGTGGGAGAGGATCGCGACCGGCGTCCCGTACCTAGCTCGGGCACCAGCTGTGCTCCAGTTCGTGATGGAAGTACTGAACGACGTGCTTCCGGTCGACCCTGACAGCACAGGCGAGTGTGGCGATGAAGATCCAGCTTCGGTGTTCGTCCGCAGGCTCTGCACCGCGTTCGACGCAGTCGGGGCTACCGGGATCCAGCTTCGCTTCCGACTCGATGGGCGAGAGATGATCCACGATCTCGACGGCGGGAGTAGCTAGGTCGTCAGGGCGAGGCTCATCGATCGAGTGACCGGTCTGATTGCAGGTCGCGGTTACCGGCCCGGACCACAGTGTCAGGTGATCCGAGCGCCGCCCGAGTCGTTGATGACAGGCGGCTCGGGCGGCCTCCGACCCACGTCTAACCGCGTCGGCTCGACGGAACTTCTGATTTCGACTCAGCCGAACCTTCCTACCGCTTGGATGTTCCCGTACGTCTCAGCGGAGACATTCGGGAGGTTGATGTGACGGCCGGTCAAGTGGAACCTGGCTCGGCAAGCTCGTCTGGTACGCCAGAACTGGAGGGCAAACAGTTCGTTGACCTCTACGTGGGAGCGCTCAGGTCTGCGCAGCGAGGAGACGTGGACGATGCCAATGCGAAGTTGGCCGCAATGCACGCTCTCTCGACCACGCGTCGAGACGGGACGGCACTAGACAGCCACGGCTATCTAACCGCCATGTACTTCGCGCTCAGCGCCACGGTCTACCACGAACACAGCCGCAAGCGTTGGTGGCGTCGACCCCGTCCCATGCGGACTGATCGACACACGACCTTCTGACGGTTCGACGATTCCTCTTGCAAGCAAGCGCGCGTGCACAGCCCGAACGCCGTACGCTGCGGCCGTGCATCACAGCGGTTCCGAGGACGACGGCCTGGTCAAGGCAGTGTCGACCAATCTCGCGATCCTGCGACGAGCTCGATCGCTGTCCCAGGCTGACCTCGGAGAAGCTGCAGGCATTTCGCGAAACCACTACCAACTGCTCGAATCGGGTGCCGGTGCGAGTGGCGGAGCAGCCAATCCACGCCTGTCGACGCTTTCTGCCCTGGCAAGGACACTTGAAGTCGATGTCACAACACTGCTGCAGCCGCCATCCGCACACGCCTTCTGGCAGTGGATCGACGTACACGATGAGCCGTCCGACGACTTCAGGGCTGCCTTGTTGGACCAGCTCCTCACCAGGTCCGCCAGAGAGCTCGGCGGATCCGGTGCCGCCTTCGTGGGATGGGCTGATGGTTCGATGACCGTCGGGATCGGTGTCCTGGCGTCCGGCTCGCCGGCTGCCACGATCGTGGGTCGTGCGCAGGTTGAAGCGGCTCTCACCGAGGTCGGCCTCGCTCACGCATCGACTGATGAGTTCGAGGTCGACGCGGGACTGGATGGACTGTCCGACGACGGTCACATCTAATCGACGCGAAGTCTGGCATCTGACGCATTGGCAAGCCCGGCAATGAAGTCGCGGAGTTGATCGACGTCGGCCCGTTCGAGTCCACAGAGGATCTGGTCGGCGATGTCAGCATGCCGGGCGCTCTCGCGCTGTGCACCGGCGCGCGCTGCGTCGAGTGCTCGAGCCATGATCGCCGCATATGAGCATCCCTGGCCGTACATGTCGATGGCGTGATGCCCGTGGCCGCATCCGTGCCTTCCGGGGAGCGGTTGTCGTGTCATTGTTGAACCTCCTAGGTCGCCATCGCCCGCAGGCGATCAGAACAACGGCAATTGGTTGGCGCCAATCGCCCACGGATCACCACTCGGCGTCGCTGCCAACGCAAGAAGCGTGCGTGCGGCATCGCCGACCGTGAGACCCGACTCGGCGTACGTCGACGCATACTCGTCGACCTCTGCGAGCGAGTACCTGGCCCGCAGGACGTCACGGAGATCGTTGTCGGAGATCTCGTGCCTCGCGACAGCGGCCTCCCACGAGGCAACTTCGGCCTCGGCGACCTGGCTCCTTGCATACGTAACGAGCCGCTGGATCGGTACGCCTGACTGGATGGAATTCCGGGAGATTCCCCACCGGAGAACGTGGTTTAGGTCGGCGTCGCTGATACCGCGTTCCGTGACAATCGCCTCCCAAGCCCTCGCCTCCCTTACGGGGACCTCGCTTACACCGAGGTACAGCCTTCCGCGTTCGGCGGGAAAGTCGGACGTCAGCCAGTCCATGACCGTGACACCCCTGTATCTGTCTTGGCTGAACACCTCCCGCATGTATTGGCTCGTTTCTTCCAGCGGGCGACCAGCCGCATAAATCTTGCTGGCCATCTCGGCATCGAGCCCGAGCGCGAAGTAGGTGCTCGCGGCGACAGGCGGGACCCCGGCGTCGCAGTATGTCTGCAGGACCTCGAGTGCTTGATCCGCATCGGAGCGGAGATGCCTCAGTTCGCGCCCACACATCTTCTGGCTCCAGGCGTTTACGACCTCTTGACCGTAACCCGCGCCGATGAGTGCAGCGACTAGTCCCGGCTGTAGGGGCAGAACGTCGAGGATCGACTCGATCAGATCCCTCACGGCCCCTCCGGGCCTTCCGGAAACGCCTGAAAGGCCGGGGAAGAGGGGACAGGTGGCCTCGAATGCAGGAACACCAGATGCGGGGTCCCGCACCATCCGGCCGTCGCTGTCGCGCAGGCGGTCCAGCACAATCGAGAGCGGCATCGGGAGGTCACTGTGGTCGTCATACATGGATGATTCCTTCGTGGGTTCGGGTCTGGCTCGGGTCGCGTTCGGCGCGATCGCTTTCCCTGGTATCGGCACCATTTCCGCAATGCCGTACCTGACCCCTCGCTGAGCTAGGCGCTCGCGTCGTAGGGCGCGGTCAGCGCATGGACATCCGCCCGCAAGTACTGGCGCTGCTGAGTGAGTAAGAGGGTTCGACCGCCGACGCGATCGCCGTACACCCGCTCGAACTGATAGGGCGCGAGCCCCAGCGTGGCCGCAGCCTCAGCCGCTGCCATGTATAGGTGGCTCTCAGCCTTCTCCTTGCCGAGCATCGCCGCAACTTCCACCACCTTGTCCGGCTCGTAGGCCCAGCGGGCCCCGCCGTCCTTCTCAGCGACCAGTAGGCCCCGCTCGCGAAGACGCTTCACATGGTGACTCGACGTCGCCAGTTCGTGGGCGACGTCGCTCTCTGTCAGGTGGGCTCGGCGTCGTTGGCGCCGCTCCACCTCCGCGTACACACTCGGCCCGGACACCATGATTCGCTTCTCAAACTTCTTGACGCCCGCGCGATGTCGCCAACATGCGACCTCGTCCTCCGGCGCGTAAAGCAGATGCGCCTTCCGCAGAAGCCAACCGACGTGAGTCTCGTGCACATTCAAGACAGCGGCTGCCTCCTGCACGGTCATGTGTGAGGCCGTCCACCAGTCTTCGCTGACCACCAGGTCACCGGCCTGCTCTTGAATGACTTGCTCCCAGCGGTCAGCCACCGCGACCAGCTCCTCATCGGGCAGATCGAAGTAGTGCTGGACGGTCGTGAGTGAGCCACCAAACTCTGCTGGTGTCTGGTGGCCTAGGTAGCCGCTCCACAGTTTTCCGCGGATGTCGCCGATGCCGATGACCGTCGATCCGGCCTTCCGCAGGAAGTGGCGGCCGATCCTGAATCCCATTGTGTCGTAGTCGAGGCCGGCCGACCGGAGGGCGGCGTCCCACCGGTCGACGATCACGGTGCTGCGCGGCTTCGGCATGTCAGGGGTGCTGATGAGGCGCCGTTCCAGCCAGGCCACCTCCTCCGACGGCTCGGTCGGCCGGCATCCGTGGTTGGCATCGATGTGGCGGTCGATTACCTCGGCGAAAGCCCCCGCCACAGGGATCTTGCGACGACTGCTCTTGTTCTTGAGTCTTCCGTCAGCCTCGTCCGGCCGATAGGGGTCTCGTTTGCCTTCGTTCTTCTTGAGGCCACCCTGCCTGCGGACGTGCAAGGTCTGCCCTTCGGGGTCCCAGTCTCGTAGCTCAAGTCCGAACACCTCGCTGAGGCGGAGACAGCCGACATACATCAGGAAGACGGCCAGTTGCATCCACTGCGGAAACTGCGCAGCGAGCATCTTCACTTCATTGACCGTCAGTGGCCTGGGTTGGACTCGATCACGCGGCTGGAGCGGGGCGTCCTGATGGTGCCCAACAACTCCCTTGGCCACGTTGCCGTCGACCACCTTGCATTCGATCGCGTGGTCGCACGCCATTCGAACGAGTCGGATGTACTCGTTGGCTGTTGAACGCTCCAGCCGGTTCTCGTACAGGTGGAATGCGAACTCCTGGACTCGCGGGCGAGTGAGGTTGCGGATGTCGGGGTTGCGGAAGAAGCCTCCGTACTTGGCCCACTGCGCTCGCTGCTTCTTCGGTACGCCGTCGTCTTCGAGATGCTTGTTTGCCTTATGGGCGACGATCGCCGCCTCAACGAGATCATCGAGACGGGTCGGGATCGACGGATCGAGGGCTACTCGACTCGATCCGACGTAGGTCTCCGCGAACTCGTCCGCAGACGGAGCCAGTGCACCGGCCGCCCAGGCAGCGCTGATCGCAAGCGAGTAGGCGTTCGCCTCTGCAAGCGTCCCAAACGAAGCACGGATTTGGTGGTTACCGCGCTTTCGCTGGACCCGGTAGGTATCCCCGGTCTGGGACACCCCCAACTGCCCGGTCATGCTGCGACCGCCCTGGCACCCGTCGAGCTGGGGCGACGTGCACCAATCTGCACCGAAGAGGCGGGATGTTGCTCCAATCCTGCGCCGGTAGGCGTGCCATCGAGTGCGTTCGGCGTGCACCAATTGGCACCAGTCTGCGTTTGCAAACTTGCAAACGCAGACGAGAAATGCGGCGACTCGTCACTGGGCACCGAACGCGCCCCCACGGCCGAAAAGCGTGCCTGACCTGCGGATACATCTTGAGCGGGCACCAACCCGTTAAGGCGCCAGCGCGACCGAGCGTTCCCTCATAGATGTGAGAGAAGACCAGTACACGTCCAACTCCGCAGGTCAGAACCGTCTGCCGTGGACGCACTAGTGCAGAGCAGAAGTCCTTTGCAACCAGACATGCAAACGCCATGGCCGTTGACGTGACGGATCGCAGGCATCCGTAGGGTGCCTGCCGCCGGCCGCTAGACGCGAATTCGAACTCCATGCTGCCGTCTATCGGCGCACTCCTACAGGACCTTGACCTCAGCTCGAGGTGGTCTCTACGTAGAGTCGGAAGTGTCACGGCAACAACGCGTGCTCAGCAGCATCCGCCGCAGATCCGCGTTGTGAGCGCGTAGCACCCGGAGTTCAGCAAGCGCCACCCTGAGCTGTCCGTTCACATCCGACCCATCGGGCACACGAGGGTCCGCCCGCACGAGATCAGCCGATTCGAGGTCCTCCACTGGAATAAGCCATGGCCCGCCAGGGCCGGAGCCTGCCCCACGGTGCGCGCCAGGAAACGCTCCATCCGACAGCCGCCGCTTGATCGTGTCTCGGGAGCGGCCCGCTAGCTGAGCCGCCTGAGCAATTGAGACTGACCTCCCCTGAGCACCTTCCATCCAACTAGAATACCATCTATATATGGCCCCCCAGACCAGCGCGCTGCACGCATTTCTACAATCTCGGCCGTCAAGCTGGATTGCTAACAACCCCCCTGCGGACCGCCGCCTTCGCTAGCGGCGCCCGACTGGACTCAAGCCAGGCACGCCCGACGCGACTCGACCTTCTGATCCGTAGAGGTCGATTCCTCGGCGCACGCCGGCTTCCGAACGCGCTGATCGGTGAACTCAGTGCCGATCGGTGCCGACCGGTTCATTCGACTGTGCCCACAGCGTGCCCACCTGACGAATCCGGGCACCCACGATCAGCCGAGCACGCGCACGACGTCGGCCACTCGGATCACTGACGAGCGTGTGCCAACCCGAACCCAGGTGTCCTCCAGTGGATGAACGGGAGCGCACGTACCGTGAGTGCCGACAGGATGCGGCCATGACGCTCACCCTTCCTGTCGAGGATCAATTTCGTGGACCGTAGGAGCGACTGCGACGATCTAGGGAGTAGTGGGAACGGGTGACATCCGCCAGCCGGTTCGCTGATGCGATGACCCGAGTCGAGGATGGCGAGATCACTGCCGTCACGTCACGCACAAGAGACTCTGCGGACTCGTTCGGAGATCAGTGGAACGTGACGGGTCGCTATACCGATCTCGACGCCATGCTGGCCGACCCAGCGGTCGAGGCGGTGTACGTCGCCACCCCGCACCCGCGCCACGTGCACGACGCAATCCGCAGCATGGAGGCCAGGAAGCCGGTGCTGTGCGAGAAGTCGATGGCCATGAACGCCTCCGAGGTCCAGCGCATGCTCGACGCAGCGGCTGCGAACGGCGTCTTCCGATGGAGGCGATCTGGAGCCGGTTCCTTCCTGCCTACCGCAAGCTGTTCGAGCTGCTCGACGCAGGAGTGATCGGCAGGGTCCTTCAGGTCGAGGCCGAGTTCGTCTTCCCAATACCGGAAGATCCGACTCATCGGTTGTTCGATCCAGATCTATGCGGCGGCGCCCACGGTAGACGTCCAGGGCGGCGATCCCAGACGATCGAGGTCGCTTTGCGTTCGCAACTGTTCCCACGGTGTTTCCAAGTTCTGGCCTGCGCATCAGTCCGGCTGCGCATCGGTCAAGCTGCCGCCGTATATCCCGATGAGCCGATGAAAAGCGGCCAGCGCGTCCTCGGGTTGGCGGGCGTTGGGCTGATCCAAGTTGCAACTCGAGTCCGATGGCCACGGCGTTCCATCTCAAATATTGGTCTGGGCGCCAGCGGGGCTTGGCGCGAACCTTCGGACCCGAGCCACCTATATCTTCATTGTTGAGAGTTCGCAGAGGTGGGATCGACGGTGGGTCTATGCGTCTGCCGGATGAACTTGTTCTACCGGACGGCTCGTGCCGCTATGACGTAGGTCTCCTACCCGTCAGTCACTAGCGGGACGCCGGTTCGGCGGCCATAACCTGCGATGCACGTCGGCGGCTTCATCGCGGCTCCCGAAGCCCGATGGGGTCGTCGACGGCAGTCAATCTGGCCAGCGTTTTCCTTCCATTCGTGGGCCAGATGCGGGCCGTGACTTGGCGGGTGTACCGCACGGGGGTCACGGCCCGGACTGACTCAAGCCTGCCGTGCCGTTGAGAGTGGGAGATGGTGAGGACCGTTCGCGCGTTGACCATGCCGCCTGAGGTCCATTCGGCGGTCTTGAACCGAGTGCTTACGGCAGTCGGAACAGAACTGCTCGACCTTGGCGCTAACCGCGTGCTGGGCGCAGTAGACCAACCCGCCCTCACTGTCATGGCCGACCTGCCCGACGAGTTCGCACTGGCGTCTTGGCGCAGCGCCGACGGAAGCACCCAATGACGGCAGGGCTTGTTGCGGTCTTCGAGGTGTCCCGCTTTGCCGGAACCCATCGTTGGATACTGCGCAATTGGGACGGCGAGATTCTGGCGCAGAACGGTGGATACCTCACTCGTGGGGCCGCAGTCCAAGACATCGAACGTCTGCGCGTAGCGACGGTCACGGCAAACGTGGTTGAGGTGTGATCGCAGGTGGTCGCACCGACTCAGATGCTCAACGGTTCTGTCGCGCCGGTTATTGGGGCTCGATGGGCTGGCCGCAATGTCCGGACGCGATCGGCAGAGCTGCTCACTCTTAGGCGCGATCCCCCACAGGATCCAACTCGTTGGAATTTGCGCTGATGGCATTTCGACGAGATGCAACCGTGGCGAACCTGATGCGCACGGCTCGCCAATTAGTCGCGGACAAGACAGCCCGCGAGGACGCCCTACTTCGAGTAGCCCAGATCAGCACAGACCCAGCAGAACTCGGCATTGCGGCAGGCCGCTCACTCGGCCGCTGGCAGGCCCTCCCATTCTTCAATCAATGGGACGAGGAAGCAGCACAACTACTGGTCCGCGCCGGCGCCGACAAGGAGGTCATGCAAGCGACGGCCGACGAAACCGTGAGGCGCCTTCGCAAGTACATGAGGCTCGGTTGACCTCACCGCGAACCCGTGACGTTCGACAGACCCCACGATCCGGCTGGCGCGCTCAGCCCACGGCGGGGCTGTCATTCGGCCAACTTGTCCTGTCGCGATCCCTTTGTCGCCACTCCACCGGATGGGTCGTCGTGTTGAGCACGGTCTCCGAGTGTCCCTGCGCCGACACGGGCACGTCGGCCCTCTCGGCAGTTGACCCACCCAACCTCTCGGCATCTACATTCGCGGCTGACTTCCGGCGAACCCGCGAGTCTTCCACCGCTTTCGAGGTGTCCCGAGTGCGATGCCGCCTGGCACCCAGGCAGGCCCACCGTCAACAAATAGAGTGCACGGCTACCTCGGCGTCGGCCGAGTTCTTCAGGTCAATCGTCCACCCAGCGGCTCGATGAACTGGGAGCGGGTCGTGGTCGGGTTGAGGACGCGACCTACGGAGTGGACGCCCAGCACCCGCGGCGCCCGGATCTCGCCCGTCCACGGGTTCACCCTCGCGAAGGCGGCGCCGAAGGAATGCCAGGCTTGCTGATCAATCGACAGAACTGCACTCGGACCGAATCCGCCCTTGGCAGCCCAGATTCAAAGGCCGACGATCTGGAGCACTCGCAGCCCGCCGCTCAGAGCCTGACCCTCGCAACAGCACCTCTTTGAAGAAGCGAAGGGCAGTGATCGACATCCCCCTGCAAGTGGCTGAGAGGAGACACCGGCAACTTGCCGTGCTGGCGTGTGCCGACTAGCATAGAAACGTGCTCGATGGCACGACAGGGCTCGCCGGCGCCGAGGTTGAAGCTCGGCGGTGTGCCATCGGTCCGCTCGTCGCGCGCTGCCTCGCTCGACGGCGTTACGGCGACAGCTGCATGGTGTTGAGCCCCCGCGCGTGCCAAGTTGCCACCCTCGCACGGAGAAGATCGCGTTGCCGAACCGCACGAGAGAGTTGACGCAGCAGACGGACGTGCCGTCGGTCCGTGGCGCTCTTCGCTCACCGAAGCTGTTACGCACCGAGCTACTGGCCGGATTGGTTGTTGCTCTCGCCCTGATTCCCGAGGCAATCTCGTTTTCAATCATCGCTGGAGTCGACCCTCAAGTTGGGCTATTCGCGTCGTTCACCATGGCTGTCGCTATCTCGTTCCTCGGCGGCCGACCCGCGATGATTTCGGCAGCTACCGGCGCCGTCGCCCTCGTAATCGCACCGGTAATGCGCGACCACGGCTACGACTACCTAATTGCGACCGTGCTGCTCGGCGGACTCGTCCAGGTCACGCTGGCGCTGCTTGGGGTAGCACGCTTGATGCGGTTCATACCGCGATCGGTCATGGTCGGCTTCGTCAATGCTCTCGCGATCCTCATCCTTGAAACGCAAGTTGATCACCTCGTCGACGTCCCTTGGACTGTCTATGCCCTGACGGCCATCGGCATCGGCCTGATCGTAGGCTTTCCGCGGGTGTCCCGCGCAGTGCCTGCGCCACTCGTGGCAATCGCGGCGCTGACCACGTTCACGCTGCTCGGCGATCTATCGGTCCCGAACGTGGGCGACGAGGGCAAACTGCCGCACAGCCTGCCGAGGTGGTTTGTGCCCGACGTGCCATTCTCTCTTGACACGTTGGAAACGATTGCCCCGTACGCGCTCGCGATGGCAGCGGTCGGACTCCTCGAATCATTGCTGACGGCCAAGCTCGTCGACGACATCACCGACTCGCGCTCCAACAAGACACGCGAGGCCTGGGGCCAGGGAGTAGCGAATCTTGTCACCGGCCTCTTCGGCGGGATGGGCGGCTGCGCGATGATCGGACAGACGATGATCAACGTGAAGGTGTCGGGAGCGCGCACGCGACTTTCCACCTTTTTCGCGGGTTTGCTGCTACTCGTTCTGGTGGTCGGCTTCGGCGACCTGGTCGCTCTAATTCCCATGGCGGCGCTGGTCGCAGTCATGATCATGGTCTCGGTAGGAACATTCGATTGGCACTCAATCCAGCCAGCCACTCTGCGACGGATGCCGGCATCGGAGACGATCGTCATGATGACGACAGTTGTCGTGACTGTGATCAGTCACAATCTGGCGATCGGAGTTGGTGTCGGCGTCTTGACTGCCATGACGCTGTTCGCGCGACGAGTCGCACATTTCACCCAGATCCACCGCCAACTTGCTCGTAACCGGGATGGCAACGTCACGGCGATCTACCGAGTTACCGGAGAGCTGTTCTTCGCGTCGAGCAACGAGCTGTACACCCACTTTGACTACGCCGGCGACCCCGATCAGGTTGTCATCGACTTGTCTGCATCGCATATCTGGGATGCCTCGACTGTCGCGTCCCTAGACGCCATCACCACGAAGTACCAACGTCGAGGAAAGGCTGTCCAAATCGTCGGGCTCAGCTCGGCGAGCGCCGAGCGCCACAAGCTCCTCAGCGGGTTCCTGCCCTAGATCGACACCGCAGACAAGCGACTGCGTGATGCTCATCGAGGTCGTCCGCGTGCCATCGTGACCGAGCGTCCTCTCCCCGCGGGCCAGAAGGATGGTTCTCGACGATCAACCCCGCCATCCGGTCGGGCGGCGCTGCGCACGCCATGGAGTCGTTCTTCTCGCTGCTGCAGAAAGGCCGTTCTCGACCGCCGCACCTGGACCACCCGGGAGGAGCTACGGATCGCGATCGTCAGATGGATCGAGCGGGACCTACTACCTGCCGGAGACAGGCCGGCCTCGGACGATTGGCCCCGATCGAGTACGAGTTGATCATGACGACAACCGCCACCCAAGTGGCCTAACCGAAACTGTCACCAGTTCGTGCAGCAGACCCAAACGAGCGGCGCCCGCAGTGCGAGAGCCCGGGCGCCGCTTGAGATGCCGGATCAGCGCACCGGCATAGGAAGGCTCCCGCGCAGAGTGCTCCCGATTCCGCTTGGTCGCGGCCGGCACTTCCTGGCCGGTCTCACTCGCGACCGATTCGCGCGTACACCTCCGGCCGCGTGCACTTGAGGATGATGGCCCAAACCAGCCCCAGGAGGGTTACGCCAAAGATCACCCCAAGCAGCACGGCCTTCGGCGTGCCGGTCGCACCGGTGAGGACGGTGAAGTTCTTGGTAGCGAGCACGAAGGTCACGAAGAGCGCGACCAGGGCGATGGATGTTGCGCACACCGCCGCAGTAGCTTGCCCATGCGCGCGGTCGCGCAGGAGGAACACCACAATGGCGAGCGCAACGATGGTCAGGAGCATGACCAGCGCGTAACTGAACAGGCCGGCCAGTCGGGCGTATAGCGTCCCTGGATCCGGATCAGCAACCACGAAGAACACCAGGACGCCGAGGGTTGCGATACTCACGACAATCGATGCTCGATGCGGCGACACGTACCTAGGGTGCGCCTCACCAAGTTTGCGGGGAAAGATGCGGTCCGCCCCGAGATTGAACAGGTAGCGGGACGTGATGTTGTGGGCGGCCAGGACGAGCGCCAATGCGCTGGTGAACAACAGGATCGTCGCGATGTCGTACGCGAACGTACCGACGTAGTCCCTGACGGATGCGGACGAGGCCCCGGCAGGATCGTTAGTGACCACGTCCATGATGACGTCAGCGCCGTAGGCGTTGATGAAGCACCACGCCGTGAGCGTATAGAGGACGACCATAAGGGTGATCACGCCGTAAGTGGCGGTCGGGATCGTCCGCTTTGGATTGCGCACCTCGTCGCGGAAGATCACCGTGGCCTCGAAGCCGCCGAAGAGTCCGATGGCGAACAAGAAGGCGATGGGAAGGGAGCCGGAGGAGATCTGGTCACCTGTGAAGGAGTCGAATCCGATGCCGTTCGCTCCGCCCTGGGCGAGGACTGAGATGTCATAGGTGAGGATGAGGAGCAGTTCGGCCGCGAGGAAGTATGTCAGGACCTTCGCAGAGACGTTGATGTTGAAGTAGCCGAGGATTGAACCGAAGACCAACATCACGAAGGCGAACACCTGCCACGCGATGTCCGGGCCATCGAAAACGCCGGTGATGACAGTTGCCAGAGCGATGCCGCCAAGAGCGTAGGCAGCGATGAGGGCCAGGAAGTACGTCGTCAGTGCTGTGAATCCAGCTGCTAGTCCGACTGTCTTGCCGAGCCCCGCTGTGATCATTGCGTAGAAGCCGCCCGGCTTGTCGAGCCTGTCGCTCATCTTGATCAGACCGACAGCAAGCAACGCGACCACGAGGCCTCCGGCGAGGAAGGCCACCGGGGTGCCGACGCCGTTACCCAGAAGCACGCATGCCGGGAGGAAACCGATGAACACGAACATGGGGCCGTTGTAAGCCCAGACCGTGAAGATGACTTCTAGGACGCCCATACGTCCGCGGAGTCTCGTCGAGTCGTCGAGTTCGTGGCGCCCCTGCTCCACGGGGCTAGCCGTCGCGCTCATTGGCGAACGCTGCGATCGCACTGGAGGAACGACAGGCCGCGGGCTGCGGCAATCCTGATGGTGTTGAGCCTCGTCACTTGAGGTCCCTTCAACTGGTCGCTTCGCTAGCGGCGAATAACGAGGAATTGACAGTTGTGCCGATCCGTTGCCGCTCGGTGAACGAGACTTGAATCAACATGCTGGGTAGCATGTGCTCATGCTGGCTGGCACGTCAAGAGTTCCGCGTGTAAATCCCCAAACCGCATCGCCGACCTCGTGATTCCGTCAACAGGGCAGCTGTGACCCGACGAGTGGCCTCGCCTCCGCCCGAGCCGCACCCCTTACGAACGACGTCGAACTCCCACGTGCTTCGAGCGAGGCGACCACCGACGATGGCCAACTGCAGTCATGGGGGCGCTGGTCGCGACCGGCGCCCACTCTTCACGGGCACGAGGTCTGAGAAGTGCCGCCTCAGAGGCGCCGGAGCGAGAGTCGAGAGGCCGCCAGTCGAGAGCTCGTCGGTCGGCATCTCGAGATCTGGCAACGCATGAGGTTCGGACAGTCGTGCGGACGGCCGGGGCGAACGCTGCCGTGCCGATTGCGATCACCGGGCCCAGGTGCGCCCGGCGCGCAGTGGCCGTCCCAGATCGACCGTTAACCGTTCCGGCCCGGACAAGGCACGGCCCTGAGCGGCACACGGATCCCGCCAGGTTCGCCGCTGTCGTACTCAGCGCACGCGGGTGCCCGCGCAGTCCAGCAAGACCCTCGGGGCGGGAGCAACTAGCACTAGCGAACGCCCCCGGCCTTCGAACTGCTGTGGCCCGCATGCACCTGGCCAGGTGCGGCTCCACCACGCGAAACAGCAGTGACGAGGCGCGGTTCGAACCCGAGCGACGCACCGAGACATAGGTCTGGGGGACCTTCTCCGTCTCGATCGCCAGCATCATGCAACGGCGTGATCACCGGGGCTCCAGGATCAATCGATGGGGCCTTCGCGGTGAACGCGTCGACAGTCCCAGGTTAGGTGGCCGGGCCCCGAGATCAGCCCGCGCCAACCCTGCATTACTGCACAAGTGCTTGATGCAGTTGATCCCACCCCGACGTGAGCCGACCTCGAACGATCGTTGAGCTTCAGAAGCAGATTGAGGACTACGGGCCGCCGCTGCCGCCTGGGCTCCACCGACTTCTGTCGTGCCGACGGCGTTGGGCTTCCGGTCCACTCACCCATGGATCGTAGGAGAGCCCGCGTCGCTAAGCCGTCCCGACGACATCCGTCGGGAATGCACTCCTGTCGCCGGAGACGCTCGGTGGAATGACCTCGGTCTCCTCTACTTCGTGGCGGTAGAAGGGCAGCTCCACCGGACGCAGGGTCTCGTTTCCGAGGATGAGGTCTGCTGCCCTTTCAGCGACCATCATGACCGGCGCATAGATGTTCCCGTTAGTGATGTAGGGGAATACCGAGGCGTCAACGACCCTCAGGCCCTCCACCCCGTGGACCTTCATGGACGACGGATCTACAACGGACAACTCGTCAGTGCCCATCTTGGCCGTGCCGCAGGGGTGCAGAGCAGTCTCGCTGTCCTTCGCAACCCAATCCAGGATTTCCTGATCCGTCGCCACTGTCGGGCCGGGCGAGATCTCGCCGGCATTAAATGGTTCGAACGCAGGCTGCGTCAAGATGTCTCTTGCGACGTGGACCGCTTCGACCCACTCGCGGCGGTCCTTCTCGCTCGAGAGATAGTTGAATTGCAAAGCCGCGTGCTGCAGCGGGTCGGCGGTCTTGAGCTTGACCGTCCCCCGAGAGTCCGACAACGTCGGGCCAACGTGAACCTGGTAAGCGTGGACAGACGCCGGCACAGATCCGTCGACGCGAACTGCCAGCGGCAGGAAGTGGAACATGACATTGGGCCATTCGACCTTGTCGTTGGACCTCACGAAGCCGCCCACCTCGAAGTGATTCGTAGCAGCCGGACCCGTGTGTCGTAGGTACCATTCCAGCCCGATAGCCGGCCGCCGCTTCATGGCGAAATCCGGGAGTAGAGACACCGGCTGCTTCGAGGCGTACTGCACGTACACCTCCAGGTGGTCCTGAAGGTTCTCGCCCACGCCTGGCAAATGATGCTTGGGCTTAACACCAACGGCGCTCAGTTCCTCCGCGTTGCCCAGTCCGGAGAGCTGCAGCAGCTGAGGAGTGTTGAACGCGCCGCCGCACAGGATGACCTCGCTAGCGCGAGCAGACCGGTTCTTTCGACCGGTCACATACTCGATGCCGACCGCGTGCGATCCCTCGATGAGGACCTTCGTTGCACGCGCGCGCGTCTCGACCGTCAGGTTGGGACGACCCATGACCGGGTGCACGTATGCACGCGCCGCCGAGAGGCGCTTCCCGTTGGTGATGTTGCGGTCGAACCTAGAGAAGCCTTCCTGCCGGTAGCCGTTGAAGTCCGACGTGATCTGGTACCCCGCCTCCGTCGCCGCCTCAAGCATCGCACCGAACAGTGGATTCTTGGCAGGAGCTCGCTCCATGATTAGCGGCCCAGAATGACCCCGGTAAGAGTCGTCGTCATCAGCTGCGATGCAGGTCTCAAGACGACGCAGGTATGGGAGCGCATGAGCGAAGTCCCAAGACTCCATGCCGGGGTCTGAGGCCCAGCGTTCGTAGTCGAGCGGATTCCCACGCTGCCAGATCATGCCGTTAATCGCGCTTGAACCGCCAAGAACCTTGCCGCGCGCGTGGGCGATCCGCCTACCAGCGAGGTTGGATTCGGGCTCGGACTCGTAACACCAGTCGTACCGCTTGTTCCCCAACAGGAACGCCATCGCCGCGGGCATGTGCAGCAAAGGGTCCCAGGAGTAGTCAGGGATCCCCGCTTCGAGCAGCAGGACCCTGTTGCTGGGATCGGCGGAGAGGCGGTTAGCGAGGACGCAGCCTGCGGCCCCTCCGCCGGCAATGATGAAGTCGTACGTCACGTCGGTGCTCCTCACGAATAAATGGTGAGCCGGAGTTGCCAGAGAATTCAATCCTGGAACCGAGACCCGGTCGAATGGTGGTTCGCGGTGACGTACTCAACTTTGAATCGCGAGTAAGTGAAGCTCATCGCGTTGTCGCCACTGCCGCCCTACGTCGACGCGTAAGACGACGAAGCAGGGTTAAATTGTCGAGCTCAATAGTCAAGAAAAGATCAGCACTTTCCTTAGCCCGCCTCGGAGAGACTTGGCGCTGCCTCAACGAGAAACTTCTCTGCAAATATTCGGACCGGAGCGCGCCCCTCCGAACGTATGTATCTGTGCACGGCCTCGACCATGACGGGCGGGCCGCAGAGATACAGATCGGATTGCTCGATAGCAAGTTCCGGCGAGAAGAGATCCGTGACCAGTCCCGCAGGGCCGCCCTGTTTCGGGTTGGCAATTCGGTATTGGAAGTCAAACCACGGGTGGCTCGCCTTGAAGGCCTCCAGCTCCTCTACCTTGACGAGGTCCTCATCGTTCGTCACACCGAGAAGGAGTGTCACCTGCGGATGGTCCAGACTGCCTGCCCTACTCTCCAGCATGGCCAGGAAGGGCGCGAGGCCGGTTCCGCCCGCGACAAATACGAGGGGCCGCTGGATGTCGCGAAGGTAAAACGCGCCCTGCGGGCCGTGAATGTCTACCGGATCGCCGACCGCCGCCGAACCCGCCAAGTACTGCGACATTCCACCGTCGGGCACTAGGCGGATAAGGAACTTGATGAAAGGTGTACCCGGCTGATTTGAAAACGAATAGTTCCGTGCTCGGTCGAGACCTCCCGCCTCGAGACCCGCGTACTGACCGGGCAGGAAGTGCATCGGGGATGAGCTACCGGTGTCGATGACCACCTCAGCGGTGGACGAGCTCAGGATATTCACCTGCTGGATAGAGCCAGGCACGGCCCGCTTCGACAGTCCAGCGACCGTGGACGCGACGGGCACGCGGACCACCATGTCGCTGAGGGGCGTGGTCTGACAGGCGAGGATGAAGCCTTCCGCGGCTTCTTCGTCGGTCAGCGCCTCTTCCAGGTAGTCGTCCGACATCGTGTAGGTCCCGCTCTCGCAGAGCGACCGGCAGGTGCCGCAAACTCCGTCCCGACAGTCTGTCGGGATGCGAACCCCAGCCCTGTCTCCAGCGTCGACCAACGACTCTCCGTCGTTGCAATCGATAAAGAAGGTCGCGTCCTCTTCGAAGGTAAGGGCGATCCTATGACTCAAGACGCGCACCTCCCAGTCTCGCGCCCGCCACTTCTAGACTTCATCCATCATGTCCAGGTACAGGGCCTGACTCACCCGCAGTGTCGGCTCGCGCGAGGCACTCAGGGGCCCCGGCACATATCGCCGCGAGTTCATGCCCTCGTATGAACGCGTCACCAGGTCGATGTCCTCCTCCACGCTCACCCGCCAGAGCTTGGTGACCTCGTCGCGGTCATAGTCAGTACCCTCCACAGCGTCCTCGTGAACGAACCATCGACTGGTCCAGCGGACCTTGCCCGGCGAGATTGGATTCATCGTGAAGATCACGCCATAGTCGACGCTGAAGAGCCCTCGGGAAAACAGGGGATGGATGGCGAAGCCAGCGTGAAACTGCTCCGGGATTTCGGCTCCGGGTTCACCGAAGGCGCCGAGATACTTCGAGCACTTCGCCTCTCCGTCCATGGAGATACTGCGCATACCGGGGCGTGGCTGACTTCCGCCGCCGTAGAACTCAGCCTTGCGCTGAACGTCTCCTGTGTTGTGGTAGGTGGCCTCAACATCGAGACTCAGTGAGAGTTCTGGGTGATTGCCGGCGCAGTGGTAGCACTCTTGGAAGTTCTCACGCATGACCTTCCAATTGGTCTCAAGGTCTACTGACTGCTCATGAATCTTTTTCATCCGTGTCGGATCAAGCTGGATCATGTCCGCGGCAACAGCGTCCAGTTCCCCCGCGAGATCTGCAGTCCTCGGCTCTCCGAGGCAGATGAAGATCAGCCCTTGCCAGACCTCAACCCGAACCCGGTGCAGGCCCCAGTTGTCGTAGTTGATGACAGCATCATCGATCGAAGGCGCCTTTCGAAGCGCCCCATCGAGCCCATACGCCCAGTTGTGGTACCCGCAGACAAGCAGTCTGGCGTTGCCCGCCTTCTCGCGACAGACCGGGAAGCCCCGGTGACGACAACTGTTCAGTAGGGCGTTGATGGAGCCATCGCGCCCGCGAGAGATGATTACGCTCTCGCCGAGGAGGTCGACGACAACGAAGTCCCCGGCCGCCGCAACTTCCGATACGTGGGCGACGTAGTGCCACTGGCGCAGGAAGATCGCCTGAGCTTCCCGCTCGAATACTTCCTCCGAGAAGTAGTACTCACGGTCAAGCAGCGTGAACCAGGACTGGTCCGAGGGAGCTTGTTCGTTCATGTCGTTTCCAATCGGCTGGACCCATCGCATTCAGTAGCGGCGATCATTGCTCCGAACGCGATTCATGAGTTCGTTTGGCGGCGGTAGTCGTTAGGGCAGGAGGTCCGGCTGCACCATTACGTGCTTGAACTGGGAGTACTCGTCGATCCCGTGGGCTGACAGTTCCTTGCCGTACCCGGAGCCGCGGAATCCGCCGAACGGCATCTCGGAGGCGACGTTGAGGTGCTGATTCGCCCACACCGTGCCGAAGTCGAGGTCCCGAGTCAGCCGCATCACGCGGGCCAGATCCTGAGTCCAGACGCTGGCGGACAGTCCGTACTCAGTGTCGTTTGCCATCTCCAACATCTCGGCTTCGCCGCGGCCCCGCTGAATTGTGACGACGGGCCCGAACACCTCTCGCTGAATGATCTCCGAGTCCTGCGCGGCGTCGGCAATTACCGTCGGCGCGTAGAACCACCCATCCCTCGCCACGCGCTCACCGCCGATAAGGACCTTCGCCCCGTCGGCGCGGGCGCGGTCCACGAAGCCCTCCACTCGCTCGAGCTGCTTCTCCGAGATAAGGGGGCCAACGGTCGTTTCGTTGTCGAACGGGTCGCCGACCTTCAGCTTGGCAACCTCTTCGCAGTACGCCTCGACGAACTCATCGTAAATGGACTCCTCAACGATCACTCGGCAGGCGGCGCAGCAGTCCTGACCGCTGTTGAGGTAGCCGTACAGGACGAGGTCGCGAGCAGTCTGGCGCACGGGGCTGTCAGCGAACACCAGAACTGGGGCCTTGCCGCCGAGTTCGAGGCTGACGCGCTTCAACGTGTTGGCCGCAGACGCGGCGACGTGCTTGCCTGTGCCGACGTCGCCCGTGATCGACACCATCCGCACCTTCGGGTGCGCGACCAGCGCCTTTCCGGTTGAAGAGTCGCCGAGAACCAGGTTCAGGACACCCTCTGGGAGGAAGCGGTTCGCCAGGTCGACCAGCTTGATGGCCGTCTCCGGGGTGAGCTCAGAGGGCTTGATGATAACGGCGTTCCCGGCTGCGATCGCAGGGAAGATTTTGTAGATGGCCATCAGCAGGGGGTAGTTCCAAGGCGCGATGAGCGCCACGACCCCGAGCGGCTCTCGCCTCAGCCATGAAGTGCTGCCGCCGCCGTACTCTCCTGCCGCCGGGGCATGCGAGACGCGCGCCGCGCCGGCGCTGAAGCGAATGACGTCCCACCACCAGGCACCCTCATCCCGCATGTAGGTGATCGGCCGTCCGACATTCTCTGTTTCGATCTGGACGAAGTCATCGGCCTCCTGCTGAAGCGCATCTGCGATCTTCAGCAGGATCTCCGCGCGTTCCCCGGGGGGCGTCCTTCCCCACGCCCGGGCTGCCTCTGCTGCGCGGCCCACGGCGACGTCAACTTCGTCGGGGGTTGCGTTGGGGTGGCTCGCAATGGCCCGCCCAGTAGCGGGGTTGACGACGGTCGAGGCACCAGCCTGGTGGTTGTCGAGGGTACCGCCGATGCTGTCATTGATCTCGTGGTCGGCTGTGGTGCTCACGTTTCTCCTGAATCTCGTGGATTGCTTCCCGGCGCATGACGTGTCGCGAGGCTGTGCTCAAGTCGGACGCGTGACGTACGAGACGGCGATAGTCCACCGACATCTCGCGGACCTCGCCGAGTGAACGTTGTACTCACCTCAGCATAGGAAGATGTCGGCTGGCATGTCAATGGTGGTCCGCGCCCCAGACCTCAAAACCCAGACGCGCTTCATCAGGGATCATCACTGCGAGGGCCCACTGGTGTTGCGCCAAGAAATCAGTCGTCTCCAGCAACGGCTCGTCCGTGGCGACGGGCGATCCAGGGGCCGCTGTTGAAGCAGGTTCCGATCGTTGGCCGCTCCCCCGTACGCCACGGCTGGGTCATGTGCCGAGGTGGCCCGTGCGGCTTAGGCCGTCCAATTTGCTCGGCTTTTCCGTCCCGGCGAACACCGGTCCGCGAAAGGCGGTCGCGAGAACGAGGTCACTGGATCGTGCCTACCCGCCCAGCACGCTCGGTGTCAGAGCAGACGAGCCTTCTCCGCACCGATCGTCGTGTCGTCACCGTGACCGGTGTGCACGACCGTCTCGTCCGGCAGGATGAAAAGCTTCGCCCGGATCGACTCCTTGATCAGGTCTGAGTCCGAGTAGGACCGACCGGTCGCGCCCGGGCCACCGTTGAAGAGCGTGTCGCCGGTGAAGACGCAGCCGAGGTCGGGCGCGTAGAGACAGACGGCCCCCGGGGCGTGGCCCGGCGTGTGCAGCACCTGGAGCGTCGTACCCGCGACCTCGATCGTCAGTCCGTCAGCAAGGCTCGCGTTCCAGTAGTGCTCTGGATGTACGAGCTCCCACAGCACCTTGTCGGCCGGGTGCAGCATGATCGGCGCGACCACCTCTTCGCGCAGCGCCGGCGCCGCGCGGACGTGGTCGTCGTGCGCGTGCGTGCAGATGATCGCCTTGACCTTGCGGTCCCCCACCACGGCCAGGATGTCAGCGACGTCGTGCGGGGCGTCGATCACCACGCACTCGGCGTCGTCACCGATCACCCAGATGTTGTTGTCGACCTCGAAGGTCTCGCCGTCGAGGCTGAAGGTGCCGCTCGAGACGGCACGGTCCACTCGCACACTTCCGGGGGAGGCCGTCACGAGAACAGCACCACCGAACGGAGCACGTCGCCGTGGTGCATCTTCTCGAACGCAGCCTCGATGTCGTCGATGCCGATCTCCTCGGTGACGAAGGCGTCCAGGTCGAGGCGACCCTGCTGGTAGAGGTCGACCAGCATCGGGAAGTCGCGGCTGGGCAGGCAGTCGCCGTACCAGCTGGACTTCAGCGAGCCACCGCGCCCGAAGACGTCGATCAGCGGGATGTCCGGGACCTTCATGTCGGGCGTGGGCACGCCGACCAGGACCACGGTGCCGGCCAGGTCGCGGGCGTAGAACGCCTGCTTCCACGTCTCGGGGCGACCGACCGCCTCGATGACGACGTCGGCGCCGTTGCCGCCGGTGAGCTCCTGGATCGCGGCGACCGGGTCCGTGCCCGAGGAGTCGACGGTGTGCGTCGCGCCCATCCTCTTCGCCTGCTCGAGCTTCTTGGGGTCGATGTCGACCGCGATGATCGGACTGGCACCGGCCAGCGCCGAGCCGGCGATCGCAGCCACGCCAACGCCACCGCAGCCGATGACCGCGACGGACTTGCCACGGGTCACAGCACCGGTGTTGATCGCCGCACCGATGCCGGCCATCACGCCGCAGCCAAGCAGGCCGACCGCAGCCGGGCGGGCCGACGGGTCGACCTTGGTGCACTGACCGGCCGCCACCAGGGTCTTCTCGGCGAAGGCGCCGATGCCGAGCGCAGGCGAGAGCTCGGTCCCGTCCTCGAGGGTCATCTTCTGGGTCGCGTTGTGGGTGGCGAAGCAGTACCACGGCTCGCCGCGGTCACAGGCGCGGCAGTCGCCGCAGACCGCGCGCCAGTTGAGGATCACGAAGTCGCCGGGGGCAACAGCGGTCACGTCGGGACCGACGGCCTCGACCACACCCGCGGCCTCGTGGCCGAGCAGGAACGGGAAGTCGTCGTTGATCCCGCCCTCGCGGTAGTGCAGGTCGGTGTGGCAGACCCCGCAGGCCTGCACCTTCACGACCGCCTCGCCGGGACCGGGGTCCGGGACGTTGATGGTGACGACCTCGACCGGCTGACCCTTCGCACGGGCGACGACCGCCCTGACCTGCTGACTCATCGTGCTCCTTCACACTTTCGCGATCGGTGGACTCGGGCAATCGGGCCGCAGAGGCACCGACGAAACTGGAGATATCAAGTTGCGAGGGCGATGGCCGAGCGGGAGCAAGGGTGGCTTCAGCTGCGTGAGGGCGATCGCTCGGGTTCATTCACGACCCGGCAATCACGCTGCTCTTCGTCGCGTTCTGACTGACGCGCACGCGAGACCCTGCGGGTCGACGTCCGGAATGCTCAACCGGTTGGATCAACAGGACTGTTCAGTTCGTATCCCGCGGTCGCCTCAGACATACGACATGGGCATGAACGTGTTGACGACGACGTCGCCGTGCGAGCCGTCAAGGCTGACTACCGGTGAACAGGCAAAGACCTCTTGGATGGCGGTCAACTCAACTCCGATGTCAACGTGATGTGAACGGCATCCGTCCCGTCGTTGATCTCACGGCCGAGCGTCTGGACCGCCGTCGTGACCTGATCCAACCTGAACGTGTGTGAGCAAAGAGCCCCGAGTCCCTCCGGGTCCGTCCGAAGCATGTCGATCGCGAGCTCGGTCGATCGATAACCACCGCTGACGACACCGCGAAGTTCAATTTCGCTCAGGACTACGTCGTCGATAGGCACGTCGTTGAGCATCTTCCCGCTCTTGAGTCCAGCCAGGACAAGCCGACCGCCTCGCCGAAGCATCCGGATACCGTCCAGGATCGGTGACATCGCCCCCGCAGAAACGTCAAGCACCACGTCGGCCATCGACCCGTTGGTGATTTCAAGAACGCGCTCAACGGCGCCCTCGGAGTCGACGTCGATCGTGGCGGTCGCACCAAGGGCCCTTGCCAATTCCAGGCGCCCATGATCAGCAGAAGTCCCCGTAACAATGATTTCCGCGGCCCCCGCCTTCTTCGCCGCGGCAGCAGCCAGTAGGCCTCTTTGGCCTGGACCCGCGATGACCACAGTGGACCCCAGGCTCGCGCCACCCACCTCATGCACCCAGCGGATCGCGTTCGATAGTGGATTGACCAGGGTCATCACATCGGTCGGGATGTCAGCCGGCAGCTTGTGAACCAGTGCGCGCGAATGCAGGTACACGTGCGTTGCGTACCCGCCCCAAAGCGACGGCTGTCTGCCCGTCCCCTGGTACATGCCGTATCCGAGACCCGCTCGACAGCGAGTGAAAGCACCTTCGACGCATCCTGCACAGACGCCACACGGAATGATTGGTTCTACCGTGATGCGGTCGCCCACGCCTACGCCCCATCGTTTCGCCGCGGTGGCGCCGATTGCTTCGACGTGTCCCAATACCTCGTGCCCGGGGATGATCGGCATGCCGTCACCGAAGCTCAGGCCGCCAAGGTACTGCTCGTAGTCGGTTCCACACAGTCCGCTGGCCTCGACGCGTACGACAGCGTCGTCGTCCCCGACCCTAGGAATCGCGAAGTCACGGAAGGTGAACTCGCGTGGACCATCCAGGACTGCTGCGACTGCCTTGGTCATTCTTTACTCGCTCTCGATGAACCGTTTCGAAGGAAGCGGGCCGTGTGGCCTTGCGCAGAGGGACGGTCCGAACGATGGTCATCTGCTAGGCCGTCGCCGACTGCGACCCGTCCGGCTACTACACGGGAGTGACGACCACGTTGTAGAGGTCGTCGAACTCGTACGTGTAGAGCGCACGCGGGATCTTGCACATGCCGCGGAACTTGAGCAGCAGTTCCGCCGCCTTCGTGGCCGTACCGGCCGGTACGAACAGGTAGAAGATGGGGCACTCGTCCATGTCGAGCTTCCACACACGGTCGAGGGTCGTCTCGTTGATCGTCTCCTCAGTCTCTACCTCGACGATCAGCCGCGGTGAGTTCGCGCGCTCGGTGTCAACCATGACGATGTCGGGCCAGAGGGTTCCCTCCCAACGATGGTGAACTGGCATGTTCTGCTCGCCGGCAACGTTCGTGTAGGTGCCCCAGGTCGGGTTGATCAGACCCGGGTACACCTCACCATTGGCAAACGAGAACATCGATCGAGCGATCTGACGGACCGCGGTGTCGTGCAGGGTGCTGGAGGGGCTGGTAATGCTCATCTCAAACCTTTCACAGTGGGAGAACGCGGCGTGCGTTCTCCCCGAGGATGGCTGCCTTCTCGTCGTCGCTGAGAAGCGACTGCTTGACCCCTTGGAGGCCAAGGACCGCGCGGTGGCTGTGCCAGTCCGAGGCCCAGAGGCAGCGGTCGACGCCAACCTGGCGAACAGACTCGACGCCAACCTCGTCGAATCCCTCCTCGAAACCACAAGAGAGATCGAAGTACACGTTCTCAAAGTCGCGGGCCATCTGGACGCGTTGGTCGTGCATCTCCGTGCCGTAGCCAGTCAGCGGCTGGAGGTATCCCAGGTGGGCCATGACGATCTTCAGCTTCGGGTGCCGCTCCAGGACAGGGCGCCACTGCGTGGGGAATGCATAGTCATCGTGCTCCGCATGGCCGACGTGACCATCGAGACCACCACTGTGCGCAAGGATCACCATGTTGAGCTCTTCGAGCTTGGCGAACGCGCGCTCAAGGGCCGGGTCGGACGGGTAGTACTGTCCCCAGGTTGAAATGATCTTGACGCCTCGCGCGCCTGCGGCGTGGTACTTGACCACCTGGTCCTCGACCCAGTCGGCACCGAAGTACGGGTCGATACCGCCGATCAGCGCAGCAAATCGCTCCGGACGTGCAGCGCTGACCTCGGTCAGCCACCGGTTCTTGCGGTCGCACCGTTCCCGCTGCTTCTCTCGGATCCGCTCCTCGAAAGTCGCCTTCTGGTCCTCAGTGAGGTCCCCCGGCGCGCGCCCTCGCATGGCCTGTCCCATGGCCTCGGTCGGCCAAGCGTTGATGATCCAAGCCGATGCGACTCCAGCCTCGTCCATGTAGCGGTTCAGCCCGGGCAGGTCGCCCCCGCGGTCCCAACGATCTTCAATGGTTCGCGCGTTCCAGCCCTCTTGGGCGGTCCGATTTAGGTGGACGTGGGTGTCGACGACATCCCAGGTGCGGTTGCTCACGGCCTACTTCCCTTCGGGGCGTACAAGTGCCCCATCTTTGTCAGGATTTCCGCGACCGTCTCGCCCTCCTGATTGGTTACGTGTGTGGCGTACTCGATGATTCCGAAGCGGGACTTTTCTTCGCGCCGCACTGCCTCAATCTCGATGTCCAGCGTGTCGCCGGCGTAGACGGGGGCGCGGTACACGATCTCGTCAGTGAGATGAGTTGCTGTCTTTTTCCCGATCACGAGAGCAAGCGGTGCGATGCAGACGCCCATGGTCAGCGCTCCCGGCGCAATCGGACCGCGGAATCCGTTCTCGGCTGCGATGCGGTGATCGCGGTGCAGTAGGGCAATATCCTGGAAAAGTCCACACGCGAGCGTGATCATGCTCTCGGTCATAGTCACCGCCGGGGCGATGAAGCGCTGACCGATCTGCACTTCCTCGTAGTAGCGGCCTTCAAGAAGATCGATCGGGGGGTGCGTAACCGCGTCGGCCTTCGCCGAATTCAGTGTGGAAGTCACCAGGCAGTCCTTTCAGCTGGCGTTTCGTCCGCAGGCCCGTGAAACCGGGGCCGCATCGACGACCGGCAGGCTGGGAGCAGTTCGAAACTGCCGGTTTTGAATCTCTGCGTATCCGCGGCCGTCATGCGAGCGCCTCTCTCGGGCGTGGTTGGGTCACGCGGTCGCACAGCGGTGCGACCACAAGCGAGCGCATGTTGGCCAGCATAGGAATATGCATGACGGCATGTCAAGCGATCTGTTGTCGCCTCGCTCACGAGGTCCCGCCCATCGGTCGGGCTCTCACGCCGACGCCGGTCGGGGGTGCTCCCGCGGGCCGATAGGGCGCCGAGCTGGGGTGAGTCGAAACAACCGACCTCCTCCGAATGCTGGCCTCGTTCGGCTGTGTTCAGGAGTAGTCAGCAGGATGTGGCGGCAGCGCGTCCTGCGCCGCCCGTGGTCAGCTCTCGAGGAGGCTGGTCCGCGCATCGATTCGGTAAGTCGCCAGCGATCGATCGTACGCCACATCTCGTTGCAGCAGCCGGCGTGACCAGCCGCGGGACGGTTTCATCGGGACGAATTGCTCGACGATCGCACGCTGCTCGCTCCGGCACTCGGTCTAACAGCGCAGTTCGGTCGACCGCTCGTGCAGCTTCGCCGCGCACCCATCACTCGGCCGTCCGCCTCTAGCGTTAACCCCGGCCAGCAACTCTGGGAGTGCCAGGTCACGGCGGAAGCGGCAACGGGTGACGACGAGGCTAACCTCGCGTCGGCCGGCACCGAACGCGCAACGACTTCATGCCAACTGGCATAAAAACCGGTCACGGGGGTTGTGCGATCTGCCGCGACCACGCATAGTTGCGAGTGCGCCCTTGGCATGGAACAAGAAGTCTTCCCGAGGTGCCGCCCGTCCCGCAAACGCCTCAGTTTGCCGTCGAGCTGCACGCTCCGCGGCGGAAGGGTTTCCTCCATGCCAAGTGACATCAGCACGAAAGCCATGCTTTCCGGGATGCCGGTCGCCGAGCTCCAGTCGGGTTTCCGGGACGCGTTCGGACGCGTCGCGGCGACCGTAGGTGTTCTCGGGGTCCGCGACCATGATGGTCGGGTCCTAGGCATGACTGCCACGGCGATCTCGGCGCTCTCGAACGAGCCGCCTTCCCTGGTGGCCATGGTCAACAACCAGAACGCCACGGCCCGCCTCATCCGCGAACGCAAGCAGTTCACCGTCACTTTCTTGGCTGCCGGCTCCGAGGAACTTGCGTCTCAGTTGTCTCAACCCGGCCAGAGCAAGGTGATCGGGGAAGAGCATCTCGAGCACCCGCCGGGCTGGCCGATGCCAGTGCTCCGAGACGTCACAGCGTCTATGGCATGCGAGCTCGACACGCGGTTCGAGCAGTTCACACACGACATTCTCGTCGGCCGCATCACCCACGTGCGGACGAGCCACGGTCCCGCAGACCCCCTGCTGTACCTCGAGCGCAGGTTCCTGCGACTAAGCGCCTGAAGCCCAAGCACGGGTCAACACGCCCGCTAGACGGCGGTCCTGCTACCGACGGCCGGCTGTACCGACCGTTCCGACGTGACCGTGCCCGCCAGACGCAGCGCGGTGACGCCGGTCCCGGACAAACGGATGACTCGGATGACTGGATCCCGGCCCGTCGGCGTCTGCATTTACGGTCGAGGCAAGATTGCCGACCGAGGCGCGGTCCGCCGTTCATCCGGACAAACGCGCGCAACCCGTGCGGGATGAGGGACGCCACTCGCTCCCACCGACGCAATGGGTGAGGGGACTAAAAGCTGATGCGTCCAGGCGCGGGCCCTGCCTTTCCCACCAGGTCGCTGCCCACTTCCGCGACGCCGCACCCCCTTCCGTCGGGCGGTCGGCTTCTCGGCGAGCCGCTGGCCGAACCTCTCCCTCTAAGGTGGGGCGTGGCCGTCCACACTCCTGGTTACCCAGCACAGTTCGGACGGAGGCAGGCACATCCAGAGAGCCGTTGGCGCTGAGACCTTCACACGGGGCCAGCCGACTATGAACGCCAGATTGCTCGACCAATCGAACCAGGGCGGTCGCGCCGTTCTTGTTGACCCCCGTGGAGGGTAGTGACCAACTAGTCGCAGCGCTATTGATCCTTGGCAGTCCACGACGCAAGAAGATCGGATGCGACACCTAACGCAGACCCGACGTCAAACCGTTCGTCCACCACTCGCTGCAGCGCGAGGCCCTTCATCAACGCGAGTACCACGGCGCCACGGCCGTCATTCCCCAGCGAGGCGTCCAGATGGCTGCGGAACGAATCGTCTGAGTCGCGAATCATCTCGGCAATGCCGTCGTCGTGAAGGGCTTCGGCCAGGAAGGCGATGTAGATGGTCCACCAGTCGCTGCCAGAAGACGCCAGGTTAACGACGAGATCGACTACCTTTCCCAGGTCGTCCGAGGCCGACACGATCTTGTCCGTCGTCTCGCTCGCATCTTTTGTTGCGCTGCGGAGGGCGGCCTGAAGAATGTCGGCCTTGGTTGCGAAGTGATAGTTGACGACACCGCGCGAAGTCCCGATGACTTTTGCGATATTGGCGATTGTCACCGCGCCGACGCCTTCGGCGGCGATTAAGTCTCGCGTGGCCCTTTCGATCTGTCGGCGTCGCACGCCGGCTACATCGAGGCGACTCGCGCCTCCGAGCGCCGACTCCGGGACAGCGTCAAGTTCCATTTTCCGCTCCACACCCTAACCGTCCGACAGAGCAACGAGGTGCCGAGCTTAGCCGTCACCAGTAGCTGGCGTTCGAGTCGCGGTTCCGGGCTCGCCGCCGTGCCCATCAGCGCATGGCGACGTCATGGTGCTGCTCACCAAGCTTGAATCGTGCAGCCACCGCGATGGCTTTGCTCCGTGGGCCGGCAGCGTCGAGTCGCGGGTTGGCTATCGGTGGCCGTCGGGTGGCGGCCAGTCGGTCCTTCGTGTCACCAGGGTCGGCGCCGGTCGTTCGAGCTGAAGTGTCTCTGAGGGGTGACGGCAGATGACTCATGTGGGGAGACTGTGGCGGACCTAGCCGAGCCGGTGACGGGATATGCAGGTTCGAGCACGGGCCCTGCCGTCGGTGGACCGTTTACTACGTCGTGGACCGAAGCGACAGGTTGTAGAAGCGGAGCTCCTGGTACTCCTCCAGGCCTTCTGCGCTTCCTTCGCGGCCGATGCCAGACAGTTTTACTCCTCCGAACGGTCCGGCTGCATTAGACGGGACGCCCTGGTTAATACCGACAATTCCGGTTTCAAGCCGGTCGGCGACGTCGAAGGCGCGATCCAGGCTCTCGGTGAACACATAGCCGGCGAGACCCAGATCGGTGTCATTCGCTCGCCTCACGGCGTCGTCCTGGGTCTTGAAGCGCTGGATGGCGGCGATCGGACCAAAGATCTCTGTGGACGCGATCGTGGCGACGGCCGGCACACGGTCGAGCACAGCGGCGGGAAAGTACGAGCCCGCTCCCTCGACCGGCTGCCCGCCCGTAAGCGGGTTGGCGCCGCGGTCGACGGCATCGTCGAGCAGAGCCTGCAGGCCGGCAGCCGCCTTGTGGTCCACCATGGGTCCCAGGTCGGTCCCTGTTGCGAGCCCACTGCCGAGGGTGAGGTTGGAAAGTCGTTCGGTCAACCCTTCGACGAACGCGTCCGCGATGCCGTCCTGTACGAGGAATCGGTTAGCGGCTATGCAGGACTGGCCGCCGTTTCGCATCTTGGCGATGACAGCGCCATCGACGGCCCGTTCGAGGTCAGCGTCGTCGAAGACGATGAAGGGTGCGTTACCACCGAGCTCCATCGAACTCTTCACCACATTGTCTGCTGCAAGTCGCAGCAGCACCTTCCCTACAGCTGTCGATCCGGTGAACGACAGCTTCCGCACGCGCACATCTCGAAGGATCGCCTCGCTGAACGCACTCGAATCACGGGTCGTGATGACCTGGATGAGGTCTTCGGGGACACCGGCCTCCACCGCGAGCTGGACTGCGAGCAGTGTTGTGAGCGGGGTCAGCGTCGCCGGCTTGACGATCGCGGAGCATCCAGCGGCGAGCGCGGGTGCGATCTTTCGGGTGGCCATGGCTAGCGGGAAGTTCCACGGTGTGATGAGTACCGCGAGGCCCACAGGAGCGTGTCGCGTGAGCAGTTGCCCCCCGCCTCGCGGAGCCTCTCGGACCATCCCACGATGACGGGTAGCTTCCTCGGCGTACCAACGTACGAAATCGGCGCCGTACGTTACCTCCGCGCGGGCGTCGGCGAGGGTCTTGCCCATCTCCAGCGAGATGAGCAGAGCCAGGTCCTCCCCGTTCTCGATCAGAAGGTCGTACCAGTGTCGGAGGATGTCGGCACGGTGACGAGTCGACGTTGCAGCCCAGGGGCGCCGAGCATCGTCTGCGACTGCGACCGCACGGAGTGCGTGGTCGACGCCGTGGTCAGCGACATGCCCAATGATCGAGTCGTCGTGCGGGTTGCGCACCTCGATGCGCGGATCGGAGGGTTGGGGTGCAGTGATCCGTCGAACGACCTTCTCGGCGGCCGCCTGCAGCTTGGGGTCAGAGCCAAGTGGAGTCGTTGCGTTCGTCATGTCATCACTTTCCGTCGTGCGCGAGAACAGCGGCCTTCATGGCGCCGACGAGTTCGCGAAGCTCGTCGTCGGTGGTGATAAAGGGGGGGCTTAGCTGGATGGTGTTGCCCCGCAGGGGGCGGGTGATGAAGCCGTCCGATACCAGTGCATCCGTGATGGCCTCAGCACTGAGGTCGTCACGCAGCGCGACGCCTGCCATCAACCCGGCTGAGCGGGTCTCGACGATTGCTTCGATCTCCTCTAGGGAAGCCAGCTCCGCCTGGAGGACGACCTCAAGTTCCTGCACTCGTGGGAGAAGCTTGAGGTCCTCAAGAAGGTCGAGGTGCCGCAGCGCCACCGCGCATGCCGTCGCATGACCGGCATAGGTTGCGCCCTGTCGAAAGATCGGTGTGTCGTCCGAGTCGCGGTAGAACCGTTCCCAGATGCGGGGGGCGACGAAGACCCCGCCCAAGGGGGCGTAGCCCGAGGTGATGCCCTTGGCAAAGGTGATCATGTCTGGTTGCATGCCGTAGCGTTCGGTTGCGAACATGTGGCCGGTCCGTCCGAACCCCGTGATCACCTCGTCGAGGATCAGCAGGATGTCTCCGTTTTGGCAGATCTCTTGCAATCCCTCGAGGTAGCCCACCGGGGGTGGGATGACGCCTCCGGTGCCTTGAATCGGTTCTGCCACCAGCGCTGCGATGTTGTCGACCCCAATCTCCTCGACGGTTCGGCGTACCGCGTCGATGTCGTAGGTCGAGACACGCGCCGTTTCCGGCACCAAGGACTCAGTTCCGTACCCGTCGCGGTTGAACTGCAGCCCGGCGATGCTCGTGCCGTACGCATGAAGCCCGTGGTACGCGAACTCTCGGCTGAGGATCGTCGACTTGCTGGGCTTGCCCTCAATCTGCCAGTGCCGCCTGGCCAACTTGCACGCCACATCGATGGCGTCGGATCCGCCGCTATTGAGAATGACTTTGGGGTCCGCTATAGGCGACAGCCCCGCCAGCACCTCGGCTAATTCGACTGCACGATCGTTCAGGTAGCGGCCGAAGATGTGATAGGTCTCGAGACGAAGCATCTGCTCGTGGGCTGCTTCCGCGAGTTCTGGCCGGGCATGGCCAACGTTGGCGTGCCACAGGCCGGCGGTCGCATCGAAGAGTCGCTGGCCAGCTGTTGTGAAGACGTAGCTTCCTTCGCCTCGCTCGATGACGAGCTGCCGCTCGAGTACCGACGGCATGTGAGCTTGTGCGCTCCACAGCGCGGGCCCGGCCAGAACCGGATGTGCGTTCTGTGTCATGCGAGTCTCCTGGTGGGTAGAGGGGCCCGTGCGGTTCGCAGGGTTAGCCGAGGTGGTCCGGGGAGGGCGCCCGAGATGCGCAGACCATCCATCGCGTCTAGACAATCTGCGGGAGGCAGGAGCGTGGGTGACGGTTAGGCGCCCACGGTCCCGAAAAGTTGCTTTACGGCGGGCTTGTCGACCTTGTCGTTGCTGTTGCGCGGCAGACCGTCGACCAAGATCCACAGCGTTGGAATTTTGAAGTCGGCTAGCCGTCCCCGGCAGTGGTCCTCGAGGATGGACTGCAGGTCCTCCGGCGACCCGAAGTCACCGACCACTGCGGCCGCGACGTCTTCGCCGCGAGTGGCACTCTCTAGGCCGACGACGGCGACACCGTCCACTCGCGGGTGCTCCGCTAGGACGCTTTCCACCTCGACGGGTGAGATGTTCGCCCCGCCCCGGATGATGACTTCCTTGCTGCGACCGACGACGTAGCCCCATCCCTCAGTCAGCTCGAAGCGGTCGCCCATCGGGATCCAATCCTGAGGCGTGACCTCGTCTCGAACCAGCACATCCGGATCGAAGTACCCCATGTAGTTGCCATCCGAGCGCAGGAATAGCTCGCCGGCCAGGTCGGACTCGCCGCGCTCCACCCTCGCTTGGACTCCAGGGATGACGCGTCCGCATGACGCCGACGTCGGGCGTGGGTCGGTGATGGGGTCGTAGCCGAAGCCCGGGCGTCCCTCTGAGGAGGCATACAAGTCGAGAACGGGTACGCCAAACATCTGCTCGAACTTGTCGAAGGCCACCTCGTCGCGACGTTCGCCACCACTTGCGGCCATCCGGAACTCGGGACCGAACGGTCGGGCGCCCGTCTTCTCGCAGTACTCCACGAGAATGCGGAAGTGAGTGACCACCCCCATGAAGACGGTAATGCCGCTTCCCTCAGCCCTCTCGCAGAGCAGTCGTGGGCTGAATCGCTCCAGCATGACGGTTTTCGAGCCTGACATGATCGATGTCAGGTTCGCGGTGCCGAGCCCATAGATCCACGAGAAGGCTGGCGGCGCCATCAGCACGTCGCTCGAGTTGAGACGCCAGAGAGCACCGTGCAGCCGGGACACTGCCTTCTCGCCTTCGGCGCTGTACAGCACAGGCTTCGGCGCAGCGGTAGAACCTGAGGTCAGGGTGACGAGGATGGGGTCGCGTTCGGTCTGGATTTGCGAGAGGTCCGGGCGGTCGTCGTCGCGCCATCGGATCAACTCGAATGGTCCGGCCTGCTCACCTGTAGATAGGGCCCCGGTGTGCGAAAAGATCTCCGAGTACCCCGGGTGGATCATCCCCACAGCTGGGCGGATCAGTCGCATGACGTGGTCTGCGTCCGTCGGGGTGTAACGCGAGTTGACGGGGACGAAGATCATCCCTGCCTGTGCGCAGGCGAGCAGCGCGATGTGGTGCCACACACTGTCGGGTCCGACCAACACGACGCGTGAGCGTTGAGGGATGTCGAGAGTGGTGAGGTAGCGAGCGAACGAGTCGACGTGGTCGTGCAGTTGCTGCCAGGTCCATTCGCCGTGCACATCTGTGACAGCGTGTTGATCAGGCCCGGTCGTCAGCCCCATGTATAGGACGTCGTCGGCGAAGTTGCTCATGCTTAGTCTGTCCTCGTCGTGGTGTGATGTCGTGCGCCTCGGCCTTGCGGAGGGCGACGCCTATGCGCTCGCCGTCAGTGCGTCCGGCCGGCGAAGATGCACGCGCACCGAAAGAGGTGCGATGTCCGTGCTGAGCGCAGACGACATCACCATGGGAGCGGGCCGTCTTCGTTGAAGTAGCCGCCCGTGGGGGAATCGTCACCCTTCAAGGCCAGGGTTACGAGCGCGCGCGCGCCCTGCTCGACAGTGCGGTTGCCGAGTCCATGATTCATGTCGGTCGCGACGTATCCAGGGGTGATGGCGTTGATCTTGATGTGCCGCAGGGACTCGTCCGCCTGGAAGGCCTTGTTGTAGTGCAGCGTGAGCATGTTCAGCGCAGCCTTAGACGTCGAGTACGGAGCGCGGACCGAGTGGTCGCCGCCAAAGTCCTTGTCCTGCGTGGTGAGGAGCAGCGACGCCGTCGTGCTGGAGACATTGACGATCCGTGGGGCGTCAGCCTCTTTGAGCAGCGGAAGAAAGGCGTGAATCGTCTCGGCGGTGCCCGCCACGTTGGTGGAGAACGCTGCCTCAAGGTGCTTGCCCGTGATGTCCGGCGGCAGCACTTCCACCATTCGGCCGGCATTGTTGATCAGGATGTCGAGTCGTCCGAACTGCTTGCGGACGACGTCGGCGGCGGCATGTGCGTTGCCAGGCTCGTCGTCGCGTGATGCGACGTCGATGCGGACCGCGCCGATTGTGAGATCGCGGTGGCCCTGCGCCTCTAGTTCGGCCTGGATGTCCGCCGCGGCCCGTTCGCCGGCAGCAAGATCGCGCGAACCGACGACGACCGCTAGGCCGGCCTCAGCGAGTTGCCGTGCCACTTCCCTGCCGATGCCGCGGTTCGCGCCGGTGACGAGTGCTACTCGCTGCGTTGTTGCGATCGTCACGTTCGACTCCTCAGGCCTCGTCCGCGGCATCGCCGTGGATCTGGTCGTTAGCTGTCTGCGCCAAAAATTCATCGACCCGTGTTTCGACGCTGTCCCAATCGAAGGCGTTGAACATGCGGCTCCGAGTGACGTGCGGGGGGCCGGCGTAGAACAGCTCGTACTGGGTGTTGCGGCTCGCCAGCTCGGACCCAATCATTGCCCACATCAGCCGGACGAGGCGGTAGCGCTCGAGAGCGTCATCGAAGTCGTCGGTGCGATTAAGCTCGAGGAAGAGCTTTCGGCTGTAGTCGTTGTCGAAGGCGCTGACGTCGGCGGGCTGCTGAAAGGCGTGACTGGCGAGCATGCGACGCATCTCGGTGGAGAACTCTGAGAAGTACTCCATCGACCAGTTACTGGTGGCGTACATGAACTGCCGGTCCTGCGAAACGTATCCGTGGTCCCACTGCTCGGGTCGAGCCTCTTGTGCCAGCACCGCTGCTTCAAGCATCTTGATCCGAGCGGCGAGCCCGCCAAAGACTCCTTGGACCGCGGGGTTTCCCGTGAAGTCCAGTGCGTCGCCTAGGCGCTTGGCGGTGGCGATCATGAAGCGCATCTTGGCGAGCAGTCGGATGTGGGCCTGGGCGTTGCCCAGTGTATGGGCGGGCGTCTCGACGAACAGGCCGTAACTGGCCTTGGGGTCGTCAAGCACAAAGATGCGGTCCCATGGGACGAGGACGTCGTCGAAGTACACCGCGGCGTCGGATTCGTCGAAGTCGGCGAGCGGGTCGTCGATTTTGCTGACGGCGTGGGCTGCGTACGGCTTGCGGGCGAGGATCTTGACGCCGGGGTGGTTTGCGGCGATGCCGAAGCTGACGGCGACTGCCTCGTCGCCAGGACGCAGCGGCTGCGCGTTGCCGACCAGAATCTCGTGGCACAGCGCACCGCCGGTAGCCAGCATCTTGAAGCCACGTACGGTGACACCGGCGTCGCTGGTCTCGATCACCCGCATGGCGTTCTGGACTTCGGAGGACCTCCCGGACTTACTGCCTGCGGGAGGCAGGACCGCGAACGAGAGGTAGAGGTCATTGTCGCGGATGTGGCGCCAGTAGTTCAACAGGTTCGCGGCGTACTGATCATTCCCAGTGACCTCGGGGCGACATGCCATGCCGGTCACCATGGCGGCGACGTGGTCCGGAGAGCGACCGAAGAGGCCGTTGCTTACGTCGGCCCACGCGGTGTGCAGCTGCCTGCGCAGCGCAAGGTCCTCACCCGAGCGGGGACGGAGGAAGTTCAGGTTCGTCTTTTCGCCCGTCTCCGGTTCGATGTACGCGAGCGACGGGTCGGAGGAGGTCCGGTCATAGAGCCGCGCGACCGTACGGGCCGAGCCGCCGAAACCACGGTGGGATGCAACGTCCTCGATCAGCGCTCCGCCGACGTAGACCTGCCGGCCGTCGCGAAGCGAGTTCAGGTATTCGTCACCAGTGCGAAGCATGGGGTGGGTCCTTTCGCAAGGTTTGCGCCGCCCCGTAGAGGCGATCGTCCAACGAGTGTTCGGTGTGAAGCCGATTGGAGGGCGCTACTAGTCGTTCTATCGCTATGAGAACGACATGTCATGCAACATAGTTAGATGTTCGACGGCATGTCAAGCCTCTTTGTCCGCCCGGCCGCGCACTGGGACGGGGTAGGTAAAGCAGCAGCGATGCTGAGCCGGCCGAGTACAAACGCCGTCGTCCCGCTCAAGTTCTGCGCGGGTGATCACAGGGGGCGCCGTGCGCTCTCCTGCGCGCGTGATCGCTCATCCTCGATCCCCTAGCTTGGCGCTAGGTGACCATCCGTCGCGCCGTTACGTAACGCGCTGCTGCGTGCCGACTAGCCTCACTTGAGGGACTCGACGAGCGGCCCGTCGACTTCAAGTCCAACGGCGTCGCTTGGCTCTCCGCGCTCAGTCTCGATAGGTCCGTCCCAGAAGGTAATCGTGAGGCCTTCGCAGAAACCGGGGACGAAGTGGCGGCCGATCAGACGCATGGGGACAACCTTCCGCCGCGAACGTGCGGGCTCGACGGCAAATTGATGAGTTTGCGATACGGGCCGCACCTGGGAAGACTTCTTGATCCATGCCAAGAGCGTGAAGAGAAGCATGCATGCCGATTTGGGACTACACAAGTGCTCCGACGCAGTACCTTCTCGGTAACTTGCGCGTCCAAGTCGACTGCCACCTGGCGAACTCCACCACGCGTGTGCAGAACGCTCCAGTCTGAGGTCCCGGACCGCCTGAGGCACGGTTGTCGACCACAGGTCTTTGACTTATGTCATCGAGCATGAAAACCTGCCGCGACAGCGGCTAATTCTTCAACCGTCAAGGACGACGAGTGGATACTCTCAGCCCGATTGCCTCCTCCGGACGACTCGATGTCGCGGGTGCCCGACGCGGGCAGATCACCGCAGCGGTCCGGCGCCTCGTCGCGACCGAGGGAGTCGGCGCCGTCACCATCGCGCGCATCGCGGCCCTCATGGGCACCTCGCGCGGAGTAGTCAACTACCACTTCGAAAACAAGGAAGAGATTCTGCGCGCGGCGCTGCTCAGCGCCGGCAAAGATGCAAGTGCAGCTACGGACCAGATCGTCACCGAATCTCACGATCTCGAGAGCGTGATCGAACTGGTTGTGAGCCTGGCATCAAAGAACAGCGACAGCGACTGGTGGCACGTCTACACCGCATTCCTCGCCGAGGCGACCCACGACGAATTCGCCAAAGAAATGATCAGGGCGATCGACCGAAGCTTCCGAGCTCATCTCGCTAAGGCACTCGGAGACGAGCCGCGGGCGGCCCTTGTCCTCGCGGTGATGAAGGGTCTGGCACTCCAGTGGTTGGTCGACGACGACTTCCAAGCAAACCAGGCACTGCGCTCCGCCAGGGGTCTGTTCGGCGGATGGTCCCCAACGTGACCGCCTGAGCTGCCAGCGGCTCGAGATTGTCACTCGTCTCGTTACAAGCGTTGTCGGCGGCGGCACCGGCGGTACGGTTGTGCGCGAGCTTCGCGACCAACGAGCCGGCGATTGCACGCCTAGGTAACACTGGACCGGACTGCGTCCACGGCGCTCCCGGCAATGCGGCGGTATTGCCCACCGCATGACGATGGACGACGGGACAGCGGCGTCCAAGCACGACGGCGACCATTGGGGCGTCGGCCGGGTGTCGGCACCAGGACATTACAACCGCGGTCTGAGCGACCAACGTTCGTCTAGTTTCGGGTCCCGCACACCGCGGGGTCGCTTCAGCGCGAATGCCAATCCCGGCGTGCGGGCCGTGGCAGGCTGGGCTGGCCGATGCAGATCTGTGGGGGCGCTTGTCACGCGGCGCCGAGGGCCGCGGGAGCAGTCGTTCCGCCATGGCGGCGGTTGCGTACTTGAACGCGGACTTCTGCCACCATGCTCTGGAATCCGACAGCGGCCCATACACGTTGGAGGCGACGCTGAGCCACGCGCCGTAGTAGGTGCTGGCAGCCCCCAGGCAGGCCGCCAACCGTATTCATCGACGCGTAGGTCAGCGAGCCGCCGGCGACAACTCCACGCCAGAGCAGGATGTACGCCGCGAACGTCCCAGTCGTGCCGACCCAACCGAGCGAAGCTGCGACCATCGCACTCATCTATTCCTCTATCTACGAACCTGTGCCCCGGTTTCGAATTGTGACCACCGCCCGACGCCGGATTGCCATTCGACGACAAGAGGGGCACAAAAGTGTCGAAGGTGGTCGACTTGGCATCGGGGCTGATCCGGGAGGCGGCGTCGGCGGTTCCTTCGAGGCTCAAGAGGGTAGGTCCAATTCGACCGCATGATCGCCGGAGCGTGTCCGTGCGAACTCGCACCCGGCGCCACGACCCTTGACGCATGGGCCAACCCCTTTCGGAGGCGATCTGCCTGCTGGGAGACGCCGAGTCGGTCGCACCGATGGACGCATTGCGGGTTCCTGTGACGCAGCTCCCGTACTACGGGCAAGTTGATCGACGGCACGGCAGGGCCCTGAATTGCTGGGCTGTAATGCCGCATCCGAACCTAGGCGTCGCCCTGCGGGCGCTCACGATCGGGCAGATCGGACCCCGTGCCAACGAGGGAGCGGACCGGCCAGCCCGTCCCCGCAGCCCGCACACTAGGAGAAGCTGGCGCGCGGCGTCAGCCCACGGGAGCGAGGGTCTCCGCACCACCCGCCGGATGCTCCCGACGGACTTGAGTGCTCAGTGGAGCGCGCCAACCCACACATATTCGACGCCTGGACCACGGAGTCGGCGACGACCAACGGACGAAAGATGTTCGCGAGCGGAGCGCATGATCGGACACGGCCTTTTGGGGTGGCGAGGTCAGGGACGATTCATCCGTAGAGCGAGGTGAGAAGTCGTCGCCGCTTCAACGCACGGTCACGTGAACTTGGCAAGTAGCCGTCAGTCGACTTCGCAGGCGTCGGCACCAGCGCGCGCATGGGTGAGCCGCGCTCTCGACGTCGATGACTGCACCGGCTTGCTGCACTCGTCGAGTGCCGGCAGGACCACCCCATGCGCTGGGCTACCTCGCGCGCCGTGATGCGCCGTGATGCGCCGTGATGCGCCGTGATGCGCCGTGATGCGCCGTGATGCGCCGAGCCCATGCAAATTGCTCGAATTGGCTGCGCGCGTCGATTCGGACCGCGGCGAGATCACCATTGCCCGCTGGAGCCGTCAGCGCCTTCGAGGCGACGCGGTCCGGCGCGGCGACATCGGGACGCGCCCTCAGCCGTTCAATACGTCACTGAGTGCGGCCGGGTCGATGCCGACGGCCTCGCCGACCGGGGCGTTTGTCAGCTGACCGTCGTAGGTGTTCAAGCCGAGCGCCAGCGACCGGTTGTCGCGGCAGGCCTGCTGCCAGCCCTTGTCGGCCAGCGCGACGGCGTACGGCAGCGTCGCGTTGGTCAGCGCATAGGTCGAGGTGTTCGGGACCGCGCCGGGCATGTTCGCGACGCAGTAGAACGTCGAGTTGTGGACCTGGTAGGTCGGGTCCGCGTGCGTGGTCGCGTGGGAGTCCTCGAAGCAGCCGCCCTGGTCGATCGCGATGTCGACGAGCACCGAGCCCGGCTTCATCCGCGAGACCAGGTCGTTGGTGACCAGCTTCGGCGCCGCGGCGCCCGGGATCAGCACCGCCCCGATCACCATGTCGGCCTCCATCACCTGCTGCTCGATCGCCAGCTTCGAGCTCGCCAGGCCGTGCACCCGGTTGTTGTAGCGCCAGAACGACATCCGGAGCTTGTCCAGGTCGGTGTCGAGCAGCGTCACGTCGGCACCCATGCCGAGCGCGATGTTCGCGGCGTTCTGACCAGAGACACCGGCACCGATGATGACGACCTTGGCGTTCGCGACACCGCCCACGCCGCCCATCAGCACGCCGCGACCGCCCTGGGCCTTCATCAGGTTGTACGCACCGACCTGTGGGGCCAAGCAGCCTGCGACCTCCGACATCGGGTACAGCAGCGGCAGACCACCCGAGGGCAGCTGCACGGTCTCGTAGGCGATGGCGGTGACCTTGCGCTTCATTAGCTCCTCGGTCAGAGGCTTGTCCGCGGCGAGGTGCAGGTAGGTGAAGAGGGTCAGGCCCTCGCGCATCCGGTGGTACTCCTCGGCGACCGGCTCCTTGACCTTGAGCACCATGTCGACCGCGCCCGGGCCGCCGTCGGTGCCCCACGCCTCCCCCGCGGTCGCGACGATCGTCGCGCCCGCACCCGAGTACTCCTCGTCGGTGATCTGGGAGCCGACCCCGGCGCCGGTCTGGATGAAGACCTCGTGCCCGTGGGCAACCAACTCATGCACGCCGATCGGGGTGATCGCGACTCGGTACTCGTGGTTCTTGACTTCCTTCGGTACGCCAATACGCATCTTAACTCCAACCAGTCGATTGTGGAGCCTCAGTATCGGACGTTCTTCACGTCAGAGCGGTCTTCCGCGAAACAACACCATGCAATCAGGATAGCTATCGCATATCCTTCGATAATGGCTCACCGAGGCTTCGTCAAGTCGAAGGATCTCCAACGGGTCTACACCGCGAAGGTGGTCCTGGATGACATCGACCAGCGCCTTGTGCGCGAACTGGCGTCCGATGCCCGCGTTCCGAACAACACCCTGGCCAGCCGCGCCGGCATCGCGCCATCGACCTGCTCTCTGCGGCTCCAGCGGCTACGCGAGATAGGCGCCATCCGCGGATTCCACGCCGATATCTCGACGGAGGCGCTTGGACTCCCGATTCAGGCAATGATCGCCGTACGCGTCCAGCCGGCCGCGCGCGTGAGGATCGGCGCCCTAACCGGCCGACTCGCAGCCTTACCTGGGGTACTGAACGTCTACTTTCTCGCTGGGTCGGTGGACTTCATGATCCAAGTCGCGGCCGCGTCTCCTGACGCACTGCGCGAGTTCGTCACCGAACACCTCAGTGCGTCGCGGGAGTACACGTCAACGGAGACGAGTCTCATCTTCGAGCATGTTCGCGGACAACTGTGACTAGGGGGAACCCAAGTGCTTCAGTTGCTGTCGGGGTCCAGGACGATTCGACCCAGTCGGAGGGGTCAGCGGACGCTCTGGCCGCCGTCGATGACGATCACTTCGCCGGTCATGTAGTCAGACGCATGGCCGGCGAGCAGAAGGAGCCACGGCCTGAGCTCGTCGGGCTCACCATGCGTCGGGCCGGGGATCGATCGAATACTTTGGCCGGCGTCTCCGGCTCTTGGCGCATGTCGGCATTGATCCGGGTGGCGAAGTACCCCAGTGCGATCGCGTTGACTTGAACTCCGTGACGCGCCCACTCGGGAGCCAGTGAGCGAGTCAATGCGATCAAGCCCGCCTTAGAGGCAGAGTACGTCGCGCGGTCGGACACACGCTGCAGGGCAAAGTTCGACGCGATGTTGATGACTTTGCCGACCAATGGCCAGACCGATCGTCACATCCATGTCGTCCTCCCATCAGCTTGAGGTCATGCTTGGGCCGATGCGCCGACACGGTCGGCGGCCTGCTGACCAGCAGCCCGACCGAAGACCAGAGCGCTGAGCACCGAGATCGCTCCTGGGTACACGTGGTGCCAGAGACCGGCCAGCTCTCCGGCAGCATAGAGGCCCTCGATCGGTTCGCCCGACTCCCGCAGCACCCGCGCGCGCTCGTCGATCTTCAACCCACCGAAGGTGAAGGTGATTGCACAGGTCACGGGCCAGGCGACGTAGGGCGGCTCATCGATCGGCCGCGCCCAGTTGCTCTTGGGCGGGGTGAGCCCTTGCGTCGCGACACCGTCGAGGTTGTGCACGTCCAACGGGCCCGGCGTCGCGGCAGCGTTGTAAGCCTCAACCGTCGCGGCCAGAGCATCCGATTCGATGCCGAGGCGCTTGGCGAGCCCCTCGATGGTGTCGGCCACCTCCGGGGCCTTGTCCGTCAGGAGTGCGCGGTCGAGGTCCGGAACCTTGGCCAGCTTCTGGTCGGCAATGAGATAGGCGAACTGATCGGCCTGACGCCAGATCTCATACGAGATGGTCTCGAACGTGTTGTCCGCACCACCGGCACCCTCGTCCACGAAGCGCAGACCACGGTGGTCCACCAGGATCCCGTAGGGATAGATCATCACGAGGGCCTCGGGCTGTCGGCTCCTCGGGTCCACGGGCTCACCGTGGAAACGATCGAACTGGCCGTCGATGGCCGCACCGATCCTAGTCGCCATCTCGATCCCGTCGCCGCGGTTGGAGCGCCCACCAGGAACCAGAGTCTGCAGCTCGTGCCCGCGCTCGCCCAAGTACTTGTCGAGCATCTCCGGGTTGCCCTCGAATCCACCGCATGCCAGGACGACGGTGGACGCCGCGAACTCGATCGGCTGCCCGTCGGAGCCCTCTGCGATGACGCCCGTCACCGCACCGGTGGACTCGTCGGTCCGCAAGGACTGCGCCGTCGTCTCGTAGTGGATCCGACCGCCCAGCTCTGTCACTCGACGCGACAGGCCCTCCACGATCGCGCCACCACCGCCGACGGGCATCACTCGCGGGATCTTGGCGCTGAGGATGTACGGGAGAGCCGTGTGGATCGGCACTCCACACTCGCTCAGCCACCGCACCGTCGGCTCAGCGTTCTGCGCCAGGTGCTCGATGATGACCTCGTCGGTCTTGCCCTGGCTGAGCTCCCTCATCCGGGTCTCCATGTCGGGGAGCGGCTCGTAGTCCTCGGTCAGGCGGAAGAACGAGCCACTCCATGCTGTATTGCCGCCGCGGTCACGCTCACTGGTTCGCTCGAGGACCGCCACGATCCCCTCAGGGTGTGACTGCAGGAACTGGACGGCGGTTGCGAGGCCAGCTGCCCCGCAACCGATGACCAGCAGATCAACGGTTTGCATTCTCTGCTTCCGATCAGCTTCGGGGGTTGAAGGGGTCGGCGATGGTGCTTCCGGTGTCAATGAGGATCGTCTTCACCTCGGTGAACTCATCGACCGCGTGAACACCGTTCTGGCGACCCAGGCCGCTCTCCTTGAAGCCTCCGAAGGGGGTGACGTGGCTAAGTCTGCGGTAGTTGTTCACCCAGATGTTCCCCGCGCGGAGCCGAGACGCCATGCGGTGGGCGCGTCCGAGGTCCTGCGTCCAAACGGCAGCGGCGAGACCGAACGACGTGTCGTTGGCGATGCGGACCGCGTCGTCCTCGTCCTTGAAGCGGATCAGTGACGCGACCGGGCCGAAGATCTCCTCACGAGCGATGCGCATGTCGTTCGTGACCTCCATAAACACCGTCGGCTCGACGAAGAGACCCTTGGCCAGCTCAGGAGCGTCCGGGCGCTTGCCGCCCGCCGCCAGCACGGCCCCCTCCTTCACACCGATGTCGATGTAGCCCAGGACCTTGTCGAGCTGCGCCTGGGAGGCGACGGTGCCCATCTCACTAGCGGGATCGAGGGGATCACCGAGCTTGATGCGTGAGGCGCGCTCGGCGAGCGCCTTGCCGAACTCGTCGTAGATGTCCTCGTGCACCAGCACGCGCGAGCCAGCAATGCAGGTCTGTCCGCTCGCCGCGAAGATGCCCGCCATGACACCGCTGAGCGCATTCGCGAGGTCCGCGTCGGGGAAGACGATGTTGGGCGACTTGCCGCCGAGCTCAAGTGACACGCGCGCGACGCGACCGGCGGCACTGGCCGCGATCTTCTTGCCGGTCGCCGTCGACCCCGTGAACGAGATCGCGTCGACGTCCGGGTGCTCCACCAGTGCTGCACCAATGTCCCCGGCACCGGTGATGATGTTCACGACACCGGCGGGGAATCCCGCCTCCTCGATCAGTCGGCCCAATATCAGCGTGCTCACGGGAGTGACCTCGGACGGCTTGATCACGACGGTGCAGCCCACCGCCAAGGCCGGCGCCAGCTTCATGAGCAGTAAGGACAGCGGGCTGTTCCACGGCGTGATGGCGGCCACGACGCCGATCGGCTCTCGAACGGTGAAGCCCTGCATGTGGGGAATGCTGGTCGACAGGGTCTCGCCCTTGGGGTGCTCGGCGACACCGGCGAAGAAGTAGCAGTTCTCGGCCATCGACACCGCCTGGCCGCCGGTCTCGCGCATCAGCTTGCCGTTCTCGCGGACCTGGATCTGCGCCAGCTCTTCTGCGTTCGCGACGATCAGGTCGCCCAGCTTGCGCAGCAGAGCAGAACGCCGCGACGGCGTTGAGCTCGCCCACGGTCCCGTTTCGAAGGCGGTCTTGGCGGCTGCCACCGCACGATCGACGTCGTCGGTGGTCGCGGTCGGGACCAACGCCCACGCTTCGCCCGTGAAAGGGTTGGTCGACTCGAACGTGGCTCCGCTCGAGCTTGCGGTCCACTCTTGGCCGATCAGCATGTCGTAGGTCGAGACAGTCATTTCAATTCCTTTGCTCGTGGCACGGCCGACAGTTCTCCCAGGTCGACCAAGATTTCGTGTGGGTTGAGGTGACGTCGTCACAAAGACATGTCGATCACCTGACGCGCGCCGTTTCCGTCAGCGAGGTGGTCGAAAGCAGTGTTGATCTCGTCCAGCGAGAAGCGCTGGGAGATCAGTCTGTCGATCGGCAGCAGACCGCGGGTGTGCAGATCGAGGAAGCGGGGGATGTCGCGCCGGGGCACCGCCGCACCCATGTAGCTGCCCACGAGCTTGCGCTGGCTGCGAACGAATTCGGTCACGGGAACCGAGAACACCGCGTCGCTTTCGGGCAGACCGACCGGGACCGTGGTTCCACCGAGGTTCGTGGAGTAGTACGCCTGGTTCAGAACCTGCGCGACGCCGGCACTTTCCACGGCGAAGTCGACGCCGCCGGGTACGATTCTGCCGATCGCGGCGACGGGGTCCACCTTCGCGGCGTTCACGAAGTGCGTGGCTCCGAGCTCAGCGGCCCGCGCGAACTTTGACTCCAGGACGTCGACCGCGATGACCGGGGCGCAGCCGAACATCTTCGCGGCCATAACCGCGCTGAGGCCCAGGCCCCCCATGCCGAAGACTGCAATGCTGGACCCAGGCTCAGGGTGCGCCGAATTGATGACCGCGCCCGCTCCGGTGAGAACAGCACAGCCCGCCACCGCAGCGACATCCAGCGGAATGCTGGCATCTATCTTTACGAGGGAGGCCTCGTGGACCGCCACCTGGCGGGACAGCGCAGAGACGCCACCACGGTGATAGATCACGTCGCCGGCCTTGTCGGAGTACTTGATCGCTCCATTCAGCAGCGTGCCCTTGATATTGGCCGAGTTTCCTGCGCCGCACTGACTCGGGCGTCCCGCACGGCAGTCGCGACACTCCCCGCACGAGGCCACCCACGAGAGGACCACGTGGTCACCGGAGCGGAAGGTCGTCTCGGGTCCCACCTCACGCACCACGCCGCTCGCCTCGTGACCGATCATCACCGGAAGATTCCGCGTTCGCGAACCGTCCACAGCGGACAGGTCCGAATGGCAGAGTCCGGCGAACGCGATCTCGACCAGGCACTCCTTTGGACCCAACTCCGCGATGATGACGTTCTCGACGCGGACCGGCTTCGACTCGGCGAAGGGTCGGACGTTGGAGGGTTCTCGGACTACTGCCCCTTGCGTGATCATGTGCGCACTCTTTGCATGTTCGCGGTGGACGTGTCGGACGACCCACACGCAGCAAGGACGACTCCGAGGGACGCAACCGCGGCGCCGAGGCCGAGCCTCGAACGACGGCGGCCTCCGAGCTCCACGTTGTTCATCACGTACACCATCTCTCCTTTTGGTTGCGGCGATTGGGTCGCATTCCGTCCACCCACGCGTTCGGGCGGAGGGGACCTTCCTCCGGATCGTTTCGGCTTCTAGTCAGACAAGTACGCCGTCCGCGGTCAGCCGGTCGATCTCGCGATCGTCTAGGTCCAGATACTCGCGACACACCTCGCGGGTGTGCTCGCCGAGCATCGGCGCGCGACTGAGTCGTGCGGGCGTGCGGGACAAGGCGAATGGCGTCCCGTTGTAGGCGGTCTTGCCCATCTCGGGGTGGTCCAACCTCACCCAGTGCCCACGCGCCACTAGTTGCGGGTCCGACATCACATCCGCGGCGGAGGCCACGCGCCCGGCCGGCACCCCCCGCTCTAGCAGTTCTGTCGCGAGAGCCGAGGCATCGCGTCCGGCCACGGCGGTGGCGATGACCGCGTCTAGGCGCTCGCGATTGTGATGACGGCCCGCCTCGGTCTCGCACTGTCGGGGCCATTGTGCTTCGGGCAGGTCCAGGACTTGCGTGAACGCCGGCCACTGGCGGTCGTCGGTCACCGAGATGGCGATCCACTCGTCGTCGCCAGCGCACTGGTACACCCCTTGCGGCGCGAACCGCCTGTGACCGTTGCCGATGGCCTCGCTGTCGCGCCCGTTGACGGTGTAGTCGAGGATCGAGGCCCCGAGCAGGCCCACGGTCGGCTCCGTCTGGGCCATGTCGATGTACTGACCCCGCCCGGTGCGACGCCGGTGACGCAGCGCCGCGATCGTTGCGAAGGCTGCGTGCGTCGGGTTCGGGACGTGGTCGGGATAGTTCGTCCCCGTGCCCACGGGCGGGCGGTTCGGCACACCGGTCAGATGGTGGAAGCCCACGAGAGCCGCAATGGTCTGCCCGAAGCCGAGGTAATCGCGGTCGGGACCCACGGTTCCCTGCATCGACATCGCGACGTAGACGATCCCGGGGTTGAACTCCCGGACCTCCTCATAGGAAAGGCCGAACTTCTTCATCACGCGGGGCGTGAAGTTGTTCGCGACCACGTCGGACTGACTGATCAGGCGACGAGCGAGGGCCTGGCCGTCGCTGGTTTTCATGTTGATCGTCACGCTGCGCTTGCTGGTGTTCCGGTCCGCGAAGTAGCCGCTGCGGTCCACGCCGCGGATGCCGTCCTTGAACGGCGGCGTCAGCCTGACGGCGTCCAGGCGGGCGGAGCTCTCGATCTTGATGACCTCGGCGCCGCTGTCGGCCAGCAGCTTGGTCATGTATGACCCGGCGCCCACCCAGCAGAAATCGGCGACGCGGACACCGGTCAGTGGCAGCTTCGTCATCACGCCAGCCCTTGCCGCGTCAGCTCGGCGACCTCGTCGGAGGACACACCCAGCTCGTGAAGGATCTCAGCCGTGTCGGCTCCTAGCTCCGGGGCCGGTCCGGCCAGGCTCCACGGCGTGTCCGACAGCTTGTACGGCGCGCCGGGAACCTTCACGCGATCACGCCCGAGCCCGGGCGTCTCCGCCCAGAAGTCGCGGGCCTTGAGCTGGGGGCTTTCGACCACCTCCCGGGGCGAGTTCACCGGCGCGAACGGCACCCGCCAGCGCTGGGCCTCGTGGTACAGGTCCTGCTTCCCTCGGCTTCGGAAGAACGGCGTGACCACACTCGCGAGTGTCTGCTTCGCCTCATCGGTGTTGAAGTAGTCGCGGTCCTCCCACGCGGGACCCTCGAGGCGATCGACGCCTTCGATCTCCTCGTGCTTAAGCCAGGCCAAGAGGTTTTGCCAGTGACGTGTCTCACCGAAGCCCGCGGCTTGGAGGAAGACGTATCCGTCCGCGCACTCGAAGACGCCATAAGCGGTCGTCTTCTGCTGGCCTCCCCAGCGACGCCGGACCGTGCCCTCGAGGTCGTAGAACTGCACCGCGTTCTCCAGCGCCATCGCGACGCACTCCTGGATCGAGACGTCAACGTGCTGGCCCTTGCCGGTCAGCTCGGCGTGAGTCACCGCAAGCAGAGATGCAACGGCTGCGAACATGTTGCCGGCGGCGTAGGCCTGATCTCCGCCCGGCTGGACCGGTGGACCGTCGGCATAACCACTCAGCGACATGAAGCCGCCCAGGGCCTGGCAAGTCAGGTCGCTAGCGGGGTATGCCGCGTATGGTCCCGTCTGCCCGAACGGGGTAATGCTCGTGACAACAAGCGCCGGGTTGACCCGCTGGAGGTCCTCGTAGCCCAATCCGAGTTCGACCAGGCGCCCCGGGCGCTCCGACTCGATCAGCAGCGCCGCGGTCTTCAGTAGCTTGCGCAGGACCCCGCGAGCCGCCTCGGTCTCGATGTCGAGAACGATGCTGCGCTTGCTTGTGTTGTTCGCGAAGAACGGCAGGCTCTGCTCCGGCTCGCCGTCGACAAACGGCGGCATATGGCGCAACTCGCTGCCCTGCTTAGGTTCAACCAGAATGACGTCAGCACCCAATTCGGCGAACATTTTGCCGCAGTAGTTGCCTGCAGCGCCCGCGAGATCGATCACACGGACCCCCTCTAGAGCCCCTGGCGCCCTCCGCTCTCCCATCATAGATGACATAGGTATCATGTATGACATCGTACGTCTACAAGCAGGGGAGAGTGACTCACCCCTTTTCGGCTTCTCGGGTTGTAAAGGCAACCGCGGACTACGTGACCACGCCAGCTGCGCGCAGAATCATCGGAGGTGCCGGCGGCCCTCGTTAGGGCCCTGTGCGCACCCGCGGAACGTAGCTGTCGGCAGGTCAGCGCGAATGTGTCGGTCCCGACCCGAGCCCCTGAGAGCGTCACGTACTCAGCCGCCTGGGCGACGGCCACCACCATCGGGTTGACGGACTTGTCGAACTGGACGTCCGCGACGAGACCAATCCGCCGGGTCGGCACGTTGAATTCGATCATCACGGACGCTGCCGTTTCCACCTGCAGTGCCGCCGTCTCGTTTCGTCGTCCTGGACTTCACCCTTGGTTGTCACTTGTCGTCGACCTGATCACGAAAGATCCACCGAAGCGTCTCGGGCATCACGGCGCCGCCGTGCCTAAGAGAGTGTCCACCGGTTCCGAACTCGAATACCGACTCGTAGCGGCGATACTTCAGTGCAGCCGCGAGATCGTAATTTGCGATCGGGATGCTGCCAAAAATGATGTCGGCGTCGCGGGTCCCTGACTGGTGCCAGACCCGGATCGGCTTGCGCGACTCGCGGCGGACCATGCTGGGTAGGTTGTTAGCCCCCCGGATGTTGATGAAGCTTCCGCAGTGCGAGATGACGTTGCCGAACACGTCGGGTCGATGGAACGCCGCGCTGAACGCACCTGCGCCGCCCGAACTGTGGCCAGCGATGACGCGGCCCTTCGGGTCGTCGGTCAGACGCACCTTGGTACGGATGATGGGGAAGAGTTCCTGTTCAAGGTAACGGGCGAACTCGCCGCTGACGGTGTCGTACTCAACAGCTCGGTTGGTGTTACCCCCGTAGACTGGGTAACCCGGCCCAGTTTCACCCGGATTGTGGAAGAGGCCGACGGTAATCGGGATCGAACCTGAGTGCACCAGATTGTCGAGCACTGTGGTGACACGAGCCTGTTCGCCGGCGTAGTACAGGCCGTCCAGGCACACCATCAGGTTGACCGACTCCGCCTCCTCTGCACCATGCGGCAGGTAGAGATAAATGCTGCTCGTTACTCCCGGATACACTGTGTGGCTGGTCCAACGGAAGTGAAAGTATTTACCGTCAGGTACGCCCTCCTGCGGAAGCGACTCAAACGTCAAGCGGTAGTCGGACACGACGTCATCGCTCAGGTGAAACAGGGTCGCTCGATCCTCGCTCGGGTACGTGTACCCGTCCGTGGGGTCATCGTACGACGACGTCATCCCGTAGTGATCGAGGTCCACCAGGTCCAGGTGAACCGATTCTGGCTGCGAGTAGATCATCGCGAAACGTTTCTCCCTCTGCTCATGATGGTCAGGTCAGGACCTCGACTTGTAACTACCCGTCTCGGGGCGATCGTGGGCTACGGACGAGACATCGCCCTCGACGGAGTCGAGGAAGTTGACGATCATCCGCGCCTGAACTCGGTCACCGTCCTCGATCGCTGCGGCCAACTGGCGCAGTAAGTCGAGGAACTCGCTGGTCCGCCCGTCGGCGATGACGGCTCTGCACAGATCGGCGCGCGCTCCTTCGAGCCGCGTCAATAGGTCAGGGGGAGTCATGGTCGCTGAAGTGCGGGAAGCCATCTCAAGAATGGCAGCCCGGAGTGCCACGAGGGTCTCTATCGTGCTAGCGCCGCCCTTGGCCTGGATAAGTGCGCCTGACACGATCGATGCCCGGGGGGTCGGCTGCGCCGTCGCTTCAGCCACAGCTTGCTGCTCGAATGCCCCGAGTAGCGCAACATCGGAACCGGCGCCTCCACCCATCGAGGTTCGCGTCGAATCAGCAACCGCCTTGCGAGTAGCACGACGAACCCGTTGAAGGTCGGCGTCGGCATCCAGTGAAGCCGCGACGAGTCGGCGCGTGTAGGGCTGTGTGGGATGCTCCGTTACCTCAGCGGAGGTGCCTTCCTCCACAAGTTGTCCGTGCTGCAGAACAGCAACGCGAGTGCTCATGTGTCGCACGACCGCTAGGTCGTGTGTAATGAAGAGGTAGGCGACTCCACGCTCCCGCTGAAGCTCGAGAAGCAGGTTCAAGACCTGTGCCTGGACGGAGAGGTCAAGAGCGGAGACCAACTCGTCACAGACGACGAGCCTTGGATCAGGCAGCAGCGCCCGGGCGATCGCGATTCTCTGGCGTTGCCCACCCGAGAACTGGGCGGGAAACTTCGTCAGAGCGGACTGATCAAGACCCACCCTCTCCAGCATCGCCACGATGCGCGCGCGCCGCTCTGCCCGCGACATTCGCGGCAGGGAGTCGAGCGTCTCCCCCACTGTCTGCTCGATCGTTCGATGTGGGTTGAACGAGCTGTACGGATCTTGGAACACGGCTTGGACTTGCGTACTCAGTGCCCGGCGCTCGCGAGCGGTGCGGTGAGTGATGTCCCGGCCGTCGAAGGTGATTGTCCCGTGGGTGGGTTGTACGAGTCCGAGCACGCAGTTGCCCAGCGTCGACTTGCCCGACCCGGACTCTCCGACGAGGCCCAGCGTCTCGCCGGCGCCGAGGCTGACGCTGACCCCGTCGAGTGCGAGCTTGTCCGCTCGCCGGCCCCGTCCTCGGTAGAGGACGCTAAGGTCACGGATCTGAACCAGCGCGCTCACTTCGCCACCACCTGGTCGCGCAATGCAACGAGGATGCAGCGCGCGCTCGCGTCGACATCGACAGGCACCATCGGGATCGGCGCAGCGGTACAAGCCGGCTGTACGAACTCACACCTGCTGGCGAATCGACACCCGCCGGGCCAGGATCCGGGGCTCGGCACCGCGCCGGCAATGACCGGTAGGTTCTGGCGCGGAGTGATACCGACAGCCGACGACCTCAGCAGAGCCCTCGTGTACGGGTGCTCCGGGCTCTGGATCAGCGGCCGCACGTCGGCGGTCTCCACGACCTGTCCCGCGTACATGACAACCGCGCGGTCGCACGCTTCCGCGACGACCCCCCAGTCGTGGGTGACGAGGATGAGGGCCATCCCGCTCCGCTCTCGCAGCTCACGGAGGAGATCGAGGATCTCAGCTTGCACCGAGACATCGAGGGCGGTCGTGGGCTCGTCGGCGATGAGGAGCTCTGGCTCGCCAGCCAACGCCCGCGCGATGGCGACACGCTGCGCCATCCCTCCCGAGAGCTCATGGGGGTACTTCTTGGCGACGACTTCAGGGTCAGGCAGCCGGACGCGGGTCATGAGTTCCTGCGCGATGCGGCGCCCCTCGCTCTTGCCAACCCGCTGGTGCAGCCGCACAGCCTCCGCGAGCTGATGCCCGACGGTGAATGCCGGGTTGAGGCTTGAGATCGGCTCCTGGGAGATGAACCCGATCCCTCGCCCGCGATAAGCATTGAGCTCGTGCTCGCTCAAGGAGGTAAGTTCGACCCCCTTGAACATGATTGAGGCGGCCTGAACGCGGGCTCCGAGGGGCAGCACCCGAAGGACACCGGAGATGGTCATCGACTTCCCGCAGCCGGACTCGCCGACCATCCCTAGTGCCTCGCCAGGGTGAACGTCGAAACTGACATCGTCGACAATGGGGACCTCGCCAGTTCCACGGGGCATGGTGACGGTCAACCGGCGCACACTCAGCACCAAGTTGCGTCGGTCCGTCCGTACCTCGACGTCGTCTAGACGCGAATCCGGTTCCTGCGAGACAGTAGGCGCGAGCGCGCGCCAGCTATAGGCCTTCACCGAACCACTGGACCGCCCCATGTACGCGTCCCGGATGCCGTTCCCTATCAGGGTGAGGCTCAGTGCGACGACCACAATGATCCCCCCGGTCGGGACGAGCATCCAAGGGTTGATGGTCATGGCCTGCTGTGCGTCAGAAATCATGTTCCCCCAGGTGGGGTCCGGGGGCAGCACCCCGAGCCCGAGGTAGCCGATCCCGGCCTCAGCCATGCAGGCAATCGCGGCCACGATGCTGATCAGCGTCAGTGCGGGCCCGGTGACCGCTGGAAGGATGTGCCTACGCATGATCTGCGCACTTGTCAGTCCCGCGACCCTCGCGCCGGCCACGTACGGCTCCTCGCGAACCGCAATCGTGGCGGAGTAAACAACGCGCGCCAGCGTTGGCGCCATGATGACTCCGAGGGTGACCATCGCCGCAGCCTCATTGTTTCCAAAGATGCCGAGAACCACGAGGAGCAGGACGAGAGCAGGAACCGCGAGCAGAGCGTCGCACCCCCGCATCACGACGACCTCAACCCAACCGCCAATGGTGCCTGCGGCGATTCCCAGAGCCACTCCGATCAAGGTGCAGACGATGACGGCCTCGCCCATGCCCAGGAGCGTCACCCGCCCGCCGTACATCATCCGAGCGAGGATGTCGCGACCCAACTGGTCGGTACCGAGAAGGTGATCACCAGAGGGCCCGGCATTGATGTTGCGCAGGTCCTGCTCGAGCGGCCCGTACTGGGACAGGACGGGTGCCAGCACCGCAGCCAGGATGATGAGAAGGAGCACCACACCGCACACCACTGTCAGTGGCTGTCGCACCAGCCGCGACACGAAGCCGGCATCACCCTCGGCGGCAGCGCGGGCATCGGCTTCCGGCGCAGCGCTCTCAATAGCCGCGGTCATCGAGACCTCACCTTCGGGTTCAGGAATGCAATCGCCACGTCGGTGAAGAGAAACACGAGCACCACCATGGCCGTGTAGAACACTGTTAGCCCTTGAATGACTGGGAGATCATGGGTGGTGGTTGCGCTCACCATCTGCGCGCCGAGGCCGGGCATGGCGAAGATCTGCTCCATCAGGATGGTCCCGCCGAGCAAGCCGACGAACACCAAGCTCACCATGGTGAGCACCGGGCCACCGGCGTTCTTAGCGATGTGCTTGAACACGATTCGCTTCCACGGGTAGCCATTCGCGCGGAGGCTGCGCACATAGTCGCTCCGCATTGCAGCAAGCATCTCGGCTCTCGTCACGATCGCCACTAGAGCCGCCTCGCCGAGACCCAGAACTGCGACCGGCAACACCAGTGACAGTGCCCAGGCCGAGGGCGACTCCGCAATCGGAACATAGCCCGAGACCGGGAACCACCCCAAGTTGACGCCGAAGACGAGAGCGGCGATCAGTGCGAGCCAAAAACTAGGGATACCGCGAGCAAACACGGCGAGAACCTCTGCGATCCGCCCGATAAACCCACCACGCACGGCTGCAAGCACCCCGATGCTGGTTCCAAGGACGATGACAATAAGTAGGGCACCAAACGTGAGCGACAAAGTCACCGGGAGCCTGCCGCTGATGATCTCGACCACCGAACGACCAGAGACACGAGATGTCCCCAGGTCTCCTGACAATGCGTCCTGCAGCCACGCCCAATACTGAACCAGCACCGGCTGGTCAGTGCCGAGCTCCGCATTCAACTCCGCGATCTGATCGGCGGTCGCGGTTGGACCTAGAATTGCTCCGGCAACGGTGCCTGGCGCGAGTGACCCCAGCACAAAGACGACCAGCGAAATAATCAGCATCAGCGGGCCCGCTAAGAGCAAGCGCCGCCCGATGACTCCGAGCATTGGGTTCCTTTCTCGCGACCCTTGATGCCGACATTGAGCGGCGGGGCCGAGTGCGTTTTCGCGCTCGCGCCCGATGCGTCGTTTCTGGCCCCGGCCCAGAGGCCGGGGCCAGAAACTCAGTTCAGCTCGCGCGCTTCCAGCTATTAATGGCGTAGTAGCCCAGCTGCCCCGGGTCACCGATGTCGATGCCGTCAGAGAAAGCGTACTGAGGAAGCGCCACCACGGGGATGACCCAGGCCGCGGCACCCATTGCCTCGTTGAACAGTCTCGCGTTCTCGTCAAGGTTTGATTCAGAGGAGGTCACGAGGGCGTTATAGGCCTTGTCGATCTCAGGGTCCGTGTTCCCAAAGACGTTAAAGACGTCGGCGTACGGGAGCTTATAGAGCCGGTACGCGTTGGATGGAAGGTCTCCGTACAGTCCGAACGAAGCGGCCGACAGTGGGTACTTCTTGGACTGCCTCGCAGTGACGAGTTCTCCAAACGGAATGGACTTCAGCTTGATGTTGATCCCGATCTTGGAAAGCTCCTCGACAGCGGCAGTCAGCGGGGTCTTGGCTGGCACATCGTCACTGCTCCAGAGCATCTCCACGTCAAACCCGTCCGGGTAGCCAGCCTCGGCCATGAGCCGCTTGGCCTCGTCAAGGTTGTAGGTGTACCTCGAGGGGAGGTCTGGGTCGTAGCCCACCCCGTCGATCTGCGCGATCTGGTCCTGAGGCTTGGCCTCGGGCCCAGATGCGGCCGCGATGCCCTCCCGGTCAAGCGCCAGCGCAATAGCCTGGCGAACGCGCACGTCAGCAAGCGGCTTCGAAACGACCCCCTCGGTGTCGGACACGAGGATGCACATTCCGTAATAGGTCGACAGTGTGACGTCGAAGCCCGCCGACTTGGCCTGGTCCACGAGTGTCTCGCCCCCGACCACATCCACTTGTACCTGCCCAGTTTTCAGGGCGTTGAGCGCCGTCGTCGGGTCCGGGATGACCCGAAGCACCACCTCGTCCCAGTTCTGGCGGGACTTGTCGTAGTAGTTGGGGTTCGGCTTGAACGTGTAGTGATCGCCAGGGTTACTTTCCGAGGCAACATACTCGTAGGGACCGGCGCCGAACATCTCGGTCTTCAGCTTGTCAGGGTTCTTGAGGCCGGCTTCGCTGATGATCATGCCGTTGTTGCACATGCCGACGTCGGACAGAATGTCCTCGATCCCGATGAACGGCTCGTCGTAGCTGATCTGCACCGAGTCGTCTCCCACCGCCTTAACGGTCCAGGGCTCGATGTAGCCCTTGATAATGCCCGGCACAGACTTGTAATAATTGAGGGTGTCGACTACGGACGCCACCGTGACATCCGTGCCGTCCTGGAACTTGACGCCCTTGCGGATCTTCATGGTGAACACCGTGTTGTTCTTCGAATACGCCCACGACTCGGCGATTGCCGGCTCATATCCGCCCGTGGGAGACACTCGGATCAGCGGTTCGTAGGCCAGCTGGAATACCTCGCTGCTGCATTGGGTGTTGAGCTCGAAGCTAGAGGGCGGATAAGTGATGGCAACCGTCAACGTGCCGCCCGACTTCGACGATGAGTCGCGGTCGCCGTCGCCTCCGCTCCCGCACGCGGCGAGGAGACCGGCTGCCAGCACTCCAGCCAGCAGGGCCGCCGCCCATCTGTACCCGCGACTCCCTCTCGCCTGAACACGCCTACGTGCCTTCATACTTGTCTCCTCAAGTCAAGGTAAAGGAACCGCCACCCAGGGGCGGCCGTGGTTCTTCGTAGCCCGCCCGATCAGAACATGTCGATGAGCATGACCCTGTGTTGGGCAATATGTCAAGGATATGTATGGCGTATGGCGTATGACGGTTCTTGGCTTGTGGCCGACGTCCCCAGCCACCGTCCTCTCGACGACGATCGGTGCGAACGGTGGCCGTGATGCGGACGCCACTCCTGTCAGGTTCATAGCGGAGCGGCTGACCCCCACCGCCACCCGTCGAGCAGCGCCGTAGCCACCGCGAACTCCATGCGGAACTTCGCCTCGAGGCCCGTCGTGGGACGGTAGTGGATGAGCGACTCCACACCATGGGAGTTTGTTTGACCTCGACCCCGAACGACCTCGTTGGCGCTCAAGGCGTACTCCTGACGAAGCTCGAGGGCGAAGGCGATCGTTCGTGGGTCGCGTAACGTTGCGGCTAGCGCTGACCTCGACGCCACTGGAGAGCAACTCGCCCGGCGCATCGCCCAGTGTCCGAAGCTGCTTGTCGAGCGGTTCGCGTGGTGGGACATGCAATAAAGGCTGCGGAAGCCTCCATCCTCGACGTCGAGTGCAGATGCGCGACGCCATGAGTCCCGCGTGCGCGAGGCGAGCCGCCTGGAGGCCTGACCGCGGCAGCAGTTCCCACCTGGTAGGCCTTCGCCATCGTGCCGAACGCCGGCCGGCTGTCCGACGCCTGCGACTCGGCGATCCAGAGCATGGACGACCTCCAACTCCAACAGTCGCAGGTTGCTGACCGCCGCCGCAGCAGAGATCGTGCCGAGAGTCAGTCGGCATGCCACCCGCGTTTGGTAACGGTCTATCGACACAGCCCTCGCGATCTTGACCCAAACCTCAAACCCCGCGTAGAAGGCGGGACTGACCTGACGGTCAGACGCGTGCGACGACTCAGGTGCGGCAACGATTGCAGGGACCAGCACGGCGCTGGGGTGACCGCTCATAACCATGGAGGCGTCGTCGTAGTCCCGCACGTGCGCCAGCGCGCTGATGAGGTGGACGGCTCGCCCCTCGGCGCAGCCTCAGCTGCAAGGCCCGCCCGGATCGCACTCCTCCCCACGTCGCCCACGACCCATGACGCCATCACCTCGGCCAGGGGTCGCGCCGGGCGCTTATGCACACGGCGAACGTGTCCGCGAAGGCGGGCGCGGCCGAGCGGATCGTCGGTTCGTCGATGTCAATCGGGTCGACGGGCTGACGGGCTGACGGGCTGACGGGCTGACGAAGCCAGCGATGCGCTCCGACGCAGTGAGGTCCGGCAGGTCGAGCTCTACCGCGCCCCGTCAGCTGTCAGTACGACGGTCCAGCACTCACGCGCGGAACTCGAACCCCACCCGTACTGGCGCCTGAGGGTCAACATCTGGGGTCGCGACAAGCTGCTCATGCCCTGCTCGTCATATCAAGACTTACTTACCCTCGACCTGGTCGCGAAAAATCCACCGAAGCGTCTCTGGAAACACCGCGCCGCCGTGTCGCAGGGTGTGCCCGCCGGTGCCGAAGACGAACATCGAGTCGTAGCGGCGATATCGCAAGGCCGCGTCGAGATCACGGTTAGCGATGGGGATGCTGCCGAAAATGATGTCGGCATCACGTGCTCCGGACTGGTGCCATATCCGGATCGGCTTGCGGGGCTCGCGCCGGACCATGCTTGGCAGGTTGCTGGCGCCCAAGATGTTGATGAAGCTTCCGCAATGGGAGATGACGTTCCCGAACTCGTCAGGACGATAAAACGCCGCGGTCAAGGCGGCGGCGCCACCGGAACTGAAGCCACAGACGACGCGGCCCTCTGGGTCATCGGTTAGCCGAACCTTGGTCCGGACCACGGGAAACAGCTCCTCCACCAAGAAGCGCGCGAACTCCCCGCTAACAGTGTTGTACTCAACGCTGCGGTTGGTCTGGCCCCCATAGAGCGGATTCCCCGGGCCGTTCTCCCCCGGATTGACGAACAAACCAATGGTCATCGGGATCTCGCCCCTGTGCACAAGGTTGTCCAGCACCGTAGTCGCCCGACAATGTTCACCGACGTAATCCAGCCCGTCCAGGCAGACCAGCAGGTTGACCGAATTTACCTCCTCAGCGACGTGTGGCAAGTACAGGTAAACGCTGCTGGTAACGCCGGGGTATACGGTGTGACTAGTCCAACGGAAATGGAAGTACTTCCCGGCTGGCACTCCTTCCTGCGGGAGCGAGTCGGAGGTCAGGCGGTACTCCGAAACGATGTCATCTGCGTATTCGAAAGCAGCGCGGTCCTTACTCGAGATCAAACTCCCAGTCGCCTGGTCAGCCTCGGTCGAGACCACTCCCACGTGGTCAAGATTCACAAGTTCAAGCTCGGTTGGTTTGGGCCGCGACCGTGGCATCACAAAGCGCCTTCCTTTCAGATTGCTCAAACCAACGCACCGAGCGAGTGCCTGACGAGGAGTTCGACCCCTCAACATCCGGGCGCAGCGATGCCATCGTTTCCACTAGATCCGCTGCTACAGAAGACAGTGATCGATCGCGGCGCTGCGGTTCCGATTGAATACGACTTTTGCCATGACCACGAAGGTCGACTGCGATTGCTTGGAAGCCGCGCCCAGCCAGCCAGGGACCGAACCTCCTACAGGTGGCACGGCTTGCACCGACTCCGTGAACCAGCAGCGCTGACGGTGCAGACGTCGAACCGCACGACTGATTCGCGAACAGCACGGTCTTCCTCGTTCCTAGTCTGGTCATGACTGCGCGGGTGACACGTCGCCTCGTGCCCTGAGCATCACCGCGTATTGCCAAATGCCCGGGGCCGCGAAATCGCCTTCAGCATTCCTGGGGGCGCTGGGCAAGCCAGTTGCCCAGGGAGTCGTCGTTGATAGCCAGGTCACGTAACCGCGCGATCGACTTGCCGGTTTGTTCGGCGATCCAGGCAGCTCCCTCACGGAACCGTGCTTCTTTCGCATTGGCAGCATCTTGATCCTCGTTGCCGATGCCCTAGTTCTGAGCGTGCTCAGAGCGGTCCGTCGCACCCAGAGGCGATCGACTGGCCACGCCAGCCCTATGCGAGTCCGGCCGAGCAAGTTCAGTCCCCAAGGGCCCGCTGGATGAACTCGTCGCGCGTCGAGATCGACGCACGGGCTATCGCAGCGTCCGGCGCCATCAGGTCAAATCCGTGGAATCCACCACCCCACATGTGGAGATCGACGCTGACACCCGCCTCCGAAAGCCGGCGGGCGTAAGTCAGTGCTTCGTCACGGAACGACTCGGCCGAGCCTACGTCGATGTAAGTGCGTGGCAGACCGGCGAGGTCCTCGGCTCGGGCTGGGGCGGCATAAGGCGATACGTCTGGTCCTCCGCGACGCTTGCCGAGAAGTGCATTCCAAGCGAACAAATTACAGTTACGGTCCCAGGTGCCCTCTTCGTCGAGCATGCGGCTGCTGTGGGTCTCGAAACGGTCGTCAAGCATAGGACAGATCAGTACCTGGTGACTCAGCTTTGGAAAAGCGCGGTCCCGAGCCAGCAGCGCCGTCCCGGCTGCGATCCCACCGCCTGCGCTCAGGCCTAGGATGATGAGCCGCCCGGGGTCGATACGGAGCTCGTCGGCATTCCTTGCAGTCCAGGCGAGCCCGGCGTAGCTGTCCTCCACCAACGCCGGATCTGGGTGCTCGGGGGCGAGACGGTACTCAACCGACACTACGATTGCGCGTCCGCTAGAGACGTAGGGCAGAAGCATCTCCACGAACGTGTAGCGGTCGCCGGACACCATGCCACTGCCGTGAACGTGGTAAATCGCCGGCAGCGGTCCGGTCTCTGCCTCGGGCGTCAGGATGAGAAGCGTGATGTCGGGGGCGCCGTCGGGGCCGGGTACCTGACGCTCATTGACCCTGACCGTGCCTCCGGCGGTGAAATCCACGGGCTCTGAATCCGGAAGCTCCGATTGCCGCCATAGGGAGAGTGTCTCTGCAGACAGCGTCGGCATGGCCTGACGCACGGCGTCCAGGACCGGCACTAGCGCGGGGTCGAAGGGCGGTCGGACGGGAGTGTCAACGAAGGGCAGAGCGTCGGTCGTCTCGGGCATGTGTCAATCCTCGGTTCGCATTATTTCGACTGTCGGCGGACCCAGCTTGTCGCCACTCGGAGCCGAGCCAAACAAGGACAAGTTGAGTTTGCTCGTGTTGTTCGCGGCACGAGGGGATCTGGTCAGCGTCACCGTCGACAACGGGGGCACGTCGCGCAACGCGCTACTCGGCTCAGACCCGACAAGGATGACGTCTGCACCCAGATCGGCGAACAATCGTCCGCAGTAGTTCGCAGCGGCCGAGACATCGATGACCCGAACCCCTCTAAGACCCCCGGCAGCCGCACGCCGACATTGGTATCATGTATGACATCGTACGTCCAGGCTAATCAGTTGATTTATGTTCCCTCGGTGGACATGCAGCCCGAAGCGGCGCCAGCGTCGGTCGTTCAGGGTCTTGGACATTTCAGGAAGGCTCGCCCTTCAGCGATGCGCCGGGCGGTTCGGAAAAGCACCGCCTCAGACACGCGCGGTGCCGTCGGATCGTCGAGGTCGACGGCACACCTGACGGGCAGGACACCGGACGGATGTCCTAGCGCCACTTCCGGGCCAAGCAGGAGGCCTTCCCGCACAGCCATGAATGGGACGGTTCCCGGGATGCGACTAGCGACGGCCGCGCACGTTCCTGCTGACCCCGTCAAAGCCTTGTGCACGCCCGCGGAACGTAGCTGTCGGCAGGTCAGCGCGAATGTGTCGGTCCCGACCCGAGCCCCTGAGAGCGTCACGTACTCATCCGCCTGGGCTACGGCCACCACCATCGGGTTGACGGACTCGTCGAACTGGTCGTCCACGACGAAACCGATCCGCCCGGCTACCTCGCGACGAATGTGGCGCATCGCCTCCCACACCCCCGCATCGGCCTCGACCGCGGCCGGTGACATTTGGGCCGTGATGCCGAGATCGTCCATCCGGACGAAAGTCACCAGGTTCCCCAGGTCCATGACGGTGACCGCCACCTCCGCGCCAAACGCAGGCACGTAGATACTGTCGGCTCGTTCCCCGGTGGGAAAGAGCCGACCTGTTCGCTGACCGGCGGTCTGGGAGAAGTCCAGGTCGATCCGGGCTCCAGTGCCGGGCACGCCGGCGATCGGGAAGTCGCCCTGCTCGACCACGCGCGAGTCGCGGACCGGAACATCGACCTTGATCACTGCACCCGTGCCGACGCTTCGCACGCGGACTGTGGTCACGCCTTCGACAGGGGCGACGAGACCCCATGTGATGGCGAGGGAGGCGGCAGCCGTAGTGAGATTCCCGCAGTTCACCGCGAAGTCGACCTGCGGTTCCCGGATGCTTACCTGCCCGTGCAGATAGTCCACGTCGGCCCCAGGACTCTGGGGTAGCCCGAGGACGGCCGCCTTGCTCGTAAGGGGATCCGCCCCGCCCAACCCGTCGATCTGCCGTACATCCGGACTGCCGAAGAGATCCAACAGCATCTGCCGCAGGCTCGCCCTATCAGCGGGGACGTCCTCGCGACGAAAGAAGACACCGCGGCTGGTTCCGCCGCGCATGATCACGAACGGCACACCGTCAGGAGCGCGCCAATCCGAATTTGACATGTGTTGACCTTTCACGACGCCCCGTAGCGAGGCTTGGTGGCACAAGGGCTCAGTGATCGTCGGCGGTGTCCATGGCGTGGACCACCGACAGGGCTGCGGCCCGCGCCGACTCGATGTGGACACGCATCAGATCGCGCGCACGCGCCCCATTCCGTTCGGAGATGGCCCCGGTGACATCGTTCATCTCCTCCCAAGCCACCGCGCTACGACCTGGAATTGACATCGTCATCCGTCGCACGACGTGAATCCGCCAGTGCAAGTTTTCGAGGATCTCACTGAGGACGCCGTTGCCCACGGCCTCGAGGAGGAGACGGTCAAAGTCAAGCGCGCCATCCAGGCGTTCTTCGACGCTGCCCCCGGCGTGTTCCACGAAGGAACGTGCCTTCGCAATCTCGGCGTCCGACGCACGCGCCACGAAGAACTCCACGGCCAGCGGTTCGAGTGCTGAGCGCACATCGAAGATGTTGTTCAACGCCTTCTCGTCCAGTACGACGACCCTGATGGCATTGGTCCCCGTGCGCTCGATGAAGTGATGGTTCTCTAGATCTCGCAGCGCCTCTCGGATCGACGTTCGGCTCGCGCCGGTCGCATCAATGAGTAACTTCTCCGTCAGGCGCTGGCCGGGCAGAAAATGACCGGACACGATCGCCGCCCGTACCGCTTGGAACACCTGCTCCCGCACGGTCGACACGGGTCGCTCGATCCGCATGTCGCCCGCTTTGTAGACATCCATCTGCTCATGCACCTCGCTCCATTCCCTCGAAGCCGAGGGCACGATGCTCATGCCGTCACAGGGGGTCGGGCGTACACGCTCTTGCCACCACACACGTACAACACCTGTCCCGTCACCTGCCTGGCGCCGGCTCCAGCGAGGAAGCTCGCCGCCCACGCGACGTCCTCGGCGCGGCCGATCGTGCCGCTGGGCTGGGACTGGGCGAGGCGCTCGAGTACTTCCGTCGGCTCGCTGCGCAGTAGCGGCGTATCGATGAGACCCGGCGCCACGCAGTTTACTGTGATGCCGTACTTCGCGACCTCGATGGCCAGGCTGCGTGTCATAGAGACGACGCCGCCCTTGGATGCAGAATACGCAGTCTGTCCCCACCAACCCAGCCAGGCCCTGGAGGCGATGTTGATTATCGTCCCCTCGCGCCGCGGGATCATGAGCCGCAGCGCTTCCTGCGAACAGTGGAACGTCCCGGTCAGGTTGACGTCGAGGGTTCTGCGCCACTCGGCGTCGCTGACCCTCCGGATGCCTCGGTCAATATTAATCCCGGCACTGTTCACCAGGATGTCCGGAGAGCCGAGGCGCTTCGTGCATGCCTCGAACAGATAGGTGACCGCCTCACGCGATGAGATGTCTACGCCGAGGCTCGTGAGGGTCTCCCCGGTGGGATCCAGCTCGCTGGCGACGTCGCGCGCACCGGTCTCGTTGAGATCGGCGATCAGCACCTTGGCGCCCTGCGCTGAGAGCGACCGGACGATGCTCAGTCCGATACCACTCGCGCCGCCCGTGACCACAGCGGTCTTTCCCATAAAACTCATTGCTTGACCTTGTCTTTTGTTGACGCGAGCAGGCGACGGCGTCACACCGACAGGCTCGACACGAGACTCGACCCACCGCACACGTAGAACTGCTGCCCGGTGATGTATCCGCTGCGGGCATCGACGAAGAACTGGACCGCGTCGGCCACGTCGCGCGGCGTGATAGACCGTAGCGTCAGCGGCTTCGGCGCTGGCCAGTCTGACAGGACTCCCTGCGCGTCATCATCGGGCTCGAGGTCGTCGAGGTTTGCCACGACCACGTTGACGGTGATGCCTCGTCGCGCGAGCTTCAGCGCCAGGCTCCGAGCCGCCGAGGCGATCCCGCCCGCCTGGACCGCCGCTTCCAGCGACGTCGGCCAACCCAGAACCTCCCGCCCGACGAGAGCGACCACACGTGCGTGGCCCTCGTGGAACCGATCAACCAGCTGCTCCACCGTCGCGACGAAGGAAGTCGCCGCCGAGGCGTTGACCTCCGACTCTGCGAGCCCTTGGGCAAAGACGAGTGCGTTCAGTTCGGTCTCTGGCGAAATCTCGTCGACGAACGTCCAGCCTTCCGCCTCCAACCGATGGACGATCTCGGTGGCGATGCTGCCCGAACCCACGATGTGCGCGGTGCCGCCCTGCGTCTGTTTTTCCTGCACGGACCTCTCCCTTCTGCGTGCACCCGCCATCAGACGGCGAGGATGTGAACGGCACAGGCGCCGTTGTCGACTCCATAGATGCCACCGCCCGTGACGTGCGTGAGGGCCACACTGGCGCCTGCGACTTGGTTCTCGCCAGCTTCGCCAATCAACTGGAGGAACGACTCGCAGAGCTGCGCGACGCCCGTGGCTCCCACCGGGTGTCCACGCGAGAGCAGTCCGCCACTGGGATTGACCGCGACGCGACCGTCGATATCGAACTCGCCTTCGGCCACCGCCCGGTGCGCAGTTCCGCGCTCCGCCAGCCCCATCGCCTCCGAGTGCAAGAACTCGGCGATGGTGAACGCATCATGCAGCTCGACGACGTCCAAGTCGCCGGCCTTGAGCCCAGCTGCCTCGAACGCGGCTGACGCGGCACGGTACGTGATGTCGGGCCAGGTCATATCCTTCGCGGACGTGCGGAAGACGCCGGACCTTACGACACTCGCGAGCATCTCCACCTGCGGCAGCCCAAGCGCCTGCGCGACCTCTGCGGTGCACAGCAGAACCGCCGCTGCCCCGTCGTTGCTGGGGCAGCAGTGGAACAGTCGCAGCGGGTCGGCGATCAGTCGGGACTCCTCGACCTCGTCGAACGTCACCGCGCGGTCGCCGAAGTGCGCCCGCGGGTTGGTGGCACCATTGCGGCGGTTCTTGACCGACACGTGGGACAGCGCCGACGCATCAACGCCAAAGTCGTGCAGGTAGCGCTGCGCACGCATGGCGTACGTCGCGGGCATCACGACGCCCAAGTCGACCTCGATGTCCCTCGTGGTCAGCTTGAGCGGCCCCGCGCCCATGGAGGTCAGGTTCTCCGCCCCGACCGCGATGGCGATGTCGGCGCTGCCCGTCGCAACGGCCTGCCAGGCCAGGTGCACCGCCGAGGCGCCGCTCGCGCAGGCGTTCTCCACCGTGAAGATCGGCTGGCCGGACACACCGATGCCCTGGAAAATCCGCTGGCCCACCAGCGAGCCGCCGTAGAGCGTCCCCGCGACCCCGTAGTCGACATCAGCCGATGCCACGCCGGTCGAGTCGAGCAGACTGCTCACAGCTTCGACTCCCAGGCTCACAGCGTCACGCCCGAGCTTCCCGAAGCCAGGCGAACTGGCGCCCGCGACATAGACCTTTCTCATGAAGCGACCACCTCAGCCACGTATGACACCAACACATCGGAATCCGTTGCACCGACCTGGTCCTGCACGAAGTGCACTCGCGTCCCCGGGGCCAAAGCTGCCTCAGAGCGACAGTGGGTCAGTAGCCGGATCGGGCCCACGTCGACGTAGGCCAGGGCATACGGCGGCAGGAATCGCGGCTGCCCCGCACGGACGAATGTGCAGGCGTAGACCACGCCCTCGCCCGGCAACTCTTGGGCTTCGACGTCCCTGGAACCGCACGCGGCGCAACGCTCGCGTGACGGGAACCAACTCTCGTCGCACGCAAGGCAACGGCTCGTATGAAAGGCCACGAGGTCGTTGGTGACGGTGTAAGTGTCCGCGGCAATCAGCTGCCGGCCTTCTTCAGATGTCACCGGTGTCCTCCGCTGGAATCAGATGTCTAACATCATACAACATACTCTAGGAGTGTTTCCAATAGCGAGAGGAGATATAGCCAACGTCGTGAGCGCCGAGGCCTACCGGCCCTGCCACCTCGGCGGCCGCTTCTCCGCGAACGCCGTTCGACCCTCGGTCCGATCGTGGGTCTCCCGAAGAGACCCCCACAGGAACGCCTCCAGCCGAAGCGCGTCCTCCAGCGGTAGATCGGCTCCGAGATTCACCGCGGTCTTGACGGCCTGGACTGCCAACGGCGCCGCCGACGCGATGCGACCCGCCAACTCAAGGGCGGTGGTCTTGAGTTCCGCAGCCTCGACGACATCGGTGACCAGCCCGTACCTGAGCGCGTCGGACGCGGACATCCGGTCTCCCGTGAGGAGCATCTTCATGGCGACGCTGCGAGGAATGAGGCGCGGCAGGCGCTGCGTCCCTCCCTGACCCGGCATACTGCCGATCTTCACCTCGGGAAGGCCCAACTCGGCTCCCACAGCGGCGATTCGCACGTCGCACGCCAGCGCGAGCTCAAGGCCGGCTCCCAGCGCCATCCCATTGAGTGCCACGAGCGTGGGCTTGTGGAAGTCCACCGGCGGCGCGAACGACAACTGCTGCCCCTTGAGGTACTCGACAACGTAGGGCGTGCCTCCGGGCGTGGCGGTCTTCTTCAGGTCCATGCCCGTGCAGAAGAATCGCTCACCCGCACCGATCACGACCACGACCACGACGTCATCGTCCTCAGCAGCCGCCAACCACAGGGAGTTCAGTGCCGACGCGGTCGGCGGGTCGATCGAGTTGCCCGCCTCCGGCCGGCTGATGGTCACCAGGGCGATCCCGTCGATCATCTCGACCTCCAACCCGGCCACCGTGCCCACCATCATCGCCTGCTCCGCCTCTCACGCCTTGGGGTAGGACGCGCGCTCACCTCGGGCGCGCCGCGTCCTCAGTTCTCAAACTTCGCGTCGCGCTCGCGCAACGCGGCGCGCACGCCGATGCGCTGGGACCTCTCGTTCCACTCGCGAGCTGTCTTCGTGTTGTGGGCGATGATGTCCAGATCCACACCGACGAGCGACGCATGCCGGAACCCCATGGCCTCGAAGGCGGCATTCATGGTGGCCTTGTTCATCGCCAAGACGTCCTTGGGGATCAGCGTCATTCGTTCGGCGATCGCCCGCGCCTGGCTCTCGAGCCGGTCTGCCGGCACAGCCTCGGTCACCAGACCCATCTCGGCCGCCTCGACACCCGAGACCGAGTCCCCGGTCAACATCATGCGCTTGGCGGCGCGGATGCCGACGAGCATCGGAAGGGCACTCAGCGGGGGGACACCCAGCGCCCGGGCACTGGGGAAGCCGATCTTGGCGTCCTCTGCTGCGACAACGACGTCGCACATCATCATGATCTCGGCACCCCCAGCGAGGCAGTGGCCCTGCACCTCGGCCACGATCGGGACCCGCAGCTCCCACAGGTCGAGCCATCGGCGCACGTTCCGGCGGATCCGCCAGCGGTCCTCGACCGGGTCGGCGAGTATGTATTTCGACCGGGTCTCGGAACTTAGGTCGTAACCTGCACAGAAGCTCGGGCCCGCACCCCGCAGGATTACCGCTGAGACGTCGTCAGACTCGTCAAGCTCACCGAGGATCCGCACGAGGTCCTCGATGAGGCCCGCGCTCAATGCATTGCGCTTCTCAGGCCGATTTAGCGTGACGGTCGCAATCTTGTTGCCGACCTCGACCAGGCAGACGTCGGTGGATTCAGGCACCTCGACCAACTTTCTCGTGGAAGAACGTCACGAGTACGTGCGAGCACCGTTCAGACGGCGCTATCGCGTGGGCTCAATCACCGCAGGCTATCTTGTCTGACATCATACGTCTACCATGAAGCAGAGTGTTGCGTGCTCGCAGGCTCGTCCGTCCAGGCGGGCAGCTTCGCGCCGCAGCAACGACACCAGACGCTGGGGACAAGGTCGAGCCGGCCAGGGCGGCCCGGCTTATAGATGCAAGCTGTCGAGCAGCGGGGCGGCTCATGTGACGCGGCGGCTCACGATCGCCAGTCCGCGATCGCCGGCTTCACCAGCGGTCGGGGTCCTTGAATGTGTCAACGACTGTCAGAGCAGCCGCTCGGGCGGACTCGATGTGCGCTCGGGTCAAATCTCTGGACTTGCTGCCGTCCCGATCGCGGAGCGCCTCGGCGATGTTCGACATCTGCTGCCAGGCGATGGCGGCGCGCCCGGGAATCGTCATAGTCAGGCGACGTACGACCTGAACCCGCCAGTGCAGACTGCCCAAGATTTCGGTCAGGACCTCGTTGCCGACGGCCTCGAGCAACAGTCGATCAAACTCAGCCGCGGCGGCGATCCGTTCCTCAACGCTCTCGCCCGCCGTGGAAACGCAGCGGTAGAGAGCTTCGAGCTGCTCGCCCGACGCCCGCTCCACACACAGCTGGGCCGCCAGAGACTCCAGACCGGCCCGGACGTCGTAGATGTCGTTGATGGTCTGCTCATCTAGGATCGACACACGGATCGCGTTAGTGCCTGTCCGCTCGATGAGATGGTGGTTCTCCAGATCGCGGAGGGCTTCCCTGATCGACGTACGGCTCGCCCCGGTTTCTTCGATCAGGCGCTTTTCGGTCAATCGCTGCCCCGGCTGGAAGAACCCCGACACAATGGCCGTCCGAACCGCCTCGACCACCTGCTCGCGGACGGTCGTCTCCGGTCGCGCGATCCGCATGTCCATCGGAGTGCTAGCCATTCAGCCGATTCCTTAACGTTGATCTGCGCCGCCGAACGGGTCGCCCTGCGCATCGTCACGGGATGACGGCCAGGAGCGGCGGGACGGTTCCGCGTCAAGGTATAGCACTTGGCATTCTCATCGCGCGGCTGCAGAACACATGCAGCGGCGTTTCGGCGTCCTACGTTCCCCGACTCGCGGCCAAGGCGAAGCCATCTCCTCGGCGACGGACCGTGGCGGGCCCGGAAGTCGGGATGTGTCCAGTGCAGCAGACAGTGTCGGTCTCGGCGTACCGCTCTAGGAACGCGCGACGGGTCACCGCTGCTGCCCTCGGGTCCAGATCCTTGAAGAAGGAGAGCTCGGGGTAGCGAATCTGCAGCGCCACGTGGAGCAGGTCGCCGGAGAAGACAACGCGGTCACGGCGCCGTCCGAACCGGACCGCCACGTGGCCGGCCGTGTGTCCGGCTGTTAGGAGGAGACGACCGTGGTCGCCGATGCTGAAGTCCTCGTCCACCACGTCAGCCAGCCCGGCGTCGAGGATGGGCAAGATGCTGTCCGCGTACGGCTGGTCCCCGCTCTCGCGGTGGCGCCCCGCCGTCGCCGCTAGTTCATCGCGATGGAGTATGTAGCGCGCCCGCGGAAACGTCGGTTGCCAACGCCCCTGGACCAGGCGGGTGTTCCACCCGACGTGGTCGGCGTGCAGGTGCGTGCAAATGACGTAGTCAACGTCCTCGGGGCGGACGCCCACACGCGCCAGGCCCGACAAGAACTGGTCGTCGGTCTTGCGATGCCACTCCGGACGCCCACGGTCCTTGTCATTGCCCAGACCGGTGTCCACGACGACCGTGTGATGCGGTGTACGCACCACGAAGGACTGGTACGTCAGGACAAAGTAGTTGTTCTCGGCGAGCTGCGACCCCAGCCACCCACGATTCTCGTCCAGGACCTCCGAGGTGAGCGCAGGCAGCATCTCGGTGGCGGGCATGAAGGGCGCGACCAGCTCCACCACGCGGTGGATCGTCATGTCGTCGATCGTGTACGTGTCGACGTCGAGACGGCTCATCTCAGCTTCATCCTTCCGATTCGGGGAAATCGAGCGGGGCGTGGCGCCGCATCTGGAGACTGCCAGCACCCCGTGCTCAACCGGCGGTCGGGTAACCGCTGGCCGAGGTCGCCCTAATAGCGGTTCGCGGGATCCTTCAGCATCATCCGGGCGATCTGCCAGCGGTGGATCTCCGAGGCTCCCTCCGAGATCCGCAGGATTCGGCTACTCCGATAGATAAACTCGATCGGGAGCTCCTTCGAGTAGCCCATCGCCCCGTGCAGCTGCATCGCCTTGTCGACGGTGCGGGTCAGCATCTCGGTGGAGAACACCTTGAGGGCGCTCGCCTGGATGCGGATGTCGATCAATCCTCCATCCAGGCGGCGAGCGGCGTCATTGACCATCATCTGCGCAGCCTCTAAGTCGATGCGCGCGTCGGCTATCATGAACTGGACGCCCTGACGATCGGCCAGTTTCGTCCCGAAGGTCTCGCGGTGCAGGGTGTAGTCGCACATCATGTCTATGAGCCGGCGGCTCATCCCGACGCAACGCGCGCCGATGTCCACTCGCCGCACGCCGAGCCGGTTAGTCAATGGTGCGAACGCCTGCCCTGGCTCACCCAGGAGCCGGTCGTCAGTCACCCGGACGTCGTCAAAACGTAGCTCGTACGGCCGCTGCTCGCCCATCGTCGGGATGGGGTCGGAGATGATGAGGCCCGGCGTGTCCTTGTCTACCAAGAAAGCGGACATACCGCCGCGCTTGCCCTTCTCCGAATCGGTGATCGCGATGACGATGATGAAGTCAGCGCGGTCGAGGAAGGAGATCCACAGTTTGTTCCCGGTGATGCTCCAGCCACCGTCGATCTTTGTCGCGCGGGTCTTGATCCCGCCGATGTCAGACCCCGCGTCTGGCTCGGTGAGGGCGAGGCAGGACCGCTTCTCCCCCTTCGCGTACGGGACGAGGAACTCTTCGCGCTGTGACGGCGACGCCAGCGCCTCGAGGTAGTGCAGGTTGGGCGAGTCGGGGAACAGCTTGAACGGCGTGATGCTGTAAGCGAGCTCCTCGGAAGCCGCAGCCTTCGCCGACATGCCCAAGCCCAAGCCGCCGTACTCCTCGGGGACGTCGATGCCGACCAGACCCAGCTTGCGCGACTCATCGATCAGATGCTGCTCCTCCGCGAGGGTGATGAGCGGTTCGTCCTTAAAACCCCGCTCGACCTCCCGCCGAATCACCTCCCGTTCGAGCGGGATGAGGTGGCGTCGCGTGAACTCACGCGCGACCTCCCGGATCGCGGCGACCTCTTCGGTCGTGTGGTCGGACATGTGGCGACACTCCTTATGGTGGGTTTGAACTCGTGGACGTGAGGAGTCGCTGGTCAGGTCCGATCAGGTCTACGCGCTCTGACTCCAACGCTCGACATGCGTCGCGCCTTCGTGCGGGGTGGACCAGCTCGTCGCCGCGGTAGACCATGGCGGCCCGGACGGGAATCGAGACGGTCGCGGCATCACCGACCTCGGCGTCCAGGAGGTCCCCTTACGTGCGAACCAATGCTGGCCCGGGACGTCCAAGACGAACTGACGGTGGCCGCCGTCGCGCAGAACCGTCTGCGCCAGGACACCTGGGAGTTCGATCACGGCGTCTGACTCGGTCTGGCCGCCACCTTTCACGGTCGCCGTCGTGTCCCGCCCACGCATGAACAGCCGGAGCTCCGTGCCCTCTGTTTCTCCTGCCGCGAGCGTGGCGCTGCCGGGAATGGTGCCGTCCGCGTGGTGGAGCAGTCCGTCACGCACGACAACTTCCAGGTTGTTTCCCACGCCCAAGAACGTCGCGGCGTGGGGCGATCCCGGGCGCGTACACCTCTTCAGGAGTGCCCATCCGCTCGATCTCGCCCGGCAGCATGAGCACACGAGATCACCCATCTCGAGCGCAACTTCCAGTCCTTGAGCCAGAGATTGTCGGTGACGCAGTCGAGGCGTGCAGCGTTCGTCTCGTCGCGGTCATGCGACCCCCGACGACCTGACGAGCTCGCGGATGTCGACATCGGCCCAGTCGAGGCACGTGGTCGCGAATCGGCGACCGTCGTCGGCCTCAAGGCCTGCATACTGGTAGCAGTCCACGACCTTGGCGAGCAACTCCGTGTCGTCTAGGGGTTGCTGCGCACTGCCCTTCAGATCGTGCATGGTGCGGGTGATGACGGCGCCGTCGCGAGTCTGGATCGTCATCGTCGTCCACCGCGGGTTGAGGTCGCCAGGTCCCTCATGCCCCACGACACGTCGCAGGAGCGCCTGAATCTCGGGACGCTGCACGTCCTCGGTATCGAAGGAGCGCAGCCTGACGGCACCGTCAATCAGGGCCGCGGCCACCGCGAACTCCATGCTGAACTTCGCCTCGAGCCCCGTCATAGGTCGGTGGTGGATTAACGGCTCCATGCCGTGCGCGTTCGTCTCGACCTCGACCCGGACGATATCTTCCGCGTTCAAGGAGTGTTCTTCACGCAACTCCAGCGCAAGGGCGATGGCTCGGTGCGTGGCGTAACAAAGCGGGAAGCGCTTGACCTCGACGCCGCGAGCGAGCAGCTCACCCGGCGCCTCACCGAGCGTTGCCAGATGCGCATCGAGAAGTTCGCGCGCGCCCGGGACACAGTAAAGAGCGAGGAAGCCGGCCTCGGCGGCGTCGAGGGCATCGGGTGAGGAGGTGAGGCCCGCCTGCGCAAGTCGGGCCGCCTGCAGACCCGCCGCGGCCGCCGCGCCCACCTGGTACGACTTCGCCATTGTGCCGAACGCTTGCCGCGTGCCAGACGCCTGCGAGACGGCGATCCCCAGTGCGCGAGCGACCTCAGTCTCCGACAGACGCAGGAGGTTGCTGACCGCGGCAGCCGCGGCGATGGTCCCGAGCGTCGCCGTCGCGTGCCAGCCGAGCTTGTAGTGCTCAGTCGACACGGCCCTGGCGATCTTCATCCACACCTCGAAGCCCACGGAGTAGGCGGCACTGACCTCGCGTCCCGTCGCCTTGGAGGACTCCCCCACGGCCACAATCGCCGGAAACAGCACGGCACTGGGGTGACCCCGCATCACCGTGGAGGCATCGTCGAAGTCGAGCACGTGCGCCATGGCGGCATTGATGTGAGCCGCACGCTCTTCGGTACATCCGGCCGGAACCACGCCTGCCCAGATCGTACCCGCACCGCCCTCCCCGGCAGTCCACGTCCTCAGGACGCCGGTCAGGGGGTCGCGCCGTGCACCGACGGATACCGCGAAGGTGTCCGCGAAGGCCCGCGCAGCCGCCCGGATCGTGAGGTCGTCCATATCGGCAGGGTCGACAGAGCTGACGAAGCGAGCGATCCGCTCGATGGCAGTCGGGGCGCCTAGGGAAACGGGAGCTTCCGCGACCTGGGTGTGACGCGCGTCTATCGCGTTGGTCATACGCGTTGTCTATCATTGTATGACGTATGATGTCTACTATCACTTCGGGAGAAGTGATGGGCCGTCGAGGCGAACGGCTCACGGCCATCGGAGCGCGTACCGCGTGAACCCCACGCCCCGCCCCACACCCCAGCACCCCACGGGGCCCACTGGGTGCTCATCAAGAGACAGATGCCGGTCAGGTTCCGGACCTTGGTACCGAAAGCTTCCCCCAGGTATGACATGAGAGAGCCAGACACGACGTACCGGCGGGAGAACGTGGAGATCGCGGGTCCTAGGCAGGCCAGCACTGGCAAGCCACAAGCACGGACAGCCAGGATCCCGCACCAGACGCACCGATGAATGCGATGGGCGCAAACACGAGTTGCGCACCCAGTCCAAGGCATGCGGCCCCAAGGCCCAGGGCAGTCCCGAATGCCAGCGCCCCTGCCTGAAGTGCTGGGACCTCGGCGTTCGTTTCCGCGATTGGCAGTTCTGGAGCCATGGTCACCGTTCCGATCCTTGATTCTTTGCGAGACGCAGTAGATGTAGATGAATTGACGCGCCGGTCATCGTGGGATGACGGGGAGCGTGAGGTGGGATGGGTGCAGGCGGTCGTGCATGACGACTTGCCGGGCCACGCGGTGTGTCGTTGCCTCTGCATTGGGTTCGCCGGTGTTGAGGTTGCGGTCCCAGCGTGGAAAGTTGCTTGAGGTCACGTGGACTCGCAACCGTTCCCCGGTTGCTACGACGATGCTGGTCGACCACAGGTCGATCTCGTGTTCCATCACGAGTCCTGGAGTGGTGGCCGTCCGGACGATGCCGTCAACGATGTTCCGCGACACACCCTCACCGTCGACAACGCATAGCCGCACTACCCAGTCGGTCGAGGGTCCATCGGTGGCAGCGAACAGTGAGGCTCGCACCCTGCCGGTCAGCTCAAGATCATGCTCCAGCGGAGCGCTCGTGAAGACCAGTACATCGGAGCGTTCCTCGACCCGTCGCTGGTCTGCGGGGCCTCGTGCATAGTGCGGATCGATGAAGTGGGGTCCTCCCACCGTGATAGCAGGATCCGTAGGGTCATAGGTGTAGGAACTCGATGCTTCGTCCAAGGTGGGCGCGTCGAACGACAGGGACGCGTCGCTCGAGAGGTATAGAGGCGTCGGGACCTCTCGTTCGAGCGGCCAGCCGGACTCGTCCCGCCATTCGTTAACGCCCATTACAAAGATCCGGACGCCGGACTCGTGCTCTGCTGTGGGTGCGCCGTCCTTGAGCCATGGCTCGAACCAGGTCAGCAGGCAATCGCTAAGATCCGCGTACTGAGGACCGGGCGCGATCGAGTGGAAGCCGTAAGCCACCTCGCCGGTCAAGCCGAGCGTGTGCCCGTAAAGGGTCATGTGATCCCACGGGCCGACGATCAGCCGGGACGTGAGTCCCGCCTCCCGGGCCTTGATGTAGTTGTCGATCGTTCCCTGCTGGAAGACGTCGTGCCATCCCGCAATGCTCAGGCTAGGCACTTGCACGCGGTCGTGGTTTCCCAGCACCCGGCTCTCATCGAGGGTGCCCGGATCCTCCAGGGCGCGAGCCACACCGATGTCGGGTTGACCGGTCGCCGAGTTGACCGCTGGTCGACCCGACGGCAGTTGCCAGTACCCGGTGCGGTGCAGGTCGTTGATGTCGGTCAGCGTGGTCTCGAGCGCGTCCGTGAGGCTCTCGCCGGTGCGAGTCTTCATCACGCCGCCGAAAGCCTGCCCGAGGGTCCAGAAGTTGTTCAGTCCCAGCTCGATTGCGCCGCCGCGAAACATCAAGCCGTCTGCGGGGTCGCTCCAGGTCTGCATAGGAGCAATAGCGCGTAGCCCCGGTGGCCGACTGATCGCAGCTTTCCATTGGGTGTTGCCGGTGTAGCTGGCCCCCACCATTCCGACGCGGCCGTTGCTGCCCTCGAGCTGTGCGGCCCACTCCACCGTGTCATAGCCGTCGAGCTCTTCGTGCGCCCATGGCAACCAAAGGCCGTCGGACGCATCGCGCCCGCGACAGTCCTGATGCACCACGATGTAGCCACGTCTTGCCAGCTCGACGGGGTCGATCAGGCTCTTCCCATCCCACGTGCTCTTGTTATACGGGGTGCGGTGCAAGAGCACCGGACACTCGTCATCTCCAGCGGGCCGGTATACATCTGCCCTCAGCACAGTCCCGTCCCGCATCGGTACCGCTACATCAAACTCAACGGACACGTCTGCCACAGCCAAACCTCATTCCCGCTGGTATCCGCACCGCGCCGATCAGGACTCGGATATCCCGTGAGCGCTGGGGTAACCATATTGGTACGTTTGTATCTCCAATCGTACCCGACGTCCAGAGCTAGGCGGGGCTCATCGGCGCGTTGAATCAGACCGCCAGCTCGCGGCCGGGTCCAGCGACGCCATCTCTAACCGCCGGACCGACCCGAAGGCGCCAGTCGGTTCGCACGTGACATGGGGGGTCCTGGCCCGGCCAAGCACACCTACCAGGCTCTTCGCGCATGCGAGCCGTGACGCGGCACCGGGCACTGCTGCAACTTATTCGCGAACAGCGTGAAGGGATCAACGGAGAACTTGCCGGAGGACGATTCATAGACGGTACGATCTAGAGTACGATCTAACTTACTTTTGTACTAGATGCTGCGAGGTTACCGTGGATATGGCGCACACAACGACAAGCGACGGCGCGGTTCGCGCCTACCAGCGATCGCTGGAGATCCGCGATGCGTTCAACCGCGACGACGCCAGTGCGCCATGGCTCGTGTGCGATCGCCATCCTGTCGACGACGTAGCCTTCCTCTTCGTCACTACTGACCTTCACGTTACCGAGATGACCTACGGCGAGCTCGCCGAGCGCTCACGACGAGCGGCCCACTTCCTCGCCGAGCAAGGAGTCGGACCGGGCGACCGTATCGCCAGCTTGCTGGGTAAAGGCCCCGACCTCCCTGCACTAATCCTTGGCATCTGGCGACTGGGAGCGGTCTACGTCCCATTGTTCACTGCCTTCGCCGCGAGCGCGGTCGCAGACCGCATGAACGATGCTGACGTCAAGCTCGTGGCCACGGACGGCGAGCAGCTGCCGAAGGTGCGCGACCTGCCGGTACAGGTCGTCTTGGCGAACTCCGCGCCCAACGCACATCACGAAGGATTCGAGGACCTCACCGCGGCACTAGCTCACGGGCCCGAGTGGACGGGGCCCGTTCCGGAAACGGGCCCGCAGACCCCGATAGTCCAGATGGCGACCTCTGGTACGACAGGCAAGCCGAAGGTTGTGGTGCACCCGCTGGCCTATGCTGCCGGGTGGCAGTCCTACATCGAGATCGGCCTTGCGCCTGGGGACAAGTACTGGTGCGGCGCAGACCCAGGGTGGGCCTACGGTCTGTACACGCTGATCGTCGGTCCCCTTGCCGCTGGCATCGCCAGCATCTTCACCTGCGGTGCCTTTAAGCCCGAGTTGACCTGGCGAGTCCTTGAGGAGCTAGAGGTCAGCGACTACGCCGCCGCCCCTACCGCACTGCGGGCACTACGAACGTGCGACCCGGGCGTCGCTCTGCCGAAGCTGCGTCGGCTGTCCACCGCTGGGGAACCACTGACGCCCGAGGTGGGCGCGTGGACCCGCGAACGCTTCGGAGTCGACGTCCACGACCACTTCGGACAGACCGAGCTCGGTATGCCCGCAGGCTTCGCGCATCATCCCGAACTCGACCGTCGCGTCGTTCCACGAGCCATGGGTCAATCGCTGCCGGGGTGGAGTATGACTGTCCTGCGTACGCTGTCTGACGACCGTGCGCCCGCAGGCGAGGTCGGCCGCTTGGCCGTCGACATTCAGGCGAGCCCGTTCTTCACCTTCACCGGCTACGGCGTCGCGCGAGACGTTCCCGGATCCCGGTTCACCGCCGACGGCACTCACTACCTGACTGGTGATCTCGCGTCTATCCGAGACGACGGCCTGATCCGCTTCTCCGCTCGTGATGATGACGTCATTCTCATGGCGGGCTATCGCATCGGCCCATTCGAAGTCGAGAGCGTCCTTATCAGTCACCCCGCAGTCGTCGAATGTGCGGTCGTGGCGACCCCGGACGAGGTTCGTGGCGAGGTCATCCACGCTTACGTCGTCACCGCATCCACCCCAGATGACCCGGCTGCTCTCGTCCAGGAACTCCAGGACTGGGTTCGAACACGCTACGCCGCGCATGCCTACCCACGCTTGATCACCTTCGCGACCTCCCTGCCCAAGACACCGAGCGGCAAGATCCAGCGCGCCGCACTCCGTGCCGCCGCAGCACCGGCCAGTGACGGCGATGTTCGGTGAACGACCTTCTGGTAACGCGCCACGGGCGCGTTGAGACCTGGACGATGAACCGACCCGCAGTTCGCAACGCACTCGACCAAAGCCTCGTCGCTCGGCTTCGCGAGGCCCTCACCTCGGCTGAGTCAATCGGCGCCGACGTCGTCGTGCTGCGCGGCGAAGGTCCGAGCTTCTGCGCGGGCGCCGACCTGTCCCTCCTTGCCAATCATGACCGGGCCAGCGCTCAGACGCCTCGCAACCACCTCTCGGCCATCTGGGACCTCACCCTTGCCATCGAACACAGCCCCGTCGTCTTCGTTGCCGTCCTTCACGGCCACGCCATCGCGGGCGGCCTCGAACTGGCCTTGGCCTGCGACGTGGTCGTCGCGGCGACCGGCACACTGATTGGCGACGGCCACGTGCGGCACTGCCTACTGCCAGGAGGTGGTGCCAGCGCGCGCATGGAGCGAACTCTTGGGCGCGGAGCGTCAGCTTGGCTCGCGCTCACCGGCAAGTTTCTTCCAGCTGACGACCCGGTGTTCGCGCCTTGGTTGCGGTCAGTCGTCCCTCCTACGGAACTGGACGAGACGGTGGCCGCCATCGTGACGAGTCTTACTGATGTCTCAGCGACCGCTCGAGCTTCGTACAAGCAATTACTCGACGAAACACACGGCTCGCTGAGCGCCTCCGATCGTGATCGGGAGCTTGATGCCTTCGACCGGCACTGGCTTGCCAACGACGTACCAAGTGCGCTCCGCGCCTTCCTGACCAAGACCCGAGAGGCGTCCTGATGCCTGACCGTTTCACTGACCAAGTGGTCCTTATCACCGGAGGCGCCCAGGGCTTGGGCCGCGCCATGGTGGAGCGCTTCGCAGCCGAAGGGGCGCGCGTGCACTTCGCAGACCTCAACGTTGCTGCCGGCGAGGAGACACTTGCTGCGCTCGATGGCGTCGGCCACGCCTTCCACGAGGTCGACATCACCGACCCCTCATTAGCACGGGGGTGGGTCGACGAAGTCTCCGCCTCCGAGGGTCGGGTCGATGTGCTCGTCAACAACGCCGGCATCATCAGGGACAACCGGATCGAGAACATGAGCCTTGCAGACTGGGACGCCGTGCTCGCAGTTAGCTTGAACGGTGCGTTCTACTGCACTCAGGCTGCATTCCAGCACATGCGGGAGCGCAACTATGGGCGCGTCGTGTCTTTCTCATCCATGAGCTGGCGTGGCAATTTCGGCCAGGTCAACTACGTCGCGGCGAAGGCCGGCGTGGTCGGGCTTACCCGTGGATTCGCCCTGGAAGGCGCCCGGCACGGTATCACCGCTAACGCTATCGCTCCGGGGCTCATCGAGACCCCGATGCTTGCCTCCATGAATGGGCCGGCCCGGGAGAAGCTAGTCGGCAAGGTGCCGATGCGCCACACTGGCCAGCCCGAGGACATCGCCGCGGCCGCCGCGTTCCTCTGCTCCCCCGAAGCCAGCTACATCACCGGTGTTGTCCTCGACGTAGACGGAGGGATCGGTATCGGCTCATCAATCCGGTGACCGGAGTCGCATGGCCGGACGTGCTGGCTAGGGAGATCGGATCGATCACAGGAGTTGCCGCGGATGACGTCGAACTGCCACGACGAGAGCCGCCGCCGGGACTACGACAGGTTCCCGAAGACGTTCAGGTCTGCGACGGGCATGGCAAGGCAACTAGCTGACTCTCCGAAGAGCGGCGGTCGCGTCCTCCGGCGTCGACTCCGTGACTGCCGACTGCCTCCGGGCCGCGTACGCCGACACCTCAGCCAAGCCGCCAGCGGTCAATGCGCTCGCGACTGAAGTCCTAAGGACGGCGGTCTACTTCGTGGTTTGACTGGGCCGACGCTATTCTCCCGGTCCGACCGGGGCCGACGTTGATCCCGTTCGTCCTTCCCCTGTTCGACCTCCGCGCGGCTCGACACAATTGGGTGCGTCCGCGGGCTCGAAGGAAGTCATCGCCGGGGCGACGTTTTTGGTGGCCCTGGAGAGGTCGAGACAAACAGACACCCGGCTTGCCTCGCACGGCAGAAGAGCGATTTGAACGGGGCCGTTCGGGTTACTGAGCCTGCTCGTAATCGCTACGTCACCAACTCCGGCTGGCAATCAGGATCTGCGATTGCGTATGGCCAGGCCATGAACCAGCAGTTCGCCTAGCTCGGCAAACGCTTCTCCGGCGCTCAGACCGGTGGCTTCGAGCACCTCCCCCGACTGAACGCCGTCCATCAGGTGCGCGACTGTCAGCGACGCCAGTGCGGCGTCCGCCGATCTGAAGACGCCTGCGCCGACGCCGTCCTCAATCATGGCCTGTACGCGCCTAGATGCAGCTCGGGAATTCAGGCGGTAGATTTCCGCCGTCGGCGGATAACTGACCATGTCGGCGTAGAACGACGGCGAGTTGCGGTTCATGGCCTTTCCCACTCCGGCCAGGTACTCCAGAATTCGGGTCCCCGGATCCGTCGCGGACGAAACGTCCGCCTCGATCGCTTCGGTAGAGCGCGCGAAGAAGTGCCTGACCACAGCTTGGTTGATCTGCTCGCGCGACCCGGCGACGCCGTACAGAGTTGACTTCGAACAGCGCAGTCGTTTGCACAGCTCGTCGGTAGTTAGCGCACTGAAACCTTCGGCGAGAAAGATTTCCTCAAGCTGGCTCAACATCCGCTCGCGTTTCGTATCGTCGCGCTTGAGTCGACGCACGTCCCGAACGGCTTCGATGCCAAGACGGCTCGCGGAAGACATGGGCACGAGTTTCCCACACCGACGCCCCTGGGCTTCGTGACGCTCGGCCCGTCCGTGCTCGGTGAGCCAGGCCACGCGGAGTGAGCCAGGGCGGTCGTCTTGCCTGCGCCTGCCGGACCGACGAGGAGATCAACCACTCGCGCTGAGGTCGTAACGCTCTCCAGCGCCACCCCCTGCTGCCTGCTGAGCTTCCCGCCCGAGTGCCTAACGACGCGAGCGAGGGTGGCTGAGGAACCGTGGAGCCCGGCGTCATCTCAGACCGACCGGTCCAATAGCCCTCCCTGAGGAGACAGAGTGAAAGGGCGGCACAATCTCGGCACTTCAGTACTCCTCGACCGCCATCGTTGAGGCCGAGGGGCGGGCTTGGAGTTGCCGTCTGACCTGCGATTTTGGTGGAGCTGAGGAGATGCGAATCCCTGACCTTCTCCAATGGACGGTCAAAGGAATCGATCGGACTCCCTCGGCCGACCTCAGGGAAAGTGCAACTCGACGTCCGGGATTCGACCCGCGGCTCTGAAGGCGAGGATCTCCTCGTAGCGGTCCAGGCTGCAGTAGTCGGTCACATCCACCTCGGTGCGCGGCTCGCTCGACTCGACTAGAGACAGATAGTCGTTCCAACTGCCTGCGGGAACTCATTGCTGAGGATCGTGCCCGGTGTGTGGAGATGGGGATTCCACCGGCGCCAAACCGACCCCAGAGCATCCGCGTGCACCTTCACTCCCTCGCTTCGACCTGCCTCAGGCCCGACAGGACCCCCGAGACCTGCCGATGCAGGCTAGTCACGA